>JBQTJA010000089.1:0-11262 GCA_052387595.1 Nitrospiraceae bacterium | reverse complement strand
CTCCGGGCACAATGCGCGTATTTCGGTGTATGGGCGGTACGGCGATATCGAAACCAAGGGGTTCGTCAACAACTTTGGGCCGAATGCGACCGGCAACAAGGTCGATTCGTTCCACGTCGCCTTGCAGTTGCAGTACTAACTCGGATGGGATGGTCTCGATGTAGTTTCTTTAGATACGGTGGATTTTTAGCAGGGTGATTGGTGACTTGGTGGGCCACCGGAGCGGGGCTGTACGGGCGAAGCTTTAGAGAGATAACAAACGATAACTGTTGACACATATTCATGCCGGCATTGAGGAGGGAGCTTGCTCACTCCCATTTATCAGCGGGGTCCCCAGGCCTTCCTGGGGATTCCGTCTCCTCCCGTAAAAAGCAGCCAAGAGTGTAGAAGCAGTTATCTCCATGGTCGTGGCCGCTTCTCTCAATGTTTTGATAAGGTCATAGAATTTCCTCAGGGATGTCTGTCCCTGGATTCAGGGGATTCCCGATGGTCCCATGCCATTTCTTCCAATATGCTGCAAGGGATAGAAAATATGTGCCGGGAATATTACCTCTGAGAAGGAGGTGAGGCTGTATGAACGTGAAGGGGTTCATTATTGAAGACGACCAAGGGAGGGAATTCATGGTGGTGTGCGAGCCTCCCTATAGGCAGTTGGGTGGAACCTTTTCTCTCCGAGGCTGGCAGCGTAGGCGCTTGGTTCCTCTGCAGTATACGGAACTGGAGCTTCAAAAAATTACCAGTGGAGTTCTGGCTACACTGCATGACTTGTTTAGGAGTCTTCCGAGGCTGCTTGAGCATAGCCATGGCGTTTCTGCTGGTAAGCGGTAGATGTTTTCAGAAACTGGTGGTTTCCTAAGACCAAGCAGGCCGTGATTGGTCTGCTCTCGAAATCTGCCAGCGCATTGACGATCTACTGCTCCCGATTTGGCGAGACAGTAGGATGCGAGTCTCGTCGCACTAGGTTTGTCCCTGTAATCGTTGTCTCATGAGCGCCCCTGACAAATGTTCTCGCCGTGGCCGGCTCCCTTGCAGTATGATGTGGCTCCGCTGAGTGAGGGGCGCCGCGTGTTAAAACAGCGCATTGAAGCTGTTACGATAGCCAACCAGACATTCTACGAGGCTTTTGAGAGTCTCGACATCGCCAAGATGGACGAGCTCTGGGCCCATCAAGAATACATCACCTGTATTCACCCGGGCTGGACCATTCGTTCTGGGTGGCCTGCCGTCCGCGATTCCTGGGTGCTGATCTTCAACAACACGTTCTCGATGAAGTTCGAACTCACCGACGTGATGGTTCAGGTGGCCGGGGATATGGCTTGGGTCATTTGCGTGGAGAATCTCATCACTCAACAGTCCGACGAACCGCAGCAAGCCAAGGTCCTCGCCACGAACCTGTTCGAACTTATCGGCGATGAGTGGTTGATGATCCATCACCATGGGTCGCCGGTGATGGGGTGAGGAAGATGCGGGGCGTTGTGTGATTTTCTTGGCTCGCTGAGCGCGCACCCAAGAATTTATTGGATGAGCTTGATGCGGGTGGTGCTCGCTCAATGCGCGCAGGAGAAAATCACACAACGCCCCGCCTTAGGAGAGGGAAGGGAATTAAGAGCGATTGCGCAACGCGCACCCAGGTTTGATCGAACGAGAAATAGTGGGTGGTGCACGTTGCATGAGCGCAGTAAGGAGACCACCGCGCGTTCGCATGAGAGGTATGGTTAAGGGAATCAGCAACTTGTTTCTATACCGTGAGGAGCGTAGATGACGCCACATAACTACTGGGATTGGGGGACACTCGTCTCTTCAGCGGTGGGCGCTCTTATTGGAAGTGCTCTAACCTTGATTGCCACGTATGTTGCCCATAGACTTCAATTGGCTACACAGAAGCAAAGTGATGCCGATCAGTTGAAGGGATTGCTCCAAGCGATTCATGACGAAGTCGAGGCCTTATGGGACGGGTATGTTCGTAGCGCGGGAGCTCAAATAGAGGCATTAGAGGATGATCAGCCTCTGCTTATATATTGGCCTATTACACAGGACTACTTTACGATCTACAATACGAACGCATTTTTTGTTGGGCGGATTAAAGATCATTATCTTCGCAAGGCAATTGTGCTGACATATGCAAGGGCTAGAGGGTTAATTGACTCTTTTCGGATGAACAATGATTTTGTTCATAAGTATGAATATGCCATCCTGCTTTTTCAGGAGTCACAGAATTCCAATCATCAGTCAATGGCAAATGGGCATCTTGAAGTCTTAATCAAATACGCAGTGGGGCTGAAAAAACGTCATGAAGAACTGAAGACTCTGGTAGGTGATCTTCTTCGTCGATTGCACAAAGAAGGAGTCCTTAGCAAAGAGGCCTAGTACAAGCCTGGCAAAGCAAGTCCACTTTCTTCAAGAAGATCTATATGGCTTTGAGCAGTAATATCGACGCAATGATGTGATACTTGAACTTCAACAGGCATGGCCTATTCCATCTGTCGAGCGGCTTTCGATGATCTCAATCAGCTTGTCTCACTATTTAACTCTTATCGCCAGTTCTACGGACAGCAATCGGATCTGGTTGTTGCCAGGCAGTTCTTGAACGATCGTTTTATTAGCAATCAGTCGGTCGTGCTCATTGCTGAAGATCGTGATGGCGCTGCGGTCGGTTTCGTGCAACCGTATCCAACCTTCTCATCCATTCTCGCCGCGTCGATGTATGTGCTCAGCGATCTGTTTGTCGTACCAGCGGCCAGGCGGCGAGGTGTTGTAACTCGATTGCTCAAATCTGCTGCCGAGACTGCTCGTATAACTGGTGCCGTTCGCTTAGAATTGGCGACCGCGATCACCAATGTTTCAGCACAAAGGCTCTATGAATCGTTGGGGTGGCAGCGGGATGAGTTTTACCAGTACGGCTTGTCGCTGTAGCAGAGTGAGAGTAATTAAAGCTTCGGTGCCGCAGTGGGCACGTCATCCGTTCGAATGGTTTTCACCCACTCGGCGGCGATGGTATTGCGTTCCTCCATCGTCATGCCGGCGTAGGTGTGGAACATCTGAGTGCCACGGCGACGGCGCCAGGTGAGAAAACTGAGGAAATGGTCTTTGCAGACGGAACGCGTCCCGGCCGGAGCGTAGGGTCTCTCCAGGCAATTGGGGACGCAGCAACTGGTATCCAACATCGCGGTCTCCTACGAATGTGGTCAGTATGCCGGTCGGCTATGCCGATTTTCAAGCCTGCAGTCTCGCTCCGCTGCTTGACCTCAAGAGCGGCATAGGGTAGGACTGCCCGATGCACGTGTTCTTTTTGTCGGCTAGTCTTCTACTCCTGGTCTCCTCTCTCGCCGGCTGTTCTGCCTTTTCTGGTGAGCGTGTTCGATCCAGCAGCTCGTCTGAGGGAACGCCCTTCGTGGGCTCAGATTTCTTGCCCCAAGGTGTTGCGGTCGGCGATGTCAGCTCGCAAAGTGCGTTACTCTGGCTGCGGACCGATGGTCCGGCTTCAGTTCAGATTGAGTGGGCCACGGTCTCACGATGGGAGCGGGCCTCGAAACTCGCGACGGTCGTGGCACCGGTGTCGAGAACGGTGTCCATCACAACGACCTCCGAGACGGACTATACCCTGACGATCCCACTCGAAGGTCTGAGCCCTGCCACGCGCTATCGCTATCAGGTTCTAGTCGGCTCCGCCGACCAAACCACAAGGCAGGTCCCTGCAAGTCTTGTGGCTAGGGGCGAGTTCAGCACCCTGCCGGATGAGAAGACCTCCGCAGCGGTGACGTTTGCCTGGAGCGGGGACCTCGGTGGTCAAGGACGATGCCGCCAGGGAGTGAGTGGTTATCCCATCTTCAATGTGATCCAGCGACACAATCCCGACTTCTTCTTATTTCTCGGCGATACGATTTATGGCGACCATGTGTGTGCGTCGCCACCGAATGAGCCGGGTGCTGATTTTAAGGCCGCCACACTGCAGGCCTATCGGGTGCGCCATCGCTATCAGCGTGGTGCCGAGGCGCTCCAGCAATTTCTAAAGACCGTGCCAGTCTATGTGATTTGGGACGACCATGAGGTCAAGAATAATTTTTCCGGCCCGTTTGAAGAACAGATGCCGGCCGGCCGGCAGGTGTTGCGAGAGTACTGGCCCATTGCGTCTCCCGCAGACGATCCGCATCGACTCTATCGACGTGTGCGCTATGGTGCCGATCTTGAACTCTTCATTTTAGATACCAGGCAATATCGGAGTCGCAATGCTGATCCGGATGGTCCTGCCAAGACCATGCTCGGAGCGGTGCAATTGGCCTGGTTGCTCGACGGGCTGCGCACGTCGACTGCCACATGGAAAGTGATCGTAACCTCCGTTCCGCTCTCAATTCCCAAGGGTGGCGACGCCACTGTGCCCGGCAACGATGGCTGGGCGGGAGGGCCGGACGGGACGGGGTTTGAGTATGAGCGACAAGTAATTGTGGATGTCATTCTCCATGACACGATCAAGAACGTCGTGTTCATCGGGGGCGATGTGCATTGGGTACAGGCCAATGCCTATGATCCTAATCAGGATGGGGTCATCGATTTTCACGAGTATATCGCCGGACCGCTCTCCGCTCCTCCAGGAAGGTTCGCACCAACTCGTCAGGAACTGCACCCGACGCAACTGTTCTATGAGGTTGGGTATCATAATTTCGGTCTTGTTCGGGTCACGAAGGACTTGTTCGAGGTGACAGTCGTGGACGAGGCTGGCCATAAGCGAGTTTCTCACGTTGTGTCGGCGAGACCGTAGGACCCTTCCGCCCTGCACGCCCCTTGCAATTATTGCAGATGGCCGGGTACCGTACGGCTCTTGATGTCAGTAGGCAGATCCACTATCAACGATAGAGAGGGAGCACACGTATGTCAGGATTGATGTCCGCCGATGATATGTTTTTGAAAGCGGAAGCGGCGGCCGTAGCGGCGACCGGGCCAGATGAAAAGGCCTTGCAGATTGATTATCCGGCGTTGAGAGAAAAGGTTCGCGCGGCATTAGGTGACCGAAAGGTTGCGTGCTGCCACGTGAATAGATTTTTGCCGGAAGGGTACGAAGATCAAGGCCGGTTCAATCTGGTACTGCTGACGGCAGGGAATGTTGTGTTTGACATCGTCATCGGCGATTCCTATTTCCGGTACGATGTCGTGTCGGTCAGCCAATTGGATAAGGTGCAGCTGATCGACGCGATGTGGGACAATAAGGAAAAACGCCGTGAAGAGCCATTCTTAAGCCTGCGTTTGATGCACGGTGAGGAAGTGCATCTACTCTTGGCCCTGGACGACGAGGAACGGGCGAGTCTGCTGAAGTTTGCCTCGGCAGTCACAGCGGCACGAAACCCGGAACGATGATCTTGCACTCGAATGCAGCGTGAGAACGCTGGTGCGCCGCACCCCTCAAGTTGTGGGTGCGGCGCGGTTCTTCTTTCCTCAGTCTACAACCTCCCAGCACATGTTCTTCTTCTTAAACATCCAGTCGTTGAACAGGTGTGGGAAACGTTCGAGCGGAATTGGGCTTCCAAATCGTGATCATTCATTGTCTTGAAAGGGCCTAGGAGGACTCATTTGAAACGAAGAGATGTTCGATAGTTGGGTGATGGGTTTCATGCAGTGTGGACTCATTTTTGTGAGGTGCCGTGAGTTAGGCCCACATTGCTTCATTTGTGTTTCTTACGAGCTCGAAAGTGTTAAACCCCGGACTAGCTTTAAATACCTCAACTTCCTCATTTAGATTGCCAAGGGCTTGAGAAATCTGGCTCCGTCTAATATTCGATTGGTTTCCCACGATAACGCACTTTAACGATAACTCATCTGAGAAATTTATATAGTACTGTCCATCAATCTGTTCATCAATCTCTATATAGACCCGATATTCCTGTTCATGTTCCCAGTGTCTAGACTTAGTGAAAAGAAGTCGTTTCATGAATATTTCATCGGGCACACTTGGTTTTAGAACCATATGATCTACGTAGGTAACATTTTTCAGTAGAGTGTCAGGCACTTCGAATCCGAGGCAGATGCCTTTGTGCTTGTCTGCATAATGCGCCCAAAGCGTTGTGTGTTTCCATGTTTTGCAGAAACAAAGAAGTCCGGTGGTCTTTGAAAGCTCGGCCTTCGTTTCTTCAACTGCTTTTCTGAATTCATGATCAGAGAGATCAACTGCCAAGAGTTCAAACGGGTCATTTAATTCGGCAATTCTCGCGATCTTTAGACGACGATTTAGAGCCTCAAGGCCATAGATAGCGTTGATGAAATGGTATACCAGCATTGGTTAGTAACCCAACTGCAAAGAAGTGTAATGCGGACAAGCAGGCTGCTCTAACGCTGCTGTGCCTTGAGTCTCATCAGGCAGCGCAGTGGAATTATCCGTAGACATGAAGGCACCGTCAAGTCTGCTCATCTATGACATAGTCACTGCAAGACAAGTCCAAAAGGAGCGGTTTTATTGACCTTTTACATCACTTCTGAGTCCGATTAGGTTGCAGGCCCATAACGAGTGCGGCATACATGTCTTTTGGTAATGAACGGTGAATGTTCGAGTCCGAGTAACTATATGGGAAACGGATGGAGTTGCGGTTGCAGCTAATCGAGACCGGCAGGAGAACTTTTTCGAAACTTCCTGCGTAGGCCGGCGAACGATTTCGTTAGTGAACCTTGAGAGGTCCTGGGCTCCACAGCGACCGCTGGCAGCAACTTTTCTCCAGCAGAAAACCTGCCCACGTCGATCCAGGCTTCGCAACCGATCGAGTTCAGTTCCGACGCGATCGAAGCGGTGAGTCCAGGCTGTGCGGAGCTGTATGAGATGAAATTCATCTTGTGAACCATTAGAACCAGTGCTCACCTTACAACGCAGATTCCTGACAGCCTATTCCTCTCTAGTAGGTCTGCAGTTTTCCCAGTGTCTCTTCGACTTACCCGAGTCGAACTGGTTCTGTGAGTAACGATCCGACTCTTTCCCCTTCTCAGCTACAGCAAGGAGAATGCCACATGAACAATTGGACAGGGCAGGTAGAGTTTTCGCTCATCGCGTTGATTTTGAAGGATAACGGTTTTTCAGATGGACCTTAAGAAGCTCGAGGCCCTGTATCTGGGAGGATTCAGAGATGTCTCTAAACGTAAAGGCTAGCTTGGGTGAACAGAGGCGCGCAGCCCTAGAATTCTCCTGCGTTGACTTCTCTGACTCGTTCGGCTGGGATGCTGAGGGCTGCCAAGAGGTAGTCTTTCAATTCATTACTGTATGGTTGCACGGCGAGGGCGCGTTGCATACAGAGGAGCCAGGCATCGCGTTCTTCGTACCCGATGGGGAACTGTTTGTGAAAACCTGGGATACTGATCGGCCCATAGTGCTGATGAAATAGCTTGGGACCTCCGAGCCAGCCACACAGAAAATAGGTGAGCTTCTTGCGGGATTCCGTTAAATCGGGTGGGTGCATGTTTCTGATGATTTTGGCTTCCGGCAAGGTATCCATGTTGACGTAAAATTCGTCCACCAAGCGAGTGATTCCCAGAAGTTCCCCGGCTGCCTGATACGGAGTGGTTTGCGTGCGGTCGTCCTGTTCATCAACGGACATAGGTCTTCAGGGGGGATGATGTTACAGCTTGGTGTAGAAGGGCAGGGTCTGAATGGTAGCCGGATGTCTGCCTGCTTCGAATTCCACGGTCAGTTCCGTCCCCGGTTTACTGAAGTCCCGCAGAGGAAATCCGAACGCAATGGTCTTGTTGAGCTGGGGGGAATGGACAGCACTGCTGATCCAGCCCACTTCACGGTCGCCGCTATACAGTTTGGCTCCATGAGATGGAACAACTGAATCTTGAAGGACCAGCCCAACCAGCTTGCGGCGCACGTTGCCGTACGTATCCATGCGTGCCACAACTTCTTGTCCTGGATAGCAGCCCTTACTCAGGCTGAAAGCCTTTCCCTCAAGATTGGCTTCGGGCGGGACGATCTCTTCGTTCAAATCCAGCCCGGCTTTCGGGATGCCGGCTTCGATCCGCAAGGCCTCGCGCACGCGGCTCCCAATCGCCCTGATGCCGAACTTCTCTCCGGCTTGCATGATACTGGTCCACGCGGTCAGGAGACTATCCGCCGGAAGCAAGACCTCGATATCCACTTCTCCCGTTTCTTCGGTGCATAACACCAGAGCATGATGTCCACCGATCTGTGCCGTGACAAACTCAACCGGCTTCAAGTCCATGACGTCCACGCCGAACGCGGATTGCACCACATGTGCGGCCTTTGGTCCGCTGATCAACAGCAGCCCCCAATTCTCGGCACAGTTTTCCATCTTGGCCGTGGTCCCGTAGAGCAAAAATTTGCGTAGGCTTTGGAATGTGGTGTCCCCGATCTCGCCGACGTCTTCCAGCATGACGGCTTCTGTCTGCATGTACAGGCGGAAGTACGTGAGCATCTTGCCTTTGTGGGTCAACAAGCTGGAATAGCGGCCTTGCCCTGGCTGGAGGGGAAGGATGTCGTTGCTGATGATGCTTTGCAGCCACTTGACACGATCCTCGCCTGTCACCCTGAGTTTGCCACGATGTGAGAGATCGGCGATCCCCACTGCCTGGCGGACGGCACGATATTCGGCCGCGACATCGCCATAGTGGGCCGGTATGTCCCAACCGGTGACTTCCTCAAACGTGGCTCCGAGTTGGGCATGTTGCGCGTAAAGACTAGATTGTTTCATAGTCAGTTCAGTAAAATACTCTGCAAGTCTTGCAGTCGAAAGTCACAGGAAATGACGACTGTCCGGCGTTACGACTTGGCGGCATGACCGGCCATCAACTCTTCGACCAACGCTCTCGTTCTGGCTGAAAACTCATTGCGGGAGACGATCTTGGTCACGCCGAGCGCCTTCGCACGGTTCCACGTATCGACTTCTTCATGATTGGCAAAGGCCAGCGTCGGAATGCCCTTTAACAGTGGATCGGCTTTCAGCTTTTCCAAGGCCTGAAAGGCGTTCAGGGTCAGGTCGTTCATGTCGAAGATAATCACGCTTGGGTTCGCCGACAGGGCTTTGTCGGCGATATCCTGTTGTGTACGCGCTTTTTCAAGCTGGCAGTCTGGTTGGCGTAATGCGTCACGGACTTTGGTGTAGAAGAACAGATCAGTGATGGCGACAAGAATGGTTTTCGGCATGGACATATGATTTTCAGTTCAATGAGCTGACCAACCGTCCGAGCGCTTTTCGGGCCAGCGCGTAGTTTGGATCCAGGGCGAGCGCTTTCTTATACGAGTCGATGGCCTCCGTCCAGTTCCCTTTTCGCTCATACACGCGGCCGAGATTCAGGTGCGGATAGGCCGGATTCTCGTAACGCCTGGCCTGTATCGCCTTCTGGAACCAGGGAATGGCCTCGTCGAATTCACCCTTCTCGATCAAGTAGGCGCCAATATCATTGTAGGGGTTGCCAAAGTCCGGGTCCTGCGCGATGGCCTTGTGACATTCCTCAATTGCCTCGTCAATTTTCCCCATCCAGCTGTAGGTCCATCCCAGAAACGTATGGGCCTCGGCCGTGGGATGGGTGGCCAGCGACTTTTTGTACAGGGTGATGGCCTCTTCCAGTTCACGCTTCATCTGTTGCTCATAGGCCTGCTGAAAGAGATCCCACGCTTGGCGCTTATCTTCCTCGCGCCCTTCGCCTTGGATCAAAAAATCTTGAATATCCATGAATCACTGAATGGTTAATGGTTGATGGTTGATGAGCATTTGATCTTTGTCATCCACCATGAACCATCATCCATCGACCATTCCCTCACTCCTGTTTCAATTTCTTCGTAATCAATTCCGCGCCATATCGTCCAGACAATAGCATCGAGCCGAAGGCGGGGCCCATTCTTGGGGTGCCGTACACGGCGGCGACAGCCAGTCCGATAACAAAGCAATTGGGATACACTTCCCCCGTACGATCCATCACCTCTTCTTCAGATCGGGCGACCCACATAGCGCCGTTTCCCGGTACCTTATTATACAGGTTCCGCTTGTGAAGGAGTTCGACCAGGACGGCATCATGGCCGGTGGCGTCCACCACGATCTTGCTCTCGAGGGCAATGGGATCGACGTGGATCATATCATGCCCCGCCATCTCGACGGTGGTGCTGTTGACGACGACGCCTTCCAGTGAGCTATTGTTGCGTAGGATCAAGTCCACCACACGTGTCAGGTTCATGATCTTCACGCCGGCTTTGTACGCGGCCGCGATCAGGGCACCAGTGGCATGTGGGGGATCGACCATGTACATGCCTTCGCATTCTTTGATTTTCTTGCACGGGACACCGACTTCTTCGAGGATCTCATTCGCTGGCTCGCAGATCGTCGCCTTGTTCATGAGATACCCGCCGGACCAGAATCCCCCTCCGAGAGCCAGGCTTTGCTCGATGAGGAGCGTGCGAAATCCCATCGCGGCCAAGTCGCGCGCGCAAATAAGCCCTGATGGTCCCGCGCCAACGATGATCACGTCGCTCTCGATCAACTGATCGAACTCTTTATAGTATTCCCGGGCAATGTGCCGGGTGATGTCTCGTTCCCGTAATGGAGCTGGTGTTGGCTTTCCCATGCTGATCTCTCCCTCGCCGGCTGCTGAAAATGGCCTCTGGCTTTGTTCTCGGCTCGCCCAAACCTCAACGTACCCCGGAGGGTACGCCTCCGGTTTGGTCTCTCCTGCGGCCTTGCCGGAGGACCATTTTGAGCAGCCTTATCTGTAAATCTCAGAGCCGGACTTCTTAAACTCCTCCGATTTTTCTTTCATGCCGATCTGAATCGCCTGTTGTTCATCGACTTGTAGCTGCGCGGCGTACTCTCGGACGTCTTGCGTGATTTTCATCGAGCAGAAGTGTGGACCACACATTGAGCAGAAATGGGAGACCTTGGCAGCGTTGTCCGGGAGCGTTGCATCGTGGAACTGCTGGGCTGTTTCCGGATCAAGCGAAAGATTGAACTGGTCTTCCCATCGGAACTCGAACCGGGCCTTGGATAGTGCGTTGTCACGCGCTTGGGCGCCGGGATGCCCTTTGGCCAGGTCGGCTGCGTGCGCGGCAATTTTATAGGTGATGACACCGGTCTTGACGTCCTCGCGAGTCGGGAGGCCCAAATGCTCTTTGGGTGTGACGTAGCACAGCATGGCGCAGCCGTACCAGCCGATCATGGCAGCGCCGATGCCGGATGTAATGTGATCGTAGCCGGGAGCAATGTCGGTCGTCAGTGGGCCAAGGGTATAAAATGGAGCCTCTTGGCAAGCCTCGAGCTGCTTTTCCATATTGGCCTGAATCAT
>JBQTJA010000088.1:0-14887 GCA_052387595.1 Nitrospiraceae bacterium | reverse complement strand
ACCCTCAGCACTCATGCATTCATCCGATCTTCCCTGGATACAAGATGTACAACATCGTGTAGGTGAAGCTGCCCGTGACGAACAGAACACAGTAAATGACCATTGTGAACCGACCAAGCGCCCGATGTCGCATTGCCCCATCGGGCCAAATCCGTTGAATCGTCATCTCGATCGCAAACACAAAAGCCACGATGGCGAGAAAGATCACATACACTTCCAGCTTCCGCATCGAAAACCCGGCCGTGGCCACTCGCGAGAAAAACAAACCGAGTACCACCACCGCAATACTGCCGAAGATAAGCCCGATCTTTTTCCACGTCGTGAGCAGCCGTGATTCCCGTAAGGATCGGACTCCGTCGAGGAACTGCTGAGAGCGAAACCCCAACACGATCATATACACCGCCATGATCAGCCCAATCATGACGAGAATGATATGGAGCGTCAGGACGGGGATGAAGACATAATCATAGAGCGACTGCGAGCCACCAAACCCTTCCTTACCTTCAAACGCCAGGACCCCCAGCTGCCGGAACAGATAATAAGCAATGAAGAAGCTGAGCATGGCAATCATGCCGCCCAACATCAACCAATGGTGCGTATCGGCCTTTCGCCGGCGAGCTTGGAGCCATCCCATGATGAACAGCCCGGTGAAGAGCGTCGCCATCAGCTGACTGAGGTCCGCACCCGTCGTCGCATGCGTTCCAAAGAAGCCTGGTTCCCGCAACCAATCCAGCATCGGACCCTGCCCCTACTTCCTCGTTTCTCACACCTACGCGAACTCTCTCGCGTTCGATACCATACATGCTTTCTACAACTTCGTGCCTTGCACTACTGCCGTCTTCTCCAACTCCACAACAGAGACAAACCCGGCGGCCTGGAGCCATTGCATGGCCTCGCCGGCCCGATAGCAGCTGCCCTGCTGAGTGTTGACAAGGATATGGACCGCGAACGCGGTCGTCCACGCTGGGCCGGTCCCAGCTTCGTCTAGAAATCGATCTTTAATCACCAGCCGCCCGCCCGGTGCCAGCGATCCGAAGCCCTTTTTGACCAGATCTTGATTCATCTGAAACGTTTGATAGTGCAAGATATCGGACATCAAGACCACATCGTACGGTCCCCCAAGTTGGTCTCTATTGAAATCACCGGGATGCAAGGCGACTCGTGATTCCAACCCAGCGTCCTTGACCGTTTTTTCCGCCAGCTTCAACGTCGCCGGGAGATCAAAGACCGTCGCGCGCAGTTCGGGATACACCTGGCAAAACGCAATGGCGTTGGTCCCAGCGCCACCACCAAGATCTAGCAGCCGCTCGCGGCCACCCAGCTTCAGTCGCTTGGCTAAATCAGGACCGCTTTGTTGTCCAATCCGATTGAGCACCGCTAACACGTTGCTTCCCAACTCGGGGTCGGTCTCAAAGACATGGCGGTCGACCGCCCGTTTCCCTGTACGAATCGTCTCTTCCAGCTTTCCCCAGTTATTCCACTCCGCATCGTGCAGAAGGAGCAAGTGGCCAACATACTTTGGCGACTGCCGAACGAGGTGTGTCAGCGCCGTCGACGAGTTGCCATACAGGCCCCCTTCCTTCGTCAGCAACTTCATGGCAACGAGGGCGTTCAAAAGGAGGTTCAGCGTGTGAGGATCGGCCTGAAGCCGACCCGCAATGTCCTGGACTGCCTTCGGTCGCTCACCGATGGCAGAAAAGACGTCCAGTTTCACGGCCGTCAGGAGGACTTTGGTCTCCCAGTAGTAGCCAAGCTGGAAAACTTCTGCAAGTGAGAGCTCTCGTGACACACCCATCCCCTTCTGTAAATAGCCCAGAAACGCAAGATCTTACCTAGATCGGAAACGAAAAGACAAGGCAGGGAATGCCCTCCCTGAGGGACGAAGAAGACTGCTTTGAATGGCTTGAGAACTGACTCTTCTTCGTACTTCTTATGCGACGAGGTCAGATTTCCGTTCAGGCTTCTTCCAACTGGATGGTTTCCACATGGACCCTGGCGGTGCCCTGGTCGACAAATCCCAGTTGTTCAGCTGCGCCCCGGCTGAGGTCGATGATGCGTTTCCCAGAATCAGAGTTGTGATCACTGGGGAAGGGGCCGCGGTCATTTACTCGGACGATGATCGACTTGCCGTTTTCCAGGTTCGTCACCTGGACGTGGATCGGCAGCGGCAGATACTTGTGCGCCGCCGTCAACCCGTTGGGGTTGAACAGCTCACCGTTGGCCGTCATGTGGCCTCCCGGCAACCGCCTGGTTTCTTCCCCATACCACGAGGCTAATCCTGTTTCTTCATACGTCTGTGCGCTGGCGAGGCTCATCGGCACATAATGCTGGCCCTTGACGGTATACGGAGCGGCTTTGACTCGCCCAAGCCTGATTGCCTCCTTAACTGGAAGCCCATCGATGGTCTGAATATCCTCCCGGATCAAGGGATACTCCAACGGAGCCTTGACTACTTCAAAGGTAAACTTCCCGATGTGATAGACCAGTTTGGTGGCCCCCTTCGTCAATTCATAGGTGCCGCGCACGACCCAGATCGTGCCTTTGACCGTCTTTTTGGCGACGCGATAGGTAGTCTTGATCGCTGAGAAGACCCCGTCAATGACCGAACAGGACACAAGCGTCATCAGGATGGGGAGTAGGAGCAGTGGGCTGATCTTTGATCTCTTGCAGCGGAAATATACAGGCACGGCGACGAACTTGTTGTAAAGACAGGATAAAAAAGAAGGGCAGCGGATCACCCGCTGCCCTTCGACAATACACCGATAAAACCAGGCTTACTTGATTTCAGCCTTGAGGTTGGCGGTGCCGCCATCGGCCACATCCACCTCGAACTCAATCTTCTTGGCCTTGCCGGCAAATGGATGCCAGGCAATGACCTTGTGCTTCCCAGCCGGCACATCCTTGAGCTCAAACGAACCATCGTCCTTCACGACCGCAAAATGTGGATTTGACACTGGCAGGAAGAACCCCTGCATGAACTCATGCTGGTCACACTGTAACCGGTAATACCCGTCCTTCTCTGCACCGCCACGGAAGGTCACTGGCTTGTCCAGTTTGTCACCCTTCTTCGCAAGACCAATGTTGAAACCGGTTGCCGAGGATACGCCCTTCACTGTGAAACTGTGGGGGTTGTGGAGCACACCAGCCACTGACTTGGGATCATCGGCGTCTGCATCGGTGTTTTCGACCTTGAAGGGCCGAGTATTAACAACGATCCCCGTGAACGGTTGGAAGTCACAGAACGCCGCCACCACTTCCGTGCCAGCATAGCCGTCCATCCATGCCTTGTCTTCGATGTCGGCTACCGCCACCACTGCGCCCTTCAACCCACCATCCTTGCTCACTTCGATCTGCTTCAAGAACCGCTTGTCGCCATCCATCTTGCTCTTGTCGGGAATCTGGGGACAAAACTTTGGATTGGGGAACTTTGAAAAGAGAAATTCCTTATTCTCTGCCTTCCCAGCAAACGTGACCTTCCCACTGATCGTTCCGCCCGCATACGAGGTGAGAGGCGCCGCGACCATCGCGACGGCTGCCACACCAAACATCATTGATAACGCACTCTTCATTGGACTGCCTCCTTGTGATAGACTAACCAGCCTGTTCCTGACTTTCTCTCTCCACCCTGTTTCACATCGGTCACGAGGAAAACTTCGAACCAACGTCCGGTACAGTGGACACATTCACCCCACCGCTGGCGAGTTTGACTCAGACCGAGTATGTATATGAAATCTTACAGCCTGCTGTCAATGTGAAACAAGAGGCTGCTGACAGGCTACTGTATCGGCCTTTCTACAGTAGCTTTTTTACCCTTAGTCCTGGTAAAGTTAAAAGAGTGGTTGCCTGATTCATCAGGCCTGACTATTCTGCAAGAGCTTCTGCTCCATATGAAGACATGCTCCTTCCCCCAGTAGTGCGTTTATGGTAATACCCGGACAACCCGCCGTCACGCTCAGGCGTACCTATCCCATCTACGTGACAGTATTATTGTTCACCCTTGTTGTGGGAAGCGCACTCATCGGGGTGCCCGCTTTCGCCTTTGTCTATGGGTATACCTGGTTGGACTGGACCATGTTTGGGCTCCTGTACATGATTACCGGACTCGGCATTACGGTTGGCTACCATCGGCTGATTTCGCACAGGAGTTTTCTGTGTCCCGATTGGGTCAAGGCCGTACTCCTGATCGCCGGAGGATGGGCGCTCCAGAATTCCGCCCTCAAGTGGGGGGCCGATCACATTCGCCACCATGCCGCGTGCGACCAAGATGCTGATCCTTACAACGCTCAACGAGGATTCTGGCATAGCCATTGCGGATGGCTCTTCTCCGACGGGCGATACTCGGATGAAAAATATGCCACACGGCTCAAGCAAGATCCGGTTGTCATGTGGCAGCACCGGTACTATGGGCTCATCTTTCTTTCAGGATTGGCACTCCCGTTCGTGGTGGGCTTTCTCTACGGCGGTTGGGTCGGCGGCTTCGGCTGTTTTATGCTCGCCGGCATCGGCCGGACATTTGCCGTGCTGAATTCAACTTTTTGTATCAATTCAGTGTGCCATTTGTGGGGGAGCCAGCCCCATGGCCAAGCGGATTCAAGCCGGGACAGCTGGTTGGTCTCACTCCTGACGTTCGGCGAGGGCTATCACAACTACCACCATACGTACCAAAGCGACTACCGAAATGGTCCCCGCTGGTATAATTTCGACCCATCGAAATGGCTGATTTTCACGCTGTCGCTGCTCGGATTAGCCTGGTCGCTCCGCACTGCTTCTGCCGCTGAGAGCAAAGCTTTAAACTCCTAACCGGTACCCGACCCTCAGCACCACCATTCGCAGCAGGCAAATGAGCGGTGTGCTTAGTATTTCCGCAAAGACACCGGCGGGAGATTCCACAACCCTTCACGCACGGCTGCCCATAACGCATCGAGTATGGCGTTGAGGTCAGGGGCCGTTCGAGCCAGCATCTTGACGGCAAGCCCCGGGACAGGTCCAGCAGACACACCTCCCAAGACTTCCCCTGGACGAGTGTCCAAGATCGTGGCGATTTTCGACTCCAATCCGTCCCACACCTCCGCTGACGTGGCGTCGTTCACCACATAGAACGAGGCCACATAGTTCCATTCCTCTGCCAATCCAACATGTCCTAAGTCCGTAGATGGATCAAGAACATATCGCTCAAGCAGCAAGCTGCCGGACGCCGTCGTGATTCGGATGTCGTTCTCCAGGTCCGTAAATGCCCATCGCTCCCCTCTGGCGATGCGGCCAGATGCAACGGCATCCCACAACAAGAGCGTCGCGCCAGGCGCCAAAGTGGCTTGGAGAGTCTGCCGAAATCGAGAGCCGGCAAAAGGGATGGTATGTTCAGGGAACCACTCGAGCACCGCGCCAGGCCCGACCGTGATATTGACGTGCTGTTCGGATGCCTTCCCCTCTGTCCGATAGACACGGTTGGCGGAAGGGGCAGAAATCAGGACATGCGCATCCTGTCCCACGGTCATATTGATGGACAGATGATCACCGCCAACAAGACCGCCAGAGGGGTTCACCAGGAGCGTGTAGGCGGCTCCCGTGTCATCAAGATAGATGGGAGGGAGCAGTTTCCAAGGCGTTGTGAAATAGGCGTGCGAAATAATGGTTCGGTGATCGCGTTTCGCGTAGTCGAGCTTAAGCTCTCCGACCCGTCCGACCAATTCCGTCACAAACCGTGCTGGACCATTTTTTGTCGGGGCAGGCTTTCTTTTTCCAGAAGGTTTTCTTTTGGGAGATGTACCGACTTTCCGAGACGTCCTCTTGTGCTGCCCCTCCCGAATCGGCATGGTTAGGAGCGCCTGGCTCGCTGCGGGATGCGCTGCGCCACCCAGGCAATTACGGTATCCATGCCCTGGCCAGAAAGAATATTCGTGAACGCGAAGGGAAGATCGCCACGCATTCGACGGGTATCCCGCTCCATGACGGACAGATCCGCACGCACATGCGGCGCCAGATCCATCTTGTTGATGACAAGAAAATCTGATCGAGTGATCCCTGGTCCACCTTTTCGTGGGATCTTGTCACCACCCGCCACATCAATCACATAGATGACATGGTCGACGAGCTCAGGGCTAAAGGTCGCAGCCAAGTTGTCGCCCCCGCTTTCCAGAAAGATCAATTCAATGTCCGGATGTCGGCGAAGCAGATCGTCAATGGCTTCCTGGTTATGCGAAGCATCTTCCCGAATCGCCGTATGTGGACACCCCCCAGTTTCAACACCAAGAATCCGGTCGACCGGCAAGGCACCGCGCTTGGTCAGGATTTCTGCGTCGATTTTCGTGAAAATATCGTTTGTCACGGCGGCAAGGCTGAATCGATCGCGCAACCGCTGGCATAGCGCTTCGACAAGCGCGGTATTCCCCGACCCAACGGGGCCTCCGATACCAATGACCGGAATACCTAGTTTTCGCGCTTGAGTGGGAGTCCAAGTATGACTGTGTTCACGATTGAGATCATGCATGATCATTCCACGAGGGGGTAGCCGAGGCGGAAGGCCATCCACCGCCGTTCTGTTCCTTTCTATACGTCACCATGCTCGCTGGCTTGAAGGCTAGGACCGAAAGAGCCTCCATTCCAAAGAGCCATGACGCATTGCATAAATGTCTTGAATCGGCGACCACGAACTCATGGCGGTATCTGAGTCCACGTCTCGGCTGATCCGCTCAATCAATGGCAGCCATTCGCCCAAGATGCGCTGCCCTTCATGTTGTCCAAGCGGGCTGAGTCGCATGGCGGCGGAGACAAACCCGACCGCAGTTTGATACAGAAAGGCAGCAGCCGTGTCCTCTTGGCTCCACCCTGCTGCACCGAGAGTGAGTCCGAACGTAATCGCTACATGGCCCGGCGCTCTCTCAGCGTCGATCTCGTCACGATAGGCCGCAAGGATCGGTTTTCCTCGGATTTGATCCGCCGCAACCCGGATGACTTGCCGCCCCATTTGACGGCTGGCCAATCGCGACGCTCGACTGATCTTCGTCGCCTCGAGCGTTCGATCGATAGCGACCGCCATCGAAAGTTTTCCGGCAGCCCCTGCTCGATTGGCTCTTTTCGTGGCCAGGGCTTCTCGGCGGCTCATGCCACCTCGGAGCAAATCCTCAATGTACCTGGCAAGTTGATCGGAGGTTTTTACAGCACTCCCTTGGACGGCCGCTTCCAAACCCGACGAAAATGCGTACCCGCCAGACGGGAAAAACGCATCAACAAACCGCAACCCTTCAAGTAATGCCGACGTATTCATGGGGTATGCAGAAACAAAAACCGCCGGCCAGCGACCTTCACACTGCATCCAGCCAAGCCGGCCGTTCTTTTCGTCAAAACAAGAAATACCGCTGCGCCATCGGGAGCACGGCGGCCGGCTCGCAAGTAAGCCGCACCCCGTCAGCCGTCACCACATACGTCTCCGAATCAACCTCGATCTTGGGCAGATAGTCATTCAGCTTGAGGTCCCATTTTTTGATATTCCGGCAATTCTTGACCGCAGCCACGCGCTTCTGTAATCCAAGCTTCTTGGGAACTCCCCGATCCAGTCCCGCCTGCGACAAAAACGTCAGGCTGGTGCTGGACAATGCCCTCCCAAAGGCACCGAACATAGGCCGGCTGATAACCGGTTCCGGCGTGGGGATTGATGCGTTCGGATCGCCCATCTGTGCCTGAGCGATGAACCCACCTTTCAGCACCATTTCCGGCTTGACGCCGAAGAACGCTGGCTTCCAGAGCACTAGATCGGCGAACTTCCCCACCTCCACGGACCCGACCTCATGGGCAATCCCATGCGTGATGGCGGGATTGATCGTGTACTTGGCCACATACCGCTTGGCGCGGAAATTGTCATTCTGAGACGAGTCTGTCCCCTCATTCGGCGACAGATGGCCTCGCTGGACCTTCATCTTGTGCGCGTTTTGCCAGGTCCGGATGATGACTTCTCCGATGCGACCCATGGCTTGCGAGTCAGACGACATGATGCTGATGGCGCCCAGATCGTGGAGAATGTCCTCCGCCGCGATGGTTTCTCGCCGGATTCTGGATTCGGCAAAGGCCACATCCTCGGGAATTCTTGGATTCAGGTGATGGCACACCATCAACATATCCAGATGCTCGTCCATTGTGTTGGTCGTAAACGGCATGGTGGGGTTCGTCGACGAAGGAAGCACATTCGGCTCACCACACACCTTGATGATATCTGGGGCATGGCCACCACCGGCGCCTTCTGTATGAAACGTATGAATCGTTCGGCCCTGGAACGCCTTAATCGTGTCCTCGACAAAACCTGCCTCATTCAACGTATCGGTATGGATCGCGACCTGCACATCGTAGCGTTCCGCCACGCTCAGACAGGTGTCGATCGCCGCCGGGGTCGTCCCCCAATCTTCGTGCAGCTTGAGACCGATGGCGCCGGCCTCAACCTGCTCATTCAATCCATCGGGATGGGACGAGTTGCCTTTGCCAAGAAATCCAAGATTGATAGGAATACCCTCGGATGCCTCCAGCATGCGATGGATATTCCAGGGTCCTGGCGTACAAGTCGTCGCGTTGGTGCCCGTTGCAGGGCCAGTGCCGCCACCAATCATGGTCGTAATGCCAGCCGATAGGGCATCCCAATACTGTTGCGGGCAGATGAAGTGAATGTGGGTATCGATGCCCCCAGCCGTCACGATATGCCCTTCTCCCGCGATAACTTCCGTTCCAGCACCAATCTCCATTCCCTTGGTCACGTTCGGCATCAGATCGGAATTGCCCGCCTTCCCGATCCCAACGATCCGCCCGTCTTTGATCCCGATATCTGCCTTCACAATCCCGGTGTAGTCGAGGATGAGGGCATTGGTGATGACCGTGTCGAGCGCACCGTTCGCGTTCGTCACCCGCGGCGACTGGCCCATCCCGTCTCGAATCACTTTCCCGCCGCCGAACACCGCTTCCTCTCCGTAAGTCGTAAAATCTTTCTCGACTTCGATGAGCAGTTCCGTATCCGCTAGCCGGACACGATCACCAGTGGTGGGGCCGTAGAGTGAGGCATATTGCCTTCTTGGAATTTTCACCGGACGCCTCCTTTTCCAGAAAATCCGCGAGTGCCCGCGAGCGACAGCGCGCGTGCCTTGGCCTGCGCATCATCGAGTGATCCTTCCGTCAATCCGTTGATGCCGTAGGCAACCCGCTTCCCCGCCAAGGCCACAACCGTCACTCGCTTGTCCTCTCCTGGCTCGAACCGAACCGCCGTGCCCGCGGGGATACAGAGCCGAAATCCGAACGCTTGTGCACGGTCGAACATGAGCGCATGATTGGATTCGAAGAAGTGGCAGTGGGAACCAACTTGGATAGGTCGATCCGCGACATTCTTGACGGTCAGCTCCCTTGTTTCGCGCCCGTTGAACGCCTCCACCTCGCCGGTGGCGGCCAGAATCTCCCCTGGAACAACCGGCTTCCCCAGCTCAGCTTTGATCACGGCAGCAAGCGACCTCATCGTTTTCCGCGGCGACTTCTGGCGCTTCGCCGAACTTCGCTTCGTCTTCTTCGGCATGGCTCCCTCCTACAGGGATACAGAAAGGTGGTTGGGCACGCGCTGCGCTTATCGAATGGGATTGTGAACGGTCACGAGTTTAGTCCCATCCGGAAAAGTTCCTTCAACTTGAAATTCATGAATCATCTCCGGCACACCAGGCATCACATCTTTCCGCCTGAGGAGCGTAGTGCCGTACGCCATCAACTCCGCGACGGTTTTTCCGTCACGAATACCTTCCAGGACTGCGGCGGTGAGGTACGCAATGGCTTCCGGATGATTGAGCTTGAGGCCTCGCTTCTTGCGATCAGTGGCCAGTTGTCCCGCGACATAAATGAGCAACTTCTCCTGTTCTCTCGGCGTCAGATGCATGAGTCTTCCTCCCTAACGCAATGGCTCTCCCATTTCTTGGCAAGAACACTCGATATGGGCAAGAGCATCCTCTCTTTTGCCGTAATCTAAGAATTCCTACTGTAGAGTCGCGATCCCTGTCTAGATGGTTGGTGATCCGGAAAATCCATCGAGGTCAGGCCAAACAGACAAGAGGTGGGAGCTACCTTGTTATGGTATTCACTATACCGTCAGATGTTGCCGGACCATATCGGCATTCAACTCCGTGCTCTTGCCCTGAGCCATTACGGCTCCTTTGGCCATCACGACGTACTTCTCCGCCAGCCGGGCGGCGAAATGCAGCCCTTGCTCGACTAACAGAATCGCGAACCGGCGCGACTGCTTAAAGCCGATAATGACGTCCTCGATCTGATCGACGATCGAGGGCTGAATCCCCTCCGTCGGTTCATCCAACAACAGAAGCTTCGGACTGGAGAGAATGGCGCGTCCGATCGCCAACTGCTGTTGTTCCCCCCCGCTCAACACCCCACCCGGACGATGGAGAATCTGCGTCAACTTAGGAAAGAGATGATAGACCTCATCGAAGGCCTCTTGTTCGGAGACATCGCCCGCGATGGATGGGCGGTTCCAGTACCCGAGCAAGAGATTTTGGTGCACGGTCAGGTGCGGGATAATCTCTCGCCCTTGCGGCACATACGCCAGCCCACGTTTGGCCCGGAGATCCGTGCGATCCTGCGTGATGTCTCGCCCATCAAACGTAATGGTGCCTGACCGAGCCGGCAGCAACCCCGTCAGCGTCTTCAACGTGGTCGTCTTGCCCATCCCGTTTCGGCCCATCAGGCACACCACCTCACCCGGCTCAATGGTGAAGGAGACATCCCGCAGAATATGACTTTCGCCGTAGTACGCGTTGATGTTTTCCAGTGCCAACGTGACTCGTGTTGTCTCTTGTGCCATACGCTGATCGTTTCCGTTCTGAAGCTAATGCGCGACCTTGGCCCGTCCGAGGTAAATTTCGCGGACATGATCGTCCGCTTGCACCGTTTCGACCGTTCCTTCGCAAATGACCGTGCCTTCCGCCAACACCGTCACGATCTTCGCGATCTGCTTCACAAAGTCCATGTCATGCTCGATCACGACGATCGCGTGTTTTTCAGACAGCTCCATCAGTAAGCGCCCAGTCTGCTCCGTTTCCTTATCGCTCATGCCGGCGACCGGCTCATCGACCAAGAGCAGCGAGGGGTCTTGCAAAATGACCATGCCGATTTCCAACCATTGCTTTTGGCCATGCGACAAGGACCCGGCACGATCATGGGCATGGGGTGATAAACCGATGGTCTCCAACGTCTCCTCAATGCGCGCGCGCTCTGCCTGCGACGACCGGCCTATCAAGGTCGGGAAGACGCCCTTACTCGCACGCTTGACCGACAAATCCAGGTTCTGCCAGACCGACAAGTTGCCATAGACCGACGGAGCCTGAAACTTCCGGCCAACCCCGAGCTTCGTGATATCTTCCGCGTTCTTCCCAACTAAATTGGTCCCCTTGCCGAACATGATCTTTCCAGAGGTGGGTTTGGTTTTGCCACAGATCACATCCAAGAGCGTTGTCTTGCCGGCTCCGTTCGGACCGATTACGACACGCAACTCGTTATAATGGACACTAAAGTTACAGTTGTTCAGCGCCTTGAATCCGTCGTAGTCCATGACGACGTTTTCGCAGTTGAGAATCAGGTCTCCGTCGGTCACGCCGCGGTCCTCCCTTCTGCCTTGATCACTGGCGCCTGGGCCTGCTTGCGCTCGGTCACCTTCCGAATCATCCCCAGCAGTCCGTCCGGAAACATCGTCACCACGACCACAAAGAGTCCGCCGAGGATAAACGGCCAGGCCTCCGGGAAGTAGTTGGTCAACACGCTGCGGCCATAGTTCACAGCCACGGCTCCCAAGACAGCGCCGATTAACGTACCGCGCCCGCCGACCGCCACCCAGATGACCACCTCCAGCGACGGCAAGACGCCGATTTGGGCGGGGGTAATGATGCCCACCTGCGGCACATACAGCATACCCGCCAATCCAGCCAGTCCCGCGGAGACCACGAAGACAAAAAGCTTGTACATCCAGGGGGTGTAGCCCGAAAACGTGACGCGGGATTCACTGTCGCGGATCGCAATGAGGACCTTGCCCGCACGTGAGGCCACAATCCACCGACAGAAGAGATACGCCGCCCCGAGTGCGAGAACCGTGATGATATACAGCCCTCGCTGGGTAGACGGGTCCGAGAGACGGAACCCGAGCAATTGTTTAAAATCCGTCAATCCATTCGTGCCACCCAGCCTCGTCTCGTTCCGATTGAATACCAGCCAGGCGGCAAAGGCCAACGCCTGGGTGATAATGGCAAAATAGACGCCCTTGATGCGGCTGCGAAACGCCAGAAACCCGAAGATCGTTGCGAAGAGCACAGGAACAAGAATGGCCCCCAAGAAAGCACCTGCAAAACTCTTGAATGGATACCAAAAGAACGGCAATTCTTTGACCTGCGTCCAGACCATGAAGTCCGGGAGATCGCTTCCATACACACTTTCCTTCCCGATCTGCAGGGCCAGATACATCCCCATGCAATAGGCGCCAAACCCGAAAAAGACCCCCTGCCCCATACTGAGCACACCGCAATAGCCCCAGATCAGGTCGAGTCCAAGCGCGAGAATAGCAAAACACAAGAACTTGCCGAATTGATTTAGCCGAAAGTCTGAGAGATGCAGCCAGGAGTCTTCAGGAGTCAGCACATTCAATAACGGCAAGACCAGCAGCAAAATGAGCCCTGTCACGTAGAAGGACACTGTTTCTCGGCTGTCCTGGCGAGCGACCATTTGTTCAGGCATCGGCGCTGCGTCCTTTTGCGGCAAACAAACCCTGCGGCCGCCATTGCAAGAATAAAATCACACCGACCAGGATAAAGACCTTTCCATAGACGGCTCCACTGACCGGTTCAATCAGTTTGTTCAGTCCACCGATGCCTAACGAGGCCCAGATCGTGCCTGCGAGTTTCCCCACACCTCCAGTCACCACCACCATGAAGGCATCGACGATATAGTTCTGCCCCAGGCCGGGATCGACATTGCCCACCATCGTGAGCGCCCAGCCGGCAATTCCCGCCAATCCGGAGGCAAAGGCAAAGGTATAGGAGTCCACCTTGCGGGTTGGGATCCCGAGACAGGCGCTCATATTGCGGTTTTGCGTAACCGACCGGACTCGAATCCCTAGATTTGATCGGAAGAGCAAGAAGTAAATCCCCAGGACACAGACGATCGACAAAATGATGATGAAAATCCGATTGTACGGAAGGTAGACCCCGACCATCACCTGCGCCCCGCCTCGCAGCGCCTGCGGCGCAATGACCGCCGTCAGATCGCCGAAGTACACCCGAGCCGCCTGCATGAGGATCAAGCTCACGCCCCACGTCGCCAACAGGGTTTCCAGCAATCGCCCGTAGAGAAAACGAACGACGGTGGCCTCAAGCAGCCACCCGAATGCCGCGGCCGCCAGAAAGGCGACGGGTAACGCCACAGGGAAGTACCAGTCAAACATCTCAGGCGATACCCAGGCGAGAAACGCTTGTTGCGTGACGAACGTGGCATAGGCGCCGATCATCATCAGCTCGCCGTGCGCCATATTGATGACGCCCATCAAACCAAAGACTATAGCCAGGCCGAGGGACATGATCAACAGAATCGAACTGAGACTGATGCCCCGGAAGAAGGTCTCGATGGCGCCCGCCCACCAACTCCATGCGTCAATCTGCCCGATCGACGAGTGGGCCGCGTCCGCCAACACGCGCTGCTCGTCCGTAGCCCCGCTCTGGACGCCGGCATCCACGAATTCCTTGAGCACCGGCACACTGTTCTGACTGCGGAGCTCTCCGAGCTTCTTGACAGCAACCACTCGAACCGCGTGATCGTCAGCACGAAGCCGGAGCAGCTGTGCGGATTCCTCCATCGTGTACTTAACCCACCAAACAGGCTCCTTCGCAGCCGCCTGCTCCAACCAGGCAATGGCTTCCGGCCGGCCGGTGCCAACCAGATCGGCGGCAGCGGAACGTCGGGTATCCGGCTGGTCACTGGTGAGATTCGCATGATTTTTCAGTAGATCGATCACGGGCTTGATGGCTTGCCGGGTCGCCCGATCCGCCTCGGCGCGAATCTCATCGAGTTTAGACAGAAGACTGGCATCCCCCTTTTCAATGAGGAACGCCGCCGCCGCGCTCCGGACCGCCGCATCCTCACTCTTGATGTCGAGAAGTGCTTGTTCGATCGGAGAGGCAGCTACTGCGGCAGCCTCCGAAGCCAACGGTTGCTCTGCCACTGCCGTTCCTTGTGAAATGATCAGGAGGAAAAGAACAATCACAATTTGGGAGAATGGAACAAATCCTCTACGCATGGATCTCCATTTTGGTGATAGCATCCGACTCACTATCGATCAGGCCCTTTCGCGCCACTCTTCATCTCACGCGCCAGATATCTCATAAAAGACGGCGTAGGCCTATCGGGGAAATCCTGAAAGATTGGCGCGAGATCCCCTAGGGAAGCGGAACCGTCGAGTTTACTGCAAGAGCGCCGCCGCCGCACTCTGGAGAGCCGCAGCCTCGCTCTTGAGCTTGATACGCGCAGGTTCGATCGGAGCGGCCAGCAAATCCCACACAAGCGTGCACACATGCATCGGGAGCGGGCCAGGCTCATCACACACAAACCTCCGTGCATGAACTTTGGCAACGGACATCCCTAACAGGAGGACTGGAATCTTCGTCAAGAAAGATTCCAGCCCTCCCTGACAGACGATGGACCCATGGTCAGAACGGCCCGTGAAACGGCGAACCGCCTTGCGTCCCGCTCCTACTTCTTCTGATAGGTCCCTTGATGATTAATCCAGTCACACCCCTTCTCGGGATTGGTGTACTCGCTCCAGGGCTCAGGCTTGACCAATCCCTTTGACCGCCAAATCGTCTTCAACTGGCCATTCTTCAGG
>JBQTJA010000087.1:0-37571 GCA_052387595.1 Nitrospiraceae bacterium | reverse complement strand
GTTCGATGCCCTGGATGGGGCGATTGTTTGTCCAGAGCGTTGCGGCTTGGGTGGCGTTCGCTGGCGCGCGATGACCCGTTGCTTGCACGAAGGCGGCGTAGGCTTCGTTGGTCACTTCGAATCGGTCCAGGAAATATCCACTGAGGAAGACCCGTCGTTCCGGATGTTCATCAGGGAAGCCATCGCTTCCCTCAGAGGTTCCCATTGTAAACTCTCCTGGAGGTATCAAGGCCATGTCTGTGGGAATGTCAGCACCGGTAACCGACAGGTGATGGCTAATGGCAAGGAAGAATACACACCAGGAGAGGAAGGCTCGGGTCATGAGAGTTGCGTGATGCCACAGGCTCGAGCGACCGCATCGCGATAGTTCAACCACAGGGACAAGCTCTTTTTGACGCATCTCAGCACTGACTGCCGAAGCGCAGGCGGTGTGTAATTGAGGACCATATCGTAGGCATCGTGCCGATGGCCTGCCTCAACCATCTGGTGGGCTCGAATGAGATCCATTCGGCTTGGCGAGACTCCATGATACCGGACCAAGGGATGAAGGCTGATGATGGATTCGATATCTTCCGGATGTTTGTTCTCAGGAGGCGCGAGAATCTCCTTGCGATCCTTCACGCTGCCTTCAACGAATATGGTCAAGGTCGCAGCGGCAATCACCCACTGGCGATGGCTCGACATGTGCTCCAGCCAGGTGCGATAGGTTCGGGCTGCGGGCAGCAGGCGGGCGCGTTCAAAATCCCGTCGACGGAAGCCTAATCCTTCCATCATCGTCAGGAAGAGATCAGGATGAGATTGCCCCAGCGAGAGCCCTCCGGTTTCTTCCTCGTAGATGTTCTCCGCCAACATATGGCGGACTGACAGCGGGGGATTCGTTCCAAGGATTCGTGATAAGAAGACGGGAAAGTCTCGAACATAGACTGCGTACTCATGCTGAAAGTGAATTTTGAGCTGGGCTGTGCTGAGTCGGCCAGAAGAAAAGTATTCCCAAGCCCAGTGATGCTTGTCGTCCATGATCCGGAGGAGCGCTTCAAGAAATGTGGATTTCTTCATGTGAACGGGCAAGATGTCTTGCCTTCTTGGGTAGAGCGTCGTTACAATTCGGATGACAGAGTAATCGCTGATGAATCCAATAACGATTCAGAATCCTGACGAAATCCTCACGGTGTTGGCCGACGTGACCCTTCGTGGGACTGGCTTTACGACCGAATCGCTACTCGACTACGTGTTAGAAGAGGGATTTACCGAACCAATCTTCCTCAATGCCAGTGGCGTGGATCCTACTGCGTTCTTCAAGGGCCAACCGAATGCCTGGGCCATTTACCAGATTCGTGAGTGGAAGCGCGTGCTGACTGTCTCGGGTGGTCCGGGGCAGGAACGGCGCGCGCGAATTACAGAAACTCCGTAACTCGTGTTCGAGTGTAAAGCGAGAGACGGCAAAGTGCAACCAATGGGCACGTTTCACGCATGAACGACCGATTGGCGGGCGGCTCGTGCGGATGATTCATCTCACCAATGCGCAAGATGTCGGCGAGCTCGCGATGATCAAGAGCTTGCTCGACGGCAACCGCATCGCCTACGTCGTCCACGGTGAACATGTCAGTAGCCTCTATCCTGGTCTGCCATTCTTTGTCAGTCGGGTCATGGTCGATGCATCTGACCGGGCGCGTGCCGAAGTCCTTCTGAGCCGGCTGCGACTGTCTATCAGGGAGACGTCAGCCTAACTGCAGCTGAATGAGGCACAGTGTCGTTCCTGAAGCCCGCTTCGCCCATGCCCAGCGAGGCCCTCGGCTTCGCCGCGAGGCGAGCGAGCGCAAACGCACATGTGGCAGATGGGTTCATGACGGCGAGAGAGGAACGTTGGCACACGAGGTGGCCTGCCTGTTGGAGGGCTACGGCTGAATTTTTGGGTGCGGTTTTTCTGCGGGGAAATCGCGGGAGCGGCGTTCGCGCGAACCTTCGTACCATCCTCCTATCAGGGTTCCTTCCTCGAAGTAGAGATAGCGGTGACGGACAATCGCCGAGCTTTCCCAATCTTCAAAAATCCATTCTTCTTGCCGTATTCCATCCTTGGTGAACGTCGTATTGATGGTCTGTGGTCCACCCCAGGATTGCAGTACCTGTTCTTTGGTCATTCCAACCAGGATACGGTGTTGTTCGATGTGCTTCTGAAAGTCAGGATCGCTAAGTTGAACGACCAGTGGCCAGACCACGGCCATGAGGATAAACAGCACAAGCCCAACATAGATGATAATCCGAACCGGGCGGCGACGAATGAACGGCGGTTCCTCAGTGTTGGGATCAAGGGCAAGGGGTTGAGTTTCAGTAGTCATGGAGAGAAAAAATGAATGCTAACAGCGTGGTTCCTCACGAGTCAAGGAACGGCCATTAATATTCAATAGAATCATAGTGATAGGTGATGCGCTATACTTAATCAAGAGATTTCTGATCGCTCCTGCAATAATATGGTCACACGCAACAGCGAGATGGTCACAAAGCTTCAAGATCTGATCTTATTGATGTGTCTGTGCCTCATGCTCGGACAGGGGGGGGGTGCTGAGGCTTGGGCTACGACTATTTATTCCTACATTGATGATCGCGGGAATCTTGTCTACACCGATTCCCCGGAAACAATTCCTGAAAAGTACCGCGCGAAAGTGAAGACGCATGAGCAGCCTGATTCTATTTCAAAAACTCCTTCCATGATGCAGTCGGTGCAGCAGAAGGTCAGAGAGCAAGCCAAGAATTATGGATGGAGCATGCCGTCGTTTCACTTCGCGATGGAAGGTCTGACCCCGGCTCAATCCAAGATTGTGACCTATGCCGGCGCCGCCGCGGTGGCATTGTTGCTGATGATGTATCTCAGCGAGAGCCAGCTCATGCGGATGTTAGGATTGTGCCTACTCATGGTGATTGGAATTGGAGCCCCGGTGCTGATCTATGTGAGTGATAGTGGTCCTATGGATGTCATGAAAAAGAAAGCCGTGTCGTCTGGACAAGTGCAGCAAGATCGACTTCAACAAGTCCCGCGGTAAGCCCCTCTCCCCCGGTCTCTCGTTTGAATCCTACTCTGCATACTTAGGAACTGGTATTGAGGGAACTGATGGTTTGAGGGGAGGAATTTGCATGTCGAATTGGTGGGAGTATGGATTCGGAATCCGCTCATGGGTGTGCCGCTGTTGGAGGGTCACCAACTGCAGGCTCTGAGTGCTGATCTCCACACGGTCTATCAACGCCTCGGTTGGTAAGCGATCGGGAAGCCCTTGCATTGAGAATAGTTGATAGCAGAGCGTCCAATCGAGCTGCTCCTTTCCTGGCTCTCTCACGATGAAACGGGCATCAGACGAAGGGGGGCCTTTGAACAACAGCACCCAAATGTTGGATCGAAAAGCGGGGTTGGTCGGATCGGTCGAAGGACGAAACTCCGGAATCAAGCCTGGGAGTCGACTGATCGGCACGGCCGGGGACAATTCGATGTCTACCAGCCGTATGGTCAGCAGTCGGTTCTCACTGTGATCATTCGGGTCAACCGCGTAGCTGAAGGAATAGCGGACATCGATACCCTCACGCGAGAAGGTGTACACATCTTCGCCGTTTTCAGGCGACACGAGTTTGCTGAAGTACGTCGACCAATCGGTAATCGGATAATATGTGAAAACGCGCAGGGCAGATTTTCGGTCCCGCACGGCCTGCGGCCTGCCGAGTTGCTCATGCAACTCCTTCTGAGAAAGTCCTAAGAATCCGTCCTCAAAATAGGGAGCAGCAGCGGCTGACGAGGGGAGGATCGTAGGGAAGACAACGCCGAGAAGAAAGGGCAAGGCTACGGCACGGAGGATGGTGTACACAGACATGAGGTGGCATCGTAGCCAGGCCGTTCAATTCATGTCAAGGAACCGGTGTGCTTGCTCGTTCCGAAGAGGTTCCAGTATGATCGCGCACAGCAGATAGGGAAGTAGCCTGGTGATTTCAATAGGGTGACTATGTCGATATCGCACGAGAGTTCCATTGCAGCGCTCTTGCAGGAGCGCATCCTTATCCTCGACGGAGCCATGGGGACCATGATTCAGCAACGTAAGCTGGATGAGACCGCCTTTCGTGGCGAGCGCTTCAAGGATTGGAAGAAGGATCTCAAGGGGCACAACGATCTCTTGAACATCACCCAACCCTCAGTCATCGAGGAGATTCATCGACAGTACTTGGAAGCTGGTGCGGATATTATTGAAACCAATACATTTAATTCCCAGACGATCTCCCTGGCGGATTATGGGATGGACACCCTTGGCTATGAACTGTCCAAAGCTGGTGCAGAGTGTGCCAAGCGGGCAGTCGAGGCAGTGCAGCGAGCGCAACCTGGACGGCGGTGTTTTGTCGCTGGAGCCATCGGACCGACGACCAAGACCTCATCGATTTCCACCGATGTCAACAATCCGGCAGCTCGAGGGGCGATCTATGAAGAGTTGGTGGGTGCCTATGGCCAACAAGTTAGGGGCTTGCTCGACGGCGGTGCGGATCTTCTGCTCGTGGAGACGATTTTTGACACGCTGAATGCGAAGGCCGCGTTCTTTGCGATCCAACAGGCGTTTGCATCCGGCGCGCGCCGGGTTCCGATTATGGCATCGGTAACGTTCATCCAGGCCGGCAGCAATCGTGGGGTGACCGGGCAGACCGTCGAAGCCTTCTGGAATTCAATCTCCCATGTGCCATTGTTGAGTGTCGGGATGAATTGTGCGCTTGGCCCAAAAGAGATGCGTCCGTTGATCGAAGAATTATCACAGATTGCGCCGATCTATATCAGCGCCCATCCCAACGCCGGTCTGCCGAATCCGTTGCTGCCGACAGGCTTTCCCGAAACGCCGGAAACCTTGGCGCCTCAACTGCGCGAATGGGCTGAAAATGGGTGGCTGAATATCGTCGGCGGCTGCTGCGGCACCACGCCGTCTCATATCAAGCGCATTGCCGAAGCCGTACGCGGTGTGAAGCCGCATGCGCTCTCTACGGTCGAGCCCTATACGAGATTGAGCGGCCTTGAAGCCGTCACGATCAGGCCCGATTCGAACTTCGTGAATATCGGTGAACGAACGAATGTGACTGGTTCGCCGGCCTTTTCGAAGCTGATTCTGGCCGGTGATTATGAGGCAGCGCTGTCGGTGGCGCGTCAGCAGGTCGAGGGCGGAGCCCAGATTGTTGATATCAATGTGGACGAAGGCATGCTCGATTCCAAGGCGGCCATGGAGAAGTTCCTTCGCCTGGTCGCGTCGGAGCCGGATATCTGCAAAGTGCCGATCATGGTCGACAGCTCCAAGTGGGAGGTGTTGGAGACCGGCCTGAAGAATATCCAAGGCAAAGCGGTTGTGAACAGTGTCAGTTTGAAAGAAGGCGAACGGAAATTCGTCGACCAGGCGACCCTCATCCATCGCTATGGCGCGGCCGTCGTCGTCATGGCGTTCGATGAAAAAGGCCAGGCCGATACGCTGGAGCGGAAGCAGGAGATCTGTGCGCGCTCGTACAAGATCCTCACGGAACAAGTCGGCTTTCCTCCGCAAGACATTATCTTCGATCCGAACATCTTGACTGTCGCAACGGGGATTGACGAGCACAACAACTACGCGATCAATTTCATCGAGGCGACGCGCTGGATCAAACAGCATCTACCGGGTGCGAAGGTCAGCGGGGGGATCAGCAACATCTCCTTTTCATTCCGTGGCAACAATGTGGTGCGGGAAGCGATGCATGCCGCCTTTCTCTATCATGCGATCAAGGCCGGGTTGGATATGGGCATCGTGAACGCTGGCCAGCTGGCGGTGTATGAGGAGATTCCGAAGGACTTGCTCGAACTTGTCGAGGACGTGTTGTTGAATCGACGACCCGATGCGACCGAACGACTGGTGAATTTTGCCGAGACGGTGAAGGCGAAGGGGAAAGCGGCTGTCAAGGACGATGAGTGGCGTCAGGGGCTGGTTGAGGAGCGGCTCTCCCATGCGCTGGTCAAGGGCATCACCGACTACATCGATCAGGATACGGAAGAGGCGCGTCAGAAATACCCAAAGCCTCTGGAAGTAATCGAAGGCCCGCTGATGGCCGGGATGAATATCGTCGGCGACCTGTTCGGGTCAGGCAAGATGTTCTTGCCTCAGGTCGTCAAGAGCGCGCGCGTCATGAAGAAGGCCGTGGCCTATCTCATGCCGTATATGGAAGAAGAGAAGAAGCGGTCTGGCAATTTTCGGGCGCAGGGGAAGGTCTTGCTTGCGACCGTGAAGGGAGACGTGCACGATATCGGGAAAAACATTGTCGGGGTTGTCCTTGGCTGTAACAACTACGAAGTGATCGATCTTGGCGTGATGGTATCCTGCGAAAAAATTCTCGCCGCAGCACGAGACAACAAAGCCGACATCATCGGCCTGAGCGGCCTCATCACGCCCTCGCTCGATGAGATGGTCCATGTGGCGAAGGAAATGACGCGCGAGGGGTTCGATGTGCCTCTGTTGATTGGTGGCGCCACGACCAGCAAGGCTCACACGGCGGTCAAGATTGCTCCCTCTTATGCGCCGGGCGTGGTCCATGTGCTGGATGCTTCTCGTGCGGTGGGTGTCGTGGGGAGTTTGGTGAGCCAAACCCAGAAGGAAGGTTTCGTTCGGCAAGTACAGGACGACTATGCGCGGATGAGGCAAGCGCATCAGGATCGAGGAGCCAAACCACTTCTTTCGATTGCCCAGGCGCGCGCCAATCGGTTCATGTCCGACTGGGCGAGCGTCGATATTCCTGTGCCGACGGCGTTGGGTATTCGGACGATTGCCGATCAACCATTGGTCGAGTTGATTCCCTACATCGACTGGTCGCCCTTCTTCCATACATGGGAACTCAGAGGTCGGTATCCGACGATCTTTGACGACCCAACCGTCGGCCCGAGGGCGAAGGAACTGTATGAGGATGCGAGACGCCTCCTGGACGAGATCGTTCGTAAGAAACAGCTCAAAGCCAGCGGCGTCTATGGACTCTTTCCCGCATCGAGCGTCGGGGATGACATTGATCTCTATCAGGATACGTCTCGGAAGACGGTGCTCACCACGATCCATCATCTGCGACAGCAATCGGAGAAGCCTGCTGGCCAGCCCAATCTCGCCCTGGCCGATTACGTCGCGCCGAAGGCATGCGGTCGCCAGGATTACATCGGAGCGTTTGCTGTGACGACCGGCATCGGGCTGGATGAACTCTGTCGGGGGTTTGATAACGACCATGATGATTATAATTCGATCATGGCCAAGGCCCTCGCGGATCGACTGGCCGAAGCCTTTGCTGAATGTCTCCATAAGCGAGTCAGAGCAGAGTGGGGATACGGCACACATGAACAGCTGACGAACGACGATCTGATCCGGGAGAAATACCGCGGCATCCGTCCGGCACCCGGATATCCGGCTTGTCCAGACCATACGGAAAAGCGGCTGCTGTTCGATCTCTTGTCGGTGGAGGAGAATGCCGGTATTACCCTGACGGAAAGCTACGCGATGCTGCCGACCGCGTCAGTCAGCGGATTCTATTTTTCCCATCCGGATGCGAAGTATTTCGCGGTCGGAAAAATCGGGAAAGATCAAGTCGAAGACTATGCCCGCCGCAAGGGAATGGATCTGCGCACCGTCGAGCGCTGGCTGTCGCCGAATCTGAATTACGAACCTGAATGATGTGTGGTTGAGCCCGGTACCCAGCGCACTTTCTCTTCAGCCATATCTTCCTCTACAATTAGCCCTTCGCGAATCGAAGTCAGGGGTCTTTCCATGCAGGCTCGTATCCTCATTGTCGATGACGATCACGATATCCTCACTGCGCTCAAGAAGCGGTTGATTTGGATGGGGCATGAGGTGCTCGCGGCTGAGGACGGCGAGCAGGGGCTGAGGCTGGCGGCAGAGGAGCAACCAGATCTGATGCTGCTGGATATCGAACTGCCGGAACTCAGCGGACTCGATGTGCTCAAACGGCTCGGTGAAAAACGTTCCGGCACTCCGCCACAGACTGTCCCGGAGGTGATCGTCATCACGGCGTTTGGGACGATTGATCGAGCCGTGGAGGCGATACGGCTCGGGGCCTTCGATTTCCTGACGAAGCCGTTTGAACCCGATCATCTCTCCGCTGTGATAGAGAAGGCCATGGCACAGATGGCTCTTACGCGTCAGATCAGTCTCCTGCAAGCAGAAGTGGGAGGGCGGTATGAACATGTGGTCGGGCAGAGTCCGCGCATGGTTGATCTTGTGGACACGGCGCGGCGCGCCGCCGGTTCGTCCGCCACAGTGCTCTTACTGGGGGAAACAGGGACGGGTAAGGAAGTGATGGCACGCGCGTTGCACCGGTGGAGCCCGCGTGCCTCGAAGCCGTTTGTCGTCGTGAACTGCGCCGCGTTTCCCGAAAGCTTGCTGGAAAATGAGTTGTTCGGACATGAGAAGGGGGCCTACACCGGAGCGGTGAAGCGTGAACCCGGAAAAATCGAAGCGGCGGAGGGCGGGACCGTTTTTCTCGATGAGATCGGCGACATGCCGGCGCGACTGCAGACGCGTCTGCTCCGCTTGCTGCAGGATCAGGAGTTCTACCGCGTGGGTGGGGCGCAGCCGATTCGCACCGATGTGCGTTTTGTGGCCGCGACGAACAAGGATTTGAAAGAGGCCATTGACGAGGGATTGTTCCGCCAGGATTTATTTTACCGCCTCAACGTCATCTCGCTCACCCTGCCGCCCTTACGTCAGCGCGTCGAGGATCTTCCCCTCCTGGTGGAGCATATTGTCCGCCGCCATGGGGCGACGATGGGTCGGCGGTCGTTCGTCGTGAGTCACGATGCGCTGGACCTGATTCGTGAGTATCATTGGCCGGGCAACGTGCGCGAGTTGGAAAACGTCCTGATCCGAGCCATCACCCTGTGCGAAGGGGACTGCATCGAGCCTCAACATCTGGGGATCACGGTTCGAAGAAAACTGCCGGTAGAAACAGACTTCGCGCAGGAAGACAATTTGAACTACCATGCCGTGATGGAGCTGTATAGCCGGAAAGTGATCGAAGAAGCCCTGCGACGAACGGGGGGGCACCAAACGAAAGCGGCGGAGCTGCTTGGCTTGCAACGGACCTATCTGACCAGGCTCATGAAACAGCGGGGTGTCAATATGAAGCCACCCTCCCCCTGATCCTCTTTTCAGGCACTCCTCACACTCCATGCGCGGCGGTGATCGGGGCGCATTGAAGCGACGGCAGCGCTCTGTGTGGTACGGCAGGTTGCAGCGTGAAGGAAAAGCAACTCCCTTTACCGGGAGTTGCCTCGACCCAGAGCCGGCCGTGATGGAGTTCGACGAGTGATTTGGTGATGGCCAGTCCCAGTCCTGCTCCTCTGGTCTTCTTGTGCGCGGTGGGCGCGCGATAGAACGGCTCGAAAATTTTCTCCACGTCTTCCGGGGCGATGCCTGGCCCGACATCACGCACGGAGATCCGGACTTCATCGGTGGATATGCTCGTGACGCTCACGGTGACGAGCGTGTCCGCCGGTGTGAATTTAGCGGCATTGTGAAGGAGATTGAGGAAAATCTGGCGCAATTTATCGGGGTCTGCGGAGACAGCCGGCAGATCGGACGGGAGCGAGATCACGATTCTCACGCGACGTTCGGAGATGAAGGGGTGAAGATCTTCGACGGTTTTGGCAATTACGGGTCCGAGCGCCACGGGTTCCAAGCGTACGGTGGCTTGGCCCATCTCAATTTGGGAGAGGTCCAGCAGTTCATCGATCAGTCCCTGGAGACGCGAGAGGTTGGCCTCGACACGGGCCAGTGAGTGCCGCTGATCGTCGGTGACGACTCCGTCGACTCCGTCCCGCACATTCGCCAAGTGGACTTTCATCGACGTCAGCGGTGTGCGGAGCTCGTGTGATGCCGTGGAGACGAAAAAGGATTTGCGTCGGTCAAGCTCTTGGAGCTTGGCATTCGCGGCGACTAGCTCCTGTGTGCGCGCCTCAATGCGGCCTTCCAACGTGCGGGCCAGTTCACGCAGTTCGTGCTCGCGCGCTTGTAACGTCATGGCCATGGCATTAAAGACTCCCGTGAGGGTCCCGATTTCATCGCCCGCGCGTCCCGCGACAGGCGGCACGGATTCTCCGGTGGCGAGCCGGGTTGCCGCGTGCGTCAGCTCCCGCAACGGCGTGGTCATTCGCCGGGCCAACAGCAGCGCGATCAGCAGTCCGGCGGCCATGATGCTGATGGTAATGGCAGTCGCCTGCCACAACAAGTGGCGCAAGACGTGCTGAAGGCGTGAAGTCGACAGCCCGACCTGCACAAGAGCCGGAGCGATCGCGCGCTGGATGTCTCCCGCTTGCGGCTCGTCTACTCGTTCATTCAGTGTCAGACCCAGGGCAGGATCTCGAGTCGTCATGAGCGGGCGTCGTGGGACGCGAACGATGATGTCGTACACGATAGGGAGTTCGAATCCACTTGCAATGCTCAGCAATTCTTCCAGGGTAAATTCAATGTTGTGACGGAGTATAGGCCGGTCGTCCTTGAGCTGGACGGCGCTGATGAATGGGGCATTGGGCTCAGTGTGCAGCCCTGGAGGCCAGGTCACGTTCGTCAAGGAAAACCGACGCTGGCCGCTCGGCTGAATGGAGAACTGCTCCACCCAGGCGCCTTTGCCGAATCCCGCCTGGAGTTCCCCACCGGAGGAAATGACGGCTGCGTAGGCAACCGGATCGACCGCGAGAATTTCTTGAATCAGATGGCTCAGCCGATGTGTATCGCCGGCCACGACACTCAATCGACCCATGTGCGCCAAATGTTGCGCGAGGAGCGTTCCACTTTCCCTCAGGCCCTCCGCAGCCGATCGCACTTGCTGGTGAATAAACAGCCAGCCTAAGACGAGACAGGCGACAACCAAAATGAAGGCCGTACTGAGGGCGAGCTTGGTTCTGAGGGTGAGAGAAAACGGAGATCGGTACGGAGTCAGGACTTCAACCATTGCTGTTCGCCTAGCGGATGCTGAAAAAGTCTCCCAGCTTCGTTCTCACATCGCTCAGAAGCTCAACGTATCGAAGCGTACGCCTCGCCTCGTCCCCGCTGCGGCCTTGCTGGAGAGCCTTTTTGAGCATCCTGAAGTTATTCCGCAGTCTGACAGAAACCGTTACAAGCGGTCGGTGCCCTTTCGATGTGCATTAGGGGATCAAATCCAACGCCGGACCCGATTTCTGGGCCATCGCCCCTGGTCCACCAAAGCGCTGATGGGCGAGGCGCATGGTCTCAGGAGATGGAGGCATGCCCAAATATTCGGCGGCGCTCACGTTCACGGCTAATTGTGGCTGTTCAGGCGCCTGCATGGAACCCGTTGCGGTGTTGGAGGTCTTGAGCCGTGCCTGTGCGAGCCGTGCGGCTTGCTGCCCCACCGTCCAGGCATCCACGACCAGTGCACCCAGCGCTCCTTGTTGGACTAGTGTGGATGAGAAGGTAAAGAGCGGCACTTTGGCATCAAGCGTCGATTCCAAGTAAAACGGAATGGCCGATTCGGAAATGACGGTCTGATCCTGAATCAGCCAGAATGCGTCGATCGTTGGGAGCAACCTTCGAACGGCTTGGGGAATGTCGTCTTGTTCACGGATTGCAACGGCCACGAGTTCGAGTCCCTGCTGTTTCGCGGCACGATGCGCGTCGCGGATAAAGGTCCCGCTGTGGTCTTCGTCATACAGGACACCGATCCGACGTCGATGGGGGATGACCGAACGAAGCGCGGTCAGTTGAGTTTCCGGTGGGGTGCGGACCGCAATGCCGGTCATGTTCGAGGCAGGGAGCCCATGCGCGTCAGGGTTGAGTACCAGACAGAACACCACCGGCTGGTCGAAAATTTCCAATTTCGCGGCGAGAGCCGCCTTGAGTCCGACGGCCAGGATCAGATCGGGAGGCAAGGCGCGTAAGGACTTGCCGATTTCCCGTCCTCGTGTCAGCTGGCCGCTGAGGTTGTACTCCCGCACCGTTGTTGTTGCGGGGATGGCTGCTTTAAAGCCCTGAACGGCTTGTTCGTAGTAGGGCAGTTCCGAAGATTGGAGGATGACAATTTCCGTGGCATCCACGACGCCTGGTAGGCTCGTGAACCACAGTAGGAAGAGCAGAGAAAAGACGGGCAGCATGAGGTCACCGCGTTCAATCGGCCAAGTACTCATCATAGCGCATTCTCTCCTGAGACTGCCAACAGCCCCGAGATTGAAAGGGGGTGAGGTGTGATGAATGTTTTAGTCAGCAACTCTTGGGCCACGGAATCTGCGTGCGACATCTGGTTCACAGCTTCACCGTGAGCCACCCTATTACCCGCGTTCCCAGAAGGTCGCCGAGTGGATGCTCGCGGTGATTGTCATTCAGGGCATTGAACACGGAAATGGCTAACTCGGCCTCCCGCACCTCATCACCGGACTGTTGTCGCCAAATGAGATATCCAAGCCGCAGATTCAATAAGTTGTAACTGGGGACACGTTCTTGCGGAAGAATAGTCCCGACGGAAAAAAATGGAGCGAGATTTGTAAAGGCATCTGCCAAGGGATAGGATGCGGCACTTACGTGGTGGTAGAGCACCTCACCTCTGAAGGGGCTCCAGTTGACGCGGAGTCCCGCATTGACCTTGTGGTGAGGAAAACCCCGTCGGCTGAATCCGCTGGAGGTTTGCCCGACCTCCTGGTACGCATAGTTGGCAAACCCGGAGAGCCAAGATGTGACGAGGGCTTCAACGCCGGCTTCCCCCCCATAGACATCGGCCACACCTCCGTTGATCGGACGTACCGCACCCAACGGGTCGCCTAATGGGCTGCGAAAGGCGATGAGATCGGAGACGTGGTTAAAAAACCCGGTGACTCTTGCTCGTAGTCGGTGTTTCCACCACCAACCTTGGTATCCCAATTCATACGAGATAATTTTCTCAGGTTTTAGGTCGGTTGATCCTAGGACGACTGAAGTCGAGGGAGGCAATCCGGGAAGCGTTAACAGGTTCAGAGCACTGAGACCGATATCGAAAGTTGTCGGTGGGCGATAGGCGATGGAACTGGAAAATCGAAACGCGTGGTTCGAATTCACATGGTACACGAGGGCGCCACGAGGAGAGATGGTTGGTGTAATGAACGTATCAAGGTCATAACGTAGTCCGGCGCTCAGTTCCAGGGAAGGAAGCACCAGCCAGTCCCCTTGGGCATAAAGTCCAAGGCGATCCTCTGTTGTCCGGTTGCTCAGAGCCCTCGACGAATTAATAATGCGACGAAAATTGACTCCAATGTTTATGTTCATCGCCTCCAGCGGTGTGAAGCGGTAACGTGTTTCGAAGTCATAGGTATTGTACGAAGAATCCTCATGCGTTCTCCTGAACCGATCGGTCAGGGTGAGCAGGGAGGCCAAGGGGGGAAATATGCGATGGTCTGTTTCAGGAAACAATCCATTCCACCACCCGCGAACCAGTAGTCCGTTCTGCTCATAACTGAGTAGTGCGTGCGCCCGGGATAACCGAGTGTCTGTGGTAGAGATTTCAGTAACAAACCCGTCATAGGGGTTTGCTCTTCCTAGCCCGGCTTCAGCGCGGAGTTTCCCACTATTCGAAAGATGATATTCCGTCATTCCACCAATCCGTTGACTGCTGAGAGCTTGTGAGCCCCGGTCAGACCATTGCTGATTCTGCTCGTGTCCGGCTGATACGCGGTACCCCCAGTTTCCCGTCGTCCCTGCGTAGACGCCGGTGCTCAGGAGGGTCCCCAGTCCTCCGTCGGCCACTCGTAGTGTCGTTCCACGCATCTCTTCCGGGGGTTTCGTGATGATATTCACGACGCCGTCGAAGGCATTGAAGCCGTACACTGCCGATGCAGGTCCCTTTAAGACTTCGATTCGTTTGATTTCCGTCAGGGCGACGGGAAGATGTTTCCATAGTAGGGTTCCTGATTGATCAATATAGATTGAACGGCCGTCGACCAAGACCAGGAGCTTATTCGCCAGTTGCTCATTGTTTCCGCGTACGCTGACATTGAAATCGACTGTATTCACTTGCATGACTTCCACGCCTGGAACGTGTCGGAGAAGGGTTGGAATGTCGGTGGCCCCTGAGTTTCTGATGTCTTCATCGGTTATCACATAGACATCAGAAGGAGCGCGTGAGATCGGCTGTTCATACCGGCTCGCGATGCTGACGGTCTCTTCCTTCAGATAGAGGGCTTCTTTATGAAGCTTTTGTTCGGTTGCAGAGGATGTTCGGGGAGGAGTGAACGAGGTCTCGGCCCAACCGTGGAGGGGGGCGCTCTGCCAACAAGTGGTGAAGACGAAGATCGCATGCCAGCCTATCTTCATGCAGAGAGTCTGTTTCGACTTATCCCCGGTGTTCGTAACCGTTTTCCTTTCAAGCCTCGGCATGATGGCGTGCAATGGATTAGCTCGATTAAAAGGCCGAGCTGGGAGAATTTACCGTAAGTCAAACATGGCATCTACACTTTGGAATAAATATAAATAGCTACAAGATCTGATTGGATGATTGTGTCATTAGTGATGAACGAAATCCGAGGATACTCCCGCTTTGCACATGTCTCTGACGGTTCGCTCGGCTACTGAACCTTCTTACAAGGCTCCACTATTCAAGTGGGGAGCGGTTTCGATTCAAGCTCTGCCAGCAGCCGCGCCAGCCATGCCACCTCGTTATTCACTAGCCGACCACTAAAAAGACGACCTTTCAGCAATGTGGAATATTATTTGCGAAACACGTGCGAGCCTCTATATCGACTGTTCGTATGGACATCTCTTGATGGAGAAACCGAATCGAATACAAGAACGAGCTCGGGTGGCTTTGATTGATGAGTCGAAGTTCGTGCTTGAGGGACTACAAGCGGCTCTGTCAAAGAGCAGCCGTATTCTCGTCGCCGGCACCGCGCGCACCGAGCAGGAGGCCGTTGCTCTTATACGGACCTGTCAGCCAGATGTGGTGATCTTGGATGTTCGAGTGGGGCGTGCGAGCGGCATCACTCTCTGCGGGGTCATCCGCGAGTCATATCCGAACACCGCCGTTCTCTTCTCCACCGCTGATGACGACAGGCACACTCTGCAATCCCCCATTCTTGCCGGTGCTCAGGGCTACGTGCTGAAGGGTGCGTCGGAGGAGTCCATCGTGAAGAGTGTTGAAATCGTCGCCGCCGGCCAAGCGATCATGGATCAGCGATTGACGCCGCAGCTTCTTGCATGGGTCCGGGATGGAAAGCGGACTGCGCCGCGCGAGCGAGTGGACGATTGCTCGAGCGCCGATCGTCGGATTCTCTCGCTCATTGCAGCCGGACAAAGCAACAAAGAGATTGCACGGGAACTGAACGTTACGCCGGGTGCTGTGACGGCTCGCCTCCGGGCAGTCTACAAGCGGTTGAAGATCTCAAGGAGGTCGGAAGCGGCGAGATACTTTGTACAGTGGGAGCAAGGACTGTCTGGGCGTAGGAATCGCACGCAATAATAATCATCTCATCATGGTCAGTCAGCGTTCGAATACATGAGCACACTAGGAATTGTCCGCGCCTGGAGAGTGTACTCTCAAGAAATGGCTGAGAAATGGGGTCCCTCCGATGCGCTACGTGGCCTGATCTGAGTCGGTAGTGGTGGGGAAGGCTTGACGGTTATCGTGCGCAGGGAGGTGCTGAGTCAGCCTACACAACTGATTTCAACAGATCATCCTCGAACTCCGTCATCTTACCGCGCAGTGCATTCACGAGCTGTCGGTACCGCGCTTCGGCCCAGGCATTGAAGGACTCGGCGTTTGGGAACACGAGGTCCCAGGCTTTGGCGGCTTCCAGCATCAAGAGGTGCTGCGGCTTGTTGTGTCCGGGGAACAAGACGATGAGTACGGCGGAGTTCCCGGTGAGACTGATGTCAGTGAAGATGTGCACCACGGAGTCGGAGGGGAACATGATTTCTCGCGAGGCGGCTTCAACGATCGGTTGATAGAGGCGATGCAGCAATTGCGCGGTGACCTCGTGTGGGTTGGCAGGGGTTAGCAGGCGAGGGTTGGGCCTTTCTCCGAATAAGTTCTCGGTCAGATAGGTGGCTGCTTCCCAGGTCGGCATAGCGCCCGAGGCCACCAGGGCTTCGCAGAGGTAAGCGATCCAGTTTCGGTTTCGGCGACGGTTGCGAACGACAGCCAACTTTTTTGCCATACTTGGCAATTCCTTCTCCCTATGGTTCCGATGGCCGTGAGATCATCAGAGTCTTCGGTAGGTTGAAAAAGTATATCGGTGGTGCCACAGTCGGTCAACGAATTGCCGATAATCGAGCAATGTGTCGGGTCAGCTGCGGAGAGGCTTATGGTTGGCGGAACGTATTGGAGTGCACTCGGTCGGCGTATTGATCGTGGATGCGCACCAGTTCATCGGCAGATGCGACAAAGACATCGAGCAGCTCTGGGTCAAAATGTTCGCTCCGGTGCTTGAGCATGAGCTCAATCGCATGACTGACTTCAAAGGCCGGCTTGTAGACCCGCTGCGTGGTCAGGGCATCAAATGCGTCGGCAATTGCGGCAATGCGGCCTTCGATGGGAATGGCCTCGCCTTGTAACTTGCGAGGATACCCTGTGCCGTCGAAGCGCTCATGGTGGGTGTAGGCGATGACGGCTGCGACTTTCAACAGCTCTGCCTCCGACCCGCTGAGGATTTTATACCCGATCTCGGCGTGCTGTGCGATCACCCCGAATTCCTCCGGTGTGAACTTGCCGGGTTTCAGCAACACATGATCCGGAGTGCCGATTTTCCCGATGTCGTGCATGGGGCTCGCTGTCCGGATCAGGTCGCATCGTTCAGGGGACAGACCGGCTTTGCGCGCGAGCATCTCACAATAATGGCTCATGCGTTGAATATGTTGAGCGGTGGCATTGTCCCGGAACTCCGCCGCAATGGCAAGCCGCTGAATGGTTTCCTCGCGAGACAGCCGGAGCTCTTTTTCGGTGCGTTCGAGCCAGTCCAACGCCTGCTGCAGCGCGAGTGTTCGTGTTCGGACGACATCCTCCAGCTTCTCACGATGGAGGCGGTTTTCCATCTCAAGCCGGCGGCGGCGGAGGGCATTCGCGACATCAATGAGTACTTCATTGGATTCGAAGGGTTTGACGATATATCCGAACGCGCCGCCGTCGAGCGCTGCGTTGGCCAGGACGGAGCTGTCGAGGCCTGTGACCATGATGGCCGCCGTATGGTTCTGGTCTGACAGAAGACTGCGCACCAGGTCCATGCCGGATTCTCCCGGCATATTGACATCGCACAGCATCAAGGCAAAAGGCTGGTCGCTCAGCTTTTGCCGGGCCTCTCGGGCATCAGCGGCGCAGTCGACCGAATACCCATGGGATTGCAGCAAATAGGCGAGGAGGCGCCGAATCGGTTCTTCATCATCAACCACCAGAATGTTGCGATTATCGAGCAGGGCTTGATGAGTGGTCTGGTCCAGCAAGGTCGCCATGAGTCGGATATTCTTTGGGTCGTCTGGGTTGAGGATTATGTCGTTTATTCTTTATCGGCTCATTGGCGTGTAACCTGAGTGCCGTAGGAACTTTGCAGGGGCTGCACTTTTTGTGCCATCGCATTCTTCCAGTGTTTTGAACTGTCAGCTAGTCTTCATATCGTGGTTTCACGGGAGCGAAAGTCTGGATCCTCGTATCTGGAGAGGTCTTCAGAGTTGTCTGCTGCGATCAGAATCAGATATCAGTGCTGGTGGCGGTGGGCTATATGTCTGTGGGATGTACAGAATTCGCCAAACTCGAGGGGCTGGATTTGTACAGGCTGGGAGGCGCAGGCATGGTCTGATCCCTCACTACCGCCGGCGATGGTGGGCCCACCGATCGGTTTGCGCTTTCTTAGGGCCTTCACTATAATTCGGACCTTACTCTTGAGGAAGGGGCGTACGAATGAGCGCAATTTCAGGGTTGGTCCGTTTCGATGGGCGTCGCCGCGATCAGGTCCGTCCCGTGAAAGTCACCCGCAACTTTACCAAACATGCCGAAGGGGCTGTTTTGATCGAAATGGGAGACACGAAGGTTATTTGCACGGCGTCCGTTGAAGAAAAGGTGCCACCTTTTCTCAAAGGCAAGGGGACTGGATGGGTGACGGCTGAATATGCGATGTTGCCGCGTGCAACGCATGAGCGATCGCCACGGGAGGCGGTCAAGGGCAAGCAAGGCGGCCGGACTCTGGAAATTCAACGTCTCGTCGGACGGGCGCTGCGGTCGGTAACGGATATGTCGCAGCTGGGTGAGCGGTCCATTTGGATCGACTGCGATGTAATCCAAGCGGATGGGGGGACCAGAACCGCGTCCATCACCGGTGCCTTCATCGCCTTGGCTGATGCCTGCGCTGTGCTGAAAAAGAGGGATCTCTTGAAGAAGATTCCCCTGACCGATTACTTGGCCGCCATCAGCGTTGGAAAGGTCGGTGGAGAGGTGATGGTGGATCTCGCCTACACCGAGGATTCGATGGCGGAAGTGGACATGAATTTGGTGATGACCGGCTGCGGCCGGTATGTTGAGGTGCAGGGTACGGCGGAACGCACGCCGTTCGCAAAGCAAGATATGGACGAGTTTCTGAATCTTGGCTGGCAGGCCATTCAACGATTGACCGCCATTCAGAAAGAGCTGATCGGTGCACTCGACTGAGAGCCCGATCACAGAAATCCTCCTCGCGACCAGAAATTCCGACAAAGTCAGGGAACTGACTGCTCTTCTTGGAGATCTTGGGCTTCGCATCCGTACTCTGGCCGATTTTCCCGCTGCACCAGAAGTCGAAGAAGACGGCGTAACCTGTGAAGCCAACGCGCTCAAAAAAGCCAGGGAAATCGCTGCTGTGACAGGTGTACCGTCGGTCGCGGATGATACGGGGCTCGAAGTTGATGCGTTGGGTGGAAGGCCGGGTGTCTTTGCGGCTCGATATGCGGGAGAAGGCGCCACCTACGAAGACAACTGTAGGAAGCTGATTAAGGAACTGGATGGCGTGCCGCAGGTCAGGCGGACTGCCAGGTTTGTAACCGTCGCCGCCTTGGTGATGCCGGGAGGTGAGACTCGGGTAGCTACTGGCATTCTTGCTGGTGTCATTGCTGAAGCGTGCGCGGGTTCGCAAGGGTTTGGGTACGACCCCGTGTTCTTCGTTCCGGATCTCGGTCGTACGTTGGCTGAATTGACGGCTGAGGAAAAGAACCGTGTGAGTCACCGAGCAAAAGCATTCATGAATTTGCGGGCTGTTCTACTAGATGAAATTCCTATAGGCATACAACGAAGCTCTATACCTGACAATCGATTGTAAGTAGGAGTTTCGGAGGTTCAGATCATGATATTTTCCAAGGTTGACGGTCACAGTCGGAGTAAACCCATGGGAAGTGTGTCCATTTTTTGGGCCACCATGAGCATGGGTCTTTTGTGCTCCTATGTGCTCACCGTAGTTTTTTTGGGTGAGACCATTAACGGCAACAAGATATCCACAGGGCATATCGTGATTGCCTCTCTGGCTGGGTTCGTTTTCTTTGGCATATTTTTCACTTGGGTCTCCAAGCGAGGAGTCTTTGCTATTACGGCAATTCGAAATGCCGCTCTCGCAGCTTCGGTGATTGTATTGGGACTAGTGTCTCTTGATGTTTTGTATAGTATCTTCCTGAATTCCTCTCAACCTCACTCATCGGCCAACGAGCGGTTTTCAGATTCGAACACGTGGATTGGAGAGCTCTACCCCGAACTGTATTTTCCGACAGCAAAGAATTTTCGGCTGCATAAACCCGGGCGTGCCGTTGTCGGCTCTCATTATGGAGATATGTACAAACCGCCGCTGATGGCTTCCCCGTTATTAGCTTCATCGGTTTTTTCCAAGAAGCATGTGACCATATCAATCAATGACGATGGATTCCGCGAGACAGGCAAGCTGAAAGAACACAAAATTGTCTCGCTTGGGGACTCATTTACTTTTGGCTGGGGGGTAGACAAAAGTCATACATGGACGGAGGTGCTGGAACGTTCAATCGGCAAACCGATCTATAACATGGGCATTCACGACTCTTCCCCGAAGCAGGAATTTCTGTTGCTCAAGCATATCATCGATTCCAGGAATCTTGATCTCAAGGGCGGACTGTTGCTTTGGATGATTTTTGAGGGCAATGATTTGGAAGATTCATATGATGACCAACACCTGGTCCTCAAGCCAGGATCGATGTTCGAGAAGTTATCCAAAGGCACGATCGTTGCGTACCTCTGGAGTTTCCCTGCTCTCATCCAGCAACAGTCTGTTTTTACAAAGTTCAAGACAGGACAAGCCGAATTTTCAGCTGCTGCGAAAGATAGTCGAATCAAAATTCAGTACATCATAGATGGGATAGCATCGCCATTTCCGCTCTACGTATCGCGTCGCTTTGGAGCCAAGCTGTTTAGTCCAGATCAGCTCAAACGAGCCCAAAACTCCGAGGCGTATGTTGAGTCACACCCGAATCGATTAGCGCTTCAGAAAACCTTTCAACAGATGGAGTTGCTGGCGAGTCAGGCTGGTTTCCGAGTGATGGTCGTGATCGCTCCGACGGATGCTCGATTATATGGCTCTGAGTTTGAGGAGTTCCCGCACTTGTCAGAAAAGCCCTATTTCACTATACTAGTCTCACAGTTGTCTGCGGCGTCCGGTTTTGACGTTGTTAATTTGGAAGACTCGCTGCGGCCATCTGCCACCAAGGATCTTCTTTATTTTCGAGATGATGATCATTGGAATGAGCGAGGTCATGCCGCAGTCGCCGATGTTTTGGGTGAGGTCCTTCGATCTAAGAATATTGCGTTGCTGACGGAAAAGTGAAAACTCATATTCCGGCGTTCTGCGTTCTGAATGCAGCAAGGGAATGATTGGTACGTAGTCGGGGCGTAGCGCAGCCCGGTAGCGCGCCTGCTTTGGGAGCAGGATGTCGGAGGTTCAAATCCTCTCGCCCCGACCAAACCGAACATGCTCGTGTCGGTGGATAACACCCTCCAGTAGTCCTCGATCCTTTATCAAACCAAGCGTGCTCGCCGGGGAAACAAGTGTAGCTGATAGGTAAGACCGGGGTTCTTAAGTAGAACCTCCGTAAACCGCTCTTGACACATTGAGAATCAATCCGGCGGATTGCGAAGCAGTAGTCCGCAGCGAAATTGGACGGAATGGTTCGTGTTAGTGCTGGAGCCGTTCGATGCGAGCCGGAGGGGTGAGTCCCCTCTTCCCGGCTCGCATCCAGACCCATTCCTCACGATGAAAACCTCTTGGTAAGGGATCAAATCCACTCGCTTCACCAATGATTACTTGCGGTCAGGGCCAAGGGCCCCATACATGAGGAACACCGCACCGATCACCAGCACTCCAATGTTCAACAACATCAGCATCACCATCACCCCTCACTCCCTTTCATCGCAAGTCTTCGTTTTGCACGATTGAGATCGGCCTCAAGATCGTGCCCATCCGGTACCGTCCTGATTTTTTACCCGTCACCTCTCGCGCCTGAGCATCGTCAACATCGTCATCACTGCGAAAATTATCCCGCCCAAGATCGTCAACATGGCCATCTCATCACTCATCATGTCTGTCCCCGTCCTTTCTGTTTCTCCATCGTGATTCAGTCACGAGGAAATTGAGTTGTGTTTTCGAAATCCGATCATGCGCTCGGATGTCCACGCTGGATAGTTCCGCAGCGAAAATTTATCCAGCATTTCTTTGTCAGAACATTAAGCATGTTTTAGGCCACACAGGATTCAAATCTACCTTGTGGTATTTTCAGCCTCTACACAGAGGGGGGCATGGTCTGGCGCCTTGCACCTGAATCTGAATGGATTCCATACTGGATCTGATTCGATGCAGCGAATTGAGGCAAGGAAAGGCAATGACGTCTGCAGCGGTTCTAAGAGACCGACCTACACAAGAAAACTCTTCTCAGGAGCGCCGCCTACTCCTTCAGTCCGAGGATGTCGTAGGCGGTTTGCTTGGAATCTGCTTCTGCCGGAGCAATTTGGTCAGGTAGGTCCGTTGCAGACCAAGTTCCGCTGCCGCTTTCGTTTGATTCCACCCGTTCCGATTCAAGGCCGTCTCAATGAGTTTCTGGCTATAGGCGTCCATGCTCTTATGATAGGAGAAAAATAGCACATCGGTATTGGGCTCCGGATTGACCGGGGGAGTGGTGGTTGTTGAAGTCGTTGCAGCAGTCAAAGCGAGGTGTTCCGGTCCAATCGTGTCGCCGGGGCATAAGATCAATGCACGAGTAAGGACATTTTCTAGTTCGCGCACGTTGCCTGGCCAGGAGTACTGATGCAGCGCCTGGAACGCGGCATCGCTGAGTGTCAGGCGTTTGCCATGACCCACATTACTGGGCTGGTTGAGGAAATGGTGGATGAGCGCGGAAAGGTCCTCCATCCGTTCACGGAGTGGCGGGAGGGCGAGAGGAATCACGGCAAGGCGGAAGTACAAGTCTTCGCGGAATGTGCCTTGATGAATTGCCTGTTTCAGATCTTTATTCGTGGCGGCGAGAAAACGGACGTTGGCTCGTACTTCTTGCGTTCCGCCGACACGGTAGAATGTCCGATCTTGCAGGACTCGCAAGAGATGGCTTTGCATGGTGAGGGGCATGTCGCCGATTTCATCGAGAAACAGCGTGCCTCCTTCGGCGATCTCGATTTTGCCTGGCTCCCGCTTGATGGCGCCGGTGAACGCGCCCTTCTCGTGGCCGAAGAGCTCATTCTCCAATAGGTTTTCAGGAAAGGCGGCGCAATTCACGGCTATAAACGGTTTTGCGGAGCGAGGGCTCCACCGATGAATGGCGCGGGCGACGACTTCTTTCCCCGTCCCCGTTTCGCCGAGCAACAAGACGGTTACGGAGGAAGGCGCCGCCTGTTTGGCCAGGGCCAGTTGTGTGGTCATCTGTCTGCTGGTGGCAATCGCTGGTTCGAACTGATCATCAACCTCCTTGCGGAGGGTGTTGACTTGGCGGTGCAGGCTCACGTGTTCCAAGGCCTTGTCGATTACGACGGCTAAGTGATCCTTTGTAAACGGTTTCGGCACAAGGTCAAAGGCACCGAGTTGCATGGCCTGCACTGCGCGCTCGACTGTTCCGAATGCGGTCAGGATAACGATCAGTGGAGTTGTATAGGCGACTCGAACCGGGGAGGCACCGTCATCTACAAGATGGCACTTAGTTGACTCCTGTCGGACTTGCCGTAACACTTCAAGCCCAGAAACAAAAGGGAGTTCTAGATCTAGGAGCACGAGTTCCGGCTGTTCTTGCTCAATAAGGTGAAGCCCATCCTTTCCGTTATTCGCGATCAAAGTCTCATGCCCCATTGCCGTCAGACGTTGTTCTAGAGGCAAGGCAATGTCTGGGTCGTCATCAATGATGAGTATGCGTGCTCTCATGGGACCTCTACAAAGGAGTTGGAATTGATGCCGGGCTTGTCGGAATCGTAAAAAAGAAGGAGCTGCCTTGACCGACTCTGCTTTCAACTCCGACGGTACCTCCATGGAGTTCCACCAGATTCTTTACGATAGCCAAGCCGAGTCCTGCACCTCGGATTCCTGACGGCGTTGATTCTCCACGGAAGAACTTTTCAAATACTTTGGGAAGTTCCTCTGGTGCGATCCCGCAACCAGTATCCGAGATGCGGATGTCGAGATACCCATCGGGCCGTACCTTGGTCAGAATCTGGATCTTACCGCCGGCAGGGGTGAACTTTATGGCGTTGCTCAAGACGTTCGTGAAGATCTGTGCAAGTTTATCTCGGTCCGCACGGATTGTCACCGTCTCGTCGGTAGATGAGACTTCAAGCGAGATGGATTTCTCGCCTAAGGCATGCCGAAAGCCATCAACGATGTCGCCAAGGACATCATCGAGAAATAGCTGTTCAAGTCGTAGCTCAGTTTTCCCTGATTCTATCTTGGAGAGGTCGAGAAGGTCGGTGCTCAGTCTCGTCAGTCGGTCAACGTTGAAAAGTATTCGGTTTAGATAGTGGGCCTGCTCATCGGTGAGCGAGCCGGCTAGGCCATCCAGCATGTTTTCAGCATACACACGGATGGATGTCATCGGTGTGCGAAGTTCGTGAGACACGACTGAGACAACCATGGATTTCATTTGGTTCAGTTCTAGCAGCAGCTCGTTGGCGGACTCCAGCTGACTGGTCCGTATGCGCACTTTGTCTTCAAGCTCGGTATTAAGTTGCTCAACCTTCCGATAAGCCCAAGCATGGTCTAACGCGACGGCCAGCTCATTGGCGACGGTGATCATAATATCGAGATCTTCTTCACTCAGCGCGTTGTCCTGTAATCGATCGACCGTAAGTGCCCCGATGATACGGTTCTGAACCTTCAGCGGAACAGATATGATCGATTTAGCCTGAGTAACGGCAGCGAGCTGTTGTAAGAAAGGATGGAGGCGATCCCACACGGACTGCATGTCTTTGATGAGAATAGGCCTCCCTTCTAAAAAGATCTGCCCTTCGATGGTCGAGGAATCATGCACAGGTGTAATAAGATTAGAAGCGAAAGCTGCCACCTCGTCTGGCACACCGATTAGTTTGGCATTTCCAGTTGATTTGTGCTCCGCATCGTAAAAGGAAAGCATCACTCGATCAAAATTGAGGTTGTGCTTGATGGTCTGCAACGCGGTATCGATCAACTCTGCTTGGTCGAGGGTCGAGCTCACAATCCTTCCAGTCTCATGGAGTAAGGTCAGCTGGCCAATCTTACGCTTCAGGTCAACGGCAGCCTGCTGTTGAAGTAAATAGGCTTCACGAAGTTCCTCATGGCGTGTATCGACAAACTGTACTTGTTCCTGGAGGATTCTATCTTTCTCAGTTGCAATCTTTTTGAAAATGCGTGAAGTGTAAGCGAAACCGACGCTGGCGCCGGCTAGTAACCCCATACCTGCAGAATAACTCCATGGCTGAGTTGGAAATGTACTAGATAGTAGTGCGAATATGGCCCCACCTGAAACTGCGCCTGCAAGTAGGCCCCAGACTGGCTGAGGCTCTTTGGGGATCCAGGTAAACTCCCACTCGCAGCATTCGTCGCCGTTTGCCATGCAGCGTCGGTCAACAATTTGTGCTGGTTGCAGGCCGAAGATGAGGTGAGGGAAAGCGCCGAGTGCGGCCTTTGAGGATTGGCATACATGGTAGGTGCAGGCTTTGCGATATGGTCCAAACTGGGCATAAATGTGGTCATTGAATTTCATGCGCAAGACGGCGGAGTGATCAGTGATGGTATCACTTTCAAAATGCAGCGACCCCTTTGAGTATTTCTGACCGAAATGGGGGAACATCTTATAGATCTGGCGGACACCAAATGGGCGGCCGAGCGTTTGGATGATTGGTGAGATCAGTTTCCGTTCACCCATGTGGTATTGAAACAGTGGATCGCCTGAAAGGATGATGCAGAATTCCACGAGGAACATCACGAATTCATAGGAGTAACTGTTCCAGACATCCATGAGAAACGCGGGTGTGACATGATGGGCCTTGTTAGGGATTCGTTCGTTCAGGAGTCGAGCCAGTTTCTCCACCGCGGCTATCCCGGCTGCCTCGCCATTTACGCTGGCTACGACTTCATGGAGGTATTCCACGTTGGCCTGCACTGTGACACCGCTGGAGTCGCGAATCTTATTGCCCTCCGGGTCTACCCCAAAGGGGTGGAATTCCATCATGCCTTTCTCGATGATGCGGTGTTCTTTGGGTAAGAGTTCAGTCATATGACCCATGTCGGTTCAGCGACGGTGCGCTGAGCCATTAAAAGAAGAGCAGAAATCCTGACAGCAACGCTATTACAAACATGAAAAGCCCCACCTTCGTCATGAAGGGAAAGAAATCCGGATCCACCAGCCATTCCAAGCCTCCAACTCCAAATAGTAAGGCAAAGGCTCCCGAGATGAAACCTCCGATGGTCAGGGCCCGCCCACGCTTATTTGGGTTGCAAGCCAAATCTCTTCTCGCTTGCCGGGCTTTATGGATCGCTACCATTCCGAGAATCATGGCGCTGCCGAAGAGCAGGGGCTCGGGAAGGCCAGCTAACTGTTGGGACAGATAGTTGCTGTTAACTGCGGTTCCTAACGTCAGAATGAGGCCGGTGAATCCGCTCTTGATTGCCCAAATCGCAGCCAATGATGGAGCTTCGCGACGTGTTTTTAAAGGGTCCGTATCAGCTTGGGCCCTACAACTTTCAGTGGGATCGGGTGTGAGTACTTGGTTGAGGTACAAGTAAGTCCACTTGAATTTCGTTTGTGCTAACGCAAAGTGTCTAGGCAATGTATCTCTGAGGACGCAGGATTGCTCTGCTTGCGACCACTCCTTCTCACTCTCACGCTTCCAATCCGGATTGACAATAACCTGTTCGAGGCCCTCGTCCTGATCGTTTTTCAGCAACCGTCTTCGAGCAGTTTCTTCTATGACAGCGCTCTGCACGTCGTCTGTGTTAATCTTCTGCTCACTCGGTAACACATCATTCCTCAGATCTGAGCTAACTCCAATTTGTTCCAAGCTTACGGTCTGGTCTCGCTTTCGCGGCCCTTCCCGAGCGACTCCCATGACTGCGACTGCCTTGGCGCCGATGAGCTGCCCGACTTCCTCCTGTTCGGGTGCGGTGTGTTTTGCCGGCGTTTCGCAGCGAATGTAGGACGGTTCGGTCTGTGACTGATTTTCGTTCCGGCCTAGATCGGGAACGATCTGTTCGAGTCTTGTATTCTGATCGGGCTTCAACAATTCTCGAACGGTTTCTACGAGAGCATCCTGCACGAGGCCTGAACAGATGAACTGCTTGTGGAGCGGGTAGCCATTGCATTTGGAGGAGGTCGGTTGCGGCCATTTGAGTATGATATACAGCCGGTCGATCCACCGATTCAGATCTCTCCGTCTCCTAATGGTCCACGCAATGAGGTCCCTGGCGAGTGAGCTTATCGTCCCAGCAAGAAGCACGATGATGAGGCCAGAAGTCAGGATAAGCATCACCTTGAGTCTAAAATACTCGCCCCATGTTGGTTTGGTCGGTTGGCCTATAATGGAGACAACAAGCTGGTTTGATACTATGAGGATTAACAACGGAGAAAGCCAGATTAGTGCGAACCCATAGCGTGTCCAAACTGATGTCCGGGCCCAGCCCTTGGTCATGTCGGCCATGATGGGAACGATGCCGGCTCCCAGGAATGCTCCAACCGAGGCTGTCAGTGCCACCCATGTTTTCACGAATAGGCGTCCTAACTGCAGTAGAACGTAGACTGCTAAAGGGGTACCGACCAACAATGCGAAGATCGCCATGGCCATCTTCACGATTCCCCAAAGTGTCGGACTGTACACCACCTCAGACAGCTTACTCCCCACACCTTCGACGAATTGAGTGGTCATCTCCTGCCAAGCGTCATGTCGAGTGCTCCAAATGTCCTCCAGCCAAGGCACTGCCCACCAGAGGGCGCTGCAGGAGATCAGGGCCACCCCCAGTATGGCTCCGATGACGATTCCGCCAAGTGCGGAGCGCCCTTTTGCGTTCGTGGCAAATGCGGCGTATTGTATCGTGCCGCGCGTCACGCTTTCCTTATCGTATGCTGCTCCTAGGTAATTCAGGGTGATGCGGCGAAAAAGACGGCGGGCCTCCCATGATTTCAGGAACGGGCCAGTTAGTCTGAGGATGGCAAAGTCCCACTCCTTGGGATATTGGAGGTAATGTTCCGGTGTGTGGATTCCAACACCTGTACCCGGGACGGCTTCAATGATTAGTGGATCATTGTAATACTCAGATTCGCGTGGCTCGGAGGGCGACCCGTAGACCATGACGATGTGGTTCCAGTACGTGGAGGTTCCCAGCCGATTTATCAGGCCAGTGATGACGCCTGGAATAGCCGCAAGCAACTTGCCAAACGATAGGCTTCGCGTCAACCTCCACAAGTAGGGCCCGTAGTTCTGACGGAACAGGATCAAGTCACCGACCCGCAGGTTCATAGACCGAAGGACAGGATTGAGGCGACTCCCGTCAGGCGTGACAGATTGGTCGGTTATCTTTGCGCGTTCAACACGTCGTCGAACTAACTGCCGATCGATGGTTCTTGGCGACTTAAGGTTGCCTCGTATAATTCTCGAGGCGTTGCCCTCTTTATCCATTTCGACGATGATGCTATCGTTGGGCTTCAGAGTTTCCAGTGCATCGGGATCCAGGAGCGAGATCTCGCGCATATTGCCGAGTTTATCTTTGACAGTGAGGGAAGCCTCACTTCCAGAGATCTGCATGCTCGTGATCGTCACCGGTAATTCCGTGCTGACGATAACCCAGGTTTGTTCGATGATCTCCCGGTTCTTTTCTCGCCGTAGGGTCCAGCTCCCGGTGTTGTAGTATTTGAGACCCTCAAATCCTGGCACATCAATGTCTCTTGCACCATGAGAGTGACCCAAGATGAGAGTCTTAGTAGTGTCTGGGCTAAGCTTGTCCCCACAGAGCGGTAGATACAAGGGGTTACTATCCTTCTCGAACAGTTTTGGAATCACATCGCCGAATTCGTCTTTCGTGAAGCTTCGCAGACGTGCGTTCAGCATATAGAAAAGAGTTTTCCATGGCCGCGGCATCTTTTCCCGGGCCCACATAACGCGGGGATTCTTGCTGTTTTCGTATTGAATCTGAAATCGTTGCATGTAAATCAGCGCTCGGAAATAGCCGCGCAATAACAACCAAACAGCGAGACTAGGCCAGTTGGCTGGATTGAACACTCCCATTAGCAAGCCGTTGAGCTTGGGAGTTGCGCGTATTACTCGACTGGTGATGGTCTTGAAGTGGACGTAGCCAGGACATTCGTAGCCGAACTTGTCGAAAGTGGATTCCCGTTCTTTCGTCTCATACCGGAAAATACCTCCGTATGTGAGTTGGTTGCCGTGTTCGGCATAGACCTGCAGGTTCTCCTCCTGGTAATAGGTCTTGAATTCGATGTATGTCTCAAGCTCGGCCTTTTCCATGCCAGTGCACTTTTTGGCCAACTCCAGAATGGCTTCCGACAAGATCTTGTCTTTGAGTTCCCGTTGGAGATCCGGATCGACAAGCGAGTGATCGTGATTCCCATACACGTAGACGATGCGACGTTTCTGGGGTTCACTAATCAGAAAACGGCCGAGTGATTCGAAAAAGAGCCGATGGCTCTTGACGATGGCCTTCACCTTCTTAATCTCTTGCTCCCGAGCATCCTTGATATCCTCTGCTATCTTATTAGCAGGGAGGTACAGACCCTTGTCGTAAATTTGGTCGGCGCACACCTCTTCGTCATCGGTGACTGTTGTCCAGAGATCGATCACGTCACCCAACAGCACGAGGTCCACCTTGTTGTTGGCGTGTTCCAAGGACAATCGGCCGAGCAGTTCCGCGAACTCTTCGTCCGCAACAAATTCTTCCGTCCGATCTCGTTGGCCGAGGTGAAAATCGCTCATGAAAATGGCGACCTGTTTCATGAGATCCTCCAGTCTGCGTCGCTAAAAGTTCACCCGCAGGTTAATTGAACCGACGTACCAAGTTGTCTTGTAGTTGCCGTCCACGGAGCCAGGAATGGCCACGGGATTCTGATTGCCTGTCACGGTGCGAGGTTCAAAGAGCAACGCTTGAAAGGCCACATCAAGGCCCAATGCCTTTGGCCGAAGAAACCGACCCTCTTCACTGCCGCACGTCACGAGGCCGAGAAACTGCCCCTTACCTTTACACAGCAGACCAAGGCCAGCCGAAATGGCATGGTTGTTTGAATCCGGGACAGTTGGTGTAAAGGAACTATCTGGAACTGCATTCTGCGAATACCAATAACCGCCGCGGACAGCTATTTCCCAGTGAGGTAGGTGCTCCAACCGCAGCCATTTGTATTCCGTTCCGACCATCGTGGTATAGGCCCCGAACCAATTGCGGGCAAACGGGATCGTCGCTCCCGTTGAAAGATGCACATCTGTGTTCCGGAATGACTTCCAACCTGTGTAATCGACGTCGATCTCAACCTTCCATTCATGATCTTTATCGCGGATAGGCCAGACTGCAATGGCTCCAGTAATAACCTGCGGCAAGACCAGCGTCGTTGAAGCGTCAGCTACTAGGTTGCCGTTTGCGAGGAAGCTGCCGTTGAGGTGCAGGGTGGCTTGGCTGCGGTAGACCAAACCGATATTGGCTAGAGGCTTGTTGTCGCTATTACGAAGAGGCGTGTAAAGCAGGCTGACATTGAAACCAGCTGCAGTGTCGTTACCATTAATTTCTAGTGGTGTGTCTGGCGGGATGCCCGGCAACCCTGCATTATTCAGTTTGACCGCTCCTCGTCCTTCACCCCAGAAGCTGGCGAAGGTATAGATGTCCGCTCCAAGTCCGACTGAGAGTTGATCATTTAATTTGTAGGCGAGCGTTGGTTTAATGTCGATCAGTTGTAACGCTTCGCTGGTGACAGCAGTCGAAAAAGGACTGTCGTTGGGGTAGCGATAGAGAACGCCGAACGGGGAGAGGACACCGATCCCAGCCGTGAAGCCGTCCAAAGCACTTATTCCAAGGTCCTTGAGGTTTGCGGTCAAATAGTAGTTGCTCGGCGGAGGAAAAGCTACGCTGCCTCCAAAATCACCGCGAGTTGTGACTCCCGTCGGGCTTGTGAAATTCGTGGATCCACCGACGAGGAGTGTTCCGAATGAAGTTTGGATGCCATGTAATTGAGTCATGCCCGCGGGATTGAAAAACAGCGCGGAAGGGTCGTCTGCTTGGGCCGCAAATGCACCACTCTGTCCAACTCCCGAAGCGCTTTGATTCAGGATCTTGAAGCCACTTGCGTGGCCAGAGGAATTGATCAGTAAGATGGTTGCCGTTCCGATGAAGAAGATGGAGGTCCAGAAGTTATTTTTACTCATTCTCGTACTTTGGTACGCTTTCTTGACATCCGTCGTAGTCTCAGTATGCATTTCCCGTAAATAACCATTTATGGCGTCCTTTTTCATTAATCGCCTCGTTAAGAAGCGATAAGCCATCATTGCGCGCAGTTTCTTGGGGGCTTTAGGATCTGAATCTACCTACCTAGATCATGACCATTTCGCATAGGTCCATTTGGCCAGTGGTGCTATTTTCCCATTGTTTTCAATGAATTCTACTGGTTATCCATATCTCATTGCATGAAGAACTTTTATCCTGTATTCGGTGTATTTCAGTAAGCGTGGTTTCAGTGAGACGAAGTGGCCACGCGTGCGTCCAAGATTGCCAACACCGAACTGTATCCCAATCTCCATTCCGAGACCGATCGGCCCTATGCCGTGTTCCCTCTAGCAAGTGATACGCCACGGATAGAGTTCGGAGCCGACTACTTGGATAATGAGAGAAATACGTAGACTGTGAGCGTCGATGCTGCTCTTCTGGCCAAAAGAGATTGAGAGTGCTCGTACGAGGGAATGGACGGCAATGAATCTAAAAAGATTCACCCTGAATCTAAAACGATACATCCAAACTGAAGTCAGGAATTAACCGCTACTTGACGCCACCCTCCTTCACAATTCAGACTAGCGGTTCACTTGCAGGTATAGAGTTCCTGATTCTTTCAAACGCGCGCGCGCCCGTAGCTCAGTCGGATAGAGCATCAGCCTTCTAAGCTGAGGGTCGTTGGTTCGATTCCAACCGGGCGCGCCATACAGAGCTTGCTCGACCCGGAGCCTAGTCCTTCCATGAAGGCGACGGGATAAACCCCTCCAGTGATTCATTATCTCTCCAGCTGCCTTGTTCGTAGCAGAGACTCCTACCCCGAATTTCTGTTGCTGTTACCAAAGGCAGGTTGCATTCCCTAGTAATTTCTCTGGCCAGGTAGACATCTCCCAGTAGACATTGCACGGTCGCGTCCCCTATAGTTTGCTCTTGAGATTTATCCTCCAAGGGGCTGGATTGCATGCGTCGGCTGCTTCGTCCACGGGTTCTGATCGGTACGCTGGTAGGTCTCATTGCTGTCTATTCGCTCGTCGGCTTCGTGCTCGTTCCCTACCTGATTACATCGTACGTCGTTCCCGCCGCCTCGGAGCAAATCAAGCATCCTATCCTGTTGCGGGATGCCGCCTTCAATCCGTTCGCGCTCTCGCTCCGTCTCAATGGGTTCGAAGTACGGGGGCAGAACGAGACGCCGATGCTGGGGTTCGAGGAACTGTTTGTGAATCTGCGTGCAACGACGCTGTTCTTGCAAAAAATGGCGTTCGACGAGATCCGTCTCGTCATGCCGTTTGTGGCGGCCAAGGTGAATCGTGAGGGCAAGCTGAATCTGATGTCGTTGGTTCCTCCTTCGGATGAGGCACCCCAGCCTCCTGCCCAACCAACAGGCGAACCGAAGAAGATGATGCCGGTGCAGATCGATCTCTTGGAGATCGGACAAGGCATCATTGAATATCGAGATGATTCAAAGGCGCGGCCGGTGGTGATTGACGTGGTGCCGTTTGAGATCGTGTTGCGCAACTTCAGTACGGTGCAGGCCGAGGGAGGCGAGGGGGCCCATGCGTTCACGGCGGAGATCGGAAAGGGTGAAAAGATCTCGTGGGAGGGGACCATCTTTCTGGAACCGGTGGAATCTGATGGTCGGGTGAATCTGTCCGGAATCAAACTCAAGACGTTGTATCAAGCCGTGCACGACTTGTTTCAGTTCGACATTCCACAGGGCACCCTTGGCCTCTCTGCGTCGTACCATTTTGATCTTCGCGGTCAGGCTCCTCAGGCAACGGTCAAGAATGGAAACGTCTCGATTCAGAATCTCGCGATCGTGGAACGAGGCGGGCTTGATCCAGTCGTCAGTATTCCGGCCTTTAATGTGGAAGGGGTTCAGCTGGATTTGCAAAAGCAGACCATTGATGTCGCGAAGGTGCATTCAGCCAATGCGCGATTCGAGGCCTGGATGGACCCAGGCGGGGCGATAAATTATCACACGCTCTTTACGCCGGTCGGCGGGAATGAGGCGCCCCCAACACCCACGACGGCAAAGGCCAGACCCGAGAAAACACCAAAGCCTTGGACCATTGCTGTCGACGAAATTGCCCTACGGAACTATCGGGCCGCGTTCGAGGATCGGACGCTTTCGAGACCTGGTCATGTGGATGTGTCGGCGATGAATCTCACGGTGAAAGATGTGCAGGTTCCCTTCAAGGGGCCATTGCCGGTGGACCTGTCGTTGAAACTGAATGAGACGGGAACGATTGGTGTTCAGGGAAAAGTCACGGTCGAGCCATTGGTCGTTGATGCCGCCCTCAAGTTGGAGCACATTGATATTCACCCATTTCAGCCCTATCTCGATCAATTTCTCAATGCCGACGTGCAGGATGGAGCCATTGATCTCAAGGGGGCACTGCACTTTGCCAAAGAACACTCGAATGAGCCTCTGCTTCGGTTTCAGGGTGATCTCGCGGTCAATCAGTTGGCCGTTGTTGATCGCAAAGAGTTTGACAATGTCGTGACCTGGAAGGGGTTGGCGGTGAACCGCGTAGCGTTGGATGTGGAGCCGACCGCTGTGAAGATCGCCGAAGTGGTCTGGCAAGAACCGTCTATGCAGATGGTGGTGGAAGCTGACGGCCAACTCAATGTGTCTCAACTGGCAGCCTCGCCTCAACCCGAAGATCAGGCGGCTGCTAAAGAACCTGAAGGTGAGAAGCCGCCTGCTAAAGCGGCGGAGCCCGTGCCTGTGACGATCGACCAGGTCAAGTTGGTCAAGCTGGCCGCAAGATTTGAAGACCGGTCCATCGAACCGAATGTGAAGACCAGCCTGACGGAGTTTGGAGGAACCATCAAAGGGTTATCGTCCAAGCAACTGAAGAAAGCCGATGTCAATCTCACGGGCAGGATCGGCCGGGCGGCGCGCCTTAAAATCATTGGAAAGATAAATCCACTGAGCGAGGACGCCTTCACCGACTTGGTCATTACACTGGGCGGAATGGACCTGACGCCGGTTGGTTCGTACAGCGGCAAGTATGCCGGCTACGGATTGTCCAAAGGCAAGCTCTCGCTTGATTTGAAATATAAGGTTTCACAGAAAGTGCTGGAAGCGGAGAATCTGGTGCAAGTCGATCAGCTGACATTTGGTGAAAAGACCAACAGTCCTGATGCGACGTCACTACCGGTGCCGCTGATTGTGGGACTGCTGAAGGATCGCAAGGGCTTGATTGAAGTCGATATGCCGATTCGTGGAAACCTCAACGACCCGGATTTCAAGTACGGCAAGGTCGTGATTTCGACGTTGCTCAACTTACTGACAAAAGTCGTGGCCTCGCCGTTTTCGCTGATGGGGAAGCTTATTCCGGGCGGGGGGAATGAGGAGGAGCTTCAGTTCATTGACTTCGAGCCGGGCAGCGCGGTATTGCTTGAGAGCGAAGTGCACAAGCTGGAGGCGCTGGAGAAAGCATTGGATGAGCGGGCCGGGCTACGGCTCGATATTAAGGGCACATCCGATTCGACTCTTGACCGAGCAGCACTTCAGAGGATGAAGCTCCGAGAGCAACTGTTTGAGATGAAGGGTATCCCACGTGGCGGGGCAAATACCGAGCAGATACAGCTCTCACCAGGAGACGAGCAACGGTTGATTGAAAAGCTGTATGCAAAGTTACCGGCGCCTGATCCAGCGGCAACGCCGGCTGAGTCCACCCAGCCGACCGTGGAGCACATGAAGCAAAAACTGGAAGCGGCTATCCAAGTTTCTGGCGCGGAGTTAGACGCATTAGCCCACCAACGTGCGGAGGCGGTTCAGCAACGTCTTTTAGAAAACGGGAAGCTCACCGAAGAACGAATATCCCTCTTGGATCCAGAGGCTGCCGAACCTGGCCATGAAAAGGTGCGAACGCAATTGGGCCTGTCTGCTGGATCCTGACACTGTTATCGCGCATGCCTCCCATGGAATTAGGGAGGGAGTAGGTCAGGTAAGATGTCGTCTTGTTGAGATGACGATGAGCCAGTGGCGGAGTCGCAGGTATTGAGCCGGCACGAGCAAACGAAGCTATAAGCGGTCCCGCTATTTGTCTCGATATCGCATTCTTGTCCCATGTAGAAGTGAGAGCTCGATTTCAGAGGCGCTCAGCTCTGAAGGGAATAAGACACCGGAAATCTGGCAGGCGTTGATGCTGGCGCCATCCATCTTGGCCTTGCTCAAGTCGACCCCTCTCAGGTCGGACTGCCGAAAATAGCAATCGGTGAAATCCAATCCATCGGCATCGAGACCTCGAAGGTCCAGGCCGCGAAGGTCGAGACCACGAAGGTCGCATTTCTCGCCGGAGGCCTTTTTGACATTAAACTCCTTGATGCAGCCTTCGCGGAGCATTAGATACATGGGGTCTTTTGACATGTGCAGTTTGATTCGTGTTGGGTCGGGTTTGTCCATGGCGCGCCTCCGTGAGAAAAGGTTCTCGGAGTCTCTATCGGCAAGCCAGAGTCAAAGCTTAAGCGCCCCTTGCACTCATCCTTTGCGAAACAGTATTGTAGAAAATTCGTTGGGTGATAGCTGATCAATAGTTGATGGCTGGATATTTTCCGAGGCTAAGGAGGGATACCATGGCTGTACGATTGGGAGACGATGCACCGAACTTTACGGCGGAGACGACAGAGGGCACGATCAATTTTCACGAATGGCTGGGTAACGGGTGGGGGATTCTGTTTTCACACCCCAAGGATTACACCCCTGTGTGTACGACGGAGCTGGGAACCGTGGCCAAAATCTCGCCGGAGTTTAAAAAACGGGGCGTAAAAGTGATTGCGGTCAGTGTAGATCCGATCGATTCTCACAAAGGCTGGATCAATGATATCAACGAAACACAAAAGACGACGATGAACTATCCCATCATCGCCGATCCGGATAAGAAGGTTGCGACGTTGTATGACATGATCCATCCTAATGCCATTGACAATATGACGGTGCGATCGGTCTTTATCATCGGCCCGGACAAGAAGGTCAAGCTGACCTTAACGTACCCCGCCTCCTGCGGCCGGAACTTCGATGAGTTGTTGAGAGTGATCGACTCGCTTCAGCTGACCTCGAAGTACAAGGTCGCCACTCCGGCGAACTGGAAAGATGGTGAAGATTGCATCATTACGCCCGCAGTGGGTGATGCGGAAGCGCAACAACTGTTTCCTAAAGGCTTCACAACCGTGAAGCCCTATCTCCGCTATACGCCTCAGCCGAACCGATAGACTCTTACCGGTGTGCTGAAGAAAGCCAGGCAGAGGATGACGAACTTCTTCTGCCTGGCTCTTATTTATCTATAAGTTACCTCCTCAAACCTTTCTCAATGCGGGCATAAATCTCACAGTTGTCCGTCTTCTAATTCTGTCGGACGGTAGAATCGTGGCGTACCCAGAGCATGGGGTACAAGGATTGCTTCACACCGGTCGAGCCCTCTGTTTTTACCGCGGTGGTTCGTTTGGTTCCTAAGGTTTTGGCACGCCGCCAAATGGCCCTGGCCGATTTGGCAGAGGATACTCGGTGCGCTTCTTCCACCGCGTCACAGCGGGGCATCCTGCGTAGGCGAGTAAAGGCGCGTATGGTGGCACATGAAAAACAAGTCAGTGACGATGCGGTTTGCACGCGATCCGCGCAGGGCATGCTGAGGTGCGCAGGTGAAAACCACATCAGTATCGCACCTGATCGCTTTCTGCATTTACATGGACAGGCAGAAATACATATGTATATTTGTTACATGTGGAAGCAACTAGAGAAAAGCTTCTTGCTATCTTTCGAGCACTTAGGCATACTCGCCACCAACTTCCTGGTTGTATACGTTTTTGGATATCAGTGCAGGTGGGCAGTGGTTTCTCAATACTCACAAGGGAGGGCATCAGTATGAAGGAACATCTTACGAGGCGGTGGAAAAAGTTTTTAGTTGCTGGGGCCCTGGCGGCGCTGGTGGCTGGAATGGGATCCACGCTGCCGAGTGCTTATGCTGGTGGCACAATCAAGGCTGACGATGACAAGTGGATTTCGATTGGGATGGGCATCCGTTCAAGCTTCAATAGCATTGAAGGGGCCGCAGGGGGCCATTACAGCAACGACTTTAAAGTGGACAATGCCCGTATCTACATCAACGGGCAAATTCACAAATATGTGAAGTTCACCTTCAATACGGAATGTTTTAACTGCAACGTCGGGGCAGGGGGGACTCAGTTTGGCGGGAACTCCAACATTGGACTGTTGGACGCGATCGGGAAATTCGAGTTCAACGAGCTGGCGAACCTCTGGGTCGGCCGCACCTTGGTGCCGAGTGAGCGGGGTGAGTTGAACGGGCCGTTCTACCATGCGACCTTCGATGGCTTCCGGACACCCTTCAACCCGGCAGACCACAGTGGCAACTTCCCCAGCGGCCCCAATGGAGCGGCCGGCGGACAGGCCGGGCTCTATGGTCGTGACAACGGGGCCGTCTTCTTCGGCAAGGTCCATCCCTTCGGGACACACTTGTTGTACGTCGCCTCAGTGTTCACGGGCCAGCGCGGGGGATCAAATAACACTGGCAGCCTGTTGTATGCTGGCCGTCTGCAATGGAACCTGTTGAACGATGAAGACAACCCCGGCTACTACACCTCCGGGACCTATTATGGGACGGCGGGCGATATTGTGGCGATTTCGGGGAACGTGATCCATCAAAAAGATGGCGCGGGG
>JBQTJA010000086.1:0-9194 GCA_052387595.1 Nitrospiraceae bacterium | reverse complement strand
GAGATCGGCGGCACGGTCGGCGACATTGAAAGCCTGCCGTTTCTCGAAGCCATCCGACAGATGCCGTACGACGTCGGGCGCGACATTGTGTTGTATGTCCATTTGACCCTCGTGCCCTACATCGGGGCGGCCGGTGAATTGAAAACCAAGCCGACGCAACATTCCGTCAACAAGCTCCGTGAGATCGGTATTCAGCCCCATATCCTCTTGTGCCGCACCGACCGGTATATTCCCCCGGAGCTCAAGGGCAAGATCGCGATGTTCTGTAATGTGGATAAGGATGCGGTCATCACGGCCAAAGATGTCGAGACGATCTATGAAGTGCCGATCGTCTTCAGAAAAGAGGGGTTAGACGAATTGATCGTTCGTCAGCTCCATATGGAGACCGGCCAGCCCAATCTCCGCGAGTGGGATGCGATGGTTCAAAAGATCAAGCGGCCGAAGCATGAAATTTCCGTTGCCCTGGTGGGCAAGTACGTGGGGCTGAAGGAATGTTACAAGAGCCTGGGAGAAGCGCTGGTTCATGGTGGAATCGATCACGAAACCAAGGTCAACATCAATTGGATCGAGTCCGAGGATATCGAGCGGCAAGGAACGGAGCGAATCCTGCGTGAGGCCGATGGCATTTTGATCCCCGGTGGATTTGGGACAAGAGGGATCGAGGGAAAAGTGACGGCCATCAGATATGCGCGGGAACGTCAGGTTCCGTTCCTCGGTCTGTGTTTAGGAATGCAATGTGCCGCGATCGAGTTTGCGAGAAATGTAGCCGGATTGGCCGGTGCCAACAGTGCCGAGTTTGATGAGCACACGCCCCATCCGGTGATCAATCTCATGCCCGATCAGCATGGCGTGAGCGACAAGGGTGGGACCATGCGATTGGGATCGTATCTCTGCAAGTTAGGCGAGGGGACGCTGGCGCAGAAAATGTACGGGGTGAGCGAGGTGCGTGAACGCCATCGCCATCGCTATGAATTCAACAATGCCTATCGGGAGCAGCTGACCGCCAAGGGGCTGGTCTTGAGTGGAGTGTCTCCCGATGGTCGCCTTGTCGAGATCATCGAGTTGAAGGATCATCCCTGGTTCTTGGGGACGCAGTTTCATCCTGAGTATAGTTCCCGTCCGCATCGTCCGCATCCGCTATTCAGCGGGTTTGTAGGAGCGGCGTTGCGCAAAAAGCTGGGGCATTAGTTGCAGACTATGGCACAACTCGTCGAAATAGGTTCTTTCAAGGTCGGACAAGGACAGCCTCCGTTTCTCATTGCCGGTCCCTGCGTGATCGAGAGCGAGCAGCTTGTGATGGACACGGCCGGCTCTGTTGCGGACATTGCGAAGTCACTGGGAATTCCGTACATCTTCAAGTCGTCATTCGATAAAGCCAACCGAACGTCCATTACGTCGTTTCGTGGTCCTGGAATCGACAAGGGCCTGGCTGTACTGAAGAAGGTAAAGGACCAATTCGCTCTGCCTGTCTTGACCGACGTGCATACGGAAGAGCAGGCGACCGAAGCCGGGAAGGTGGTGGATGTCCTTCAGATTCCCGCCTTTCTCTGTCGGCAGACGGATTTGCTGATTGCCGCTGCAAAAACAGGAAAAGTCGTGAACGTGAAGAAGGGGCAATTTCTCTCGCCGATCGAAATGGGCAATGCGGTCAAAAAAGTCGAAGAATGTGGAAGCCGCCGGCTTCTGCTCACCGAGCGTGGGTCGTCATTCGGCTATAACAATCTTGTTGTGGATATGAGATCCTTTCCTCTTATGAGAAGTTTCGGGTATCCTGTCGTCTTCGATGCGACGCACAGCGTTCAACTGCCGGGTGGTGGTGGGACGAAATCCAGTGGCCAGCGGGAATTTGTCGAGCCGTTGGCGTGCGCCGCGGCCGGAGCGGGTGTCGATGGATTCTTCATGGAAGTCCATCCCAATCCAGACGAGGCGCTGTCTGATGGGCCCAATATGGTCCCAATACATCAACTCAAGTCCTTGCTGGAACGGGTTCTACGCATATGCGACGCGGCCAAGCCGAGAAGCTGAAACCTTCCGCGCGGCGCGGTCCATCTATGAAGGTGAAGGCAGCTGATCCAGTCCCGAAGGTTGCGAAAAGGCGAAGTGAAACTATGACCGTGAAGCCATCTGGCCGGGATTCGAAAATTTCGAAAATAGAAGAGAGTCTGGCCGATGGTCGGCGTGTGCTCGAAATCGAAGCGCGGGCCGTCCAATCGCTTGTGGACCGGCTGGATGCCAAGTTCGCCAAAGCGGTGGATCTGCTCGTGCAGTGTAAGGGAAAGGTCGTCGTGTCGGGCATGGGGAAGTCCGGCTTGATCGGTCAAAAAATCGCCGCGACGCTCGCCAGCACCGGCACGTCGTCGTTTTTTTTGCATCCCGCCGAAGGCGTGCACGGAGATCTGGGCATGTTGGCGCGACGTGATGCGTTGGTCGCGATTTCCAACAGCGGCGAGACGCAGGAGTTGTTGCAATTGCTTCCGTTTGTGAAACGGCTCGGCATTCCGGTGATTGCGTTTACAGGACGGATGACGTCGACCCTGGCGAAAAATGCCGATGTCGCACTCGATGTGTCGGTCCAGGAAGAGGCCTGCCCGATGGGGTTGGCTCCGACCGCCAGTACGACTGCCACATTGGCGCTGGGCGATGCGCTTGCCGTAGCGCTGTTGCAGAAACGGGAATTTAAGGAAACCGACTTTGCCCGGTTCCATCCGGGCGGCACCTTGGGGCGGCGGTTATTGGTGAAGGTGAAAGACCTTATGCATGCCGAGTCGGAGATCCCGATGGTTCAAGCCGGCGTCGGGGGTATGGCGGCCATGCTCGAAATGACCGCGAAAAAGCTCGGCATGACCACGGTCGTGGATCAGGAGGGATTGCTGGTCGGAGTGATTACCGACGGCGACTTACGACGCTTTATCCAGCGGGGCACGGATTTGGTCAATACCACCGCGCAAGAGCTGGTCACCACGAATCCCAAATCCATTGGGCCAGACGAACTGGCGGCCAAAGCTGTCGAGATGATGGAGCGATTTTCAATCACGACCCTGGTGGTTACCGAGAATGAGCGGAACATCCGCGGGGTCATTCATCTGCATGACTTGTTAAAGAACGGAATTGTGTAGGAGACGAATCGGACCATGAACCGCGTTTTGGCAATGTGGCGAGAGATAGGAGCGGAGTCGCTCAATCTGCCCAATCTCTTGACGCTCGTCCGCATTCTCTTGATCCCGGTCTTCATCATTCTCTTCGTCAATCCAACGCCGGATCAGTCGCTGGCGGCGGCGATTGTGTTTACTGTTGCGGCGGTGACGGATATGTTGGATGGCTATATTGCCCGCCGAACAGGCCAGGTCACGAAACTCGGCAAACTACTCGATCCGATCGCAGACAAACTCCTGGTGTTGTCGGCACTGATACTCCTGATGAACGTAGATCGGGTCAGCGCGTTGGTCGCACTGCTGATTATCGGGCGGGAAGTGGCGGTGACGGGAATCCGTGCCATTGCCGCGAGCGAAGGGATGATCATCGCGGCGGAGACGACCGGCAAGTATAAGATGGCGCTCCAAGTCGTGGCCATCATCTTATTGATCTTGGAAGGGACAGGGCTCTCAGCACTCGGCAATATGCACTTAGCCGGCACCGTCACGTTGTACCTTTCGCTGGTGTTGGGCTATCTCTCTGGTGGCCAGTATGTCTGGAGCTTTTGGAAGCAGGTCGTTGCGAAGGGACTGTAGTCAGGATGTTGAAACGAGACCCCAGCTTTGTTCTCGCATCGTTCAGGCCCTCAACATACCCCAGAGGGTATGCCTCGGCCCTTCACTCGCTGCGGCCTCGCTGGATGTCTCGTTTGAACATCCTGCAGTACATTGGATCGGACTCCTCCATCAACTTTCTTTGGCAGTAACTGTCACCAAGACGAGCCTGACATGGGTTTGGAATCCTGGGCCGTCCGCCGAGTGCCACTCGCACCGCCAATCGTTGCCTGTACCAGTCTCCTCTTCCTTGTTACAGCTTGCACAGAGAACGGAACGCCTCCTCAGTTAGAATCTTATGCATATCCGAGTACTTCAACGGTGACCCGATGTGAAACGGGTGCGCGAGTTGGACTCACAGGCGCGACCGATGGAAAAGTCTCCGTTGACGGCATTCGGTATATGGTTCGAACGCCATCGAACTACGATCCCACATTCGCACACCCGCTCTTGATGGTCTATGCCCCGGCTGGACAGAGTCGCTGGACGTCCGAGCGTCTCACAGGCCTTACGACTGCAGCGACCGGCGCGGGGTTTGTGGTGGTCTATGCCGATCATAAGCCGTTGAATATTTCGACCATTGAACAGCTTGGAGCCATTCCTGGTTTAGTGGCAAAGGAATGGTGCGTCGATGAAAGCAGGGTATCCGCAACCGGTCATTCAGACGGAGGCACGGCATCCCTGATGCTGGCTGTGATTGAGAAGACGAAAGCAGTGCCTGCCACAATCGCGCCGAGTGCTGCTGGGGTAACCGACAAAGACCTTGAGGCGTATCAATGCCGCGCTCCAATCCCGGTTATGATCATGCATGGCAAGAACGACAAGCTGTTTCCAGGCTGGGGAGCCCAAACGTCAGCCTGGTGGGCCGGCTGTAATCACTGTGATGTGTCGAAGACGAAATCAGTGGAGGGCGGCTGCCGTGCGTACCAAGGCTGTACCTCAGGCGGTGCAACGCTTTACTGTGAGGGGACGGGCAGCCATCGCGACTGGCCGAATCTGAATCGAGTGATGCTCGATTTCTTTGTGCATCCGGAAACGTTTTTGTGATGGTCGGAAGCAATCGGGAAGGCAGATAGCATGGAGCAACAGGGACTTTTCTTTGGGCTCATGGTCGTCGGGTATCTCTTGGGAGCTGTCCCGTTTGGCGTCGTCATCTCGAAGGCGATGGGCCTGCCGGATCCGCGCACGGTCGGGAGTAAGAACGTCGGATTTACGAATGTTCTCCGTGTCTCAGGTAAGCCGACTGGTATTCTGACGTTGATCGGCGATATGGGCAAAGGCTGGGTGATGGGGTTTGCCGCGATGTATCTCTTACAGGCCGAATGGGCCATCCTCCTCGTCGCGCTAGCGCCGTTTCTTGGCCATCTCTATTCGCCGTTTCTTGGATTCAAAGGCGGGAAGGGAGTTGCGACCGCGTTGGGGTCAGTCCTCGGTGTCTCACCGTTGATTGGCTTTTTACTCTTGCTGGCCTGGATTGGAGCCGTCGCCATGTGGCGGTACTCATCCGGGGGCGCACTCACTGCCTTTGGGCTTTTTCCCCTCATCGCTGCGCTGATTCACCCAACAATCGCATTCATGCTCTTTTCGCTCGCGGTGAGCGGGCTCATCGCGATCAAGCATAAGGACAACATGGAACGGTTGCGAAACGGGACGGAGAGTAAGATAGGGGAGCGGAAGAATTAGGGGAGCGGCCAGGTCGTCCTTCTTGCTCGCCGAACGTGCGCCCTCGGAAGGACCTCGTTCGATGCGCGCAGTGAACGACAGGCTGACTACTCCCCATTCTTCCTTTTGAAAGGGGAGGAAAGCCGAGCACGCAGTTCTGGGTTCAACCGGGCCGCCGGGCTGGTTAACGTGTTGCGTGACGGGTGCGCCGCTTGAGTCGGGGCTTCTCTATAGCTGGGTTATGTCACAAAGCCCTCAAACTCCGACACGACTGCAGGAACCTTCTCAAGAAACGCAGTCAGTATTCTCTCAAGCGATACATACTGATTTGAGTCCTCGTCGAAGAACTGGCCGTCTTGCACAAGCAGGGGCCTAAGAAACTTTATATGAGAGCCACCTGTTGTTGAAATCTGCGGACCCTGCGAGGTCACCGAGAGAGCAGCGCCCCCTTTCTGAGCAGTGAGCTTCATAGGACCACCGAAGCGGATCTCTTTGACATTGGGGTTTGGTGGCGTTAGGCCAAAGCGGTGAAAATCGTGAATCCGAATGCGCTCCACCAAGTAGTAGTAGGGAATCTTCGGTGTGATATGAGCTTCCAGAATGTCGCGGTTAACCTTGGGATCGGGGTCTTTGAGGTGCTTGACCTCTTGCTTTTGAGCGGCCTCAAGCATTAGCTCTGTAATTGCGCGACAAGAATAAATTGCAGTAACCATTAGACGATACTTGGTCTTGAATTCATTCTCCTTGTTAGCTAGGTCAAACAGAAGCTGCGCTCGCTCAAGGTGTTCGAGAACCCCTCGTAGTCTCGGTCCCCCAACCATCATAGCTATCCTCACCGTTTGAAAAGAAGTCAGTGTGCTATTTCAAGAGAACGGCTCACCTCATTCTTGGCATCTGCGAACACAAGGACACCTTGACTCTCATCTCTTTTTCAGACTTGCCTTACGCAGCGCGTCGTCGTTTGGCGCGTCCGCTCGAACGCGTTGTGGGGCGCGATGATTTCTCCGTGAATCGACCCGTCACAAACTTATGGAGTACACTGGCAATGAGCGTTTGGTACGGCACTCCTTCTTCGGCAGCACGGGTTTGGATATCCATCAAATCGGGCGAGGACAACCTTACATTGACCCTTCGGTTCTTGATAAACGTCGCCCGAGCCGCTTCTTTAAAGCGCTTGAGCTCGGCTTTAGAGAGAGTAACGACTTAAACCGGCATTTTTCATAGTCTTTGGCAATTTGTTCTTCATACGATGATCGATGTTTTCTCATTTACACACCGCCTTTCAGGTAGTCACGAGTCGCCTTCCTGTTCGGAATAGTGATGCTACGCTGGCACCGGCATACTATAACTTGAAACAAGGTTCACAGTTCTACCATTGAATTGACTCTCTTCTGACCCCTTCCTATAATGCGATTCGTCTGCGGTTTGCCTTATTCGGCCTACACGTACCAAAGCTCCGCCGCAGCGTGAACGTTCATAGGGGAGAAGGGTTAGAATACACGTGAAGCGGACAATTCTCATCTGGCTTCTCACGCTTGGCACGGCAGTACTCGCCGGCTGTTCGGAGAAACAGCTTTATGGGACCGGCCAGGCTTGGCAGGAAAACCAGTGTTTCAGGATCGATGACATACAAGCACGAAATCGATGCCTGTCCAACGCATCTATTTCCTACGAGCAGTACAAACGGGACGTAGAATCTGCACCTGAGTCAAAGTAATACCAGAGCCCTCCTAGAGCTTCATTGAATTGACTCTCCTCAACCTCATTCATATAATGCGATTCGCTTGTAGTTTTCCTTGTCTGACAATTACTTATGCCATTACTCCCCAAGAAGCGCATAGCCGAAAAAGTGGCCCAATTTCGAGTTGGTCTTCGCCATGCGTTTGCCGTTCGGCCTGAGACTCAGCCTCTTGCTATAGAAGACATTCAGTTGTTGGAGCGGATTGCGGAGGTAATCGTCAAGCGGAGAATGACGGCTCCGGCGACGATGTTCTTGGAATCGATGGGCCCCATGAATTTTCTGGGCAGTCAGGCGCTGCATTTCATCACACCGATCATCGATTGTGCGTTCAATGTCAAAGAAGTCGAGCAGGTCGCCCGATTGCTTGAGCGCCGCGACACGGTGACACGACTCATTTCCATCATTGAAGCCAAGTCTGCTCCACAGGGAGCAATGACTCAATGACGGCTTCTACGTCTAGCCCCTCTAAGATCAATCATCCTCTCAATGTGATTGTTGCCACTGATTGCGGCAGCACGACGACCAAAGCCATTCTCATCGAAAAAGTCGGTGACGAGTATCGGCAGACCTATCGCGGAGAAGCGCCGACGACGGTGGAAGCTCCGTTCGAGGATGTGACGCGCGGTGTGCTGAACGCCATCGCTGAGATCGAGGAACTGTCCGGTCGGAAGATTCTGGACGGTGACAAGATCATCACGCCTTGCCGGGATGACAAGACGGGTGTCGATATCTACATCTCGACCAGCAGCGCCGGCGGTGGATTGCAAATGATGGTGACCGGTGTCGTCCAGAATATGACGGGCGAGAGCGCTCAGCGTGCGGCCCTGGGCGCCGGTGCCATTGTCATTGATGTGTTGGCAGCCAACGACGGCCGGTTGCCGCATGAGAAGATCGAGCGTATCCGCTCCATGCGGCCGGACATGATTCTGATGTCCGGTGGAACCGATGGAGGAGCGGTCACACACGTTGTGGAGATGGCGGAATATATCGCCGCGGCGGAGCCACGGCCACGGTTCGGCGTGACCTACAAGTTGCCATTGATCTATGCGGGTAACAAGGAAGCCCAACCGCAAGTGAGAAAGATCCTGGAAGAGAAGGCGGCGCTTGTCGTCACCGAGAATATCCGACCGGTATTGGAGCGAGAGAACCTGGCGCCGGCGCGCAACAAGATTCACGACCTGTTTCTTGAGCATGTGATGCAGCAGGCGCCTGGTTATAAGAAGCTCATGGAAATGGCCGGCGCGCCGATCATGCCCACTCCCGCCGCCGTCGGCCTCATCATGGAGGCGATCGCCAAACGGGAACATCTGAACCTGATCGGTGTGGATATCGGGGGAGCGACGACGGATGTGTTTTCCGTCTTCGACGGCGTGTTCAACCGGACGGTCAGTGCCAATCTCGGCATGTCGTACAGCGTGTCGAATGTGCTCGCGGAAGCGGGACTGGCCAATATCATGCGTTGGGTCCCGTTTACGATTGATGAGCAGACGTTGCGCAACCGGATCAAGAACAAGATGATCCGACCCACCACCATTCCGCAGACGCTCGATGAGCTGCAAATCGAGCAGGCGATCGCACGCGAAGCCTTGCGATTAGCTTTGATCCATCACAAGTCCCTTGCGACTAGATTGAAGGGTGTGCAGCAGGAACGGACGATTTCGGATGTCTTCGAACAGCAGACCTCCGGCAAGACGCTGATCGATATGTTGAAGCTGGATTTGATCGTCGGAAGCGGGGGGATTCTCTCGCACGCTCCGCGGCGGATCCAATCGATGTTGATGATGGTCGATGCCTATGAGCCGATGGGCTGTACGCGATTGTCCGTTGACAGCATCTTCATGATGCCGCATCTCGGAGTGCTCTCCACGATCAATGAGAAGGCAGCTACCGACGTGTTCGTGCGGGATTGTATGGTTTATCTCGGGACCTGCGTGGCGCCGATCGGACAGGGAAAGGACGGTGATCTCTGTGCCGGCTATGAGATCACCTGGCCTGATGGGAAGCTCACTAAGGAACAATTGAGGTTCGGCGAGTTGAGATTGTTT
>JBQTJA010000085.1:0-21369 GCA_052387595.1 Nitrospiraceae bacterium | reverse complement strand
GCGATGACGTCAGGTTGCAACCGCGTCAGTTCTTGAATGGACATGTCGAGCCGTTCTTCGAGATGGGTGCCGCTCTCGAAGAATCCTGACCATGCGCCATCGTGCAGCAGGTTGTAGGTCAAGACTCGCAGTGGAGGCGAATTTCCTCGGCCTTCTTCAGCGTGCGTTACGGGACTGCAGAGCAGTAGGATGGCGGCCAGCCACGGGAGCGTATAGGAGAAGCGGATGACCATGGATGATACCCATAACATACGCCTGTCTTCTAAATCTTTCCACTGTGAATACTTATGATGCGACTCGGCGATTGAAACTGATCCTGGTCCCGTCCTTGCGCCGTCTTTTCAGCGGATGCTAAGATTCGAACATCAGTACGATTTAGGCTGGCTTCAGGAAGTATCATGCCAAATATTACATTACTCGTGTCGCCCAGTTGTGGAGCCTGTCCATCGGCCAAAAGTCTGTGGAAGCAGTTGCGCGTCAAGTACAGCTTCTCCTATCGTGAAGTGGATATCACCACGAAAGACGGCCAGGATTTGGCGGACCGCCACTCGGTGCGTGCGGTTCCCGCAACCATCATCGATGGGCGCCTGACGTTCGTCGGCGTCCCGAGTCGAGAAAGCGCGGAGAAGGCCATTCAGTTAAAAATTAAACAGCGAGAAGGGTAGGGGAGCCATGGACGAATACGAGAACGAGCTCCCGGATCTTCCACTCATTTCCAAGGGGCCTCCGCCTGATTGCCCGATCTGTGCCGATCCCATGTCCTTCATCGACGGCGACTGGGCCTGCGTCGACTGCAACGGCGAGCTCTTGGGGCCGGAGACCGGGTAGCGTACAATGACTCGCCATGTTGCAGGTCGTCACGGGTCGCTTTCATCCTACTCTTGAATCTGCTCTCGTCCATCGACTCACACGCGTCAAGGCGACTGATCCTCTTGCGCCGATCGCGATCTTTGTTCCATCCAAGCCCCTTGCCGATCGCCTTCGCACCCTGCTCACTGTCGAACACCAGCTGTCGCTTCTGAACCTGCACGTTTTAACCTTTCATCAATTGGCCTTGAGACTTGCTGGAGAAGCATCTGTCGAGCGCCCACTGCCGCGGGTCGTTGACGAGCTATTCTTTGAACAACTTGTCCGTCACATTGTTCACAGCAAGCTCACCAGCCAGGCTCCGTTGCAGCGAATCGGGCAATCCTCCGGGACGTGGGGCGCACTCTGGGCGACAATCCGTGATCTCAAGGATGCCGCGGTTGATGCTGCGCAAGCGCTGCAAGGTCTCCGTGAAGGCTATTTCGAGGATGACGATCGGGAGTGGCTCGGCGCGCTCTTGTCGCTCTATGCGGCCGTGAAGGAAGCGGGCAAGACTCTCGGGGTTGGGACGCAAGACGATCTGGCCGAAGCCCTCATCCCGTTCATTCCAACCGCCTCGTTCCTCCAGCCGTTGAAGGCCGTGTTCTATTATGGGTTCTATGACCTGACGCAGGTGCAGCTGTCCCTCTTTGAAGCTATCAGCCGTGCGAAGGACACGACCTTGTTTTTTTCGTTGGAGGATGACCCGGCGTTTGGGTTTGCTCGGCGCTTTTTCGATCGCCATATCCAGTCGCTGGTGATGTCGGACGATGCGACGATCCGGTTGGAACAGGAATCGTCAACGGTGGCGCACGATCACGCTCAACTCACCATACGAAGCGTAATTGGCGCGGAAGAAGAATTGGCAACAACCTGCCGGACCATTCTCGATCTGGTCGAAACCAATGGCTATCGATTCGATGAGATCGGCGTCACCGCCCGGACGCTCGATCCCTACAGCCTGTATCTCCAGTCGATTTTCGATCGCCATCGGATTCCCTTTCGTACGACGGCATCGAGGCCGTTGATTCAGGAACCGATCTGCAAGCTCGTGTTGCAGTTAGCCACCCTGCCGCTGAACGATTTCTATCGCACGTCAGTTCTCGATGTCGTGACGTCTCCGCTCTACGTTGCCGATGTGTATGACGAGCTGTCGGCGTCGTATCGGCCCGAACAGTGGAAGCTGCTCGTTCAAGCGCTGCACATTACGCACGGGGTTGAGGAGTGGACGCGGTTGGAGCAGGTGAGCCAAGCTGCATTGGTGCTTGATGGTGAGGAGAGCGTTGTCGATTCGCTGGCCATAGCGCCGGAGGTGATCGGCCTGCTTTGGCAGGTGGTCTCACAGCTCACGCAAGCCTGTTCGGTACTGCCATCGCGAGGCCTGATCGGTCAGATGGTCGCTGCTTGTCGAGCACTCATTGAGCGGCACCTGCGTCGGCTCGATGCGGCCGTATCGACGACCGACGATGGTCCGCGTGCCTGCCACACGATGACATGGGACGCCATTGACCGTATCTGGCCGACGCTCATGGAATTGGAGCCGCTCAACGAGGAGATGACCTGGGCTGAATTTATCGAGCTGCTGACCCATGCCTTCGAGCGCACGACGATCCCTCTCCACGATGGTTCATCTCAGGGTGTGATGATATGCGACGTGATGGCGGCCCGCGGAGTGCCGTTCAAAGTCCTGTTTGTCCTCGGGCTGAACGAAAAAGTGTTTCCGCGTTATATTCGCGAAGATGCGTTTCTGCGCGATCGCCATCGGCGAGTCCTCGACGCCACGCTTGGATTCAAGATCGATGAGAAACTGACGGCCTACGGAGAAGAGACCTTGCTCTTCCGCCTATGTTGTCAGGCTGCCACTCAGCGACTCTACCTGTCCTATCAACGGGCCGATGAATCTGGCCGCATGCTAGCCGCCTCCCCGTCTCCCGGAGACGCGCGCCGTCGGTTTGGCCAGGATGAGCAGCCGATCGATGTGGTGCCTCGTCGTCTGACGGATCGAGTCTCACAACAGCCAACGATTACACGATTCCTGCCGCCGGCTGACCTGACTCAGTGGTTGGCCATGAACGGGCAAGACCCGACCGATCTGGTACGGGCGTTCGGGCGTGATGTGGACACGTTCCGCCATGCGGCGACGGCGCTCGATCGAATCGAAGAAGACGGCGCGACACTGAATCTCTTCGATGGGATGACTGGGGCGGTCGAATCTCATTGGGTGCGACTCATCGAACGGGGTCTCGCCCCAACGCCACTCGAACGGTATGCACGCTGTCCTTTCCAATATTTTTCCGCGGATGTGCTGCGGCTTGAGCCGAGCCGAATTGCCATGTCGCAGGAGCCAGCTGCGGCGCTGGTGGGGACGCTCTGCCACGCCGCATTGCGTTGTTGCTATGAACAGCTTGTGCAGGTCGGGTGGCCGACTGAACGGGTAGCGACCGACATGATAGACCGGACGATCCACGCATCAGTGGAGCAGGTGGCAGCAGAATTGGAATCACAGCATCGGACAGGCCACTATTTGCTGTGGGAGCTGGCAAAAGAACTGATTGCGACACTGGTGAACGCGGCGGTCAAGGCGGACGAGGACGAACAGGCCGAGTATCCGTACCAACCTGTTGCATTTGAAGTGGACGGTGAAGGGACGATTCCCGGTATCCTCGACGAGGGATTGTTGAAGATCCGTGGTCGCATTGATCGTCTCGATCAGAATCGGTCCTCCGGCACGGTGCGCGTACTCGATTACAAGTTCAAAGTCGGCTCGGCGATGAAACCGGAAGACCGGAACTTGACCCAGTCGGCGGTCCGTGGGTATCGGCTGCAGCCACCGCTCTATGGCTGTCTCACGGTTCCTGGACAGCCTACTCCGAGCCAGGTGCAGTTCCTGTTTCTCGCTCCTCAGTGGTCAACAGCGATCAGCCGTTCAAGTTTTGAGACGATATCGTGGTCTTCCGATACCGGGGTACTGATCCAGAACACAGTGAGAACGCTCGTGGACGGCATCCGTACCGGACAATTTTTCATTCTTCCAGACGGCTATTGCGATGGCTGCCACTTTCGGGTGGCTTGCCGGCGGGAACATACGCCGACGTGGTGGAGGGCCTATCGTGCGGCCGAGCCGAAAACGTTGAAGATGCTTCGCACACAGAAGATTGCCGATGAGTAACGATCTCCTGATACCGGATCGTATGGCGCGCGAATCGGCCGAGACGACATTCGATCGCAATGTCGTTGTTGTGGCAGGGGCAGGGACAGGCAAGACGACGTTGCTCGTGAATCGTCTCATGTATCTGCTGATGAAGGAACCCGCTCCGGTCTTGATCACGCAGGTCGTCGCCTTGACCTTCACCAACAAGGCGGCGACTGAAATGAAAGTTCGGCTGCGCGAGCGACTCGTTGTGCTTGCTCGCCCGGAGGCCGGCCCGGTGCGACCAGGCGACGGAGGGGCTGTCTCGCGGGAGGATCTGCGAGATCGCTATGGACTCAGCGCTGATGCAATTGCCTCGCGTGCTCAGGCCGCACTCAATGATCTCGAAAAGGCCCAGATCGGCACCCTTCATAGTTTCGCCGCACACCTGTTGCGACTCCACCCGCTAGAGAGCGGCGTCGATCCAGATTTCAAGGAAGACGACGGCTTACGATTTGAAGAACAATTCACTGCAGCGTGGGATTGCTGGCTCGACGAGGAATTGAGCCGAGCCGGACAACAGCATCGCCTCTGGCGATCGGTCTTGTCATCGACCACTCTTGACACGGTTAGAGAGTTGGCCTGGTCCTTGTGCAGCGAATTGATCGACCTTGGTACGCTGCAACAACAACTCGCATCGACAGCAGTGCCACCGGTTGTCTTGAGTTGGATACGACATATGGGAGACCGGGCGGAGCAACTTTTGAAGACATACGATCGACCAAAGCGCCGGAAGGTCGAGCAGATGCTCGCCGCGACGGCGTCGTTAATGCGCCTCATGGCAGACAATGGGTTGCTAGGCCGGCAAGGCCTGGCGATGGATGAACGAGAATGGTTGGGCAAGGAGCTCGGAAGCGCCGTGGGTGGATGGGAGAAAGGTGATTTCAAAGAGGCGGCCGCACTCATTCAGGCGGCGCAACAGCTCCTGGCGGTCGACCATGCGTTCTTGAACGATCTCGTGACTCTGCTCATACCGCTGGTGCGGAACATTCGTGAGATCTTTGCTCGGCAGGGCTGGATTTCGTTTGATGGGTTGCTGGCACGGGCACGGACACTGCTCCTCGAACATCCGTTGGTCCGTGAACGGATTAAGCGGGACTATCGAGCCGTGTTGGTCGATGAATTTCAGGACACAGACCCGGTGCAGTACGAGATCATCCTTGCGGTCTCGGAGCGGCAGGGGAGCCAGGCGGCTCACTGGCACGAGATGGCGCTCGAACCGGGGAAACTCTTTATTGTGGGAGACCCCAAACAGTCGATCTATGCCTTTCGGCGAGCCGATATCGAAGCCTTCGACCGCGTCGTAGAAAAGGTCACGGTGGACGGTGGAGTGGCCCAGACGTTGACCACGAACTTCCGGAGCGATGTGGCCGTGTTAGAGCCGGTGAATGAGGTCTTCGATCGGTTGTTCGAACGACAGCCGCTGGTCCAGCCAGCGAATGTCCGGCTGGAGGTGCGACCCCAACGGCGTCAGGCGTCAATCGAACCGGGCGTTCGTCTCAGCGTGACCACGCCGGATGGTGAAGCCGAGACATTTGATGCGGCAGGGGCGACGAGAGCCGAGAGCGAAGTGCTGGCTCGCTGGCTGAACGACGAGGTCCTGAGTCGCCCCTCCGTGAAGCCGGGACACATCGCATTGCTCTTCAGAAAACTTACGCAAGCCGATGCCTATCTCGATGCCTTGCGCCGGCACGATATTCCCTACATCATCGAGGGGGAAAAGCATTTCTATCGTCGTCAGGAGGTCATTGACCTCGTCAATTTGCTGCGGGTCTTGGATCATCCTCATGACGAAATCGCGTTAGCCGGTCTCCTTCGCTCACCACTTGGAGGGTTAACGGATCGGGAGCTCTATGAGCTCAAGCAGGCGGGGCATTTCAATTATCTTCATGCCGTGGGTCTCGGGTCGTGGTGCCATGCCCGCGTGGCTGCTGTTCGGCGGCTGTACGATCACCTGGCGTGGCTGCACCGGGCTATCGCCATGCTGCCATTGGCCGAGGCCATCGCGCTGATGTTTGACCGATTGCCGATCCTGGATCTGGCGGCAGCCTCGCTCCATGGCGAACAGGCCGTGGCCAACCTCCTGAAAGTCAAACAGACGGCTGCGTCATTGGCCGACCGGCCTCACATGACCTTGAGCGGATTTGTGGAGCTCATGATTGCCCGCCTTGACGAACAACCGGACGAATCGGAGAGTCCTCTCGCCGAGGAGTCGCTTGAAGCCGTGCACGTGTTGACGATTCATAAGGCCAAGGGGTTGGAATTCCCTATTGTTGTGCTGCCGGGCCTTCACCAAGGGAGCGGGCGGGAGCGAAGCGTGCCACAGATTTCCTATGATTGGTCGAGTGGCATCTATGGTCTCTCCCTCGACCGTCATCGGTCTCTCGGTTCGTTGCTGGTTCAGCACAAACTGCGGCTGCGAGAAGAAGCGGAACGGCGACGCGTGCTCTATGTGGGGATGACCAGGGCCAAAGAGTTGTTGCTGTTGTCAGGAGGGATCACCGGCCGCTCAATCGGCGAAACGGTCTTTGACTTGCTGCAGAACATTGGGACGGGGGAGATTGGAACAGCCTCGACGGAGGTTCTGAAGATCGGCGCCAGCGCGATTCCCCATCGAGTGATCAAGGCACCGGAACGAAAGCGGCCACGCCGACGTTCGGACAGAATCGCCAGTGAGGTGTTGATCAATCCGGAAGAGATGGCTGGGCGATGGGAGGTCAGGACGGCTCGATGGACCGAAGTTCGTGAGACCTCCCATCATCTGACACCGACGATGCTAGGTGCACGATTGGCGGGGACTGTGCGTGAAACGGCTCCAGTTCGACAGGATGCCGTGGTTGGGCGGTTGGTTGGGGTGGTGGCTCATCGCCTGCTTGAGCGATGGGACTTTTCACAGGATCCCTCTGGGTTATGTGCTCAGGTGGTCTTAGCTGTGCAAGCAGCTCTTGGGCCGGACGACCAGCCCCATGCTGGCGCGGTCGCTGAATCCGTGTCCGATCTCCTGGCGACGTTCGGTCGATCGAAAGCCTATGGGCGTCTCCGGTGGTCCCAGATTATTGGTCGAGAAGTCCCCTTCATCATGCCATGGGGTAACAAGCAGGTTATGGAAGGAGTGATCGACCTCATCTACCGGCTTGATGGAGAGCTGTGGGTGGCTGACTATAAAACAGATGCGATATCAGCCGATCAGGCAGCTGCTCGAGCAGAGCAGTATCGCCCACAGAGTGAGGTCTATAAAGTCGCGGTCCAAGAAGGCCTAGGCGTCGAATCAGTTCGCTTTCACTGTCTGTTTCTTCGTTGTGCGACGGCCATAGAGCTGTAGATGCCGGGATAATGCACATGGCTAGGCGCGATCACATTTCTTCCGATGATTTTGCGAAGCTGGTTCAGCAGGCGATCTCGGACCTGCCTCTTCCCTACGCCACGCTCATGGAGTCTATTGCTGTGGTCGTGGAAGAAGAACCGCCGGAGGAGGTGTTACAGGACCTGGAACTAGACGGCGAGGATGACTTGCTCGGTCTCTACCAAGGCCAGTCGCTGGCCGCTGATTCGTTCTTTCGGCCGGGAGGTGAAGCGCCGCCACGAATTTCCATCTATCGCGGACCGATCCTTCGCTGTTGTGAGAGTCCTGAAGAAGTGGTGCAGGAAGTGCGCGATACCGTTGTCCACGAATTGGGCCACCATGTGGGCCTGGATGATGACGAGATGCCGTACTGAGGATGCTGCAAAAACTCTCCAGCGTCGTTCTCGCTTCGCTCAAGGCCTCAACGTACCAACCGCGTACGACTCGGCCTTTCGCTCACTGCGGCCTAGCTGGAAGAGATTTTTCAGCATCCTCAAAGCATCAAGTGCATTCTTGCCCAGCACTCAGGACTTTCAAGCGTGCGCAGCCTTCTGCCTCGCGCGCTGGTAGCCCAGGGCGAGCATAATGAGTCCGATCGCCACCATCGGAATGGAAAGGATCTGGCCCATGGTAATCGGTCCAAGGATAAAGCCCAAGTGCTGATCCGGTTCACGAAAGAGTTCGACGATGAGCCGGCTAATACCGTACCCGGTAATGAAGGTCCAGAAGATCGTCCCAGGCGGGGTTGGTCGCCGATCAATCAACCACAACACCGTGAACAGCGTCAGCCCTTCCAGTGCGGCCTCGTACAATTGCGAGGGATGGCGGCAGTATGCGCCTCCTGCCGGGAAGACCATGCACCAGTCCACATCCGTCGATCGGCCATAGAGTTCCCCGTTGATAAAGTTGCCTATCCGGCCAAACCCCAATCCAATTGGCGTGACGGCTGTCGCTAAGTCCGCTACAGTATAGGTCGGAATGCCCTGCCGCCTGCTGAACCAGATCAGTGCGATAGCGGTCCCGATAAGTCCACCGTGGAAGGACATGCCGCCTTCCCACACTGCCAGCAGTTTCAACGGGTTTTGGATGTAATAGGAAAAATTGTAGAACAGGGTATAGCCGATCCTTCCACCTAGAAACACACCGAAAGCGGCATAGACGACCATGTCATAGACCTGGTCTTTCCTGATCGCCAACCCTTTGTGGGTTACTTTGCGTTGAATAAGGAAGTACGCCGCAGTCAGGCCGATCAAGTACATCAACCCATACCAGCGGAGCTGGATGGGGCCGAGTGCCACAAGCACTGGGTCGATATTTGGGTAGGGGATGGCGGCTAGGGGACCCATGAATCCGCTTCCAAAGCAGTCCTTTGTGAGAGAGCGTTGTTAGATCGAGAGGCGCATCAATACTGAATCATCTTCCACATCAGTTGCGGGCCCGGCAAAACTTGCCGCTGGATAATACGGGGGCGTACGTATCAATGCAAGCACGCAAAAGATTAGAAGCTGCTAAGACTTGACCTTGGCAAATTGGCCTCCAGGGCCGACTGACAAAGATACCGGAAGATAAAGTGTTGGTTTTCTGAAACGACTGTACCTCAGTCTGTCGACAAAAAGAGACCAAAAATTAGTCACTTCTCATTGCCCCAAAACGCCCCCTGTGATTTTTCAGGAGAATCGCCGCTTTTACGCAGACTCAGATCCTGGCACAGAGCATGCTGAATGATCTTGGCATAGGAAGCGTTCAGAAACGATCTTCCGGCTCATTTACCATCATGAGGAGGTTCACCATGTCGGAGCAGGGGAATCAGGTCGCCAAGGCAGCAGCATTCATCGCGGGTGGGGCGGTCATCGGAGCAGGACTCGGGCTCCTCTTCGCTCCACAGACCGGTGTGGAAACTCGTCGAAGCATCGGCCGGTATGCCCGCAAGGCACAGGTGCAGACCAGCCGATGGGGCCGGGCCGTCAAGTCTGGGGTGGAAGAAGTGCTGGACCGCAAATCGGCAAAAGCGAAGAGTGCTGAAGAGTCGCGGCCGCAATTGACGGCGGTCTTGAACTAAGCTTCTCGACGATCATCGGTAGCGGATCACCCCGTCGCTCTCCTCCGTCGGCACGGGCTGACTGCTACCGATGGTCCGAGGGGATCTGAATACTGATGGCCCCGGCCAGTTCTCCTGCCTGAGCACCTTCTCGCGGATAGCCGGACATATCAAGGATTCCCTTGGGGTTTCCATGGCAGACAAGACAATCCTCTGAATAATAGATCGGCACCACGGCTCTGAGTAACTGTCCGCCGCCAAGCCACTCTACAATCGGCGTGGTTGAGGACGGTTGGCTCGCAAGTCGTTTTAAGACCATCTCCTCATACTCATCCGGAGCGTTCTGCAAATTCCTCGGTTCAAGGGCGGTCTGTTTCATCGTGACCTTCGATCGCTTCGAGAATTTCCGCGCGGCTTGGCTCCCGAATGTGGCTGGGATAAAGTTCTTGTACCCGATGCCACGTTGATTGATCACGAATTGCGCGTCCTGCACCACATCCTTGCTGGCACTGATCAGCAGTGTGAGCAGCTCCTTGGTCGAGGCCGGCACGGAGGAAGTGGAAGCTTTCAGATCAACACGTGTCTGACGAGTAAACTCATCCAGGACCAATTGTTCGAACACCCCGGGCGTGAAGCCCTTGTCGGCCTTCTGCGGATCATTGATCAAAAACTGGTTTCGCTCGACGATCACACGCCCAGCATTGAGGAGGGTCGCTAAGAGCGCTGCTGTTTGTTCGGCCTCCTTTTGGGAAGTTTGTGACCAGCCACTTTGGGGACAGAGAAGAACCAAGACCAAGCCAAGAGGCAGAAAGAGTTTTAGGGGACGCATCAGCATTCCCTCCACTTCTTCATCATTGTTCAGCAAGACGGCACTGCCCCTGGTCATAATGGTCAGGAACTTGCGTCACCTCAAGCGGCAAGCCTTCTGCCGTCGCTCGCCGAGTAGGGGCATACTCCGCTTCGATCCAGCGTGTTCTCATCTGTTTCAATCGTCCTGATTCTTCCAAACGAAACAGCAGATTGTTCAAGAGCCATTGTAACTGACTATGCCCGTCTCTTGTCACGATGGAGAGATCCTCATGAGTCAGAACCAAGGGGGTCTCGTCGATGCGTGCCAAGAGCCGCCAATCCTGCCAGACCCGTTTCGTCACATACTCGAGGATGGAATGGTTGGTCAGGATGACATCAATATTCAGATCCTTCGATTCAATGGAGGCGGGAAGCGAATCGCAGATAACCATGCGAACCCCTTTGAGATTGGCTTTGGCATACTGGTGAGAGGATCGTCCCTTCTGAACGGCGATGGTTAAGCCGGCAAAGCCTTCCTGGACGGCTGCGAGCGTATCCCAATTCCCGTTCTGCTTCCCAAATTGCGTCCGTACACGCTCTGCCACCTCTGGTTTTCGGATGAGGGCGGCGATTCCGTCGTCGCGCAGGTAGGGAGCCGAAAACCAGAGACCGGCCGGTCTTGTGCCAGGAACGGTCCCGCTGACCGAGGAGACGAAGAGATCGAGCTGCCCCTCGTTCATTTTAATGAACAGATCGGGAAAACGCGTGACATGCAGGGTGGGGACGATCGGCGTGGAACCGCCGCAGTGAGCGGTGAGCGCGTCGGCGATTTCTCGGATTAGTTGGATATCCAAGCCCGTGACCCGAATCCCTTCGTTGGTATACATGGCAGGAAAGATAAACGGACGAAACGGTTCAACTGAAATGCCGACGCGCAACCGTCCGCGTGTACAGATTGTGGACAGCTCGTCGCGAGTCAACGGGTGTATGAGCTCGACGGCATCATAGGCAAGACCGCATCCTTGCAGAAGAATGCAGAGCCCCATCAGGATAAGCGACCCAAGGAATTTCTTAATGGCGCAAACACCCACGATCCATATCTCCCATGTCTCGACAGCTCGTTAGCATCATCGACTTAAAACCGAAGGCCGATTGTGAAGAGCCATTGTTTTGCCAAGTCGGACCTGCTCTGGGCATCGATCTCGAATCGCATGTATTGAAGTCCCATATCGACAGAAAATCCCTGAGCAACAGGAAATCGTACACCGATCTGTCCTCCATATAGGTAGCCAGGTGAAAGGTCGCCTCGCCCCGGTAAGGTGCCTCCCAGCATTGCACCGATATAGGGTACCGCCCGATGCTCCAGCGGACCGAAGAGCACATGTCTCAGGATGCGACTGATGGGTTTGCTGCTTGGAAAATCCAACACATCGATGAAATTATTCCAACGTGGGTTCGCATAAAGAAGATGCTGGTCGGTAATTATAATAGGATTATGGAGACTGAAATACTGGTATATTCCTCTCACTTCAAGGGGGCCATAGCGAAGCGCGGTGAATCCGCCCTTAACGGAGATAAGTCTGCTTTTTGGTCCAAAGTTTTGTTGGTTGAAGGCTGCGTCGAAACTGAACGGACGGAGCGGAAGAATGTCGAGCACCGCCTCTTGGCTCACCGCTTCACCCGGCATCGCCGTTATGAGCAGGAACACAGCGACCAGAAATCGTGAAGCCTTGGTTTGCAGTGTGCCACCCATCGACCTTATCATTGCCAATTCCCGCACGCTACATGATAGCGCAAGGCGAGGATGGATTTTCTAAATTTTTTCTGGAGTCTTGGTTAGGCGATCGCCAGGCATACGATCCCGTGGCAGATTCGTTTGTCGCACACGATGTCTGGGGATAGTAAATGGGTAGGTACGGGGCAACGAGAAAAGTGGCGGTAGACCATCGTCGCTATGTTAAAATCCGCCTCGCGCCGGAGTGGCGGAATAGGCAGACGCAAGGGACTTAAAATCCCTCGGGCTCAAAAGGCCCGTACCGGTTCGATCCCGGTCTCCGGCACCATATTCAACAACTTGCGTTGAGTGTCACTGTTTCGATACATCAAGGGAAACCCGTATTATTGTGCAAGAACTGTAACGGTTCTCGATTCTTCAACCGCTTTTGCGTCACGATCATGCAACGTCGCCAAGCGTTTCAGCCCCTCCGCTAAGTCCGATTCGCTCACAATCGCGTACCGTTTATACACACTTTCCGTCAAGTGGCCCGTGAGCTTCATCGCCACACTACGAGAGACGTTGGCCCGTTCGAGGTTGCGGACGGCAGTTCGTCGAAAGTCGTGCGGGATGCGCCCGACTATCTTAGCTGCTTTACAGGCGGCCTCCCAGGCCCCACGATAGTCCTTGATCGGGCGTCCGTTCCGATGAAAGACCAGGCCGATCAACCGGCCTGTCGCTCGCTGTAAGGCCTTGGTGTGTTCCCATTGGCGTTTGAGCGTCTCCGCGAGTTCAGGAAGGATCGTAAATGGAAAGGTCCTGCCTTCGGAGTTTTTCGTCGTGTTCGGCTCTAACCGAATGATCCCCGCTGTCCAATCGATCTGCTTCCATTGAAGGGTCAAGACTTCAGACCGTATGCGCCATCCCGTACAATATCCGACTGTGACGACTCCCTGAAGTGATTCGGGCAAGTGAGCCCGGATGGCCTCAAAGTCTTCGCGTTCAAAAAATCCCGTCCGTGTATTGCGGACATCCAAGACGGGGAATGGTGGCACGATCGCTTTCCCGGCCCGTGCCGCCAACCGAAACGCCCGCTTCATGATGGCCAAGTCATTGCGAATCGATGCAGGCATGATGCCATCTTCAAGCCTGGCGGCAACGTAGGCATTGAGTCGATCCAGTGTGATGTCTCGCGCATACGATGGCCCGAAAAACTCCCGCAAGGCGGAGAGAGAAGTCTTCATCCGCTTCAGGGACCGGCGTTGATTCGCCAGGTAGTCTTGCTCAATGATCGTGGCCAAGTTCTCGAAGGTGGTCTTGTCCATGTCCGGGCCGACCAATTGCCCCCGGCCCATTTCTGCATGCCGCCGCTTCAGCAATTTCATCGCGTCACTATGTCGCGTGGAGTTTGACGATTCCCGATAGGGCTTCCCGCGAAAGCTGTAGTAGACCCACCAGACATTTCCCCTTTTGTAGACACCCCCCAAGCCCCGTTGTTTCATGGCTTCCTCCTTGCGGTCGTGGTGCGCTTGACCTGACAGAGCAAGGTGAGCAGTTTAGCCACAGGGCCCCCAATGCGGCGTTCTGAGCGTTCCCACCGGGCGACGGCATTCGCACTGACGCCGAGTTGTTTCGCCAATTGGACTTGGGTTAGACCCAGTTGTTGCCGTTTCTGCTTAAAGCCTTTTCCTGTCATTGGAGAAACTATACCATTGTCATAGTTGCGCGATCAATTCGTCTTTCGGGCTGCAAACCAGCGCCGAAGCCGCTCTTCGGGGAAAAGAATCGTTTTCCTTGTTGGTTGTGAGTGGGGGAGGTGGCGCTTATGTCGATAGAGCCATCGTACCGTTACTCCAAACTGACTCACAACCTCGTCCACGGTCAGCCACTTTTCGACAGCAGGAGCCTCGGCCTTCCCGGTGTCTCTCGCTGACTGGGCAATCAGCACAGGAAGCAGGCCTGCTAACCCCGCGAGCATGGTCCGGGCGACCTCCGGCGAGAGGGTGGCGGCCTTCGTCGCGTCATTGAGCAGCTCGTCAATCGTTGGGACCGCTTGAAGAAGATTGCCGTTCATCGCCTGGCTCGCTTGACCCTCATTGCTTCTAACCGCGCATTCCGACAGAGCACATCCACGAGTCGTTCGACGATCTTAGGGATCGCCCGCGTCCCGTCGCGCATGGCCTGCACGTCTGGTTCTGGCAGGCCGGTCCAGTCGGCGAACTCCGCCGCATCGAGTTTCAACCACGTCAATTTCGTTTTGAAGATGATGGCCGTCATCGCGGCCCCTCTGGGGTTGGTCGGTAGGTCCGACCATTGTTCAGAAAGTGCTTCAATCTGGCTGCCGGGCGAGCGGGACATTTTGAGATCACGTGTGCATACATCGCGTCGTGAAGCAGCACGGCCTTGCAGCCGGTGCCGGTGCAACGGTAGGTTCGAGTCTGTCGCCACGGTATTCCCATCACCGCACTCTCTTAATCAAGCCGGGATGGAGTTTCACCAATCGCTTCCCCAACGAGTCCGCAATCGAGACGCGCTGATAGGGGAGCACCGTTGTCTTCCTCTCGCCCAGCCGAAATGCTGTCGGTTTGAAAACTGTGATCTTCATCGGGTCTCCTTCCCGTTTCCGTTGAACCCATGCCGCTTCACATCCCAGGCCGCTCCGCCGGGCACCCCGACACTCGTCACCCACTTCAAGGGAAGGGTCGTACCGTTCGCGAGGAGGACCGTCCAGGCTCTTCCAGTCAACTCACACCGGCTCACCATGCCATCCTGGAGTCGGTTGCGCCGATCCCGATAGGCAATTATCCAGCCCGGTTGAAGGGGCGGCTCCGCTGAAGCCTGGCGGCTCTGGTGAGGTTGTTCTGTAATCATCCTTTCCACGTGGCGGGCCGCAGCCCGGAACGCCGCCACGTCACCAAGGGCGAACGCGGCATCACAGTGATCGAGAGCGTTAAGGACATGTGGAAGGCGTGGATCATCAGGCTCAAGCCCATGAGTCAGCTCATGCAGTCGTCGCCACTCGGCCAACCAATCCATAACGGGAGTCGTCGGGTTGCTCGCAGCCTTTGGCGGGTTCAGCCCCTTTGTCCTACTCTCAATATCCTCACAATCCTCAGAATGAGAGTGGCCAGACCTGTTTTGAGGATTCTGAGGATATTTTGTAGGGGGAGTTAGTCCGCGCATCATCGCTCGCCAGTCACTCATGAGGGCACCTTCAAAGCATCAGGATTGACGAGAAAGACCCGTGTCTTTCGTCCTGGTTTGCCCAGTGTCTCTGGAGGCGGCTCCCGTTCGATCAGATAGCCGCGTTCGATAAGGACGGGGAAGGCTGGATTGAGCTTCTCCATTTTTTTATAGGTCCCGCGTAAGGCCTGGAAGCACTCACGGGCGGTAAATTGACTCTTCTGGATACGCTCGATCCATCGCCAGACGTGCCGAGCTTTCTCAAGATCAGGATCAGCCCCCATCAGATCGAAGGCCACCAGAGCATGGTCCTTATAGAACGCGGCCAGGGAAAGGGCTCGTTGCATCGTGGTGATCGTGATCGTCAGATTCGAGAGGAGGGTCTCAGCGTGCTCCGCACAATGCAGTATCCCGGCCAGACGGGCAGCCGCACCCGGCAACTTCCCGGCCCAGTCCCGAATGTGTTCGTACTCCCCACCGTCGCGCATCTCCTTTTCCACGGTATGTTGAAACTCCTTCCATTCAGCGTGAGCCTCTGGGGATAGCGTGAGTACATGAGGGATGAACTCACCTGAGGGGGCTGTAGCTGGCTCGATCTTCAGGAGTGTCGTAATGGTGTCTTGATAGAGGTTCTTGATGGATGGCGGGATCGGCTGACTCGTGAGGGTCCGATAGCCCAATCGTGAAATAGGAAGGGCATATAAAAAGCGAGCAAGCAGTCCCCGACCCCGAAATCCTGGCTGAGTCGCTAACCCCTGGAGCACGCTGGGTTGAGGACTCAACGCAATCGTGAGGGCTGGTCGATCCATCACCACATCGGGACGGCTCCCACGATGGACCCGGACTGGTGAGCCCGCATGAGCCTGAAGAAAGAGGTCGAGGTTCGGAACCCCATTGCTATATCGACCGGCGAGCGTATCGAACAGCCCTCCTTCATCGCTGATTAGGGCGAGCCGTTCCTTATTCTCCGCCATCACCTGGCCTAACTTTTCAGTTGTAATATCCTGCACCCATAGTCTTGGAAGGGTGGGTACTTCAGGCATAGTGGCTTCGAGTTGTGTGATCTCCTGCTTTTTATCCTCAAAATCCTCATAACCCTTCTTTTTGGCCGTCGCCTCTCGTAGAGCTTTGACCTTTGCCTTGATCGTCTCGCGTTCAGATTCGACGGTGAGGATCTTCTCCCTCGCAAGATCACAGAGCCGTCGTTCTGCCTCGATCAAGGGGGCAACCATCGGCATCATTGCAGCAGTTTTCCGATTGCCAGACTCTAGCGCCGTGGTCGGCCAGACACTCAGAGGCTCCGTGTAACCAGGCTCAACTTGCACGATGATCCGCTGCTGACAGGCCGTTGCGACCACCGCCAATCCAAAGCCTGCCGCCAGTTCAGGAGGCGTCTCGGTGTGAGCCGCCACCGTCTGCACCATACTGTTGAGGGCGGAGGGCAGCACGTACAGAGGCATGGGAGCAGGGATGGGGATATCGAGCGGGATTGGGATCGTCGGTTCGTTTGATGGGCACTGAGCCGCCTCGATTGCCTGTTGAATTAATTCAAGCGCCGCCTCCGGCCCCTCTCTGGCAAGGTAATCATCGAGTCCGGTGATCTCTAAATCTTCCACTGCTGGGAGATCGACCACCGCCACTTTTGCCCCGCGCTTCCGCAACTCATAGATCAAGCCACGTCGGGCAGCAGCCACCTTCGCGTTCGTCGTGCAATCGCTATCAAAGATGACGACGACAGCACGCCCGGCCCAGGTGATGCGGTCGAAGTCGGGGATGACCCCTTTCTCATCGACCCGTACGCCACTCGCATCGGTCGTCTTCCCGACCGTCCCCTTCCAATTCCAGACGCCGGAGATAGCGCATGGAAGGAACCTCGGATGATCGCTCTCGTACCGAGCAAGCCGATACCCCGCGAGCAACTTTTTAAGACCCTCGACGAGAACAATCGGGGTCGTGGGATCGGTCAACGCCTCCACCGATTCACCTGGCCCAAAGAGGAGTTTGTTGCCTCGGCCTGGTGGGGCGAGATACTTTCCCTTCGGCTTGCCGTTCTCGATTGGGGGATGATCGCGTCTCAGGAAGTACTCGCGGGGTTTCAAGTCACCCGGCCAGTAGACAGCAAACACAATTCCCGCATAGTCCTCATTGTCGTTTCGCCCAACCAGTGCCGCGCCCTCAAAGGTATCAACACGCCTGAGGTCAAACCGCTCCGCCGTGAGTTGATCGATCCAGGAGTGCTTTCCCAGCTTGAGGAGATCAGGGACGGTCGTCGGCATATTGCCCTTCATCCCTCCAGCACCGGCGCTGAGTGGGGCCGCTGTGGTCATTTCGGCCCCTTCACCGTCTTGGTATGTGACTGACCGGATCGGGATAAGAAGTCGAGCAGGTCCGTCTCCGAGATCCGCACCTGACGGCCAATCCGGGTGGCCTTCAAACGACCTGCGCGAATATCGTTCCGCAATGTCGTGGTTTTTCTGCGCGTGACCCGCTCCACCTGCCTGAGTGTGAGTAGTGGCGCAATTCGCCTCATCGCGTCCCCTCCTGTGATTGATAGTGCTGTTAAGCGTTCAAGAACGCTGCGGAGCCTATCAGTCGAGACGGTCAACGATAAGGGCAGGACGAGGACAAGTTTTGCCCCTTTGCAGGGTTATGATTTTCTGCGGGCTGGGGGCCTGAGGAGGTGCTTGATACTTTCGGAGCTATTGCCATGGAGGTGGGCGAGGAGGTCGAGAAAGAGGTCCTTGGGTGCGGTTGGGAAGGTCAAGGTCGGTGGCTTCGCGTCGGGAGTGCTATATGTGCACTGACATGGAACCCTTCGTAACAGTTGATCGAGCGGTTTCCACTGTGTGGAGAGCCACGCTCGTTGTGACTTCGCGTCCGTGCGGGGAAACGGATAGTCTCGGTCATGTGTCCATAACAAGTCGTATTGAACGGAAACCATCAAGGCGTCGTGGCCTGGCTTTGGTTTAGACTGTTGAGGAGTCGTCAGGGCGTCGAAGATCGGGCCGAAGACACCCTGATGGGGCTTATCCAACTCTGCGAGCAGATCACCCCCCTTCAACTGAATTCGATCTTCGTGGATGGTCAGTTGGTCAATCAGGTGGAGAACATACTTATCCTCAGTTCGTGCCGACCGCTCGTAGCGAGTGCGCAGTGCTCGGATGATCGCGCCCAAGAGATAATGCGAGTGAGGTCCCTCGTTCAGGCGGCTCCGTATCCGTTCACCGGACTGATTCCATTCTGCGGTCGAAAGGAAGCTTGGTTTGTGCCGAGCTGGCATAGTCCCGATGTCCAACGGGTGTCCTGAAGGGAAGATGAGGGCAGCGATGCAGGACGACACCGCCGGTCGGGGATCAGCCGATCCGTTTTGCCCTCGATGGAAACGGTACACAAATGGAAGAAAGAACCGCAACGGGAAAACTGGGGAAGAGATCTTCTAACAGGATAGCGCGAAACGAGTCAGTGGCCGTCTAGTGCCCGATGAGGCCGCTCCAAGCTTGGGCTGCGTGGATCGTTCGTGGTACAGACTGACAAGACCCTCTTCATCGTTTTTCCTTCCGGATGCGCATGAAGACCATCTCCACCTGTCCATGGGTCGCTCGACAAGAATACAACTGCCAGCCAGCTTGGCTTGGACTCGCGTACAGTATCCGTCGATCCATAGATCCTTTCTTTTTCGCTAATCGCTGCTTCTCCAATACGACCCAATGCGTTAAGTCATGTCTTTGATAGCCTGGCCTGCTCTTCTTCATCTGGCTAATTTTCTCCCATGGGGGATTCGCATGCATGGAATATTATTACCTATCTTCTGTCGGCCAAAGATGGGTCTTGACTCCCCTCTCCTGGCGTCCGCTCATTGCTTGACCCCTCGATAGACGAAGGCGTTGGTGCGCTTGAATGGATCTGAGGCAAACACGTTCTGCGCAAAGAGCATCAGGGTATTCGTCGCCGGGTCAAAGATCGCGAGGCCGGATTGATTGTGCGCCCCTTGCGGGAAGATGCAGTCATCGATCAGCAGAAAGCTGTAGACCTGCCCGAAGCCAGGGAAGGATTGGGGAGATACTAGCACATGGCCGGACATGGTTGGACAAGTCAACGACTGCCAGGTATTCCAGATCCCCATGCCCCCATTGACAGCGTTGATCGAAAAATTATCTACCGTCGCCGCCGTGATGGTAATGGTCCCTGGTGCGTGCATATTGCTCGATGAATTTCCGAGATACGTGCCAGCCACCTGCGCAATGTTCGGAGTGCCTTCCGAGAGATGCGGAACATAGGTCAACGTAAACGTCACAGATTCACCCGTGCTGAGGGTCATAGTACCCGTCACGGTCTGTTTCTCTACAATCGTCCCGGCCAGCGTGGCGTTCAGAATCCGCCCATCATCGATGCTGTAATCGAGCATATCAATAGATGCAAAGGCATCGCCTTGTAGTGCGCCAGTCCCTTGTATGGCTCCACGCAGGACTGTCTGATCACCAATCGCCGAATAGAGAAACCAATACGCTCCGTCCTCGCGAATGGCCCCCCACAACGTGCGCCCGTGACTCGTCATTCCGGTCCAGACCCCTTGTGGGTCTTGTGCGTTTACTGTGGGGACAGGCGCTTGTGGGATGAGCGGTGCGTCGTTCCCTGTTCCACCGCCACTGCACCCGACTAATAAGAGTCCAATGATCCCGAAGAATAGTTGTTTCATCGTGCCCCTTTGTAGCTAGGCCTGTTGACTGGCTTGTGAATCCCCTGAGGGCTTATCCTACCGATCCGACGCCGAATGCTAGAGCACATCGTCGTCCGTTCATGCAGTTCTGCTGCTTTCCGCTGGTTGCATGTTGCGCTAGGCCGGATCTTTTATATATCGGCCTATCGAGGGGCCTTCTTCCTGAATAGTAGGGATTGGGGTGAGGCTTGAGATTCGGGCGATGCACGGAACCAGAACCGCCGGACTACCGAGGCCGTTTTCTTGCGAACGCGACGGCGTGGCGTGGGGACCGTTAGCGTCGTCGTTTGCGTGTCCGCCGCTTTCGGGGCAGTGGAGGAAGTCCCCGTCGCACGTCGGCCAGTTCAGCCAGATAGGCGGGTTCTCGTGCCGCTTGCTCTTCGGCCAGTTCAGCCAAAAGCTGCTGTTCCAACACCCAGCCTGCCGACAAGTTGGCGCGAATCGCTTGAAGCCGACTGGGGGACAGGTCTGATAAATTTGGTTTGGAGGGGCTCGGTGCTGCTTCCGCCACGACCGGCGGCGTGGTTGGCTTCTTCGTGATGGTGACATTGTACGACACGATAGCCAGCATCGTGTCGCAACGTGGGCATGACGAGTCCTTGAGTTCCTCGAAATACTCAGTGGACCCTTCCTCGAACGTACCCGTCCAGCCGCAGGAGCAGGTGAAGACTCGCGTTTTCCAGTCGTCTCGATATTGGAAATGCTCTGCCATATTGTCGGGTCAACCAACACCCACCTCCATCATGCGCTGAGGTCCCGTCTATTCGCGATCCTTCGGAAGGGGGGTACCCGAAAAAGCGGTTGGAGCATTACGGGTTTTGTGCAAGCAATTCCAGAGGTTGTGCGGAAAACCGGCTCAAAGTGTAGCGAGGACAACGCACTAAGGGGGACCCATTATGAGCACGCAGGGACTTATCGGGATGTCCGGTAAGGCCCGTCACTATCGCGGGGTCCAGTCATGAGGGGGACGGCTGATTTCTGGTGTCGAGAGGAAACGAGGGTGTATTCCTTGCGGAAACCACAGATGATGCATTTCCATTCATGGAGCATCCCTTGATCCGTTGCCGTTTCCTCGGCCAGCATCCACCCGCCACAACGAATACACGTCACCGAATTCATCCTTTCACCCACAGGATGAGACGGCGACTCCTCACCACCTGACGAGGAGCCACCGCCACACCTGCGCGGGGTGCGCACCGCGCTACACGATCACACGAAGGCCGGGGTCTGCTCCGGCTTCTTGTCTACCGCCCTGTTCTTGTCGGGTGGAGCCGTCTGGTCCTTCATCTTCAAATCTAATTTTGTGAGTGGTGGAGTCGGGAACGTGGGCGTCGTCCCATAATTCCCCAAACGATATTCCAGCGCATTCGCCAACAACGTCAGCCGTTCACTGACAAACAGAAGCGTTTGCAGTCGTTGCCATTGTGCGCCCTCGGTCTGTTGCGCGTGTTCTTGGATCACCCGTTCGACATACTCACGGGGGATCAGCTCTTCATGCAACGGATCGTTTTCGAGCGCCCGTCGGATCACGGTGTTCTTATGTGCCACG
>JBQTJA010000084.1:0-48482 GCA_052387595.1 Nitrospiraceae bacterium | reverse complement strand
CGCCACGCGCCCGCTCTGTCCGAGAAATTCCCGTCGCGACGACCCCGGGTGTTCCGTGAGGGGTGCCTCGTCCTTGACGCTAGATCCATCCTGTGGGGTGTTCTTGTCCATCGTGCATCGCTCCTTTTGGTATGCGGTGAGGTGCAGACGTTACAGTTGATACGTTGTTAACGAGAAACTATTCGGGGACAACTCGCTTCGGCCTTCCTTATTGAATGCTGCGCGAATCATTCTGCCGATATTGTGGCGCCTGGTATCTCACAAAAGAGGGCATAGACCTATCAGGGAAATCCTGAAAACGTGGTGGGAGATCCCCTAGAGAGGTAGGGCCGTCGAGTGTACTGAAAGAACGTGGGAATGCGAATGAATGGGAGAAGTACTCAGCTGCAAAGTTTTGCGTTAGCGCATACTCACCTTGGCCAGCGGACCAACCGGCCCTTCAGATTTCTCGATGCAGGCTTCGATGCATATTCCACAACCGCAGGGGGCATAGTGTTGCACTTGGAGTTAGAACTCAAGCAGAGTAAAAATTTTGCGCTCAGTCTCTGGAAATAAATCCAGGGTTGGAAATGAGAACGCGACGCCGCAAGCGATTGAGCTTGCGGCGTCGCTATTGCTGATACATGAACCGGCTATTGGCTCTTCCCTAGATTAAGACCTTCATGGCCTGTCCTCCCTGTGCTATATGACTGAACTATCCTCCCCAGCCACCGCAACTTAAGTGCCTTGCGAGGCGATCGTTCCCGCCAACGCCAGTGAGGTCTGTGCGGGCAGGACATGCTCGCCGGTCTTGTCCGTGGACAGGCAGAGCGAGCAGATGTAGCCCGCGTGAACGGCGGCCTTGATCATGTCCGGTCTCTCATAATCATGATGGCAGACATGGCATTTCAGGTGCTCGCCGGACGGGTTGCCATACTGGTCGAACATCGGCAGGGCAATGCCGTCGTCGGTGCGTCGCAGGTAGTACTCGCCCTTCGTCGCAATCGCGATAATAGGTGGCAGCACCAACGCGAGCCCAATTGCGACCAACGGTGAGTATGGCCGTAACGTTTCGCCAAGTCCGCCGAAGAAGGCGATGACGGACAAACCCGCAGCCATCAGCATCGACCCGAAGCCCACAGGATTGAAGTCGTACAGCATCCCGCGACGGAACTCCGGCGTCTTCGGTGAAAGCTTCAGCAGGTATTTATTGAAGACAATATCCGAGGCCACTACGACGACCCAGGCCATACCACAGTTGGCGTAGAACCCAAGGATGGTGTTCAGGAAGTCGAACATGTTCGCTTCCATCAGGATCAGCGCGATCGTGAGATTCACCCCGAGAAACACGACGCGGCCCGGATAGTGCTTGGTCACGCGGGTGAACGCGTTCGTCCAGGCCAGCGAGCCTGAGTACGCATTGGTCACGTTGATCTTGATCTGGCTGATTACTACAAGCACGACGGCCAGCGTCATCGCGAGCCAGCCAGGCAGGAAGTTTTGGTAGATTTCCAGGAACTGGTGAACCGGCTGGTTGGCGATGCCGGCGCTGCCCGCGACATTGGTGATCAGGTACACGGCCAGGAACAGCCCGACAACCTGCTTGATCGCGCCGAAGAACACCCAGCCCGGCCCGGCCAGAATCAACCAGGTCCACCAGGTGCGCTTGTTCTCCGGGGTCATTGGCGGCATAAAGCGGAGATAGTCGTTCTGTTCGGCAATCTGCGCAATGAGCGACAAGCAGACGCCTGCGGCCAATAAGGTCGAGCCGAGGTCAAAACCGGCCTTGCCGCCCTCACCGGCATAAGCAAAGAACTGGCCGACCGACTCCGGGTGACTGACGACCAGATAGCCAAACGGTGCGACCATCAGGATGAGCCACAGAGGAGTCGTCCAGACCTGCAGTGTCGACAGCACTTTCATGCCGTAGATCACCAGCGGGAAGATGATGAGCGTCGACACGGCGTACCCCATCCAGAGCGGGATGCCAAGTCCCAGTTCAAGTCCCTGGGCCATGATGGAGCCCTCAAGCGCGAAGAAAATGAAGGTGAACGTTGCAAATATGACGTTGGTGACGACCGAGCCGTAATAGCCAAACCCGCTGCCGCGCGTGACGAGGTCAAGATCGATGTTGTACCGCGCCGAGTAGTAAGCGACGGGAAAGCCGGTCGCGAGGATGACGATCGCGAAGATAAGAATCCCCCACAGCGCGTTTGTCGTGCCGTACGAGATACCGACGTTGGCGCCGATCGCGAAGTCAGCGAGGTAGGCGATGCCGCCGAGTGCCGAAATACCGACGACACCCGTCGACCACTTGCGGTAGCTACGCGGTGCGAATCGCAGCGTGTAGTCCTCCATGGTTTCCTTGCTGGCTGTCATGGTGTCGAGGTCTGCCTCGTCCATTTCTCGTTCTCTGGTGACCTTCTGTGTTACTGTTTGCACAGTGAAAACCTCCTTGTTGCTGTTATGTGACAACCGTATTTCCACCGAAAGCTAAATCGCTGATCGCGGCGTCGCTGATACTCGCCGTGGCGATTTACGCGGTGATGGAGATTAGGCAACCGACGGAATATGGCTGGTTCCCAAGCACCAACTCCTCGACCTTGGCGGGATGGCACTTCATTCGTCTGTCATGAGTTGCCAACTGCCCGAGTGATACTCTTATTCCATCCTCTTAATGAGTCGGTAGCCGCCGTGATAGCTCCCTTGGATCTGTTCCTTCTTGGATGCTATGCGAATCATCGACCCATGTTGTGGAGCGCACCATCTCATAACCATTGCCGTGGACCTATCGGGAAAATCCTCAAAGAATGGGAGGGAGATCCTGAAAGAATGGGAGAAGATCCCCGATGACGACCACCGAGTATCATGAAAAATCCGGAGATCAGATGAATCTTGAACGGAGCGCCTCTCTCGCATGGCGCATACATATAGAGTGGCCCCACCAGGGATGGACTCACGCGCAAGGGATAACGAGCGCCAAGTTCGTGCGCGCCTGCGAGCTGGCCTGGTCTTGGCAAGCCGACCCAGCAACTCCCGCACTGTGTACCTGATCTTGTCAGGGTCCCGGCGGTCGGACAGACACGCCGCCAACTACTCAGTCAGCTGGAGATGGTCATCCAGGGCCTTGGGCAGCAGGACGCCCCTGTCCGTACTGGCATGCGCCTGATCGAAGCGGACCATCACCATCAGTTTGTGATGGAATTCGGCGTACTGTACTGCCGGATACTCACGAGATCCGTCGGAATGGTGGGCTAGCGCTTAAAGGCGGCCACCGCCTCTTCTTCCGTGTTGCACAACTGAATACTTTCTCCATACACGCGGTTCAGCAGATTGAACCCGCTGGCATCGAGTGCCTCTTTGACCATTCCCTTCGCAGCGGCGATCTTCATCTCTCCTTGAACGTTGTTGAGCTGCTTGCAAGCCAGAATCAGGACCCGGATGCCGCCACTGCTGATATAGTCTACATCGGCCAGGTTGATCACGACCTTTTTCGCACCGGAGTCCACAATCTTTTTCATCTCCTGGTTCCCTTGTTCGGCCGTAGTGGCGGAGAGGCTGCCCTGCATCTTGACGAAGATGACCCCGGCATTCTCGCGAGAGGTGACCGTCAACGTGTGTCTGGTTCCTTGATCCATATATTACGCTCCTTTCCTCTTGGAATATTGCAACTCTGTCCTCGTGTGATCCACATTCCTCAACACACCAGCGAAACCTCTTCCCCCTGTTCTCCTTCGAAACACTTGTCCTTTTGGATCGTGCGCAACGGCACCCATCATGGCATCAGGATTCTCCCTTCTCAGTTGCATCGATAACGGATGCTTAACCCTTAGCAGACAACATGCCAGAAGCTCTGAATAGAGACATATCGGGGAAACCCTGAAAAAAAGCAGAAAGTCCCCAGGGAGAACGAGGAGTTCACCGAATGATTACGGAAATAGAGAGCCCGAAGCGGGTTAAGAATCTGGTTGGATCAGCCCAACTCGCATCGCGAAACGGACAAGCCCCGGCACATCGTGAATGTCGAGCCGCTCCATCAGTTGACTTCGGTGGGTTTCGACGGTTTTAACACTTACATTCAAGCGTTGGGCGATATCTTTCGTCGTTTGGCCTTCCGCGACGAGCTGCAGGATTTCGCGCTGGCGCTGGCTCAGTTTGGCCAGTGGCCCCGCCGGCCCTTCAGACTTTTCACGGTAAGCTTCGATGGCATACTTCACAACCCCTGGGGTCAGATACCTTTCCCCTCTGGCGACCGTCTTGAGGGCCAACTCCAGTTCAGCCAATTCCGCACCTTTCAACAGATAGCCTGAAGCACCCACCTGCAACGCTTGTCGGAGGTATTCTTCATTGGCGTACATCGACAGCAGAATGACCCGCGTAGCCGGCGATTCCTTGACGATCCTGGCAGTCGCATCGAGTCCGTTCAGTCCTGGCATCGCAATATCCATCAGCACCAGATCAGGAGGATCCGCTTGCACAGACTTAATGGCTTCCCACCCATCACCGACATCCGCGACAACTTCGATTCCTTCGACTTTTTGCAGGAGGGCCCGCATGCCGGCCCTAACCAACGCATGATCTTCCACGAGAAGAAGCCGGAGATGGCTCATGGCGATATCACCCCAACCGTTCCATGTAGCTTGGTCTGCTCATGCTCTATGAGCGGGAAGCACAATTCGAGCCTAGTCCCTTCACCCGGCACTGATGAGATGGCGAAGCTGCCGCCAGCCAGGCGTACACGCTCTTCCAGACCAAGCAATCCGATGCTTTGTCCGCCCAGTGCGCGCTGTTTTGCCAACATGACATCAAATCCAACACCGTCATCTTGAATAATGAGCGTGACGTCCTGATCTTGCTGGCACAATATCAGATCAACGGTCTTCGCCTTCGCATACTTCGCGATATTGGTCAGCGCTTCTTGCACAACCCGAAAACAGCTGACCTCGATGGGAGCAGGGATTCGCTCCGCGATCCTCTCGAGAGACAGTGACAGGATCCACCCATTCCGCTCTGCCTGCCGATTCACATACCACCGGAGCGCGGGCACCAAACCTAAATCGTCGAGAAGCGACGGCCGGAGATCCAACGCCAGGCTCCGCACTTGAGTCAGCAGGCGATCCACCAGCTCAAGGCTATCCGTGAGCGAGCCGAGCCGGGCCTCCCCGGCCTCACCATGCTGGATATCTTGCAAGTCGATCTTCAGTGCCGTCAGTAACTGCCCCACTTCGTCGTGCAGATCGCGCGCAAGGCGGCTTCGCTCCTCTTCCTGCACCTGCATCAGCCGGTTAGACAGTATCCGTAAGGAGTGGTTGGCGGCACTCAATTCAGCAGTTCGTTCTTGAACCTTTATTTCCAACGCTTCACGCGCCTGTTGTAAGAGCGTCTCTCCTCGCTTCCGCTCGCTGATGTCGCGGATGACTTTCGATACCCCCACAAACTGACCAACATCGTCTTTGAGCGGCGATAATGTCACCGACACATCGATGTATCGGCCATCCTTGGTCAACCGTACGGCGTCATAGCTTTGAATATCATACATGCCCCGCACCGTGGCCAGCTCCCAGGCTCGGTCCCGAGAGAGATGGGCTGGAATAATCGTGAGGGTCGAGCGGCCGATCATCTCGTTGGCGGTATACCCAAAGAGACGCTCCGCACCGGCATTCCACGACGTCACGAATCCGTCTGGTGTCACGCTCAAAATGGCATCGCTGCTGCTCTCCACGATCGCACCCAGCCGCCTGGTGGCATCGTCGAGTTTCGCCCTTCTCGCCCGCACCACGAGCCATGCCGTAATCCACAGAAGGGCGATACCCACGACGCGATTGAAGCCAGCAATGTCGACCGGGATGAAAGGAGGAGACAGTGTGTGCCCTATGTACGCGAGAACAGTCCCGATGGCCGCAACAAGATACGGGGCCATGGGCCACTCAATCCAGAGGGTCAAGAATGCACCGAAGACATCCCCGACAACCCAGACCGCATAGCCCCATGGCATAAACACGTCAAGAAGGAACGTCCCAACCAGGATCAATGGGATCAGTGCTCGGGCATGGTTACTGTTCATAGCAATCCACGATCAGAAGCAATTATGTCCGTCTGTCATTCGACGACAGCTGCTTGCGGGAGTAACAGGTACCTCTGCCGTCCGGCTGTATGATACCCGAAACAAGAATCTGGATCGAGCGCGGATGGGAGGAATGAGTCTGACAGTCCTAGGTATTCAATTCAGCCGTTCGTCGGTTGACGACCCATACGCCGGCCAGGATGAGGCCGATACCGATCAGTTCAATCAGTCCGATGGATTCTCCCAGAATCAAGGCGGATAACCCGATGGCTGCAACCGGCGTCAGATTGCCCAGGACCGATGCCCGTGAAGGACCGACACCCTTGACGCCAAACAGCCAAGCCTGTTGTGCGACCGCTGTCGCGAAGACGATAAGGTAGCCGAGCGCCAGCCAATCGGATGTCGTCACCGATCCGACCCCGGCATTCATCACCTTGCGATCTGTCCAGAGCAGTGGAATTTGAAGAACGGTTGCCACGAGCAGCGTCGTCCAGTTGACAGTGAGGGCCGACACCCGCTCCATGATCGCGCGGCTGCCGATACTATAGAGCGCCCAGCTCACGACCCCGAGAAAGACCAACGCACTTCCCAGTAGCGGATGCTCGCCAGCCGCTTGAAAGCCTGCCACGGAAACCAGTCCGACACCTGTGAACGACAGCAGCGCACCAGCCCACACGGCACGCAACGGCACATCTCGAATCAACATGGCCGAGAGCAAGGCCGTCACGACAGGGCTCGATCCGATGATCACACCCCCGACCGCCCCACTGACATAGTTGAGCCCCATGAGAATGAGCAGATGGTTTCCCAACACACCGAGTCCGAGAAGCCCCAGCAGCCCCATATCGGCACGGCTGATAGTGATCGCCCCGCCCTCTTTCGACCACCAGGTCGCCAATAAGATTGCCAGTCCTCCGATATCGCGAAGAACCGAGGCTTCGACGGCGGAGAACGACCCAAGAGCCAGCTTCTGCGCCACGATCGAGCCACCCCACAGCACTGCCGCGAGTACGACCGATCCATAGGCCACAGTAGTGGAAGGCTGATTCATGGTCACTGGGATACCGTCGTTCCGCCTCGCCGTCAAGCGGTATTCTGCCAACGTTCCATTTACTTGACGGCCTTTACGTTTGTGAGTAGCCTCCGTCTAGGAGACAAGGCCGGTTAACAGGGAGGAATTTCATGATCCAGCAGCAGTATTTCCGCGGATGTTTGGCACTCTTCGCGAGTGCGTCCCTCGTCTTGGGAGGCTGCACGACGGCTCTTGTCCATGATGACGTCAAGTACCCACAAACCGGCGCCCATTGCTCAGGCTCCCAGGGTGTCGACGACTCCTCGATCGCCGTGCTGCCCGTCCCGGTGGTCGCCTTTGTCGTGCCTCATGCGAATCTCCATGACATTAAAGCCGATGATTACCTAAAACGCTGCGGCGACCCCACAAAACTCATTAACCGGAAGGTAGAGGTCAACCGCGCGGCTTGTATTCCGGCAGGACTGACTCGGATCATCACGCTTGGCATCTGGCAATGGTGCCCGGCCAGTGTGTCGTGGGCAGCGGATGTCAAGTCCTAACCAGTCGTAGCCTCCAACTTGCGTTCGGTCTCCTGGTTAACCCGTCAGGATGGGAGCATGACGTCCAGTAGCAATTGATTGTTCTTCCCCTTCAGACCTACTCATCATTCTTACCAAATCCACCATTGCGCAAGAGCCGAACGTAGAAGCGGAGCCTAGAGAAATGAAAGGTCAGAATTTGATAACATGGCCTATTATGAATCGTCAGAATTGGCTGAGGTCGGTCTTACTTGTCTGCTTCGTGCTCCTGATCGGTATCGGTCTGGGCGCGTGGAAATACGAATCCATTCAGGGAGATCAGGCAGCTTCGGCTAATCAGCCCGAGCCCATGGAGTCCGTGACCACCGCCGTTGCACGAGCGATCGACCACCGCCAGACCACGACTTCGATCGGGACGGTCCTTGCGCTGCGCTCGATCACCCTAAAGAACGAACTGGCAGGGACAGTCCGCGAAATTCGGCTCACACCCGGACAGATTGTCGAAGCAGGCACACTACTCGTCGCGCTCGACGTCTCAGTCGAAGAAGCTGAACTTCGGGCACAAGAGGCCCAGGTCGCACTCGCTAAGACCGTCCTCAATCGCAGGCAACACCTCAGCCAAGAACTCGCGACCACTCAAGAAGAAGTCGATCGGGCGCGTGCAGACTTGGATGTGGCACAGGCCCAGATTGCACGCACCAAGGCGATCATTGCCAAGAAGACGATCCGCGCCCCCTTCCGTGCGCGAGTGGGTATCGCGGATGTCCATCCCGGTCAGTATCTTGACGAGGGAACACTCTTGACGACATTGCAAGGCGTCGGTGACGCAGTGCATGTCGATTTCACAGTAGCGCAGCAGGTGGCTGCGGGCTTACGAGTCGGCGAATCCGTCGAGATACTTGCAGCCAGTGATCCTTCCGCTATCGTGGCCAAGATTGTCGCGCTCGACGCACGCGTTGATCCGACCACTCGGAACGCCATGATCCGTGCCAGAATCGAAGGCACCCGCAATGTCCCATCACCAGGAGCTTCGGTACGCGTCCGGGTTCCGGTCGGTCCCCAGCGAACAGTCGTCGCCATCCCGGTCAGCGCGTTGCGCAAGGGACCGGGAGGTGACCAGGTGTTTATCGTTGCACCAAGCAACGATGGCCGCACAAGAGTTCATACCCGCCAAGTCGAAATCGGACCCATGTTCGGCGACGAGATCGTCATCTATGCCGGACTGACCGCAGGCGAGCACATCGCCTCCGTGGGCTCGTTTAAGCTTCGTGACGGGATCCTCGTTGCCGTCGCTGAATCTGCCGGGAATACCTCGAAAGAGAATCACGAGACCGGGAACCCCTAAACCGATCATCATGCCGCAAGACACGACCCGAACATCGTTCACCGACGTCTTCATCAAACATCCTGTGTTGGCCATCGTCGTCAACCTGGTCATCCTCCTCGCCGGCTGGCGCGCGATGACATCACTCCCGGTCCAGCAGTATCCCAAGATCGAAAACTCGTTGGTCGTCATCACCACCCTCTACTACGGCGCCGGCGCCGACACTGTTCGTGGGTTCATTAGCACGCCGATCGAACGGGTCGTCTCCGCGATCAGCGGCGTTGACTATGTCGAATCGACCAGCCGCGCCGGAGTCAGCACCGTGACCGTCCATCTCAAATTAAACCACAGCAGTACGGCAGCGCTGGCGGAGGTCACCGCACGACTCCAGCAAGTGAAGTCGGAACTTCCACCGGAGGCCGAACCGTCTGCGATCGAGATCCAGCGGGCCGATCGACCCTACGCATCGTTCTACCTGAGTTTCAGTTCGACGGAGCGTCCGGTCCCCGCCGTCACCGATTGGCTGCTGCGCACGTTACAACCCCAGCTCGCAACGTTACCCGGCGTCCAACGAGTCACGTTCGAAGGTGAGCGACAGGTCGCCATGCGTATTTGGATCGACCCTGACCGGCTTGCGGCCCTCAACCTCTCGCCCGGCGACGTCCAGGGTGCGCTTCGTCGAAACAACTATTTGGCGGCGGTCGGCCGCACAAAAGGCAACCAGGTCCAGGTCAACCTGCTTGCCAACACTGATCTTCGTTCCACGGGTGAATTTGAGGAGCTGATCGTCGCCGATCGGAACGGGGCCATCGTGCGGCTCAAGGACGTCGCGCGAATCGAACGGGGAGCCGAAGAAGCCACGATCATTGCGAAATACGATGAGACGGAAGGCGTGTATCTCGGCATCTGGTCGGTACCCGGCGCAAACGAAATCGACGTCGGGCACCGGCTGCGCGGCGAGGTCGAACGGATCCGGCCGACCCTCCCGGGCGATATCGACATGAAACTCGTCTGGGACGGCACGATGTTCATCCGGAACGCCCTGACGGAAATCACCAAGACGTTATCCGAAACGATCCTGATCGTCGCCCTCGTGGTGTTCCTGTTCATGGGATCGGTCCGTACGGCCATTGTGCCGCTCGTGGCCATCCCGATATCGTTGATCGGAACCGCCCTCTTTATGGCCGCGTTCGGATTCAGCTTGAATCTGCTCACCCTGCTCGCCATCGTGCTGTCCGTCGGTCTGGTGGTAGACGATGCCATCGTGGTCGTTGAGAACGTGGAACGGCATGTGCGTCTGGGCCAATCTCGCATCGTAGCCGCGCAAGCCGCCGCGCGGGAGCTGCTGGGCCCCATCGTTGCGATGACGATCACGCTCGCGACCGTCTATGCCCCCATCGGCTTCCAAGGCGGGCTGACCGGTTCCTTGTTCCTGGAGTTTGCGATCACGCTGGCCGTGGCCGTCGTGCTCTCTGGTGTCGTCGCGATCACGCTGTCGCCGGTGATGAGCTCGCGATTTGTCCATCCGCAAGGCAAGGAAGGCCGCTTGACCGCGTTCGTCAACCGGCGCTTCGAAGAAGCGCGCGGGGTCTACGCCAGGCTGCTCGACAGCACCCTCACCATGCGATGGGGAGTTGTGGTGGCCGCGCTCCTGATCGTACTCGCAGCCTGGCCGCTCTATCACTTCTCACGCCAGGAGCTGGCTCCCGTAGAAGATCAGAACCACATCAGCCTCTTCTTCGAAGCGTCGCCGGACTCCACGGTCCAGGCCACCAACCGGCAACACTTCCGGATCGTCAACGCCATCACGGCCATCCCTGGGGCGGACTACACCTGGTCGCTCACCACGGCATGGGGAGGCTTCGGCGGCGTGGTCGCGAAGGATTGGCACGATCGCGCTCGCTCAACCGAGGAGATGTACGACGACGTGTTCGGTGCCGTGTCGCAAGTGCCGGGACTCCGTGTATTCCCCAGACTAGATCCACCACTCCCCACCCCTGGCCAGTACGACGTGGAGTTGGTCGTGCAGAGCGATGCACCGGCCGAACAGATGCTTGACACAGTCGGGTCCATCCTGGGCGCAGGCTGGCAGAGCGGCAAGTTCTTGTATGTGGACACCGACCTTAAAATCGACCTCCCCCAAGCCCGCGTCGTGTTAGATCGTGAGCGGCTCGCGGATTTGGGATTCGACCTGGCCGGAGTCGGTCGTGAGCTGGGCACCATGCTCGGCGGCGGGTACGTCAACCGGTTCAACTATTTCGACCGCAGCTACAAGGTCATTCCTCAACTCGGCGACAAGGATCGCGCAACGGTCGATCCGCTGCTCGATCTCAAAATCAAGACTCCGGGCGGCCAATTGGTCCCGGTATCGACATTCACGCATATCGAGACGAGCACTGCGCCGCGCACATTGAATCGATTCCAGCAACGCAACGCCGTCCGCATCTTCGGAGGCCTGAAACCCGGCTTCACCAAGGAAGAGGGGCTCCGTGTGCTTGAAACCGCGGCAGCCTCAAGCGGCCCGCGCGTGGTCATGGACTATGCCGGCGAATCCCGGCAACTCCGCCAGGAGGGAGCGGCGCTCACCGTCACGCTGGGCTTCGCGGTGGTCCTGATCTATTTGGTGCTGGCTGCTCAGTTCAAGAGCTTCCGCGATCCCTTGATCGTTTTGCTTGGCTCGGTCCCGCTTGCAATGTCCGGGGCCCTGGTGGTGAGTTTTCTCGACCTCACCACGATCAATATTTATTCCCAGGTCGGGCTGATCACGCTGGTGGGATTGATCGCCAAAAACGGCATCCTCATCGTGGAATTCGCCAATCAACTGCGGGCTCGCGGATATTCTCGGCTGACGGCGGTGCGCGAGGCCTCGCTGACGAGACTGCGGCCGGTGTTGATGACCTCAGCCGCCACCGTCTTCGGCCACCTCCCACTGGTCTTGGCGACAGGGCCCGGTGCAGCGGCCCGTAACAGTATCGGCATGGTGTTGGTCACCGGCATGACGGTCGGGACCGTGTTCACGCTCTTCGTCGTGCCGGTATTCTACTCACTGATCGCCGCAGAACATCAACCGATTGAACCACATACAACACCGGATGAAGTCGAGCCAGAGGAGATGGCCTTGGCAGAAGCACGGGCGTAAACTATGTTCACGCGAAACCGCAGACAAGATCGTGAGGCTCTGGGTATTTTCGTGAGCTGAGACCTCCTGGGAAGCAACCTCTTCCGCAACATCAACTCAACTCATCATGTCGTACCCGCTTTGACCGACCCAAATACCGGTTTTGAGAAAGGAACAGGCCATGAACCACAGATTGCCATGCAAGTCGTTAGGCTCGCTGTTGATTATCGCGCTCTCGCTCACCGGTTGCACCGAGTTGACCTATCAACGGATGAACGACCCCTCACGGGACGTATGGCAGAAACCACAAGGAGTCGTTGAAAAGCTATCTATCGCGCCGGGATCGCGCGTTGCGGATTTGGGTGCCGGCGGAGGCTACTTTACCTGGCACCTATCCAAAGCAGTCGGCTCAAGAGGAACGGTCTATGCGGTTGATATCGAGGAGAGCGCGATTAACATGATCTTCAAGGAGATGGTCGCCAGAGGAACCCCCAATGTCCGACCGGTCCGCGCTGAGCCGCACGATCCAAAACTCCCGGAGCCCGTCGACCTGGTATTCAGTTGCAATGTCTATCACGACATGAAAAGTCGAATAGACTATTTTCGCTCCCTCGCCTCATCCCTACGACCAGGCGGCCGCGTCGTGATTCTCGATTATCATCCTCGTGGATTCTTGTCCGGCATGTTCGGTCACAGGACCGCGAAAGAAGAGGTCCGACACGAGATGGAAGCCGCCGGCTACCGGCTTCTGAACGATTACGATGTCGTCGACCGCCAGCACTTTCAGATTTTCGCGAAGGCGGACCACTCTGAGGAGGCTTCCCCGCCTCCGTCAGGGTCACCCCTTAATCCTTGATCAGATGAGTCGCGTGCGTTACGGCAGCGCCGGCTCTCAGGGCTGCCGCGACGAAACCGGTCTCCGCCAACTCCTCCTCACTCGCTCCGGCCTTGCGAGCCGCATCGGCATGGATCTCGATGCAATAGGGGCACTGCGTGGTCAACGCCACGGCAATCGCCATGAGCTCCTTGTACTTCTTAGGAATGGCGCCATCAGCTAGCGCCGCCTTGTCGAACGCAACAAAGGCTTGCCACGCTTCGCTGGCTTTAGATCCGAGCTTCGGCAGCTTCTTGATGTTCGTCGTCTCGTACATGTGCAATCTCCTTCGTGTGATGAATGATCGAGTTGTCTTCGTTCCGGCCTGCCATGACACCACCATCGATATCCCAAATGGCGCCGGTCACCCATGCTGCATCATCGCTCAAGAGAAAATCGATAGCTTTAGCCACATCTTCAGCCGTGCCGATTCGGCCGATCGGATGAAAACCATTAAAGCTGGCCAACGTTTCATCAATCTTGCTTGAGTCGATAAACGCTTGATAGATCGGTGTCTTGACCACCGCCGGCGATACCGCATTGACACGGATGTGCTTGTCCGCCAGCTCCATCGCCATGTGCCGCGTGAGCGCATGTAAACCAGCTTTAGCCATGGAATAGGCTGAAGAAGGCGTCGCCTTGATGGCCTGTTGGGCCCACATGGAGCCGATGTGCAGGATCGAGCCACCTCCGTGTGCAGCCATGTTTTTGGCGACCGCTTGGGAGATGAAGAAGAGCGCCCGATTTAAGTTCATGTAGACATCATAGTCAATGAGTGAGTGATCAAGAAACGGCGTGGGCTTAAAAGACCCCAGCCGCATTGACCAAATACTTGATAGGACGGCTGTGATCGCCGACTCGTCCAACTACACGCTGGACGTCTTCCGGCTTGTACAGGTCGGCTTGCTGAATCTCTACTGGCCCGAGCACAGACAGCTCACACCGTGCCCGTTCCAACTTTTCTAGAGAGTTGCCGACAATAGCAGTGGGTATGGTACGCTCCACCAAGAGTTTCGCGGTGGCCAGGCCAATGCCACTGGATCCTCCAATGATCAAAGCATAGGGTGGATTGTTCGACGGCATGGGATCACCTCCTTGCATGAGTCGTGAACACATCGTGTGATCTCACCCTAGATAGCTCTCTACTAAATCAACAGTAGGCACATTGTGGTTCTCTAGGCACAAACCGGTGCAAATTGATGAAAACACAGAGCAAAATATTTTCTAGAATCTCCGCTCCGGAGCAGAGCGCGCGAATGGTGGAGACGATCTATGGATGCAAATGGTCGCTGACGGTCTATCAACTCCTCACACACGGAATTAACCGACCCGGTGAAATGGTCCGTGCCGTTGAAGGATTGACCACCAAAGTACTCAACGAATGCCTCCGCAGAAATGTGACGTTTGGGATCCTGAAGCGCGTCTCCTATCCAGAGATTCCTCCACGCGTGGAGTATGTCGTCACACCGTTCGGAAAGAAATTCCTTCGAATTTTAGATGAACTCACCAAGCTACAGAAAGAGCTTGAAAAAGAGTCGCAACATTGAGCCATCGCGCACATGGCGCGCGAGCAAGAAGCTTGAAGAACCGAAGAAATTCCGGCTTCCTATCAGCGAGTTTTGAGCCGCACCGAGCAGAAATAGGATCTGCGGTTCTTGAAATGGAGGTTGGCTATAGCCCTACCTCCCTCCCTATGAAATGAACCATGCCACCACGAGGGCGAATGTGTGCACGAAGCCAGCCTTTCGTTCGAATACCTGGCTGAGCATCGGCCTAGCTCCACCGAAGTACACTCCATAGGAGCGAAGCAGATGCATCGTTCCTGCTGCTAGATTGATTGTGATTCCAATGAGTGCCACACACCAAAACCGAACGGGATCGAACGCCGCGATCGCATAGGCGACTGCGAGTCCAAGGCAGTACACGCCGAATTCCTGAACCAGAAGACCCGGCCCGTCGGTGTGAATCAAACCGGCGGATTCCAAGGTCCGTTTCGTGCGGAAAGCCAGACCGATTCCATTGAATCCCTCAATCATTGCTAATACGACGAATCCGATGGTAGCGAACGGTACCTCTATCATTACGTTCCTCCTTGATTGCTACAGGGTTGTCCCGCAATGTTTCACGCCTTCACTGCTGTCTACCAATGTCTGCCTTTGCGAATCGCGCTGAGCGACACAGCATTTCATGGCTACATAGCCATTTCCAGCACTTTAAAAATTCGCTCGTCGTTAGACTGCGCCACATTGAAGCGCAAGAAGCCACCGGCTGTGTGAGAGAGACTGAATGCGTTGCCGGGAGCCAGGACAACATTAGCCTCCAAGGCTTTGTTGGCTATCTCTGCTGCGTCGATGCCCGCAGGCAAGCTGCACCAGAGAAACATACCGGCCAGCTGCTCTATCCATGGGGTGATGCCGATCGCCTTCAGCCGCGCGATCGTTTCGCCCATGGCGTTTGAAAGCCGTGCGCGGACTGTCTCCATGTGCTTACGATAGCTGCCGTCTTTCAGGAGTGTCAGTGTCAGCTCGGATGAAAGCCGACCGCTGCCGAAGGACGTGGCGACCTTGAGGTCGGTCAATCCTTCTATCCAATCGCGCGGTGCTGCGATGAAGCCGCAACGTATTGACGCCGAAAGCGACTTGGAAAAACTTCCGATATGGACAACCCGGCTGAGACCGTCAAACGCCGCCAGCCTTGGGGCCGGCGTGTGCTCGAAATCGGCGAAAATGTCGTCCTCGATAATCGTCAGTCCCGACTGATCCGCCAGCTTCAGCACGCGGTGGGCGACGACCGGCGAGAGGATCGCGCCAGTCGGATTGTGCAGGGCGGAATTGGTGATGTAGAGGCGCGGTCGGTGTTCGGTCAACGCCTGTGCAAACAGGTCGGTGTCCGGTCCGGACGGGGTATAGGGAACCCCAATCACCTTGGCTCTGTGGACGCGCAATAGCGCATGAAAGTTGAAGTAGCAGGGATCATCCACCAACACCGTGTCGCCTGGTTCGAGCAAAAAGCGGCATAGAAGATCGATCGCCTGCGTGCCAGACTCCATCAGCATGATGTGTTCGGGCGACGCTTCTATGCCGTGCGCGCCCAAGCGTCGCGCGAGAAGCTGGCGCAGAGGGGGCAATCCGAGCGGTGTTCCGTAATCGGTGAGTGTAGCGTCATCTGCACGTGCCAACGTCCGAAGCGCGCGGCGCAATGCTGCCTCAGGCATCCATGATGCCGGCAGCCACCCGCAACCGGGTTTCAGGATGTTGTTGCCGGCTTCCAGTGATTGACGCGCGATCCACAGCGGATCAACCGCGCGATCGAGCTTGGGACCGATTTCGGCCAACGACAGTGGAGCAAGAGGTGCTGCAACATAGAAGCCCGAGCCGGGTCGAGAGCGGATGATGCCTTCTGCCGCAAGACGCTCATAGGCTTCGACGATGGTGGATTTGGAAACCTGCATGGTTTTGGCGAAAGCCCGGACTGACGGCAACTGTGCTCCAGGCGTCAAAGTTCGCCCGGCAATCCTCTGCTTGATGGTGGCGATGACCCTGCCGATACGCGTAACACCATCCTCATTATTTCTTGCTGGTTGCCTCTCCATCTGTACTGCTCCTATTGCCATGACAGTTTGACTGAATTGTATCTCACTGTCTCTGGAATCACCATGCGTCCAGCCCTATACAAGATGAAAACAAACGGAGCAGAAGATGGATAAGACAGCGAGCGGTTGGGCTAACGGATTTCTTGGCATGTTGATTTTCAGCGGCTCGCTACCGGCAACGCGGGTGGCGGTGATGGATTTCGATCCTGTCTTCCTGACCGTCGCACGCGCGGCCATCGCTGGGTTGTTAGGAGTCGTGCTCCTGGTGCTGTTCCGAGAAAAGCGCCCAGAGCGCGGCGACCTGCTCTCGCTGGGCATTGTGGCGTTCGGCGTCGTGGTCGGCTTCCCGCTGCTGACGGCGTTGGCGCTTGAACACATCACGTCTGCTCATTCCATTGTCTTCATCGGCCTGTTGCCGCTCGCCACGGCGATCTTCGGTATGTTGCGCGGCGGTGAGCGCCCACGGCTGGCCTTTTGGCTGTTCTCATGCCTGGGCAGCACACTCATTGCCGGCTTCGCAGTGACACGAGACTTTTCGGCCCCGCCGGTCGAAGATCTCCTAATGCTGGCAGCGATCGTCGTCTGCGGGCTGGGTTATGCAGAAGGGGCCAAACTGTCCCGCAAACTTGGCGGCTGGCGGGTCATCTCTTGGGCGCTCGTGTTGTCATTGCCGATGATGTTGGTGTTGGCCATTACCACCGCGCCGTCTACTTTCACGGCAATAGGCTGGCCTGCGTGGATCGGTCTCGCCTATGTCTCGTTGTTCAGCATGCTGATTGGGTTTGTGTTCTGGTATCGCGGGCTGGCGCAAGGCGACACCGCCGCGGTAGGACAATTGCAACTTTTCCAACCGTTCGTCGGCTTTGGACTGTCGGCGACGTTGCTCTGTGAGCAGGTCAGCCCGATCATGATCGCAGTGGCGATCGCTGTCGCGCTGTGCGTAGTCGGCGCAAAAAAGTTTGCGAAGTAGCCGTTCATCGCGAAGGTTTCCAATTAACACGACGGTGTTACGTCTGACTTTTGGCCTAGGTGGTGGTCAAATGATACTATCGCCGGTCTGGCGCATCGAAGTGCAGCCATAGGAGCGAAGCAGGTACTAGACCGCGTGTCCGGATGGATTTGAGTTATCGACGCGCGGCACGCCCGGCCAACCACCGCGACACACGTAGACCGCCAAGTCTTCCTCCCAGATCCGATCTAAGCGTCGGATCACCGCTCGATGAAGCCACCCGCGGAGCGGAAACCAGTCCGGCACGGCCATCCGATGCCGTTCGGTCACCAGCGTCCCCGAGTCCGTCTTATCGATCTGTACGGTCGTCTCAGTTCCTCTCAAAAATCCGCGAATGATCGTCGCCTGAATGCCCCAAGGGGGACAATAGGTTTGCCTAAGTGTGCTGCGGAGCGGGATACAGCCCAAGAGCAGCGGCCAGGCTAACTCCCAGACCACAGTGTCACGACGCGTCGAGACCATGCGCGCACGGCCGAACGAGTCGGGGTGAACATACTCCAAGTGTTCCAGATCGAAGTATTGCGACAGCACGACGTCCTGGGAGTAAGCCACCTCGCGACGGTACATGATTTCGATCATATCGATTCTCCTCGCCTCACCCGTTTCATTGACTCCAAAGAAGCGCCGTCCTCATCCTGTTTTTCTCCGGTGAATCATCACGGAATTCCCATCAGGGTCTAAGACGACTGCCATGTGACACACGGATATCTCCATCGACTCTCGCGTGAATGTGCAACCGGATTCTCGAAGACAATTTATCGCTCCATGAGGTCGATCCGCTGTAAAGTGTCTCCTGACTGGTTATTTGGCGCCTTGTTTCAATGTGCGCTTCCGCTGCACACCCTTGCTCGAAGATACTTGGCGCAGCAAGTGCTGTTTGACCGTCGAACCGATCTCATCCCAATGCTGATTTCTCAACGCGCCTTCATACCCTTTGGGTATCGCGTTCACTGTACCTGACATGAGCCCTCTCCTTCATGAAGTACGTGGAACAAGCTTCGGCTCTACACCGGCAATTGACGCATGTGATCGTGAAGTATATGTCACGTGGTCCCCACCCGCAAGAATCGCAACAAGGACCCCAGCCATCCACATACAGATGTCGTTTGTCATGAGGGGTTACGTCGTCGAAAACCTCTTCCGCCAGGGATATCGATCACTTATGGATCTTTGTTCGGCATCGGGCATTAGCGAAGACACCCCCTGTCGATTTTCACTTCGCCCGACGACTATCTTATGCCGGTCGCTATGGTACAACTTCGCAAAGAGGAGCGCGCCATGAAATACCTGTGCTTGGTCTACGTCGAAGAACACATTCTCCACGCGATGCCACAGAACGAGCGAATCGCGATCTCAGACGAGTCCATGGCCTACTGTGCCACATTGCAGAAACAGGGCCAGCTCATTGCGGCTTCGCCTCTTCACCCGGTGGATACGGCGACCACCGTGCGGGTCCGAGAGGGCAAAACGTCGACCACCGATGGACCGTTTGCCGAGACGAAGGAACAGTTGGGCGGATTTCTCATGATCGATGTCCCAGACCTGAATGATGCGATCCGTATCGCCGCACAGTTTCCTGCCGCTCGATTCGGCAGCGTGGAAGTCCGCCCGATGAAGGAGCTGGGCTGCGCAGACTAATGGTCTCCATGAGTGACGACACGGCACAAGAGGCCCGCGTCAAGGTTGACGAAATCTACCAGGCCGAATCGCGTCAGGTCCTCGCCACCTTGATCCGCCTGCTTGGTGATTTCGATGCGGCTGAAGAAGCGTTACAAGAAGCGTTCGCTGTTGCGATGGAGCAATGGCCACGTGATGGGGTCCCAGCCAATCCACGCGCCTGGCTCGTCTCAACCGGGCGATTCAAAGCGGTCGACGGCATGAGACGGCGAGCGCGCTATCATGAATCGTTGAATGAACTTGCGACACACATCGAGACGACAACCAGCGACCTGATCGATCAGAATGATGAGCATATCGAGGACGACCGTTTGCGTCTGATCTTTACCTGTTGCCATCCGGCTCTTTCCGAAGAGGCGCAACTTTCGATGACACTCCGGGAAGTTTGCGGCCTCACCACCGAAGAGATCGCGCGCGCCTTTCTTGGCAAACCGGCCACGATCGCCCAACGGATCGTACGGGCAAAGGTAAAGATCCGTGACGCCCGCATCCCCTACGAAGTTCCTCCGCCTTCAGAGTTGCCAGATCGGTTGGAAGCCGTCCTTCGGGTCGTGTATTTGTTGTTCAATGAAGGCTACTCGGCATCATTCGGCCCTTCGCTCACCAGAGCGGATCTCTCGGGCGAGGCGATCCGACTCGGACGTCTGTTGCTGCAACTGCTGCCGGAACCAGAAACCATAGGCCTCCTGGCATTGATGCTCCTGCACGAATCGCGAAGACCGGCACGTACGTCGGCTAACGGCGACCTTGTGCTCTTGGAACAACAAGACCGCTCACTCTGGGATCGGGCACAGATCGGCGAAGGCATCTCACTGGTAGAACGAGCTCTGTCCATGAAACGCATCGGACCCTATACGCTCCAAGCCGCCATTGCCGCCGTCCATGCCGAAACCCCGAGCGCCGACAAAACAGATTGGGCACAAATCGTCGCCTTGTATGACGTACTGCTACGCGTCGAACCTTCGCCGATCGTCGAACTGAACCGAGCTATAGCCATTGCCATGCGCGATGGACCAGCTAATGGCTTGGAGCTCGTCGATGCATTGCTGGAGCGCGGTGAGTTAGCCCAGTACCACTTAGCCCATGCGGCACGAGCCGATCTCTGTCGCCGATTAGGACAGAAAGAAAACGCCCGTATGTCGTATGAGCGCGCCCTCACCCTCACGAAACAGGAACCGGAACGGAGGTTTTTGGAACGAAGATTGGCAGAGCTGCAAGAATGACCCTTCACACCATCAGTTTTCTCTTCTCCATCTCATCCCCCCCACAATCGCTCACGCGTGGTCTCACGCGGTGGAATCCCCCCGATTCCGAGTACTCACTCTGCCAATCAGCTCGATCGGGGACACGCATTGAAGCAACTTCTGTATGATCGACGCACCAATCTTCATTTCCACATGCTCAGTCGCTCCTCATAACGCCGCAATGCGCATGACCTCCGCGGCTCAGAACGCCTTCTGATAAAACTCAAGCGCACAAGCAGCGCTCTTGATGATGAGATTCGGCGTCGCGCCTTCCTACTCTTTTGGAGTCGCGTGCACCTAGCCCGACATTGGCAATCTCCTTCGCGAGATGGAACAAGCCTTAGTTGCGCACAGACCAATTTACACATGTGGTCGTGACCTATACGCAGCGTGGCAGCCACCTCCAAGAATCGAAAAGGGGAACCCCGTCATCTATATTATTCAAATGTCATTCGCCATATGAGGAGCCGGACCTTGAGGAGCTATCCCCACTTTTTCCCTTTGACCATAGAAATTCGTGTTATGAATTGAGTCTCTTAAATCGACGAGATGGCAAGGATCGGGCTAAGCAGCATCACACTTCGTGATGGGCCAGGATGAAAACAGCTACCGCGTCGAGATGAACCTGTTGGGATCATAACCGCCTTGTTCACCCAATCGCGTGCTCTCATTCAATCACAATTGCTCAAACATATGAGGCCTCTGTGAAGATCAAGATCGTAGGAGCAGGTGTCGGCGGACTGACGCTTGCCGCGGCACTCACAAGACACCGCATTGATTTTGAAATACATGAAGCAGCCAGAAACCTTCGTACAACCGGGTATGGTCTCCTCTTACAACGCAATGCGCTCAGCGCGCTTGACTGGGTTGGACTCGGCGACTTGGTTCGTAATCGCGCAAACCGAATTGAGCATGGATGGATCCGAACGCCGTCTGGGAGAACGCTTACTCATATAAATATTGAAGCGTATGCGATCCACCGCGGCACACTGTTGGAACGACTCGCGGAACATATCACCGGATCCTCTCTTCGTCTCGGCAGTCGAGTCGAGTCACTCGATAGGGATTGCGATTTCGTGGTAGCCGCCGACGGTGTGAACTCTATTTTCAGAGAACTGCTTGTCCCGCATGAAGGACCACCAAGAGACGGAGGATGTACGGCCTGGCGAGGGCTTGTGCATACAGTGGACAAAGCCGTCGCACACGACGCAGCCACCTTTACCGAAACATGGGGAAACGGCACACGATATGGAGTCGTGCCAATTGATGCAGAACGAGTGTACTGGTTTGCCGTAGCTCCGATCCAGCCATTTGGCAACTCTCGAGAAATCTACTCGTTCTTGATGGACACATTCTCTAATTGGCATATGCCAATCAAGATGCTTCTCGAACAGTCCGATGCCTCAGGCATCTTGGAAACCCGATTACAGGATCGCGTGCCGATTCCGCGGTGGCACGAAGACAGGATCATTCTCCTCGGGGATTCCGCTCATCCGATGACACCCAATCTAGGCCAGGGCGGCTGCCAAGCGATTGAAGATGCTGTAGTGCTCGCGTCTCTCTTCAAGCAAGTTCAAGAGCGCTCAATGCCCATGGATTCGGTTGGGAGATCCTTTGAGCGATTGCGGCGGGCTCGTGTCCACTCCATTGTCGAACGGTCGTTTTATCTCGGACGAATCGCCAATATAACCAACCCGGCTGCGGTCTGGCTCAGAAACCTCGCCATCCAAATGACACCCGCGTATTTTCAGAAAAAGCAGATGAGAGACATATTGACCTTTGTCCCACCGCTCCCAAGCAAAGAGCACATGCAGCACTTATGAATGGATGCCTGCGGGAAGACGTTGAGTAAATTCGTGTCTGGGTCAGCATCTCCCTAGGATTCTTTATTCGCGAATGCGGCGAAGAGGCAAGGTTGTACATCTGAAGGCGCCAGGCCATCGAGTTACTTCCGAATAATCGATCGGAATCGGCACAAGCCCCCGCCGGGTTAACTCGCCGGCCAGTCGTTCGCATCGCTCGTCCAGTATTACGTTGCCATTCCCCATCGCCAGCGCGTTTATTCCAAGTCCCCGGACTTCGCCTTCTGTCGCATCGATTAAGTCGAAGTGCCGCTCGAACCAGCGGAGGGTTTCCCCTGCAAAACTACGGCGCGCAAACAAGGCAATAGATTCTCCGACCACATTGAACTTCGTGTCGAGGTGAATCACGCCTGGGTGGGAAAAGTGGAGCGGCACGACCTCCCGTGGACTGCCGAGTTGGACAAGCTGGCGGCGGAGTTCCTCTACTCCGTCCAGGTCTGTGGCCTCGCCAAGCCCGACGAGAACCTTTTCGCTCCACACCATAACATCTCCGCCCTCGATACGTCCGCGCTCCAGCCACATCACCTTCGACAGTCGGGGTAGCAGCGGAGCCAGGGCTCGAACCTCCGACCGCCGGTAACGGCTCCCCATGCGAGCCACGAAGAACACATCGTCGATGGCAAACCCAATGTCCCGAGTGTAGTGCTGGCTGCAGATACCTCCGATATTCTCTAGTAGGAGGACCTCCACCCCATACTCCCGCAGCCGTTGTGCCACGCACTCTTGCTGGACATGAACACGGCGCCAATCGTAGGTGGACCAATAATTATGACGGAGTTGTCTCCAGACTGATGATTCAAATAAGGACAGTATCGCCATCAAGTCGATTGTGTGAGGGTTCGCCCGGCACATCACAACCGTCGCAAGCCGATCCGTCTCCGAACGCACATCCACTCGGATTTGATCAGTGACGGCAAGCGGAAACGCCGCGCCGTCCACAGGATGATTGAGACCCACGTTGCTCCCTTTCGCCGAACAGCTTCATGTCTCGAACCATGAGCAACCTGACATCAGGTCGTTCAAGTAACACAAAACGTCGCACACACAATCAACCCCACCGGCTCAGCATGAGACTTTCTTAGAAGCTCTTGGAATGAGGCTCCTATTGTCCGCAGCTTCTTCTCATGAAACTTCATCATCTGAATGCCGTGACTTTGCCGCTGTGCAAGTCGTAGACGGCGCCGACGACCTTCAGCGTTCCCTTCTTTACCGAACCGGCCAGGATCGGCTCCAGACACTTGAGCCGCTCCACACCCCGCTCAACGTTGGCTTTGATGGCGTTATCGAGCATGTCGCCAGGTTTATCCTTCACTGCAGCCACTGCCGGCCTGATGAGATCGACAAGACCGCCTATGGAACCCGGCAGAGTATCCTTGGCATCAATGTGCTTGATGGCGGCCTTGACCGCACCGCATTGACTATGACCCAGCACCAGGATCAACGGTACGTCGAGTTCTGCAACCGCATACTCAATGCTCCCCTTCACGGAATCACCCGCGCCGGCGATCACGTTCCCGGCCACGCGGACTACAAAGAGGTCTCCCATCCCCTGATCAAAGATCAATTCAGGCGCAACCCGCGAGTCCGCACAACAAACAATGACGGTGCTGGGAGCCTGCCCCTCTGCAAGCGACACGAAGTCCTCCGGCTTCCGACGTGGGTGAGCAAGATCCCCCTCCATAAACCGCTTGTTGCCCTCGATCAATTGAGCCAACACCGCATCCGCGTCCCGTCCTCCCGTCGGAGGAGCGGCTGCCCGTCCGATCGTCGAAAGGGTGAGGCTGGCTGCGCCCATCGCTAATCCGGAAAGTCGTATGAACTCACGTCGAGACACCGGTTTTGGAACTTGCATGACATGCCTCCTTCGAAATCAGCAGTCAGGTTAAACACCCTTCTCGTTTGCCGGCACAAGGCATTCGGTCTTCCGAGAAAGAACCGATCTCTTTTCGATGGTAAAACTCACGAACGTTCGCAAGTAGGGATTTGCGTTTCCCCTTTTCCAAAAGATTAGGTAATGACGGCACTAGTAAACGTCAATCTGTTTCCAAATGGATCGGTCACTGACATATCCCTGCCCCACGGCATCTCTTCTATTCTGGGCTTGGCGTATTTGTAGTTCTTTGCGAGGAGGGCCTTTTGGAATGCCTCCAGTTCGTTCGTTTCAATCCTCAACGCGGCGCCTGGACAACAGTCTCCATGATGCTCTGATAAATGAAGGATGCAGTCTTCCTGTGAGATTTGCATATAAAGCGGTAAGCCCTCTTCAAAACGATGTTCCCAATCGATTCTGAAGCCTAGGAAATTGATGTAGAACTCCTTGGCTTTCGCTTCGTCGAATATCCGGATGATCGGTTTCGTTTTTCCAAGACCCATAGTTACCTCCATAGCTGCTGCTCCATCTCTAGATCCGTCCTTTACTGGCTCAGTTGCCGACCAGCACGACTCCCCGTGACACGAGGAGCGTCCCAATCATCGATCGACGAATGTACTTTGCCCTCCATCTGGAACGCTCAGCAGCGATGACGGAGAAAACATGAGCAAGCGGCCTTTCGCCAGGAACGCCAGACTGAGTAGCGCTGCGATCCAGCCGCTGATGCCGGTCAGGGGAAAGCCTGCAATGAAACAGAACAACCCCTACACGAACTTCAGCGTGCCGGAACCAAACAGCGCCGCAGCGAGTACGAGCGGTTAAATCCTTTCCATCGATTTACTTAAGAGCAGAATGAGCAAGTACACGCGCAATGAGTCTTTGGTCATCGATCTCCATCGTCTCGGCGGCCATGAGATCGTTGACGCTCTCGTAGTAGACCGTCACACTTCGCACGCCGAGAAAGGCTTTGTGAAGATGGAATGTGAGATTGGGATATTTTGCTAAGCCTCTTGAGAAGTAATCTCTTAAAGCCTCTTTGCCCCTGACAGTTCCGGTCCGATCGTGGAGAAGTTTCGCTACGAAAGGACTGATAAACTCGATCTGTTCATTGTAGTGCCCCATGATGCGGTCCAGGTCGTGAGAATTCCATGAATCCAGCCACTCGCGAGCGAATTGGTCAGCTTGCTCTTGTGTGAAGAGATACATCGGCATCGGGTCGTTGGATCTCATTCTTGTGCAAATGCAATTTCTCACAAATGCCGGTCTGAATCTTGGAATTATCCTGTGTGCCCGCCTCAAAACGCATCATGAGCCGGCTAGTTGATTACTACCCGTGAGACCTTTTCAGCGGCAAACTTAAATAATCTTGCAGGCACCATTCACGAGAAGGAGTCCTACCGTTTCATAAACGCTTCCGCCCGTTTTGCCAGTTCATCGGGAGGCACGTCCTCCACATGCGTGGCAAAGTGCCAGTGGTGTCCAAAAGGATCTTCCACGGTGCCGGAACGGTCGCCGTAGAATTTATTCTCAACGGCGCTGATCACTTTCGCGCCGGCGGCAACGGCCTGGTTCATGAATGCGTCCACATCCTGCACGTACACCATCATGCTCACGGGTGTCCCGCCGAACGATTGCGGGCTCTTACAATTCATGTCCGGAAATTCGTCGGCCAGCATCACGATCGCCGTCCCGATCTTGATTTCCGCATGCCCTATCGTTTCTCCCGACGCCGCAATGCGCATGACCTCTGTGGCCCCGAACGCCTTCTGATAAAACTCCAGCGCACGAGCGGCGCCCTTGATGATGAGATACGGCGTCGCGCCTTCATACCCTTTTGGTATCGCGTTCACCTTGCCTGACATGGGCACTCTCCTTCATGAAGTAAGTGAGACAAGCTTCAGCTCTACACCAGCCGATTGACGCACACGGCCGTGAAGTATATATCACGACCCGCCCGCAAGAATCGCGAAGAGTAACGCAGCCATCCATAATACGATACAGATGTCGTTTACCATGAGAAGTTACGTCGTCGAAATCATTTTTCTGCCAGAAATATCGCTCGCTTATGGATTTTTGTCCAGCATCAGGCAAGGGCAAGACAACCTCTGTCGATTTTCGCCTCACCCGACGACTATCTTGTACCGGTCACTATGCTACAACTTTGCAGAGAGGAGCGCGCCATGAAATACCTGTGCTTGGTCTATGTCGAAGAAAAGATTCTCCACGCGATGCCGCAGAGCGAGCGGGTCGCGATTTCGGACGAATCGATGGCCTATTGCGACGGGCTGCAGAAACAAGGCCAGCTCATTGCGGCCTCGCCGCTTCACCCGGTGGAAACGGCAACCACGGGCGAGTCCGCGGTGGGAAAGTGTCGACGACCGACGGGCCCTTCGCCGAAACGAAGGAGCAGCTGGGTGGCTACCTATTGATCGACGTCAGAGACCTCAACGATGCTGTGCGGATCGCGTCGAAATTTCCCGCCGCGCAGTACGGCAGCATCGAAGTGCGCCCGCTCAAAGAAAACGGGTGCGCGTAAACCACCGGCCGCCATATATACGGAGAGACGGACGATGAAGTTCCTGCTGATCGTGCATCATAACGAAGAGGCTTTCGAGAATATGGACAAGGGGACGCAACAGCAACTCCTCGCCGAATCCATCGAACTGACACATCAACTGCACGCGGCGGGGCAATACGTGCATGCGTCGCCGTTGCAACCGGCGGCGACCGCCGTCACGGTGCGGGTGCGCGGCAATACGCCGCTGGTCACCGACGGCCCCTTCATCGAAACCCGCGAGCAGATCGCCGGCTACTTCCTCATCAACGCGCGGAATCTCAACGAGGCGGTCAGCATCGCAGGCCGTGTCCCAGGCGCGCGGATTGGAACGGTTGAAGTGCGTCCGTTGATCGAAATAACGGGGCTGCCGAATGAATAACTGCGTGTGCAACGCCGTACGAAGAAGAGGAAGGAGTCGACTATGAGCGGAGTGCGAGTGCTGGTCGGAACCAAGAAAGGCGCGTTTATCCTGACATCGGACGGCAAACGGAAACAGTGGACTGTCGACGGCCCTCATTTCGGCGGATGGGAGCTGTATCACCTCAAAGGATCGCCGGCCGATCCAAATCGCATCTACGCCTCGCAAACCAGCAGTTGGTTCGGCCAAGTCATCCAACGGTCCGACGACGGCGGCAAGACGTGGAATCCGCCGGGTACTACACCGGAAGACCTCATGGGACCAGACGGGATGCCGAAGGGCGAAAGCAACATGTTCCTGTATGATGCCTCGGAGAAGACCGGCAAGCCGCTCACGACACACCAACATTACGACGGCTCCCAGCGTCCGTGGGAATTCAAACGGGTGTGGCACCTCGAACCGTCGCTCACTGATCCGGATACGGTCTATGCCGGTGTGGAGGATGCGGCGATCTTCAAATCCACCGACGGCGGTAAGAGCTGGAGCGAGTTGGCAGGACTGCGCGGTGCAAAAGGTCAGCTCTGGCAACCAGGTGCAGGCGGTATGTGCCTCCATAGCATCCTGCTGAATTGCGGACAGCCGGACCGCATGTTCGTGGCTATCTCGGCAGCCGGTTCCTTCCGAAGCGACGATGCCGGACAGACGTGGCGCCCCACCAACAAAGGGCTGCGGTCGAACTACGAACTGCCCGATCCGGATGCTGAGGTCGGTCACTGCGTGCACTGCATCACAATACATCCGTCGCGCCCACACGTCCTGTTCATGCAGAAACATTGGGATGTCCTGCGCAGCGACAACGGAGGAGACTCGTGGCAGGAGATCAGTGGGAACTTGCCGAGCGATTTTGGATTCCCGATCGCTGTGCATGCCCACGAACCGGAGACTGTGTACGTCGTGCCCATCAAGAGCGATTCTGAACACTATCCACCGGAAAGCAAGTTGCGCGTCTATCGCAGCAACGTCGGCGGGCACGAGTGGGAGGCATTGACCAAAGGACTTCCTCAACAAGATTGCTACGTCAATATCCTGCGTGATGCGATGGCGGTTGATCACCTCGATCCCTGCGGTATCTATTTCGGCACAACCGGCGGACAAGTTTACGGGTCGGCTGACAGCGGCGACAGTTGGGCGCCGATAGTACGGGATCTCCCGGCGGTCTTATCAGTCGAGGTGCAGACACTCGGCTGAAGTGCTGAGTTCTGAGGACTGAGTGCTGAGGTGGAGCTACTTGCGGGAAGATACGAACGACGCTCGCCTTGCTGAGTCGAACCGGGCTTCACGAAATACGAGATACAAAATGATTCGTGTTGTACTGCCTCAACATTTGCGGATACTTGCAAGAGTCAGCGGCGAAGTTGCGTTGGATGTGGTCGGCCCAGTGACGATCGACTCAGTGCTCGATGCACTGGAGAGTCGCTACCCGATGCTGCGGGGAACAATTCGCGACCATACGACGAAACGCCGCCGGCCGTTCATCCGCTTTTTTGCTTGTGAGCAAGATCTCTCGCATGAGCCGTCGGATACTCGACTGCCCGAGGCAGTAGTAACAGGGGCCGAACCACTGCTCATCGTCGGTGCGATGGCCGGAGGCTGATTGTCGACAGCAGTACACAATTTGTGCGAGGAGTTCTTGATCAGCATTACAACCACCCAACCAGAAGGAGGCCACCATGCGTATCATAACTTTTGCCATCATCTCGTTGTTGACCGTCTCGCCAACGCTGGCGAAAGAGAAGAAACATGACAAACACATGGACCCCCAAGCCATGATGGAACTGTGGAAGCAGGCTGCCACACCCGGTGAACCGCACAAGCAATTCGCCGCCCTGGCCGGGAGTTGGACCACAGCCACCAAGGAGTGGATGGAGCCAGGAAAACCGCCGATGGAGTCCGCCGGCACCGCCGAGATGAAGATGCTGTTGGATGGACGGTTTCTCTATCAGGAATTCAACGGCCACATGATGGGGCAGCCGTTCAACGGCATCGGCATCGATGGGTATGACAATATCCGCAAGAAGTACGTCACAGCCTGGATGGATTCGATGGGCACCGGCATCTTCATCATGGAAGGGACGGCCAGCGCTGACGGCAGGACCATCACGTTACGAGGCTCACATCCTGAGCCAGGGGGAGGAAAGATGTCGCATCGTGCGATCTGGAAGTTAATCGACCACAATACCCAGCAGTTCGATATGTACGGGGCGCACCACGGCCAGAAAGAAACGAAGATGATGGAGATCGTGTATACACGGAAAGAATAGCCATTCTCGCAAGGAATCGATGGTCCGGCGTCAGCGAGGACGCCCCTTGATCCATGAACATGCTGTCCACCTAACAGGAGGCATCTCGATCTGACATCGGATCATCGACAGCCCAGACGCAATTGAGAGAGGAGATCAAGCTTTCCTCTATCTGTGTTACGCGGCAAGGCCCCGCACCGCCTTCACTTGCCGTTCCGCCTCCAGCCAGTGCTCTACATCTTTTCCATCCTGGAACCCGTTTCGTTCATACAGGATATAGGCGAGTTCGGCGATTCGTTGATGCAGAGGCTCACATCCTTCCGCCCAATCCTCCGACCTGCCGTTTGCTGATCCGGCGGAAGACGATTCCCGTTGACCAGCTTGGCGGGAGCCGAGCGATCCACCAGCCTTGGATCCCGATCCATTAGGCCCAATGGCTTTCAGTTCCCTGTTTTCACCTCTCGTGCGACGCGCCATAATCCTCCTCCCCGTGTGACGTCCTCCCACATCCTGCCCTCGCCAAGGGGGCGACCCCCTCGACACTTCATCATCCGCATTGTACCGAGATCAGTCAGCGATACAACATTCTTCGTGGATTTCAGAATCCAGTCCATCGCACCGCATGCGCTACTCCAGTCAATGACCGTCTTGTACCTGCCGTTTCCCCATCTGTTCTCAGTGAGAACGATGGCAACATTGTGGGTAGCATCACGTGAGTTGATGTGGTAGCGTGACAAGTAACCCCACAACAAAGTCTGGAACCGGTCGCTCACCGCTCGCATCTGCCGGCGACCCGTTCCAGTCTATTCACACACCACTTCTCACAGGAGGTCCCTATGAGATATCCATCTATATTTTCTGCACTCTGCGGTTGGAGTACCATTCTCTTCCTTTCTGCTGCCTGTGCCACAGCAGGAGATACCAAGAAAGGAGCCTCACCAATGACTGTCTCGAACGGGAAACAAGTGTCGCTGGAATACACCATGAAGCTGGACGATCAGTCGGTCGTCGATTCAAACGTCGGCGGGGAACCCTTGAAGGTGACTCAGGGAAAACATGAGCTGGTTCCTGGCCTGGAGAAGGCGCTTGAGGGCATGGCGGCAGGAGAGAAAAAGAACGTCACCGTCGCTCCGCCGGATGCTTACGGCACGGTCGATCCCAAGGCGTTTCAAGAGGTGGACAGGAAGATGGTGCCGTCCAATGCCCAGAAGGTGGGCATGCAATTGGAAGGAACAACCACCGATGGACGGAAGGTCTTTCCCCGGATTGCCGAAGTGAAAACCGAGACCGTCGTGCTCGATTTCAACCATCCGCTGGCCGGCAAGACGCTCCACGTCGAGGTCAAAGTCTTGGAGGTGGCTCAAGCTTCTTCGAAGTGATCATGTCTTCGTGCGGGGCGGGAAACCGCCCCGCACGAAGTCGTGCAAATACTCACCCTGCGAGCTATCAACAAGCACATAGGACCTACTCAGCCGTACTTCACGACACAGAAGGTATCTTGTCATCCTCAGCCTTTTTTTCTTTGAAGACCTGCGTGATGTAGGTATCAACTTCCTCGCGGCTCAGCTCTTCAACGCGTGCGGCGAAGGCCGGGTACGCTTGAATATGAGTCTGGTTGGCATAACCCCCGCTCAACTGAAGAAACTGCCAGCCTTCGCTCTTGAGTGACTCGGTCATCCGACGGTAGTGCCGCCAGCGCTCGCCATAGCGAAAAAACTCCTCCACGGCAGCACTCAACGCCACTACGAGACTGACGAAGAACGTAAGCGTTTTAATGAGAGGGGCGACGTCATCACCGACATTCAGGCTGACCAGCGCCGGCACGATCACGCCTCCGATGATCGTCGCCAGCCGTAACCGGCGATACCACCACACAGACTCCTTCGCCTTCCCATCCATCCAAATAACCAGCTCCAACCAGCGCGCCCGCATAAACTCCTTGTTCAGTTCCGGCAAATCCAGAGACGCGATGAGTTTGTCCATCTCGACCCGCATATACTCTTGATCAGTCGTCTTATTCATACACACCTCCACAGAGTCAGTCACAACAAAGGAAAAGCCATGTGCCTCTCACGGTCTGTGCTTCCACACGCCAAGGGATTGTGGCTCAGCAGCTGGATGAGCCAATCGGAGATATGGCTGATCACATCGACTCTACCCTCACGCCGAACACCGATATGAGATGAGTATCGTGCTCATGCGCCCGACACCAGATGAGTCTCTTCACACAGACCCTCCCCCTTCATTCCTCTCAGCAATACCAGTGCCCGCCCGAGTACCGTGGCTTGACCTCCCTGCAACCTGCACAAGCCCATGAATCGATAGAGCAAAGTCTACACTGCGTAAGGACGGAAGAGCGTCGATGAGGAGGTGTCATCATAACGAGGTATCGAACCAGATATGGTCTGTATCCGTACAGATACCATAGGCAGGAGGGGTTACGGAACCTGGAATTACCGTGTTCTACCCCCCTGCTCTTCTCACCACCAAAATTCCGTCCCGGATCGTGACCAGTACGGCAGTCACACGTGGATCAGCTGAGACGGTCCGATTGAGTTCTTGAATAGCCGCAGTGGATTCGTCCGGCGGTGGTTGTTTCAAAACCTCGCCGCTCCACAGGACATTGTCGATCAAGATCACCCCATTCGGGGCAAGCAGATCGAGCGCACGTCGATAGTAATTGAGATAATTGATCTTGTCGGCATCGATAAAGATGAGATCGAATGGGCGAGAGAACGTCTGCATAGTGTCGAGGGCCGGGCCCATTCGGATGCTGATCTTGCTCCCGTATTGTGCCTGCGCAAAATAGCGCCGAGCCACCGCCGCCGACTTGTCATTGATCTCGCAGGTGATGACTGTTCCATCAGTTGGCAACGCTTCGGCAAAACACAGCGCGCTATAGCCGGTAAACATCCCGATTTCGAGCACCCGCTTGGCACTCACCAGCTGCGTCATCATTTTGAGAAACGCCCCTTCCAGGGGGCCGACCACCATTTGAGGATACTCCATGGTCCGCTCAGTCTCTTCGCGCAGCGCACGACAGATCGACGACTCCGGTATGGAATGAGTTTCTGCATAGGCTTCGATCTCGACTGGAACCAGCCTGTTCATTGGAATTCCCTTGGATGATTTGAAAAACGCGCCGCCCGTTGCGTACACTGCGACGACCGAATCACGGACGCGAATCTTAGCACAGTGACCTGGAGGCCGAATTGAAAACCTTCGCCACGTTAGAACCCCTCACCACCAGACTGCTGGAAATTCAACGCATCAATAGTGCCGCCTCAGTCCTCTCCTGGGACCAGGAAACCTATATGCCGGTCGGTGGTGGAGAAGCTCGAGCTGAGCAGATCGCCGTGCTCCAAGGTTTGGCCCATGAGAAGCTCGTCTCGCCGGACATGCAGGCGCTCTTGTCACAATGGGTGGATCCCGCGACGGGCCAGGCGGCCGAGCAACCCGGAGACAGCTGGGACGAACCGGCGCGCTCGCTCTTGCGGGAGACATGGCGGGATTTCAGCCGCGCGAAGAAACTGCCGTCGGATTTCGTGGTGGCACTGAGCCGAGAATGTTCGCTTGCCCAGCAAGTGTGGGCTGAGGCCAGAACGAAAAACAAATTTTCCATGTTCCTCCCGAACCTTCGAACGGTGCTCCGGCTCAAACGCGAAGAAGCGCAGTACCTGGGGTATCGCGATTCGCCCTACAACGCGTTGTTGGACGTCTACGAACCTGGCGCCACCATTGCCGGACTGCAACCCGTGTTTGCTGCGCTCAAGGCCCGGCTGGTGCCGTTGCTGAAAAAGATCGCACAGAGCCGGGTGAAGATCGACGATAGCATGTTACACCACTCGTATGACCAGGCTCGGCAACTGGAGTTCGGACGGCTGGTCTTGACGGCAATGGGCTATGATTTCGAGCGTGGCCGTCTAGATCTGTCAGCCCATCCCTTCACCACCTCGTTTCATCCAACCGATGTGCGCGTCACTACCCGTATTCATGAGCATGAACTGCAATCCTGCCTCTTCAGCTGTATCCATGAAGGAGGGCACGGGCTGTACGATCAAGGGTTGGATCAACGATATTTCGGGACGCCGTTGGGTGACTCGGTTTCTCTCGGCATTCATGAGAGTCAGTCCCGTCTGTGGGAAAACTGCGTGGGCCGTTCGTGGCCCTTTTGGCGCTTCTTTTATCCGGTTTTACAACAGACCTTTCAGGACCAGTTGCACGGCGTGGAGATCGACCAGTTCTATGCCGCAATCAATCGCGTGAAACCGTCGTTGATCCGCGTGGAAGCCGATGAGCTGACCTACAATCTCCATATCATGCTGCGATTCGAAATCGAGCAGGATCTGGTGGAAGACAAAATTCAGCCAGAAGACTTACCCGCCATCTGGAATCAGAAGATGGAGGAATACTTGGGTATCGTTCCACCCTCTGACTCGGACGGGGTCTTACAGGATGTGCACTGGTCATTCGGGGCGTTCGGCTATTTCCCCACATATACCTTGGGCAACCTCTACTCCGTCCAATTTTTCGAGCAGGCCAAGCTGGAGATTCCGAATCTGGAGCATGAGATTGCGGCAGGCCAATTGTTAAGCTTGCGCCGGTGGCTCGAACAGAAAATTCACCGTTGGGGTCGCATGTTCACGCCAGCCCACCTCGCCCAGCGCGTGACAGGGGCAACGGTGAGTCCCGAACCTTTTCTCAGTTACACGGAAAAGAAGTACGGTGAGATCTACCAGCTCTGAGCATCGAAGACCGGTCGGCTGTCATACCCCAGCACCGTGTTGAGCTGTGTGACGATGACCGAAGGCAGTGTAAATTCAGCCTGCACCTCGATCCGATGCGGCACGAGCAGCGTGGTGTGGAACACAATATCGCGAATGGGAATCTTCAGCTCAGGGTCCTGCGGTGTGCTCAGCTGAACTGATTCGACGGAGTTCGTGATAGTACCGCTGTCTTGTGGTCCATAGGCCGCGACGACGGCATCAATGATATTCTTGACCTTTTCATTGGCCTCTCCCCCTTCGATGGCACGCAGGAGTAAGGGGATCGCTTCCTCCTTGGCCTGATCCGATACCGTGAAGTTTTCGATCCGGCCTTTTCGGCGGAGGGAGGTCAGGTCATTATCGAGATCCTTGCTGAACGCTCCATACGCAAAGCGAAAGAATTCGAAATGGAACGCTTTCAGGTCTTTGGCAAAGGTTTGGAGTTCACACAAAAAACACAGCTGCTGCAGCTTGACATCGCTCAGCGGACCAAGTGGCTCAGCGAGTTGCAGGACGTACAAAAGCAGGGCACGGTCGACGGCAATCTGGTTGGGCGTTCTCACAGTCTCCTCGCTCTATTCCTGAAGGTTTCACTATAACCAGCCGGAAACGCAACCGTCAAAGGCGGAGAGATTTTCAGATCGGTTTGCAGAATCACGCTTGACCCGCCGCGTGATTTCGTCTTTAATCCCGGCTCCAGGAGGATCGGTCTCATCACCATGTCCAAACATGTCAAAGAAATGGGTGTCCTGAAGGAGCACCTCGGGAAGCACCAGCTGAAATTCACGCGCCAGCGTGAACTGATCCTCGACGCATTCCTCAAGCAAGAGCATATTACAGCCGAAGAGATGTACCACCAACTGGCCCGCAAGGATCCGCACCTGGGCTTGGCAACCATTTACCGCACGCTGAACCTCTTCTGCGAAGCCGGTCTGGCTCAAGCTCGCCACTTCGGCACTCAAACGCAGTACGACAACATCTCGCACAAGGGCCACCACGATCACCTCATTTGCACCGGCTGCGGAAAGATTGTGGAGTTCGAGAACTGCGACATCGAGCGCCTCCAGGAAGAAGTGGCCTCACGGAACGGCTTTACGATCCAAACCCACCGCCTTGAGCTCTACGGTCTCTGCTCCCGCTGCCGCCAATGAAGCTCCCCGCAGCTTGCTGCGGGGCATCACACATTGACCTCTGGGTGGATTTCTGGTATTCTTTTTTGAGATGGTTTATCAATTTCAAATCAGCCCGTACTTCACATTGAAATAGAAGGTTCAATCATGCGCATGGTCCTTCACTATTCCTCTCGTATCACAGCCCTTGCCCGTCAACGGAGGGCCTTAAGCATTTCAGCCACCTGTTGTCTGCTACTCTTCTGGCTGGTCATGCCGGCCATCGCCTCTGCTGCCGACACGTTGACCATCTATTCTGGACGGGCCGAACGATTGATCAAGCCGGTCTTGGATGCGTTCACGGCAAAGACCGGGATTCACATCGAGCTGCTCTCATCCGGCACCACTGAGTTGGTGAACCGAATGAAGGCCGAAGGAGACCGCAGCCCCGCCGATCTCTTCATCACCAATGATGCCGGCAGCTTGGAACTGGCGCGCACTGCGGGACTCTTCCGCCCCTTGAACATGCGGGAAGTCGAACGAGCCATTCCTCCTCAATTTCGCGCAGCGGACAACAGCTGGATCGGCTTGTCAGGCCGGTTTTGGATTGTTGTGTACAACACAACACTGGTGAAGCCGGATCAGATCAAATCCTTGGTGGATCTGGCGGATTCTACGTGGAAGGACAAAATCGCCATTCCCAACGCCGGCAGCGAATATTTGCAGGCAGGGGTGTCGGTCATTCGCGCAAGTCTCGGTGACGATCACACCAAGGAATTCCTCGAGGGGCTTCGGGATAACGCCGGCACACAGGTCTACCAAAAAAGCTCGCAGATCGTTGATGCCGTTGCCAAGGGTCAGGTCGCCATGGGCATCGTGAATCACTACTACGTCTATCGGCATCTCGCCACACAACCGGCTGCTCCGCTGGCGGTCGTCATGCCCGATCAACAGGAGGGGGGCATGGGCGCCATCATGAACGTGGCGGGCATCGGCATCCTGAAACACACGCCCCGCGTGGAGAACGCTAAATTGCTCGTGGAATTTCTCGTGGCGCAGGCCGGCCAGAAGATGTTCGCCGACCTCGACAAGGAGTACCCGCTCCACCCGGAGGTGAAGGCCGACCCGGCGCTGCTCGAACGGAAGAGCTTCCGGGCAGCTTTAGTCCCGTTGACCAAACTCGCCGAACTCCGAGAACCGACGTTGCTGCTCATCGAACAAGTCGGGATGCGGTAACCGCGCGAGCGCCCCGTGATTGCCCTACACCGATCAGCTGTTTCACCGATCCAGCTCGCCGCCATGGCCAGCGCAGCGTTGATCCTGTTGCCTCTCGGCTATGTCACCGCCCTCGCCTTGTCGGCCGATCTCTCGGTGTGGCATCGGCTCTGGACCACTCGAGTCCCGGAACTGTTGTGGAATACGGTTTCCTTGGCGGGCGCCGTGGCCTTGCTCACACTCGGGCTCGGCGTCTCGACCGCCTGGATGGTCACACGATTTGAGTTCCCCGGCCGCCGGCTGTGGGAAGTCGGGCTTGTGCTGCCGCTCGCCATGCCGACCTACGTCCTGGCCTATGTGTACAACTATCTCTTGGGATTCAGCGGTCCGGCAGAACATCTCTGGCAGATGATCGCCGGACCTCAAGCCAGGATCATCTCACCCCAAAGCTTCTGGGGCGTTACCTTTGTGATGGCGCTCGACACGTTCCCCTTCGTCTACTTGCTCACACGCAGTGCGCTCCTCAGCTTTAACGTCTCGTTTGAAGAAGTCGCCCGCACATGTGGCGCATCACCGCTTCGGAGAATGCTGTTCGTCACCCTTCCGTTGCTGCGCCCGTCCATCGTCGCCGGCGTCGCCCTTGTTATCCTGTACGTCGTTTCCGACTTCGGTGCCGTCTCTCTGCTGCGTTATCAAACCTTGACCTACGCCGTCTTTCAGCAAATGACCGGACGATCTGACAACCAGGCCGCAAGTATCCTGAGCATCCTATTAGTCATCCTGGCGCTTCTCTTCTTGTTGACCGAACGATGGTCTCGCCGAAAGAGCCGGTTTTACCAGACCAGCGGGCGCTTTCGAGCGCCTCAACGCATCCAGTGCGGATGGTGGCACACGGCAGCACTGACAACATGCCTAAGCACCGTGATCGGCTTGGCCTTCGGAATCCCCGTTTCTCTCTTGGTGACATGGAGTCTATCCCCTGAAGCCCAAGCGATTCTCGATGCCCGCTTCTTCGGCTTCGTCTGGAACAGTGCCCTGCTGTCAACCCTAGCCGCCACGGCCGGCGTATTGGTTGGTCTGCCTCTCGCCTACCTCGCCAGTCGAAAACCAACCTGGCTTAATACTGGTTGTCTGCAAGCCGCTTACGCCGGCTATGTCCTACCAGGACCGGTCGCCGCACTCGCGGTATTGGTCCTTTTTCTCAATGTCCTGCCGCTCTTTTATGGTACGGTCTTCGTGTTGATCGTCGCCTATGTCCTGCATTATCTCCCAGCCGGGCTCCAGTCGCTCGAACCGTCCATTCAACAAATTACGCCGAATCTTGAAGAAGTCGCCCGCACCCTGGGTCTGACCGTTCGGGAGACCTGGCATCGCGTGACGCTGCCCCTCATTCGCAACGGGGTTATCGTGGCATGGGTCTTGATCTTTTTGCAGACGATGAAGGAGCTCCCAGCGACGTTGTTGTTGCGACCGGTGGGGCTTGACACCTTGGCCATCCGTGTCTGGCTGGAAGCAAGTGAAGAGTATTATCAACTCGCGGCCCCGTCCGCTTTATTGATCGTGCTCGTTGGCCTACCGGCGCTCGTCTTGTTGCTATCCCGTGATTGGCGGGCCGCATAACATTGCTATGAATACACCGTTGTACATCACACAGGTGGATGCCGACCGGCACGAAGGTCACCTCCACCTCTCCACGCCGGCCTCTTCCATCTTGGAACTCCGTTCTGTGTCCTGTGCCTATGATCCGAGCAGGCCGGCAATCCGCGATATTTCATTTTCCGCACGAGAAGGCGAAATCCTCTGTTTGCTCGGACCGTCTGGCTGTGGCAAGACCACCGTCCTGCGAGCCATCGCCGGCTTTGAACCAGTTCGGTCCGGACAAATCTTTTTATCGGGCCGGTTGGTCTCCTCGTCCTTGGAAACGATTCCGACGGAGAACCGCCGTGTCGGCATGGTCTTTCAGGAGTACGCCCTCTTTCCACACCTGCGCGTCGCCGATAACATTGCCTTCGGGCTTCATCATCTGTCACGGGCGGAACGGACATGCCGGGTTCAAGAAATGCTGCGGCTGACCGGCCTCGAAGGGCTCGACCGACGCTACCCGCATGAGTTGTCGGGAGGACAGCAGCAGCGAGTAGCGCTCTCCCGAGCGCTGGTGCAGAATCCTGTCTTGCTCCTCCTCGATGAGCCGTTCAGCAACCTTGACCCCGATATGGCAGGCCGTATGCGGCAGGAAGTCCATGCCTTGTTACGCCGGATGAAAACCACGACCATTCTCGTGACGCATGATCATGACGAAGCCTTCGCCATGGCGGACCGCATCGCCGTCCTGAATCAGGGAGTGCTCGAGCAAATAGACTCACCGGAAGTCATTTACCATCTTCCAGCAACTCGGTTCGTCGCTGACTTTGTGGGGCAAGCCGACTTTATCACCGGACGGATTCAACAGGGGTTGGTTCACACGGAGCTGGGTGAATTCCCCAATACGCTCAACAGTGCGGAAGGAGCCGCGGTCGTGGTCATGATTCGTCCGGACGACATTCACCTCAGGCCTAACCAATCGGCAGAATCCAGGATCATCACTCGACAGTTCCGAGGCTCAGAAAATCTCTATACCGTCCGGCTCCCTTCCGGTCAAATCATTCATAGCAGCGAGAGTTCGACCAGTGTCTACCAGGCGGGCACTGCCGTCGAATTGAGGGTTTCGGCGACGCATACCGTTTTATTTGATGCGACGAGTCTTCCCGATGCTCGCAAGATGCGCGACCTTCTTGAAAACAAGACAGCGAAAGCGAACTGAATTTCCCGGTTGACAGAACCAGCGAATGGATGGTATTGAGAAGCATTATCAAGAAGTGAGAGTAGCGATAAGGGAATCATTGTCATGGAAGCGCTAAAAGAAATCGTGGACTATGGAATCATTGGCCTGCTGTTCGCTTTAAGCGTCTGGGCTGTGGCCGTCGCCGTCGAACGATGGCAATTTTATCGACGGATCGACCCTTCCCATTATCCTAGTCAGCAGCTACTCGAGATCGCTCTCACCAAGCGGTTGGTCATTATCGGGACGGTGGCAGCGAATGCTCCCTACATCGGACTGTTGGGAACGGTCCTTGGAATTATGCTGACGTTCCATACCATGGGGACTTCGAAGACCATTGCGGTCAGTTCCATCATGGTCGGGTTGAGCCTTGCTCTTAAAGCCACTGCGGTAGGGCTTCTGGTGGCTATCCCCTGCGTTGTGATGAACAACGCCCTCCGAAGGCGAGTGGCCGAGCTGATCTCCCTGTATAAAGCGCATCAGCACCATGGATGAAGAATTGAACCAAATCAACGTCATCCCTCTGGTTGACGTCATGCTGGTCCTATTAGTCATAGTGTTGACGACGGCAACGTTTATTACTACCGGCCAGATTCCAGTCGATTTGGCCAAAGCGACCGAAGCTTCTGATAGAAAAGATGTCCCGGTGGTTATTACGTTAACCTCGCAAGGGGAGATGTATCTGAACGATTCTGCCGTGCCTGAAAATGGATTGCGAATCGTGCTTGAGCGCCAACCAAGGGAATCATTGGTGGTTGTCCGCGCCGACAAGGTCACGATCCTGGAACGGTTTGTCCAGGTGGTGGATGAGTTGAAAAGCCTGGGCTTCGGACAGGTCAGCCTTGAAGTGGTGAAATCATGACGTTGCTCCCCTCAAACTATTCCATTCATGCCCGTCTGTATCGTCAGGGGTGGACCTATTCTGTGGTATTCCATGCGATGATGGCCGCCGGTGCTGTGGGCCTGATGTCGGGGTTCACGCTATCGGTTGAACCCAATTCCTATCAGTGGAACGTGGCATTGGTTCAATCACCAAGTCCTCAACCAACAGTGGCCCCTCTCCCAGAAAGCAGACCTGAACAGCCACAGAAAATGCAGACTGTAAAACCTAAGTCAGTACCGTCTCACGTGGTGACGAAGCTGGTTCAACAAGAGGTGATCCCTCATCAGACCGCGCAACCCGCCCAGGACGTTATAGAAGCGACCACTGTGAATCAAACCGCTTCGACCGCAATCACACAAACCGTCGAGCATCATGAAGTGACTCAGGATAGGGTCGTGGAAGAAGAGCCTCTATCGACGAAAGAAGTCGCTTCACGCGAACCCGTCACGTCAGCCGCGGAACCGGTCGCCCAACAGCTTCTAGACCAAGTGACGAGCGAGACGCCACGGCAACAGCTCAGCGCCGAACCAGTCATGGCTTCGGCAGCCCCTTTCAAGGCAGCGGCAGTCAAGGCAGACTACGGATGGCTGATGAGGGCGTTGCTCGGGCGAATCGATGAACTCAAAAGCTACCCGGTCATGGCTCGAACGAATCGCTGGGAAGGCAAAGTGATTCTCCGGGCTGTCATTCGAGATGACGGTCAGGTCTTGATGGTAGATGTACAAGAAAGCTCCGGCCGGTCGATTCTGGATAATGATGCAATGGAAACCCTAAGAAAAGCCTCTCCGCTCAAACTGGACCACCCTTTAGGGAAACCACAAGTCGCGATCCTGATGCCGATCAGCTATTCGCTCCGGTAGGGGTCACGTGTGATGGCTTCAAGGAGTGCTTCGGCATGAGATCCCTATCGGCATTGCGTACGTGGATGAAGATGATACGAGGCAACCCGATCGCCTCCTCTATTATCTCGAGAGACGTTACCGTTCAACATCCTGAGCTTTTTGCTTTTCTATAGCAGAAGCCTCATTGTTATTCACCCCTAGAGGCCATTAGAGCCCATCGCGCGAGGAGGAAGCGTGTGAACAGATCGTCGATTATGAAATTGAGAATAGAAACTAACATTATTATCATCGGTCTCGCGCTGGTGGTTGCTTTCACGGGCAACCTGCCCGTAAGTGCTGAAGAACCGGCACCTCAAGAAACTTCAACTATGGAAGAGATGCCACCCAAGAAGTCTTCCACGGACAAGGAGACTCAGTCTAAATCTTCGACGACGGCACAGGAGGCTTCGGCGACTGAATCCACACCGGTCGAGCCAACGCCGTTGAAAATTCCCTTGACTGAAATCATCGGGACATCGCCGACGGCGATGGACCACATTCCCGGATCTGGAAAGGTGGTCACCTCTGAATCAATCCAGAATAACCACCGACTCACCATCAACGAAGCTCTGAGAGAAGTTCCAGGCGTTCACATCCGGGACGAAGAGGGATTGGGCATTAGGCCCAACATCGGCATCCGTGGTTTGGATCCGACCCGCAGTCGGAAAGTACATATCATGGAAGACGGCGTACCGATTATGATGATGCCTTACGCTGATCCCTCGTCGTACTACTTTCCGCCGATCTTCCGATTCGACCGAATCGAAGTGCTGAAAGGCAGCGGCCAGCTGATGTACGGCCCCCAAACCATCGGAGGCGTCATTAACCTGATTACCCGCATGCCGCCGCCGACGCCGGAAGGACATTTCCAAGTATGGGGCGGCAACTTGAACTACCTGAACACACACTTCGACTACGGAGGCACCTGGGGCAAGAGCGGGTACTTGGTCGATTACACTCATTCGCAAATGGATACCCCTCGGTTCACCAACATTCGTGCGAAGACCGATGACCTGACATTCAAATTTGTCCACGAGCTGAGCGAGCGGACTCAGATCCTCGCGAAGTTCAATTACTATCGCGAAAATTCAGGGATCGGCTACCAGGGCTTGACACAAGCGGACTGGGCCCTCCGAGGCAGTGAACGGCAAACCCCGTTTACGAACGATCACTTCGACTTTATGCGACTTGGCTATCATGTCGCTGTGAATCATATGTTCACGGCAAACCTCACCTCAACGGTCAACCTCTTCGGCCACTACATTCAACGGGATTGGTCTCGGCAGTCTCAACAAGGAGTGGATGCGACCGGAGCTCCCGTCGGTGGCATACAGAACGGCAACAGTCTTCCGGCCACTTCCTTTAGCGTTGTACCTGCAAATAGTCGTTTCACGAACGAGCGAGAGTACTGGGTGTGGGGAATTGAACCCCGGTTCCATTATCTTCACTCGCTGTTAGGGCTAAAGGGTGAGGCGGACTTCGGAGCCCGGTATATGTTCGAACAATCCGACCGGAAGCAACTGCTCAATACCTTCTCTGGCACAGGGCTTCCTTCGAGTTGCGTTGTTTCCACCCCTGGAGCTACCTGCTTGGGAGAAAATACCTTCCGGACGACCAACGCTTACTCCTTCTTCGCTCAGGAGCGCTTGTTCTTCGGCCCGTTCACGGTGACACCGGGATTCCGAGTCGAACATATCAGTTACGATCAAACAAACCGGCTGGCCAATAGCGGCCAGGGCACGTACGGAAAAACCAACTTTACCGAGGTCTTGCCGGGTGTAGGCGTGACGTACTCTCCGTTCAAGAACAACACATTCTTCTTCGGCGCCCATCGCGGCATGGCACCGCCACAGATCTCCGACGGCATCACCGGCACGGGGCAAGTCGTTGATCTGGGACCTGAATTGAATTGGACCTACGAGTTAGGCGTGAGAGGCAACCTGGCTCCGTGGTTCGGGTATTCGGTTACAGGTTACCAAATCGATTTCTCCAATCAGATCATCTCTCAGTCAGTGGCGGGGGGAATCGGCGCCACCTTGACCAGCGCTGGCAAGACACAACATCGGGGGGCAGAGGTTGCCGCGCAGCTCGATATCTTGGACGCCCTGACCGGACGGAACGACGATCAAGATATCACGCTCGATCTCAACTATACCTGGGTTGCTCAGGCAAATTTTCAAGGAGCGCGCAATAGCTCCATTACAGGTGGCGCACTGCTACCGGGTGAGCCGGCAAACTTCAATACCAGCGGAAACCGGCTACCTTATTCTCCTGAACATTTGATCTCAGCGGGGATCGGTTACGCCAACCGGGCCTTCAGCTTCGGGCCGTTTAATGCCAGAGTCGAAACGCAGTGCGTCAGCGATCAATTCGCCGACGACCGCAACACCGTGATTCCCACGCCGAACGGACAGCGCGGGATCGTGCGAGGCTGGTGCATGCTGAACGCGTCGGTCAATCAACACGTGAAGAAAATCAATACGACCTTTTTCTTCACGGGGAAGAACATGCTCGGACAGGACGTCATCGTGGACCGATCACGGGGCATCTATCCCGGCCTTCCGGCGCTCTGGCAAGCCGGAGCACGGTGGACATTCTAGTGTAACGGACAATCGGACAGCCCGAGACCGTGGCTGCCCAACCCCGAGTATTCGACGCTATGAAAGCTCAACCTCACACAATCACGAGCGAGGCTTGCACCCCAGAACAGGTCCGCTGTTTCTGTGGGCAACTGGTCGCCCGCCTCATCGAGACAGGAATCGAGCTGAAATGTAAACGCTGTCGGAGACTCGTGACGATCCCCTTCTCTCGCATCCGAGGGATGAACTCCAGAGAGACGTGACTCGTCAGACTCGATCCCTGTAGCGGCCAGCGGTTATTCACCCAGAGCCCAGGATCACGCGAGTGATTCTGGGCTCTTCGTTTTTTACAGGAGGCAGCGCCATGCATGTCGACAGTACAGATCGGATCGAGCCAGCCGCCTTGACCATTCAGGGCATGCTCATAAAGATCGATCGACTCCATCTGCCAGCCGCCTCGCGGCGCGATCTGGAGAGTATTCTCGTTCGGCAAGTGGCGAAAGAACTGGACCGGCTCTTACCGTGGCAAGCCGGTCATGGACAGGGAACAGCGGCGATCGCACTCCACATCGGACGGGCCGCATCTCTCACGGACGAGGAGTTGCATCAGCTCAAGCTGGCCTCCCTGCTTCACGATATCGGCGTTCTCATGCTTCCACCCTGCTTACAAACCAAACGAGAATGGGTTGAGCCAGACTTCTATGTGGCGATTCAAAACCACCCGCGGCTGGGAGCCACGTTGCTAGAGCCTTTTTCATTCCTTCGTGAGGCCACCGTCATGATCGCCCATCACCACGAGCGATGGGACGGATCGGGATATCCTTATGGACTCAGGGGAACGTTCATCCCGTTGGGAGCAAGAATTCTCGCCGTCGCCGATGCATTCGAAGCCATTCAGGTCCCCACAGTTGGCGATCGATCGCTCCGAGATCGCATTGCGCTTCGCATTCTCCAGGTGGCGTCAGGAACTCAATTTGATCCCTCGGTCGTCAGCCTCCTGGCCGAACTCATGAGAGCGCCGGAACCCATTGCTGTAAGGGACCCACCTCACCGGTAGCGCAGTCGGCGTACGACCTACGCCGGCATCGAAGTGGGAGCCCCACCTCTCCCACTTGGCAGGCACGGGCTTTCGCCTCCCGAGAGCCCGTGCCTGCCCTCCACAACGATGGACGACCGTTGATCGTAGATGAGGGAGCACTGCCCAAATGAGTCAAACTGATTGTATTGAAAGGAACCACGACCTCATGAATCTGACCTTGATTCCACATCACTCGAAGATCGCTCGTGTCTTCGTCTCCGTGCTTCTATTGCTCACTGGACTCGTCGCCTGCTCAGGAGATGAGAGTACTCCACCGCCTCTCGCCGCCACTGGTACGCCGGGGGCTGAAGAAGCTGTCGGCGAACGGCTGTTTCTCGAAACGCGATTCGCCCAGGCTTTTAAGGTGTCTCTGGACAATGGCGGCAATATCAATGCCCCGAACATCGGTGATCGCGTCGTCGATACTGTGGAAACATTGAATGCGCCGATCGACCCGGGGCCGTTCAAAGGCCTCTCCATGAATTGCCGGGCTTGTCATTTGGTTGATGACGTGTTGGATGCGCCGAGAGGCGGCATGCGAACCTATGCTGACTTTGCGCGTCGCAGCCCCCTCCCGGCCCGAGCGGACGGCAAGACTGTTGCCGTCCGCAATTCACCTCCACTTGTCAATGCTGCGCTCGATCGACCGGACGGCGTCTTGTTCCATTTCGATGCTGAATTTAATTCCATGGAAGAACTGATCGCGGCCACCTTCACAGGCAGAAACTTCGGCTGGCTGCCAGGAGAACGAACTCAGGCCATCGCTCATATCGCTCGCGTGGTCCGGTCCGACGACGGCACCGGAGATCTAGCGAAGGAGTTCGACGGAACCCCCTTCAAAGTGCTGTTCGGCGGGACCGATGCGTCCATACCAGAAGAATTCCAGCTCACCTCGGAATTCCGCAGGACGATCGGCTCTGCGACCGACCAAGAGGTGTTCGATGCCGTCGTCAAAGTCGTCACCGCCTATGTCAACGGCCTCCTCTTTTCGCAAACCGAAGACAGCGGAGCACCGATCCGCTCTCCGTTTGATGTATTCGTAGAGTCCAACGGGCTCCCGCAAGTGCCCAATGCCAACGAATCTCCGATCGATTACAGCAGACGTCTTCTGCAACTCGTGAAAGCACGTGAGTCGGCCGGGACACTCCGGTTTGTCACCTCGAACCCCAACAGGACAGACGGTCAGTTCCAATTTCATACCCAGACATTCTCGTTTGGGGCGCAGGAATTGGCTGGATTGAAGATGTTCCTGGCGGAACCGGCGACGCTGCCTGCCTCACCGACCGAACGAACAGCCGGGAAAGTCGGCAACTGTGTCGCCTGTCACGCCGCGCCGAACTTCACCGATTTCAAGGCCCATAATACGGGGACGACACAGAAAGAATATGATGCGATTCCTGGTCATGGTGATGGGGCCTTCAGGAATTTGGCCATTCCCACGCTCGCGGCACGAACCGCCGCCGACCTGCCGGCTACCGAACAACACCCGCTGGCCAGTGAACGGTTCCGATCCGTTCCGGCTGCTGGCACGACATTGACTGACCTGGGCCTATGGAACGTCTTCGCCAATCCGGAGATGCCGGCACCTCAGCCAAAGATCCGTGCGATTCTCTGCGACGATCAACAGCCCTGCCCACTACCGGATGCAACCCTCCTCGATCGTGCCATCGCGCGATTCAAGACACCCGGCCTTCGCGACCTCGGACATTCGGAGCCCTTCATGCACAGCGGTCAATTCGACACGCTTGAGCAGATTGTGGATTTCTACCGTGAGGTATCGGATCTCCAGCGTACAGGTGGTTTGAGGAACGGCGATCGTGAGCTGGGAGGGATTGCCCTCGCAGTCCAAGACATCGTTCCACTCACGGCTTTCTTGAAGGCACTGAACGAGGACTATCAATAAACAGCCTTGGCTACCGGCCACGGCCCAAGCACCATCACTTAAAAAAAGAGGTAGAACCCATGCGCTCAGCACCACATGCATGTGCACTCATCACGACCTGCCTGCGCTGTCACGAACCGATCTGCCATCGTAATCCGCGGCTCTGGTGCATCAAGTGCCGATGTTTCAAACGGCAAATAGGACAGGCCAGAGGGCGCGTGCGGTCTCTCCGGACACGACGGCTGAAAGCATGGCTAAGGAGTACCTTTTCCGATTCATGATTTCTTAAAAGCGGATGGCGGTTCAGAAGATAGGCATTTCAAGCGCAGCGGATCGTGTACTGGACAGGACTCAGGCTCGATGAATTGAACCGAACGAAAACCGATTGAATCACGGATAACCGGTCGGGCCTCTGATCGGCGCAGATGCGGCCAAAGGACTGAGAGTCCAGAGCCCATGGTTGGTGACCAACCATGGGCTCGGTGTTTTTGAAGCACCCGCGCATCGATCACATCGAAGCGACTGCTGAAAGCATTGCACGGTGACTGCAGGTGCAACGAGAGATTGCACCAGAAAGGAGGCCACTGCTATGACAGGCTGACACCAGGTCCAACCGGACTCGGTAACGGATAAAAACTCAAGCTAGAACCTGGTCTTCGACATGATCCTCATGGATTCATGATGGCCACCACATTAATAGAAAGACAGAACGAGGAGTGCAATGAGATCAAGAGTTGCGCGATCACCTTTCCTTCATTGCTTCCGCTCCATCGTTGGAGTGCTTGTGATGGGCTCAGCGTTTATCATCTCAGGATGTAGCGGCGATGATCCTACCCCACAATCCAACACCCAGGCTGTTGTGACGCTCAACAGCGAGATACTATCGGCCCCGCTTTCCCCAACGGAAGCGGACCGATTCTTCGCGGTCACCGCGACTACCGGAAACCAGTATTACGCGACTGGCTTCACCACTGTCGCTGATGATAGCCAGATGGCTCTCGCACGTTTTGGGCCAACGGGCGGGCTCGATACATCCTTTGGTTCAAAGGGAATCGCCACAGTCAATGTCGCCGTCGGCGCAGGCAAGAAGGCTGAACTCGCGCGATCCGTCGTCCAATCCGACGGAAAAATCATGATTGCCGGTCCAATAGAGCATGATAGGCAGCAACCGGGGACGCAGCGCGGGATACCGACATTGCCGTTGCCCGCTTCGACACCACTGGACAGTTGGATCAGACATTCGGAACCAACGGAATAAGACGGCTCGATCTTAGTACGGGAACGGTCTCCGGTACCGCTTTTCGAGGTGATACTGTCTGGGGACTGACATTGTTGCCCGGGGACAGCCTCCTGATTGTCGAAGGGAAACTCGCAGAGGGAGCCGGCCGTACCGACACCGATTACGCCGTTATGAAACTGACGTCGAACGGCACAGTAGACACGACGTTCGGCACAAACGGCCTCGTAACACTGGATATTGGTACGGGAAACGATAACCCTCGCACGGCGATCATCCAGCCGGATGGCAAAATTGTCGTCAGCGGCCATACCTCCGATGCCGGGGTAATCACCACCGTCCTGTTTCGGCTCCTCCCTGACGGCCAATTCGATTCTACTTTTGGCCGTGACGGCGTGGTGCATGTCGCTCTGCTCGCATTCGTCGCGGAAGCCTGTGACGTCGCCTTCCAAGAGCAAAACCTAATTATCGCCGGCTATGGTCGAGACACCTCAACCGGCACAGTCGATATCATCAGCGCGAGATTCTTGACAGATGGAACCTGGGATAAGACCTACGGAGATGGAGGTATGGCAGCCATCGAGGTTGCCGGCCAAGACGACCGGAGCCGAACCCTGAAAGTCTTGCCGGATCAGCGTGTCTTGGTTGTGGGGCA
>JBQTJA010000083.1:0-1842 GCA_052387595.1 Nitrospiraceae bacterium | reverse complement strand
CATCGGCGCCTTCTATGTGTTCGACCTCATGGCGTATCTCTCCCTCGATGTGCTCAAGGCCAATCGGGATAAGCTCTTAGCCTTTACGGAGGAGCACTACTGGTCGGCTGCCGGGTTGTTCATCCTGACCTATGTCGCTCAGACAGCCTTCTCGCTGCCGGGTGCGACCCTGATGACGCTCACCGGCGGGTTTCTCTTCGGGAGCGTGTGGGCCGCCCTCTATGTGAACATCGGCGCCACGACCGGAGCCACCCTGGCGTTTCTGGCGGCTCGGTATCTGTTTCGCGGGTGGGTAGAACAGCGGTTTGGAAATCGGCTCGCGGCTTTTCAGGAGGGGTTTACTCGGAACGCCTTCAATTATCTCCTCACTCTCCGGCTGATTCCGCTTTTTCCATTCTTTCTCGTGAACCTGCTCTCAGGATTAACACGAGTGAAGGCGGGGACCTATGTCGCCGCGACTGCCCTCGGCATCATTCCCGGCAGTCTTGCCTATACCTTCGCCGGCCGTCAGCTCAGTAGGATCAATTCGCTCGCTGAATTGGCTTCCCCTCGACTACTCCTCGCCTTCACGCTGTTGGGCCTGCTGTTTCTGATGCCCGTGATATATCGTAAGGTTATTCGCCCTTCAAAACCTGAGCGATAACAGAGACACGTACCGGGGTGAACGTCAGCGCAAGGAAATGCAAATCAAATGCGGTGGTTGAAGAGAATCTTAATCGGACTCATCGTACTGGGCGGCCTCACGTATTTGTATTATACCGAAGTGAAGCCGACCGTCATATTCGGGCTCCGGTCTGACTATGCCCACGCCATTCCCTATCAAAAAGTTCCTGAAGGCCTGACGAGCTTGAAAGCGGAGTCCTGCGGAACCTGTCATGCCGACATCTACAAGGAGTGGAAAACCAGCATTCACTCGCAGGCCTACAAAGATCCTTTCTTCCATGCCTATTGGACAAAGGATAAACACACGTGGGTTTGTTTGAACTGTCACACGCCGCTGGAAAACCAGCAACCGACACTGATCAAAGATATTCCACGAGACCGAGTTGAACGGGCCCTGCAAGAGCCGAATCCACAGTACGACCAGGATTATCAGCAAGAAGGCGTGACCTGCGCCGCCTGCCACGTACGGGACGGAGTGATCATGGGACCGTTCGACGATGCCAAGGCTCCGCATCCGACGAAATACGACCCGATGTTTCGGACTACGCAGCTATGCTTCCGCTGCCATAGCGTGGTGGGAGGACCGGCGCAGTTTTATAACGGAGGGCCTTGCGGCACCTATGCCGAGTTCGAGGACGGGTATTGGATGAAGGAACGCGGCTTCATCTGCCAGAACTGCCATATGCCGGAGATCGAACGGCCGGTCGCTCTCGGCGGCCCCATTCGCCAGGGACGGCAGCATCTCTGGCGCGGTGGACATGACCCGGAGATGGTCAAGCGGGCGATCGGCGTCAAGCTAGTGGCTGATCCGGCCGAACCCAAGCCCGGCGACAAGGTCCGAGTCACTCTTACCCTGATCAATGCGGGGGCGGGGCATAAACTCCCCACGGGGGATCCCGATCGCCACTTCACGGTTGAGTTTGCAGTGGAGGATCCCAATGGAAAGGTATTGGAACAGCAGTCCAATACCATGGGGCGATGGATCATGTGGCAGCCGGCGATCATCGAACTGCACGACAATCGGCTTGTGCCCTTGGCCAGCCGGGATTATGTGTTCGAGTATCAGTTGCCGAAGAACCGTGCCGGGCTCAAGCTGATCACGAAGGTGCGCTATCACATCCAGACGGAACGGCAACATCAGATGCTGATCGACAAGTATGGCCTCACGGCAAAGGACCC
>JBQTJA010000082.1:0-29998 GCA_052387595.1 Nitrospiraceae bacterium | reverse complement strand
CCAACTGATGAACGCGGCTCTGCACCGATTCGAACGTCTTCAGGCGGGCTCGAAGCTCGTCCCGATCCGCCAGGCCTTCGTTGAGTTGGGCGATATGCTCGCGTTGCACGCGGACTTCCTGCTCCATCACCTCGCGCGCTTGCTCAGCGGCCTGACACGCCTGGTGGGCCGCTTGAAGTTCTAGGGCCTGGGCGGCTGCGTGGGCAGTGAATTCCCCCTCACGTCGGCGGGCCGCAACTGATTCAGCGTCCAAATCCGTCAGCCGTTTCGACCGAACGGCCAATTCTGCTTCGAGCGCCTTGACCCGTTCACCGCGTGCGGTGACTTCTCGTTGGGCTGACGAGTACAGCGTCTCGGACGACATGATCTTCTGTTCGAGAATCTGCATCCCTGACGTCTTCACCTTCAAATCATGTGAGATCGTCTCCAGTGCCTGTTCTTTGCTTCGCAACAGACTGGCGAGATCCCCGTAGGAATGATCGGGCGAATTCTTTGGGAGCCCTCGCAACAACCAACCAACCGCGACACCAATTCCTGCCGCGATGAGGAGACATCCGAGCATCTGGCTGATCAGTGTAATCATACGTCAGTCCGTCCTTACATCAGTAATTCAATCCGCTCATTCTGGTGAAGGCCCGATGGCGATCTCCCTTGAGCAAGGGGGCGTGTCGACCCATAGCCGATTACGGTAAACGGATTCGGGAGTCCGTGACTGGTCAAATACTGCTTGACCGCTTCGGCACGACGCCGGCTCAGTTGCATACTGTACTCCGCTTCACCTCCCGCATCGGTATGGCCCGCGATTTCAATCGGTGTGTCGGGAGCTCTCCGTAAAAGTGTGATGATGTGATCGAGCACCACCTGCCCTTTGGTCGTGATCGTCGCGCTCTTGGGTTCAAACTCGATCGAGGATTTCGTCAGAACTTGGTTCAACAGCAGCTGGAGTGCCGACAGAGGAACGGCAGCAGAAGACGATGCTGCCCTTGATACCACCACCACACGATCTTCAATTCGCAAGCCCGCTCGTATCACCGGAGCCAGCGCCTGTAAGATCTCCGCCTTCTCGCGGTGACCGGCCACCTGACCGTTGACTAACAGCGAATGTCCATCGATGATGATGGAGCCTCGCTCGACCATCACGCCCAAGACCGGCAAGAGTTGCGGCACCATATCCACCCACACCGCTGTTTTGACCTGCTGATCAACGGCAAACTGGTCGATCACACGCATGCGCGTTTTCGCAGCGAGCGCATGCGCCTGCTCAAGAATCGTGGTCTTACTGCGTTCAGTGGGCAACGAACCGCGAAGAACCAAGCTGCCCTGCTCGAAACTGATGTGAAGGCTGGCGGGAGTCGCGATCGCGGACCGTGGCGGGGAGGAGAGGTGCCGAGGAAGGCACACCGCGCCGAGAAGCATGAGCGCAACTGCCCCTCCGGTGAGAACCCTTGCACGTCTCATGGGATCAACCCGCTATGGATGATGGAACAACTGAGGCGCAAGGCGCCACAGTACCACGTCTGATGATGTCTGTACTAGGATGAGAATGGCCAGTCAAGCGGAGAAATCAGGAACATACACCAACACGGTTTGCTGATCGGGCCTGGTAAATATGAAGCGCTGCTCGAGTGGAAAGAACTGGTGGACACTCAATCCCCATCAGGGGATCGACTGTCATACGAACCGCAGGCTGGTTAGAGCCGCTCCCCGTACTTTTGGTAGTGTTGCTTCTTGGCATCGGCGATCCATTTTTCCCGTTTGATGCGCTCAGGATCGGTCTCGAGTTTCTTGGCGATTTTTTCAATATCTTCTGGCTTCCAACGGGCAATTTGGATGAAGGTATGAGTGCCCAGCTTGTGAAGCGTCTGTGCAAAGGCTGGCCCAATCCCGTGGATCTTCTTGAGATCATCTTCCTGCTTGTTCTTGATGACCTTGGGCTGTCCCGCTGAAGTGCTCGGTTCGGCTCCATTCTGACGGGCCTGGCGAGGCCCCTCCTTTGCCGGGGCTGCCTTTGCCGGCACTGCTTTTTCACGAAGTGTCCCACGCAATTCTTTGAGACGTTGTTGCAGACGATCGATCTGTTCATCCTTCCCAGAAATGCTCTGCACCGTTTGCGCGAGATGCTGACGTTCTGTTTGAAGATCTTGTACTTGACGGTTGAGATTCGCAATCTGCTCGTCTCGTCCTTGCAGCTGCTGCTCATTGAGCTGTAGTTGCTTGCGGAGCTGCTCCTGTGCCGCGCATTGTTCTTGAAGCCGTGCCACCTCTGACTTGTGCTCTTGAACCGTACGTGCGTATTTCTTTTCCCATTCTTTGATCTCTGTTCCCTTTTCACGGAGGAGGTTGGTGGTTGGCAGGAGCTCCTCGATCCGGCGATCGCGTTCTGCAAGGGACTTTTCGATCTGCTTGATGGTGCTCCGATGGCCCGCTTCCCGATCACTCAGCTCGACCTCCAACTGATGCACACGGGCTTGTGTCGATTCCAGCTTCTCGACCTGGGCCCGGAGTCGGTCTCGGCCAGCAAGGTCCTTGTTGAGTTGGGCGATCTGGTCTCGAAGGAGGCGGATTTCCTCCTTGTGAACCTCGCGGGCCTGCTCGGCGGTCCGACAGGCCTCCAGAGTATCCTGGACTTCGGCTGCCTGAGCGGCCGCAAGCGAATCGAACTCACTGACCCGCCGGTCGCGCTCCGCGATGGATTGCTCCAACTGCTGGATCGTGCCGCGATGGACCGCTTCCCGATCACTCAGCTCGACCTCCAGCTGATGCACACGGTCTCGGGCCAACTCTAGCTTCTTCACCTGGGCGCGGAGCTGGTCTCGGTCGGCGAGCCCTTCGTTGAGTTGGGCGATCTGGTCTCGCAGAACCCGTATTTCTTCTTTCAGGACCTCCTGGGCTTGTTCGGCAGTCTGACAGGCCTGTTGAGCCCCGTGGAGTTTGTCAGCCTGATCCACCGCGCTCGCGTCGAACTTACTGATCCGCCGGTCGCGCTCCGCGATGGCCTGCTCAAGCTGCTTGATGGTGCCCCGATGGGCCGCTTCCCGATCACTCAGCTCGACCTCCAGCTGATGGACGCGGGCTTGTGTCGACTCCAGCTTCTCGACCTGGGCCCGGAGCCGGTCCCGGCCGGCCAGGTCTTTGTTGAGTTGGGCGATCTGTTCGCGGAGGACGCGGATTTCCTCCTTCTGGACTTCGCGGGCCTGCTCAGCGGTTCGACAGGCCTCCAAGGCATCCTGGACTTCATCCGCCTGAGCAGCCGCAAGCGAATCAGACTCACTGACCCGCCGGTCTCGCTCCGCGATGGATTGCTCCAGCTGCTGGATCGTACCGCGATGGACAGCTTCCCGATCGCTCAGTTCGATCTCCAGCTGATGGACACGATCTTGCACCGAAGCCAACCGCTCAATTTCAGCGCGCAGTCGGTCCCGATCGGCGAGCCCTTCGTTGAGTTGGACAATATGGTCTCGCAGAACTCGGATTTCCTCCTTCAAGACTTCCTGGGCTTGCTCAGCCGTTCGACAGGCTTGTTGCACTTCGTGGAGTTTGTCCGTCTGAGCGGCAGTATTCGCATCAAACTTGCCGATCCGACGGTCGCGTTCCGCAAGCAACTGTTCGAACTGCTTAAGGGTTCCCCGATGGGCGGCTTCCCGATCGCTCAATTCGACCTCGAGCTGATGCACACGATCTTGCACCTTGGATAGTTTCTCTAGATTCGCACGGAGGCGATCCCGGTCGGCGAGATCTTTATTGAGTTGGGCGACCTGATCTCGCAACACCCGGTTTTCCTCTTTCAACACCTCCTGAGTGTGTCCAGCGGTCTGACACGCCTGTTGAGCCCCACGGAGTTCATCCAGCTGAGCAACCGCACTCGCATTGAACTCACCGATCCGCCCATCGCGCTCCGCAAGCAACTGTTCGAACTGCTGGATCGCTCCACGATGAGCCGCCTCCCGATTACTCAGTTCGACCTCCAGCTGATGCACACGATCTTGCACCGACGCCAGTTTCTCCAGGTGGGCACGGAGGCGATCGCGATCGGCGAGATCATTGTTAAGTTGGGCAATATGGTCCCGCAGAACTCGGATTTCCTCTTTCAACACCTCCTGGGTGTGTTCGGCAGCGCGATAAGCCTGTTGCGCCACGCGAAACTCATCTATCCGGGCGGCCATGTTGCTATCGAATTCACTAATCCGGTGGTCGCGCTCGACCAGAGACTGTTCGAACTGCTGGAGCGCCCCCCGATGAGCCGCTTCTCGATCACTCAGCTCAACCTCTAACTGATGGACTCGGTCTTGCGTCGACTCAAGCTTCTCGACCCGGGCGCGGAGGTGATCCCGGTCGGCAATGCTTTCATTGAGCTGGGCGATGTGCTCGCGCAGGACCCGGATTTCTTCCTTCAAAACCTCGTGTGTACGTTCCGCGACTTGATAGGCCTGTTGAGCCCCGCGGAGTTCGTTGGCCAGAGCACTAATGGTCGCGCTGAGCTCACCCACGCGTTGGCGGGCTGCAACTCCTTCGGATTCCAAGTCTGTCAGTTGTTTCGACTGTGTCGCCACTTCCGCTTCAAGCACCTTCACCCGCTCGCCACGGGCCGTGAGCTCCCGCTGGGTTGAGGTGAACAGTGTCTCGGACGACATGATCTTCTGTTCGAGCATCTGCATCGCCGCAGTCTTAACCTTCAACTCGTGCGATGTTGTTTCCAGCGCCTGTTCCTTCACCCGCAGTAAATTGGCGAGCTGCTGGCATTGTTGCTCGAACGAATTCTTAGAGTTCTGCTGTAACCATCTGTTCAGTGTGCTCATACGTCACTCAATCCTTAGATCAGGAGTTAGATGGAATGATTCTGTTTGAAGGCTGGTTTGATGTCTCAGATGGGAGAGGGGGCATGCCGAACCATACCCGATTGCGGTCATCGGATTCGTAAGTCCGTTACTAATCCGCCTCAGTCCCATAATTTGTACTCTGCACGTTGGGAGAGAATCCCCACGGGCCTCATAAGCTCAGTCAGCTAACATGTATATGGCCACAGGGGTTAGGCATGTGACGGTATCACATTTTATGCGGCATGTACTAGGGTAAGATTTGGCCAGTTGAGCGGGTCAAGCAAGAGGGTGCACAGGCTCTCTTTGCGGCGCGGTCAGAGCTGATCAGTGCAGATGTTTGTCCACGAAGGGATCCACGCAACACATGGTGCTGTGGTCGGTCATGGTGACAGCCGGCTAGTTGAACGATTTGATCTATCAAACCACCGGCTTGATCTGATTTGTACCATCGAGCAGGTTGAACTGGGTGAGGAGTTAAAAGTGGATTAAGGATGAAGCCATTCGAGCCTAGCCATTGGCGCGGCGAACGAATGAGTGTAAAATTAAAAGCTGGGTTGCTGAACCAGAAACGAGTAGCCTGACCAAGCAGGGCCAAAGATGCCGATACCAGATACGTGGCCAGGCGAAGTTCAAGCGCGCGCGAGAAAATTCTTGGCATTATGGAAGTACTACCGATTCTCGCGAACGCTTAGCGAGTGCGCCGTGCCTCACTATGAAGCTCACATCCGTGGCTCTCAACGGGACCATCTTGAAGTTCTCCGTGGCATCGCGCTCATTAGCTACTGGATCGCTAGTCTAAATACCCTCGTTGAAGGCTGGACTGATCTCAAACTCTCAGATCCCACGATCGACTCCATCCTTTCTGAAGAGAAACGCGCAGTTCTTAAACGCTACAGCATACTGTGTTTCACTTCCAAGGTGACCTAGACGAGTCGCGAATTAAAGCACTCTCAACCGACGGTGATGTGATCAGATGGGTATTTCAACTCGGAGACGCTTTCCAAGCATTCTTTGACCCACATGCGGACGGTATTATGGTTGATCTCATTCATCCCTGGCTCTTTGGCGTACAAAACAAGTGAAGATTAGGCATATGAGACGGGCATCAAGGAAATGAGAGCTACGCAGATCGTTCGAAGCCTTTCAGCACGGACTCGCAAATCGAAGGCATGGCTGCTGCTTTGGGAGAGCGGAACGCACACTGTTCTAGAAGATCAGGTAGCGGCTATTCTACCGTCACGCTGGAGCCATGCTCGCGTGTCAGATGCGATGTGGCTTATCTACCATCTGCGCGAGTGCTCGCTCTCAGGGCTTGCCGATGTTTCTCGTAATGGAGCCAACGCCGTATTTCGGCTTCAGTGGCACTATGATGTCGCACATATTGGCTGCCACCCCACCTTAATCGCGACTCAAGTGGAAGGTCTCCATATAGAGACGGATCCTAATACTGGTATCGAGACGTTGCATTACGTGATGCCACCTCTCTACGAAGTAAGAAAGAGAGTATGGCCACCGGAGGTCAAGGAAGTTCGCGGAAAACTTCCGTGTTCCATTATACGGACACGTACTGGCCCACTAAGCAATCGACGCCTTAGTGGCAAACCTAGCCAGTGACCACAAGTCACAAAATTCTCCAGGCTCACTGTCAGTCATGAACTTGCCAAGATGACTGACGCTGGTGGCAACTGGGACATTTGCCGAGAAATGGTGAATATGATGCCACGACTCAGGGATAAAGTTGCAATCGTCACAGGGAGCAGCAGCGGGATCGGCAAGGCCATTGTTCTTCGATTCGGCCAAGAAGGGGCGAAGGTAGTCGTTGCCGCGAGGCGGCTGCAATTATGTGAGCAGACGGTTTCGCAAATCAGGATGCAGGGAGGGGAGGCGTTTGCCATTCAGACCGATGTTGCCGACGAGCGGCAGGTGGAACGACTGATCTCAGAGACGGTAGCCCGCTATGGTCGACTCGATATTCTTGTTAACAATGCTGGTATCGGCGGCGGAAGTCGAGTGGCGGACACAAGCACCGAAGCATTTGATCAGGTCATGAATGTCAATTTGCGAGGCACGTTCTTCTGCTGTCGGGCAGGCTTTCGACACATGAAGCAACAGGGCGAGGGAGTGATCATCAACATGGCGAGTGTGGCTGGCGTACAGGCTTGGGCAGGCACCGGGACCTACAGCGCTTCAAAGCACGGCATCATGGCACTCACCAAATCATTTCCGGATGAAGGCCGTCAATATCAGATCAAAGTCAGCGCCATCTGTCCAGGAGCCGTGGCAGACGAGCTGGTAGATGCATCTCTGGCAGACATCGAGCGCAGCGAAAAGATCGACCCGTTCGATGTGGCGGAAGCGGCCATATACCTTTCGACGCTTGGAAAGCATGCCGTGGTGCATCAGATCGTCCTCGATCGGTCAGGCGCGGATTGGTGAAGCTCCACAGTCGTTGAGAGAATACCGGACAGCAGTTTCTATCACAGACCTATCGCGCCGCTCGCACGATCCGGCGGCGGACTCAGGATCTCAACCTTACTAACCCTCTTCCTTCTGCCCACGATGTATATGATCTTTGAGGACTGGCACCCGAGAAAATCCGAGAAGGAAGAGCCGCAGGCCGCCATTCCCTTAGGACCGACAACCCCGCTTCGGAGGCTGGAGTAGCCTCCAGCCTACACCCTTCAGGCTGGTTTAGACTGCGCTGCTTCCCTTGCCCCTGGAACTTCCAAACTGGCGCGGCCCAGCGTGCCATCGCGGTAGTCGGAGAGGAGAATCCTCGCGGCCTTATCCCGGTCCAACGCCCCGCCGCTTCCAGCCAGCAGACAGCCGCGCTTTCTGGCGATCGCTTCAATCACCCCCACACTGGTCAGCCCCTCCACCCCAAATCCGTAGCGGGCCGTGAGTCTGGCAGGATACCGCATGAGCAGCTTCCCGGCGAGAAACTCGGCGACAGTTTCATCATCCACGACCGTGTGCCCAACGGCATTGATCGTCGCAAGCAACAAACCCACCTCAGGGTCCTTGATCGTCCCCCATAGCAGTCCGGGCGAGTCGATGATGGCCATCTGGTTGCCCAGCTTGTGCCGTTGTTGAACTTTGGTCACCGCCGGTTCATCTCCCACACGAGCGATGCGCCGCTGGAGAAGCATATTCATCAAGGTTGACTTGCCGACATTGGGGACTCCCATGATCAGCATACGCAGCGGCTTCACATTGCTGTTGCGATGGGGAGCGAGCTGCTGGGAGAGCCGGGGAATCTTGGCAGCATCACCCGCACCCTTGCACGACAGGGCCACGGCCGAGACGCCCTCTTGTTGGTTGAACCGTTCGAGCCAGGCCTTTGTGACTGCCGGGTCGGCAAGATCGGCTTTGTTAAGAACTTTCAAGCACGGGCGCTGCCGGGGCAGACGCAGCTCTTCGATCAATGGATTGGAACTGGCCTGGGGGGCACGCGCATCCAGCACCTCGACAATGACATCGATCACTTCCATCGTCTTAGCCGCTTCTTGGCGCGCAGCATTCATGTGACCGGGAAACCACTGTATCGACATCATGAGGCATCTTTCTCATCAAGAGGACAGACTGACAGCGTCGCAGAGCGAGACAAGAGACGTCAAGCACAGGCTCTGCGCGTGCAGGCAATCACCATGAGGTCGAGCGGTACGAATAGATCTGAAAATCACACCCCGAGAGTAGGCAACAGCGATTGGAGCTGCATGGCCAGGCCCATGTCTCCGCTCACGTGGAGGCGGCCGGTCACCACACTGGCGGAACGCCACCTCTTCGGCAACGTCCCGATCGAGTGAGGCCGGAGGCAATTGGAAAAAATCGCCGATAGTGGTGAGTTTCATGACTGGATGAAAGGGAGTATAGAGGTAACAACTAATATCTCAGGCCATGCTTCGTCACGAAGCTTTCCAATAATTTGTTCCAGTTGCCGGCAATGCACTCAGTGGTGAATGGCCGCTACGCAATACCAGTCGTGAGCCGTCATGGAACCGAACCAGGGATACGGATGGCGCACTCGGCCACCGAGTGTACCAAGGCGAGTACCCGTTGACTCATACCCGTCCACCGCGTTGAGGAACCGTCCGATCGTCTCGGGACCGCTCTGCGGGCTTGGCTTCACATCCTGGATGCGAACCTCTCATCCAAAGAAACAATCGTCGGTCAGAGTTTGAACCGAGATTGGAATGCTACCTGACTGAAAGGCGAACGAGTTTAACCCTGGCACTGAAGGCGCTAAAAAGCGGGGGAGGGCGTTACGGCTAAAAGCGTTTCGGGTCAACCCGAAAATGTCCTGGCACTGTGTGGGTAAATATGGGCCCACCTTCATGCGGTGAGCCCGTAGAAGTGGAGTGACGTAAGCTTCTAATTCTTACAGGCCGCTACGCGTGCACTTTCTGGTGATCGTCCCTGCGCCTGCGGAGATTCGATCCGATGCGCGTCCGCTCGCGCTCATACCCCATGGCGGTGAAATACAACGCACGATCGAAGAACTGGGCGAGGATGTGCATCAGTTCCAGCTCTCCCTGCAGTTGCATGGGAGTATCAGAAAACCCTTCGCGCTGGACGAAGGCGGTCATGTGTTCTCTCGTGGCGGTGATGGCCCAGAGGAAGTGGCTATAGGCAACCCCTTGTGCGGCACGGCGGGCACCTAGCTCTGTATAGCGCTGCTCGATCTCAGCCTCGGTCAGGTCCATCAACCAGTTGTTCAAGTTTTGATAGATCTCACGGGTGCGGGCTTGGAGTTCCTCCGCTGGGACTTTGCGGAGATCACTACAGCGTGGAGAATTCCACACTTTCTCGCTGAGCTCCCGAGCAAGCTGTTCGGAGTTTTTCTCGATCAGTTTCACCAACCGGCCAGCCAGCATAGCACACCTCCATAATGAGTGGTTATGTAGGGAAAGGCATGGTATCTCCTCATCGCCGGTGAAACATTACTTGAATGGCAGCACCAACGTCAATGACACCTTTGTCGGGGCTGGTAGGTGCCGTGCTTCAACCTCGATAGACAGGAGCATACCGTCCGAGGAGAATGCCGCCATTGACCGACTCCACCGCTTCTCTCACAGATCGAAGGATGTCCTCATCTCAGGTTAGGCAATTGGACACCTGTCGCCTTGAACTTACCCCACCCATTTGCTATTCTTCGTTCGCCTTATCGTAGTCGACATATCTCGTTCACATCACACACGATCCCAAGGAGTACTCACATGGCCGGCATCAAGCGGGCGTTGATCAGTGTTTCGGATAAGACCGGAGTTATTGAGATGGCGAAGGGGCTGGCCGCGATTGGCGTGGAAATTTTGTCCACGGGAGGAACAGCCAAAGCGTTGCGCGATGACGGAATGACGGTCACGGATGTCGCAGCCTACACGGGCTCACCGGAGATTCTCGATGGTCGGGTGAAAACGTTGCACCCCAAGATTCATGGCGGCTTGCTGGGACGCCGGTCGCTTCCGGCGCATGTCGAGCAGATGACTCAACATGGGATCGGTCCCATCGATGTAGTGGTGGTCAACCTCTACCCCTTTGAAGCTACGATCGCCAAACCCGGCTGCCGTTTCGAGGATGCCATTGAAAATATCGATATTGGTGGCCCGTCCATGTTGCGGTCGGCGGCCAAGAATCATGAGGATGTGCTCGTTGTCGTCGATCCTGCCGATTACACACGTGTGTTGGAGGCGGTGAATGGCAATACGGTGACCCCGGCACTGCGTCGTGAGTTAGCCATGAAGGTGTTCCAACATACATCACGCTATGACGGATTGATCGTCGGCTACCTGGAGAAACACGCTCAGGCCAGGGAGGTCAAGTTTCCGAAAGTGTTGTCGCTTCAGTTTGAGTTGGCTGAGTCCCTCCGCTACGGAGAAAATCCCCACCAGCAGGGCGCGTTCTATCGTGAATTGGACAGCAAAGAGCCATCCGTCTCTCGCGGGAAAATCTTGCATGGCAAGGCCATGTCCTACAATAACTTCCTCGATGCGAATTCCGCGCTCGAGTTGGTGAAGGAATATGAGGAGACGGCGGTCGCGATCATCAAGCACAATAATCCCTGTGGGGTGGCGCTCGGTGAGACGCCGGTGGAGGCATACGTCAAGGCGAGAGAGACGGATCCCGTGTCTGCATTCGGCGGGGTGATTGCCTTCAACCGGCCGGTGGATTTGGCGGCTGCCAAGGAAATCACGTCCACATTTGTTGAGGTCGTGATTGCTCCAGGATTTATTGAAGATGCCTTGGCTGAATTGAAGAGAAAGAAGGATGTACGTCTATTAGATGTGGGCCCCTTGACGAAGGTGAAGCAGGAAGGGTTCGATCTGAAGAAACTAGTCGGCGGGCTCATCGTCCAAGATCGGGACCTCGGTGTCTTGCCGGATCTTCGGACGCTTGCCGTGCCGACCATCCGTAAGCCGACAAACGAAGAATATGCCGCTTGTGCGTTTGCATGGAAAGTCTGCAAACACGTCAAGTCCAACGCTATCATCTATGCCAAACCGGGCCAAACCGTCGGCATCGGGGCAGGACAGATGAGTCGTGTGGATTCCGTGAAATTGGCGGCCATGAAAGCGCAAATGCCTGTCAAAGGCTGTGTCATGGCTTCTGACGCGTTCTTTCCGTTCCGCGATGGCCTCGATGCCGCCGCCGAAGTCGGGATCACGGCCGTCATTCAACCAGGCGGATCAATCCGAGATCCGGAAGTCGTCAAAGCCGCGGATGAACATGGAATGGCGATGATTCTCACCGGAATGCGGCATTTTAGGCATTGATAACGATCGTGAGCCGTGATGAGTGAGCAGTGATGGGTGAGTCGTTGACTCGCCGTCTGTTGTCGCGACGATCTACCGGCACCGTCTTCCCTCCGAACTCGTCACTGCGGACCTGACATGAAGATTCTCGTTATCGGCAGTGGGGGACGTGAGCATGCGATGGTGTGGAAACTCGCGCAGAGTCCACGCCGACCAGTTTTGTACTGTGCGCCCGGTAATGCGGGGATCGCATCATTGGCGAACTGCATCCCGATTAAATCGGATGATATTGCAGGTCTGAAGAACTTCGCGCTCCAAGAAAAGATTGATGTGACAGTGATCGGACCCGAAGCGCCGCTCGCGCTGGGCATCGTGGACGAATTCCGAAAAGCCCGGCTCAAAGTGTTTGGACCAACCAGGAACGCGGCCCGCTTGGAAGCGAGTAAGGTCTTCTCGAAGGAAGTCATGGCACAAGCCAAGATCCGGACGGCCCAGGCCAAGAGTTTCGAAAAGATCGAGGACGCACTGACCTATGTCGAGCGGCAGACATTACCGGTTGTGATCAAAGCGGACGGGCTGGCTCAAGGAAAAGGCGTCATCATTGCGACCAGTCACAACCAGGCAAAACAGGCAATCATTGACTCAATGGAGAAGGCCGTGTTCGGCCAAGCGGGCAAACAGGTGCTGATCGAGCAGTTTCTTGACGGCGAGGAACTGACAATCATGGCGTTTACCGATGGCAGGACCGTGGTGCCGATGCCACCAGCGCAGGATCATAAGCGGGTTGGCAATGGAGACACCGGTTTGAATACCGGTGGGATGGGCGCCTATTGCCCGGCCCCACTGGGAACGACCGAGATCCAAGATCAAGTCCGTCGTGAGGTCTTGCAGCCGATGGTGGACGCCATGGCGCGGCTTGGTTCGCCATTTCAAGGCGTGCTGTATGCCGGACTCATGATGATGGGCGGGACACCATACGTACTCGAATTTAACGCTCGCATGGGCGATCCAGAAACTCAAGTCGTGTTGCCCTTGCTGAAGAATGACTTCGTCGATGTTCTTGAGGCGGTGATAGAACATCGCCTTGACCAACTTCCTGTTGAGTGGCACTCGGACGCGACGGTCTGCGTGGTCATGGCATCAGGAGGCTACCCTGGTCCCTATCAGCAGGGACTACCGCTCTCTGGACTCCCCAGGGCGGCAACCTTATCGGACTCCTCCGTGGTCTTTCATGCAGGAACAGTCCAGAGGGGAGAGGAGGTCGTGACAGCAGGCGGCCGCGTCCTCGGCGTACTCGGTCGAGGGCGGACGTTATTGGAGGCACAAGGCGAGGCGTATCGAGTCGTGAAGACGATCTCTTTTGAGGGTTGTCACTTCCGAACGGACATCGCACGCCGTGCTCTGAAGACATAAACCAGGACAGGACACTCTCCTCAAACAACGCATTCAGCACTCACCCCAAGCACACATTCGCGCTGCTGACATAGAGCTACCTGGATCTACCTAACGAAGTAGATCTAGATCTAAACACCCAGGGCCGATCTTCTTCTTAGCCTAGTCGTGCGATCTGTTACAATAGCTTTCCACAGTGATCAGTGCTCAACATGCGAAGGACTCAGCATATCTACACCAGCACCTGGCAATTACGGATTATGTCCGATGAAAGGGGAATGGCCATGACACGCCACGTGATGCACGTACTCAGCACGGTCGTTGGTTTCGGCTTCGCCCTTGGCCTTGTGGGATGTGACTATTGGCCGCCAGCCTTACAGGCTGAGATCGAACAATTGCGGTCGGAGGCCCAAACCTTGACCATGGAGAAGACTCAGCTTCAGGCCCAGATCACTGACTTATCTCAGAGCAAACAAGAGCTGCAGGGGCAGCTTGATGAAGTGAGCCGCATCAGCCGGGAAAAAACCGGCATGATCACCAGCCTCCAAAATCAACTGGATGCGACCCGCGCGAGGGCATTGAAGGCGATGGCTCCAAAGACACCGCCTCATAAAAATCAGGCAAAACCAACTGGAAGGGCCGCAACCAAACTACCGGCTAGAAGTACCTCGAAGACACCGACGGGCAAACACCAGAGTCCCAAGACAATCGGTGTGCGATAATCGGCCCACGAGCCTATTTTGAAGAGGAGGGCGTCGTCGTACTCGGTGTAGACGTTGATGAGCTACTCGACGCCGCAGTCGGCGTCACTGTAGAAGAAGGAGCAGAGCTTGATGGAGCAGCCGCGGCCGGCTCCTTCTTTTCCTCAGCAGCATTCTTTTCTCCGGAACTCTTTTCTCCTGAACTTGTCCCACCAGTTTCGCTACCCGTGCTGGATGGAGGTTTGAGTTTGTCTGAGTAGTCGGTGACGTACCAGCCACTCCCCTTAAACATGATCCCAGGCGATGAAATTAGCCGTCTGATCGCTTTCCCACACCGCTCACAGGTCGAAAGTGGATCGTCTTTGATGCTCTGCTTCACCTCAAAACGATACGAACAGCCGTCACACTGATATTCATAAATCGGCACCGTTTTCCTCCTTCTTATCGTTGCAGCGACCGTATCGCCCTTACGCCAACTTCGCGAACGCCTGCCCCATTCGCTCAAGTCCTCTGGTGATATTTGTCATACTGGTGGCATAGGAGAGCCGGAGATGCTCCAGACTTCCAAAAGGCTCACCTGGAACGACCGCGATTCGTGCGTCATGCAAGAGATACTGCGCCAGGTCATTCGGGGTCTTCAGCACTCCCGAAGGTCCACGTTTCCCCAACAAGTCTTTCACGTTTGGGAACGCATAGAAGGCCCCACTCGGCATTCGGCATGACACACCGGGAATCTGGTTCAATCCTTCCACAATGGCAATTCGGCGACGGGAAAACTCTTCCACCATTGTGCGAGTAAAGGGCTCCCCCAGACACAACGCTGCGACGGCAGCCTTTTGCGAAATGGAACAGGGATTCGAGGTACTCTGACTCTGGATATTTGCCATCGCGGTCACCAGATCCTTGGGGCCGGCCGCGTACCCGATTCGCCACCCTGTCATGGCATAAGACTTTGAGACGCCATTGATGATGACTGTGCGTGCTGCGATCTCTGATCCCAACGAAGCAATGCTGATGTGCGTTGCCCCATCATAGAGCACCTTTTCATAAATCTCATCCGATATCACCAGAAGGTCATGCCGAACCGCTACTGAGGCAATCTGTTCCAGCGTTGCTCGATCATACGTGGCCCCAGTTGGGTTGCACGGGCTGTTCACAATGATGGCTTTGGTTCTCGGCGTAATGAGTCGTTCCAACTCTGGAGTATGAACTGCGTATCCATCCTCCTCTCTGGTCGGCAACAAAACCGGCGTCGCATCGTTGAGAAGCGCCTGATCTGCATACGAAACCCAGTAGGGAATCGGAATGATGATCTCGTCACCCGCTTCGAGCAAGGCCTCTGCCAAATTGTAGAGCGAGTGCTTTGCCCCGCAGGAGACAAGGATTTGGGACTTCTCATACCGAAGCCCATGTTCAGCCTGGAACTTGTCGGCAATCACGCTCCGCAACTCATCGATGCCAGATGAAGGCGTATATTTAGTAAATCCCGCGCGTATGGCCGCTTCTGCCGCGGCCTTCACAGGCTCCGGCGTGTCGAAATCAGGTTCTCCGGCTGAAAAGTCGATGACATCGAGTCCTTGCGCGGCCATGGCCTTGGCAGTTGCAGCCATGGCCAGCGTCGGAGAGGGTGCAATGCGACCGACACGTGCTGCCAATTTCATGATTTGAGACTCCGGATACGAGCGTGAAGGCGTCGGGCAACTTCCGGATGAACAAAATCGCTCAAATTGCCCCCGTGCTGTGCCACGTCTTTGATGATCGTCGAAGACAAGTATGAGTATTCTTCGCTCGGCATCAAGAATACGGTCTCTACCGTCTTCGCAAGTTTTCGATTGACGAGCGCCATCTGAAACTCATGCTCAAAGTCTGAAATCGCGCGCAAGCCACGGATGATCGCATGGGCGCCTGACCGCTCGACATAGTTGACGAGCAACCCATCGAACGGTGTGACCTCAACCTGTCCGACATCCTTCATGACCAGCTGTACCATATCAAGGCGCTCGGCCAAATTGAAGAGCGGATGTTTAGACGGGTTCGGCGCGACAGCCACGACCACCTTGTCGAATACGCGGAGGCTTCGGGTAATGATGTCGGCATGGCCATGCGTAATAGGATCAAACGTGCCTGGATAGATGCCGATTTTCATGCCGTTACAGTAGAGGAACGGAAGTAGAGGGATAAGGCGGTATCCCCGTAGCGATACCGGCGCAGAAACTGGGTGCATCCTAACGACATGGGTAAATCGGTTTTCGCAGCATGTTCGATGACTAACCAGGAATCCAGGGCAAACAGATCGTAGGTCCGAGACTCAGCCAGTAATGACGGCAGCTCGGACGCCTCCGCATAGGGTGGGTCGGCAAAGACAATATCATAGGGACCGTTCCACTGATTGGGATAGCTGAGAAACTGTTGAACAGTCTGACTCCGCACCGTTATTTCCTCACCGATGTGACATAGCTCCAGGTTTTGACGTAGTAATTTCAATGCATCACGGTTCGACTCGACAGAGGTCACATGTTCCATGCCACGGCTGACAGCTTCGATCCCCACGGCTCCAGTCCCAGCATAGAGATCCAAAAAACGGCCATTCTTCAGCCGATTACCGAGAATTGAAAACAGGGCCTCTCGAACCCGGTCGGAGGTTGGGCGAAGAGCACGTGTTCGCGGCCCGTAAAGTCGACGACCTCGGTGGGTACCAGCGATTACACGCATACCAAGAACATCGTCTAGTAAAGGAGAGAATTTAACATAGCGTTTTTATAAGGGTCAAGAAATGCGGAATAGGAGGAAGATTGTTTGAGTCGAAAGTGAGTCGGGAAGGAGCACGTTAGCACTCTTTTGACCGTCTTCTTGCAGAAGACTATAATACGCTATACGCTCATTGAGGTTGTCGGTGCGTCAAGGACAAGAGGACATTCCTGGGATCCAAGCAGGCCCTCAGACAGACCAGGCATCACACACGAAACGCTATAATTTACCGAGTTGTGACGGTCTGAGAATCGCGGGCAGCTAGACTCTTTCTCCGGTTGTTCGAGATGGTGCGGTCGATGATGGCGCCGCAATTGATACATTTCCATGCATAGAACACCAGAAAGAAATCAGAAAACCGCTCCAACATCATCATCCCTTTGCACTTCGGACATTCCATTGATCCCTCCCAACGTGGCTACGTTCACAGCTGGTGGCAAACTTAAGCAAGAGCTGCACCAATTTGTCGTGTTTAATAATTTCAATTGGTTATGTATTACGTATTTCCCGTAGAGCAGTAATTTCCTCTTGTTTGGCGGTACAAAAGAGGCCGGATCGTCATTTTTTTGTCACCCGAGGTCTTTGTGGCAAGCAAGGGACCGAGAAAAGGCATTGCGTACTGGCCAAAAACCGAACGTCCCCGTGAACGCCATCTTGCCAAGGGACCCGAAGCGTTATCCGATGCCCATCTTCTCGCCATCCTCCTGAGAACCGGTCGCCGCGATTCATCCGCCGTGCAAGTGGCCATCGAGCTTCTCGATCGAGTCGGTGGACTAGGAGGATTGGCGGCCTGCGGCATTGAAGAGCTCTGCACTATCCCTGGCGTCGGTCCCGCCAAAGCCGCCCAACTCAAAGCCGCATTGGCCTTAGGAAGACGATCGCTGGCGGCCCCACTGTCCACCGGCACTCGTATTTCCTCTAGCTCGGATCTGTTCAAACATTTTCACCCTGCGCTCCGCGACGTGAAGCACGAACTCTTCAAGGTCGTGCTGCTCGATGCAAAAAATATCGTGATCAAAGAGGCAACAGTCTCAGAAGGAAGCCTTACGCTCAGCATCGTACATCCACGTGAGGTTTTTGCACTTGCCGTGCGTGAATCCGCAGCCGCCGTCATTTTTCTTCACAATCATCCCAGTGGAGATCCCACTCCAAGCCCTGAAGATCGGCGATTGACCGATCGACTCGCAACGGCCGGCCAGCTATTGGGAATCCGTGTATTGGACCACCTGATCATCGGAGACGGTCGGTATGTGAGTTTTGCGGATGAGGGATGGCTGACCGAACAACGGAATGAGAATGAAGGCCCCTGAGATGATATCCGACCGAAGCCCCAGCCCAAGGAACGAGAGGAAGCGAATGGCCTAAATATATCCTTAACAAGGAGGACAGACTATGGACACAAGACGTCTGGAGCCCATCAGAAACGTGGCCATCGTATCCAGTGCCGGTGCTGGCAAGACCTCGCTCAGTGAGGCCTTGCTGTATGTCGGTGGAGCGATCCCCATGCTCGGTTCCGTGACGCACGGGACCACCGTTTCTGATTTTGAGCCCGAAGAACTTCGGCATCGTAATTCGACAAGTACCAGCCTCCTCCAGTTCACGTGGAATCACACCCACATCAACCTGATTGACCCTCCTGGTGCACTCGATCTTCTTGGTGAACCGCTCGCCGCTTTGCAGGCCGCCGATGCGGTCATCCTGCTTCTGAGCGGAACCATGGGGGTAAGAACAGAGTTGTCACGGCTATGGACAAGGATTAAAGAGTTGGACCTTCCCTGTCTGCTGTTCGTCAACGGACTTGATAGGGACGGCGCGTTGTTTGAGAGTGCTCTGGAGATCTGTCACAAACAACTCGGTTGCGTTCCACTCCCTCTGACGGTTCCAGTCAACCCGGGCGTGACCTTTGACAGTGTCATTGATGTACGACATGAACAGCTGGTGCGGTCAGGGCCAAGTTCCACGAAAGTCGAACACCTATCAGTTTCAAACACCCTAGAGAGCATACTGAACGAAGCGCGCCAGCGACTCATGGAGGCGGTCGCAGAAAGCGGCGAAACCTTGCTGGAGACCTACTTGACCCAGGGAGAGTTGAGCCAAGAAGACCTTCTGCAAGGGATCCGACGTGACATCCAGACGAAACAATTCCTTCCCATATATGCCGGATCCGCCACGCAGAACGTCGGAGTCTGGTCTCTGTTGGATGCGATAGTCACCTTATTGCCGTCATCCTCCGAACGTGGCGTGACCCATCCATGGCACGGCATCCATCCAGAAACTCACGAAGACTGTGAGCGGAAGGGGAGTCTACAGGAACCGTTTTCCGCCTATGTCTTCAAGACCATCATCGACCCATTTGTCGGCCGGCTGTCCTATTGCCGTATCTTGTCGGGAACAGTCCATGCCGATGCCACGGTGCTGAATGCTTCCAAACATGTCCGAGAGAAGCTCGGCCATTTTTACACGGTGTTGGGCAAATGTCATGTGGCCGTCGACTCCGCACGAGGGGGAGACATTGTGGCGATCGGGAAGCTCAAAGACACGCATACCGGTGACACGCTGTGTCAAGAGACTGCTCCCATCTGTTACCCCATACTGAGCCTGCCAAAGCCGATCTTGTCGTTCGCGATTGACGCCAAGTCCAAGACGGACATCGACAAGGTCAGCCTTGGACTTCACAAACTCATCGAAGAGGACCCCACCCTGGAATTCGCGCGCAATGCTGAAACCAAGGAGATGGTGCTCAGCGGCATGGGGCAATTCCACATCGATTTGGCCCTCGAAAAGCTCCATCGAAAGTTTGGAGTCGATGTCATACTGCGTACGCCGAAAGTCCCGTACCGGGAAACGCTCAAGACGAAATCACAGGCACAGGGCAAGTACAAGAAACAAACCGGCGGGCATGGGCAATACGGCGATTGTTGGCTTGAAGTGGCGCCGCTCCCGCGCGGCCACGGGTATGCGTTTGAGAATCGCGTGGTCGGAGGAGCGATTCCTCGAAATTTCATTCCCGCCGTGGAAAAAGGAGTCCTCGATGCCATGCATGAGGGACCGTTGAGCGGGTTCCCGGTCGTCGATGTGCAGGTGGCCGTCTATGACGGAACCTATCATGCAGTTGATTCGTCCGAGATGTCGTTCAAGATCGCGGGATCAATGGCATTCAAGAAAGCAATAGAGACCGCGCATCCAGTGTTGCTTGAACCGGTCATGACGGTCGAAATCGACACACCGACCGACGCGGTCGGAGCCGTCATGGGAGACTTGAGCGCCCGACGGGGTCGAATCCTATCCGTCAACGCGCAAGACCATGCCGAACAGATCAAAGCGTTGGTTCCGCTAGCTGAGCTGCTTCGCTACGCAACGGCCCTCAACGCCATGACGGGGGGTCGGGGCAGCTATGTCATGGGTTTCGCCCAGTATGATGAAGTACCAAGAGAGTTGGCTGCAAAAGTCATCGAGCGACAGAAGGCAGAAGGACAAGCCGCCACGGCCCATTGAGATCGTCAGTCGGCGGCTTTGAGCACGACATAAAATGCGCGGCTTTCCCGAAGCACGCGGAGCAACAGGGTATCGCCACGCCTGAACCGTGCAATGGCTGACATAAATTCTGCTACGGAAGACACTTCCAGACGGTTGACCTCTTTAATGAGGTCACCTTCGCGAAGGCCTTCGGCTTGAGCACGGCTGTTGGGTTCAACCTTTGCGATCAGCACACCTTTCGATTCGCGCAGCTTGAACTTCTCCGCCAAGTCAGCCGTCACATCTTGGACGTCAAGACCAAGTTTGACTTCCAACTTCTCCTCTTGTTGAGGAAGCGATGCGATGACAGCTGCATCACGCCGCTCGGTGAGAGGAACGTCCATCGTCAAGCGTTTCAGATCCCGGACGACTTCAATCTTTGAGGTCGTGCCCGGAATCAGCGTCGCGATCAGACGCGACAGCTTATTTGGTGAATCAACAATGGCGCCGTCGATCCGGACGATGACATCGCCAGGCTTGATCCCAGCCAAGGCTGCGGGGTCCTTCTCGAAGACTTCGTTCACGAGTACCCCTTCGCTTTCAGTGACTCCGAATTTTTTCGCCAAGTCAGCCGTCAACGGTTGAATCCCAACGCCGAGCCAGCCCCGCACGACCTTGCCCTTCGCAAGTAACTGTTCGATGACCTGCTTGGCCATATTCGAGGGAATGGCGAATCCGATGCCTTGAGCAAAATTAATGATCGCCGTGTTGATGCCGATCACCTCGCCGCGGAGATTGAAGAGCGGACCGCCAGAATTTCCGGGGTTGATCGAGGCATCGGTCTGGATAAAGTTTTCGTACCGTGAGAGGTTCATGTTTTCTCGACCGATGCCGCTAACCACGCCAAGCGTCACGGTGCGGTCTAGTCCGAATGGATTTCCGACGGCCAGCACCCATTGGCCGACCTTGACGCCGGCGGAATCACCAAATCGCGCGCTGGACAGCGGTCGATCGGTGGTCACTTTGAGCACCGCTAAATCGGTGTCAGGATCTTTGCCGACCACATGAGCGATAAGCTTCGTCTTATCGGAAAACCGCACTTCGATCTCATTGGCATCGCCAATCACATGATTGTTGGTCACGATATGGCCGTCACTATCGACGATCAGGCCCGAGCCAGAGCCTGAAGCATTCGGCGTACGCTCACCGGATCCTTCACGAAGCCGACTTGTGCTGGTGATGGGAAATAGATTGACGACGGAAGGCTTGGTCTGTTCCGCGAGTTCGGTAATAACGGCTTGGATCTCTTCGAGCATGCGAATGCCGGGTGAGTCAGGCGATAAGGCATCAGCGACGCCGCCTCCGATGACAGCTGGAAGGAGGGGAGCCATACAATAGAACAGCACCCGTAATGATGGGAATGCGCGGGCTAGCATTGCGCGATATTGTATCTGATCCTTGTCGATGTGCCTACTCTCCTACACCGATCTCCTGAACGACGCGGTGAGGGGACGCTGGCCGACGAACCATGAGACGAGTTGATCGAGTTCCGCTTGCGCACCAACCAACACCACGATGTCGCCTGGTCGAAACAGAAGATCGTGGGTCGGCGCCAATAGAAAAGGCCCTCGCAAAACGGCAGCCACAGAGGCGGAGGAACACGGTGGAAGCGCGCTGAGCGGCTGTCCAGCTGCGGCCGCCCCTCGAACGACAGTCAGCCGTTCGATACCTCCTGAACGAAGTGCCAAATCACGTTGGAGAGAGAGCAAATCCCGATGGACCGTCTCGATCTTGAGCTCGCGAATCTCGGCATCAACGCTGCTCAACACTTGCTTCAACTCTTGGACACGAGAGATGGCATTGGCAAGGGTCTGATCGATCACACCGACGACCGAATCAGGGTGACTTTGGTCCTGAAGTCGATCAGAGACCTGCGCAACGATTTGTTGCCCGACCTTAACCGTAACATCGTCAATCTGCTGAAGCAAGGTAGACGCCTGCCAATGGAGACGAATAATTTGAACCTTTCGATTAACAAGTTCGGAAATCGAGAGAATCGTTTCGTAGAACGCTTGCCCGGTAATTGAAAGCTCTTTATGTACGCGGCTAATCAGCTCAAATGTCATAGTCTGATAATATATATTATGTAAACTATTACCTCTTCACCAGCCGCCAGTTCACCGCTCGAACCGTTCGCACCAGTCGTCCCTACTTCATAGCGGATCATGGTTCAGAGGTCAATCGCGCAGGAGATTTTGGAAGCTCCGAGGAATCTCCCGTTAAGCGCAATTGACCGTTCAATTTTCTCACGTTGGCCGTTTTGATGCTACTTACCATCTCATACTTATAAAGTTATACTTTAACTATTTATCTCGGCTTAACTCCTTGAAGGGATCATTATTGCGGAATCTGCTCTTAGCATAGACTCCTGACACTGGAAAAAATTTCGACTTCCTGCTAATCCGTTCGGCCCTTGCAAACCAGGTCTACACTCCGTAAGCTGATCAAAATGGTGATGTTTCTCATCTCCTAAATCACGTATGGCAACACCCCCACGCGACTTCTATCAGGTGCTCGGTCTCCCGCGTACGGCTTCGCCCGACGATATCAAAAAAGCCTATCGCCGGCTCGCCCGCCAATACCATCCCGATCTCCATGCTGGGGCGAAGAAGGCCGAGATGGAAAAGAAATTTAAAGAGCTCAATGAGGCGCAGGAAGTCCTGACCGATCCGGAGAAGCGGAAGAAGTATGACCAATATGGAGCCGATTGGGAACAAGCGCAAGCCTTCGAGAAATCTCGTCAGCAAGCCGGAGCACAAGGGTTTGGCGGACCATGGGGCTCCGATGGAGGCTACAGCCGTCCAGGAAGCGGCGGAGCTGGAAGCGAGCAATTCTCCGATTTTTTCGAAAACCTCTTTGGAAACCGTGGCCGCAGTGGAGCTGGAATGCCGGGAGAGGACATTGAGACCGACGTCCAGTTGGGGCTGCGCGAGGTGCTCACCGGTGTGACGAGGCGCGTGAATCTGCGTGAGCCTCGGACATGCTCGACCTGTCAAGGAAGCGGCACCGTGCGTAACCGACCTTGCGTAACCTGTCAGGGTGCCGGGATGACAACCGAATTCAAGACCATTGAAGTGCGAATTCCCGCTGGAGTGCAAGACGGAACCAGGGTTCGGGTTGCCGGAAAAGGCCAGCCTGGAACGAATGGCGGAAAGCGCGGGGATCTGTATCTCCATGTGATCATTCCGCCCGATCCCGTCTTCCGTCGGCAAGGGTCGGACTTGCATGTCAGTCTGCCCGTTTATCCTTGGGAAACCATGCTCGGAGCAGAGGTGACTGCGCCAACCTTAGCGGAACCGGTAAAGGTCAAGGTTCCACCGGGCAGCAAGGCCGACGGGAAGCTTCGACTCAAGGGAAAGGGGCTTCCCTCGGCCACAGGCGGGCCTGGGGATCTGTTCCTCACGCTGCAAATTGTCCTACCGTCAGGTCTCAGCGAAGACGAACGGGTATTATACGAACAGTTGAGCAAACAGCGGCATCCAGACCCGCGCATGGACCTTCTCTCTCACGCCCGACAGCGTTGAACCTGAACGTGATGGACCTCGGCAACGGCAAGCGCCTCGCTTGCGTTACGACGATTGCTATGGCAAGCTTCGACTCCGGGGCCTCTCAACCAAGGAGGAATTCATGACGTCTCTTACAAAGATGACGGCTGCGTTTGTCGTCGCGTCAGCATGTCTGTTGGCGATGGATATGCCAAGCCTGTGGGCCAATGATCCGAGTTATGGTCATGCTGGAGGGGGGCACGGCGGCGGCGCCCACGGCTACGGCAAGGGCATGATGCATAGCGGGACCGGCCACCTGATCCGACATCTCTTGAAGCACGATAAGGATATTGGGCTCACGGCGGATCAGGTTGCCAAACTGAAGGACATCCAGCTCAATCTTGACAAAGCACGGATCAAGGCCGAAGCCGACATCCAAATCGCGGAGCGTGAACTGAAGGCGCTGACCGACAATGAGCAATCCGATCTCGCCGCGATCGAAACCAAGCTGAGACAAAGCGAAGATCTGCAAGTCGGACTGCGGATGACCTCCATCAAAACGCGTCGCGACGTGATGGGCTTGCTGACTCCGGAACAACGAGCGAAGGAGCAGTCCGAGCACGCCAAGATGATAGGCCAGCCCAAGGGTCATGGCACTCCACATGGAGGCGCGATGCCGTACGGCACAAATCCGCACGGGGCCAATCCGCATGGCGGCACTCCGCATGGCAAGAACCCCCATGAGATAGCCCCTGCACCACCAAGCAACATGTCTGTACAGTAAAGGGACGACAAAGAGCGATGAAGAAAGAAGTGAAACTCCAGAGTCATGATCTCCTCGTTGGGGCCGGCCGCGCGCCGGCCAGGGCCATGTTAAAAGCGGTGGGCTTTACGGATGATGATTTGTCAAAACCCCTCGTTGGCGTGGCCAATACCTGGATCGAGGTCATGCCGTGCAATTTTCACTTGCGACGGCTTTCCGAGCGAGTGAAAGCCGGAATCCGAGCCGCCGGAGGAACTCCGATCGAGTACAACACCATCGCGGTGTCCGACGGCATCTCGATGGGCACCGAAGGAATGAAGGCGTCCCTGATCAGCCGCGAGGTCATCGCAGATTCGATCGAGCTCGTCGCGCGTGGACACTTGTTCGATGCCGTCGTCGCCCTGTCCGGGTGCGATAAAACAATTCCCGGCACCGTCATGGCTCTCGCTCGGTTGAACCTGCCGTCGCTCATGCTGTATGGCGGCTCGATCATGCCGGGACAGTTTCAAGGACATGATGTGACCATTCAGGATGTCTTTGAAGCGGTCGGAAAACATGCGTCGGGAAAGATGACCGACGCCGAGCTGAAGGACTTGGAAGACCATGCGTGCCCGGGGCCTGGAGCTTGTGGAGGTCAATTCACCGCCAATACGATGGCCATTGCCTTTGAATTCCTCGGCATTTCACCGATGGGCCTCAACGGAGTGCCGGCCATGGACGGACGCAAAGACGATGTCGCCTTCGAGTGCGGCAAGATGGTGATGGAGCTCGTGAAGCAGAATCTGCGCCCTCGCCAGATTATCACCAGAAAGTCATTGGAGAATGCCATCGCCGCCGTCGCCACGACCGGGGGCTCAACAAACGCTGTCCTGCATCTCCTCGCCATCGCCCGTGAGTCCGGGATCAAGCTGAGTATCGATGACTTCGACAAAATCAATCGCAAGGTCCCTCTGCTGGCCGATCTCAAGCCAGGGGGGCGATTTGCTGCCGCCGATCTCTATGCGGCAGGCGGTACAACTCTGGTGGCCAATCGATTGATCGAGGCCGGGCTCCTTCATGGGAATCAGCCCACCGTCACCGGTCGAACGATCGGCGAAGAGGCATCACATGCTCGTGAAACACCGGGCCAACAAGTCTTGCGTCCCCTCGCCCACCCCATCAAAGCGACAGGCGGCCTGGTTATTCTGAAGGGCAATTTGGCGCCGGAAGGTTGTGTTGTGAAGGTTGCCGGCCATTCGATGACTAAGTTCCAGGGACGGGCGAAGGTCTATGAGCGGGAGGAGGATGCCTTCGTGGCAGTCAAGGCGGGACAGATCAAGCCTGGTGATGTCGTCGTCATTCGGTATGAAGGTCCGTCTGGAGGACCAGGCATGCGTGAGATGTTAGGCGTGACGGCTGCCATCGTGGGTGCCGGCCTTGGCGACTCTGTGGCTTTGCTCACTGATGGCCGTTTCTCCGGAGCCACCCATGGATTGATGGCGGGGCACGTCGCCCCTGAAGCCGCAAAGGGGGGGCCGATCGCGTCGGTCAAGAACGGAGACACGATTACCTTCGATATTCCCAAACGCCGTTTGGATGTGGCCCTCTCGCAGCGAGAAATCGCCGCTCGGCTGAAGAAGATCAAACCACCGGTGCCGCGCTACACCTCGGGCGTAATGGGAAAATACGCCAGGCACGTCTCGTCCGCCTCGGAAGGCGCCATCACAAGCTAGATGAGGGGCTGACACCTTTCTGCGAGTCTGCGCGTGGTGTCTGTCCCATTCGAACCGGGCAGGTACCGTCGTAAACGACGTCGCCTGTCTCCCCTGCAGGCAGCCTTCCCCCCCTTCTTCGCGCCATCATGCATGTACGCGCTGAGAAAGGGCCTCTCGATCTGTTATTGAAAATCCCGCCGCTGGAAAATTATGCTCGCCAGGAGGAGCAGAAACGCTGCGTAGGTCAACCCATAGGCCGAGGTGAGGGCCATATCAGTCAGGCCAAAGTCGAGGTGGTGAATCACATGCCCCTTGAGGTTGAATCGTTCGAGGTTGGGAAGCGTATAGTAAATGGCATTGACGACCATCTGGCTGACTTCGTCTAATTTCTTGGCGAATTCCTTGAGGTCACCGGACAAGTGTCCGATCACATACACGGCAAGGGTAAAAATGGCGCTTAACGTCGCGCTCGTAAACGTGGAGAAGAGAATGGCGACGGCAGTGATGACCATTAGTTCCAAAAAGATGAGCGCAAGGGATTTAAACACCAGACTGGTGATCGGTACGTCCATAATATGGAGGACGATCAATAATCCAACCACCATCACCACGGTATTCGCCAGTAATGTAATGACCAACCCACAGTACTTACCCAGTAGGAACTCATATCGAGGAATGGGTTTCGATACGATCGTATAGATCGTCTTTCGGTCGACTTCCTTGCTCACGAGCCCGATCCCGACGAAAATCGCGATGAGCACGCCAAACAGATTGATGCTGGCCAGTCCAAGATCCAAAATCAGACGATGGTAATCTCCCAGCGTGATTCTGGAAAGAAGGATCGAACTCCCGATCATGAGCAAGGCAAAAAACAATAGATTGTACAGCAGCTTCTCGCGCAAATTTTCACGAAACGTGTTCATGGCGATGGAGAGGATTCTCATACGGCTTCCCTCAACTCTGGCTGTTTGCTCTTGACCTCTCGAATGAACAAATCTTCAAGTGATCCTTTCTGTGGAGTCAGTGAAACCAATGTTGCTTTGGCTCCTCTGATGATCTCGAGAACCTGCCCAACTTGCTGACGGCTTGGCAGCACCACTAAGACCTGAGATCCCTGAACAATGATGCGATCAGCCAGTTGACGTAGACGCGCCAACCCTTCGTGGCCAAGCCCATCGACTACAACTTCCACCGAATGCGCCACACCTTCATCAATCAGTTCACTGACGCGTCCGCACGCCACTTGTCGGCCTTTGAGAATAATGGCAACCCGGTCACAGAGAAGCTCAGCATCGTGCAGAATGTGAGAACTGAAAAAGATCGTCTTCCCGGACTCTTTTAGACGCATGATCAAGTCCCTGATCTCTTTGCGCCCGACCGGGTCCAGGCCCGACATTGGCTCATCCAGCACCACTAATTCCGGATCGTTGATGAGCGCCTGAGCAATCCCCACCCGCTGCAGCATCCCTTTGGAAAACTTTCGCAATTGAAGATCGCGGGCATGAGACATCCCGACTAGCTCCAACAACTCATCAATACATTTCCCTAAGGCCACTCCGCGAAGTCCGAAAAGATGGCCATAGAATTGGAGGAACTCAAGACCGGTGAGGTAATCATAAAAGTACGGAGATTCCGGCAAAAACCCAAGCCGGGCCTTCGACTCCTGGTCCCCTATGGGGCGACCAAAGAGCCAGGCTTGTCCGCTCGTGGGATAGATCAATCCCATTAGCATCTTGATCGTCGTCGTTTTGCCGGCACCGTTGGGGCCAAGAAAGCCAAAGACCTCTCCCTGCTTCACTTCGAGATCAAGACCTTCCAGTGCAGTCACCTCGCGCCCCCAGAACCCGACTTTGAATGTTTTTTTGAGTCCTTCGGTCTTGAGAATAATGTTTGAGTGTTCCATGCAACCTCTATTCGATATCCCCTCGTGTTGCAAGAGAATCAGCCGGCACGTAGACCCCCATCCTCTCGTCGTGTGTGCTGCTCATGACCTTTCCGGTCTTCGAATCATATAGATAGTCACCGCCATATGGCTCAGACGGGATGCCGGGAAGTAACCCGGCCAACACGAGTTCCATAAGCGAAGCTGGTCTCCTCCCTCTCGAATCGGCATACTGGTGGATCTGTTGTTCCAGCATTTGAAGATCTCGTTCCAGGCTTATCCGCCTGATTCGTCGCTGCAGCTTCTCACGGACCAACTCATCGGTTGTCTGCTCAAGCATGGCTTCCAAAAACTCAAGCGCCACCTCAGGGTTCTTTCCTTGGACATAGAGCCGAGAGGCCAGTCTTGCGGTGTAATGGGGGGGGCCGATGGGAAACAGCCCAGGGATTCGAGCCGCCTGCGACATGTATTCGGCGGCCCGGAGATGATCACCGAGATGGAAAAAGTGGTTGAAACCTAGTCGAAACGGAATCTGCCACGAGGATGGATTGGGAGCCAGTCCCTTTTCCAACAGCCTATTGCTCAAGTCCACCCGCCACGCCAATTCAGCCAGCACAACCCCTCCTGCCTCGTAGGCATAGACGTACTTGGGATCCACGGTGGTGATGACATCGAGTGCGTGATAGAGCCATTCGTAGTCTTTGTCGCGCACGACACGATCGCCAAGCACTTGGACCACTCGCAACCAGAGAAGGTCTGCTCCCAACTGGTGATAGCCCAAGAGGGCTGGCCGTAGAATTTCCCCTCTCGGCAAGAGTCGAAGTTGTTCTAGCTTCGCGGTGCGGCCTTGACTGCGCTGCTCCAAGAGGTATTGCGTGAACAGACTGGCGCTGAGTAAGAGGACGAGAGCCAGGGGAAAAAGCAGGTGCTGACGTTTCGCGTGAAGCACTTCGAATCTCATGACGCGATATATACCGAGAGGTGAGGTTCTAAGAAACGAGCTCCGAAACGTACAAGCCGGTCAGGGCTCTGTAAGCCCTGACCGGACATTGCAGCCTGACGACGAGTTAGAATACGCTTTCGTTCGTCAGACAGTTGACCACGTTGCCCAAGTCTGATACCCGGAAGTCTCCATTCGCAGCATCTCCATCCAAGTCACCGAGCGCCTGAGCAATGAAGCCCAGCGTCGGGGCAACACCCGGACCAGCAGCCAGTGGACCAGTACTCGCGGCACCGCATTGCCCCTTCACAGGAGTCGGAATACCACCCACCAATGGCGTCACAGCAAGGCTGGCAGCCAACATGTACTGGTAGCGGACTGCACCAGCCGGCACCATACCAATATCACCATAGGTGCCGATGGCAGTTGATGGACCTCCCAAATTGGTGAAGCACCACACGGCACCACCAGGCGTCGGAGCCGCAATACCACCAGCCCCTCCAGGCCAAGCTACTAATGAACCGTTCGCCGGGACTGCAACAGGCGCAGGAGCAGAGCTCAAGAAGCAACGCTGTTCTGCCTGGAAGGCGAAGTTCGCTGTCTTGATCGCGCTCAGGTTCGTCTTGGCTTCCGAGGTGCGTGACCGCATCTGGTACTGAATGAAGTTGGGAATGGCGATGGCCGCCAAGATCCCGATGATCGCCACGACGATCATCAACTCAATGAGGGTGAACCCCTCTTGTTTCCGCATTGCCTTCAACATTGTCCTGCCTCCTGGTTGATGGTTCACTGACGGCCCGTTTCCTACCCTGTCATAACCTGCGGCGCTTCTGTTGCCGCCTACCGGTTGCTCTAGCAGGTTTGGTGCCGATCAATGACAAGGCCTAGCGTACCATCAATCCCTGATGATGCAACAACTTACGAGAAATCGGCGCGTGGTCAGTCAGGAAGAAGGCCGCCTTCCTTCCGTAATCTGCTCCGGAGAGCCAAGAATTGACACTTTTTTGCCTGGAGGACTGACACCCTTTTCCTCGCCCGCCTGCCTGACGACGGGCAGCTCTGCGTGTGGTGTTTGCCTCCTTCGAACGGGGACCGTTGAGGTGGTCAGAAAGAAGAGCGATGGGCGATGGAGTCTTGTGGATGGACTACGGAGTGGCGACGGGACTTGCCGCCTTCTCCGACAAGCGGCGCTTGGCTTGCTGAATGCGGTCTTCATTGGCTGGATTGGTTAGCCCCTGTTCGCGGAAGCGCTGGAGCAGCTTGTCATTGGATGGATCGATCTCCAGTGAATGGAGCCAGGCATCACGCGCA
>JBQTJA010000081.1:0-21468 GCA_052387595.1 Nitrospiraceae bacterium | reverse complement strand
GGGGTGTCCGACAGGACAACCTAACGGCACTGACGTGGTTTCGGAAGGCGGCGGCGCAGGGCTACCCTGGTCCGCAGAGCAATCTCGGCCTGATGTACGAGAGGGGACGGGGTGTCCGGAAAGACGTGGTTCGCGCGCTCATGTGGTACCACATCGCTGGCACCCTCTTACATGGCGATGAGGGAAAGGCAGCCGTGAAGCGTCGAGACTATCTGACCTCACACATGACTGCTGAGCAGATCGAGCAGGCACGGGAGATGGCACGGCGTTGTCAGCAGTCCCAGTTTAAGCAATGCGACTAGATCAGGATCTTTGCACTTGGACCTTCAAACTGCCCGATATATTATTCCTTTATAAATATTAGGCCTATCTTCATGTTACACCTTTTCACGAAGTTGGGGGCTTCGATGCTACAGACTCCGCTAAATGGCGGTAATCATTAAAGCGCCTAGCCTTTAAATCAAAACGCGGCAATGTGCCATGCGGGACAATCTTCACCGCTACACGCAACGTGAGAGCATTCCGAATTTCATGAGCAACTGCGGCAGCAATAGCCTCAGCATCTCCAGTCGTCACTTCCACTCGAAGCTCCATCTCATCCAACTCACGGTGGCGAGACACGTCCACCGTGAATTCCCCCACTTCTGGAAACTGCCTCACAATATTTTCGATCGCACTTGGGAATACATTAATCCCACGAATGACAATCACGCCATCAACTCTGCCGATAATTCCACCCTCTAGACGATGAAAGGTTCTCCCACATTCACAGCAACCAGTATTCAACTTGACCCGATCACCAGTCCGATATCGGATGACCGGCATTCCCACTCGTCCGAGGTTCGAGATAACCAATTCTCCTTCTTGAGCAAGCTTCCCTGTAACCGGATCAATCACTTCACAGATAAACTCGCCTTCATTAATATGAGGACCTTGTTGAGCCAAACATTCAAAGCCCCAAGCTCCAACCTCCGTTGCTCCAGCATGATCGTAACATTTAGCCTTCCAAATAGACTCAATACGCTTCCGTGTCCCAGGTATGCTCGCCCCTGGCTCTCCCGCATGGATGTTAATCCTTACGCTTGAATTGGAAAAATCCATTCCTTCATCCTTAGCAATTTCCCCCAAATGCAACGCATAGGTGGGAGTACAGACTAAAACAGTCACCTCATGGTTGAAAATAGCCTTCACTCGTTGCTGAGAAGACATCCCTCCGCCCGGAATAGACATCGCACCAATCACTCGTGCCCCTTCATGCGCACTCCAAAATCCAATGAATGGGCCAAATGAAAAAGCGAAAAAAATCCGATCATGCGAGGATACTCCAGCAGCTCGATACACCATCGCCCAACATCGCGCCCACCAACTCCAACTCTCCTCCGTATCCAAACAGCGCAACGGCTGTCCAGTGGTACCAGAAGTTTGATGGATTCGAGTGTAATCCTCGCGCTTAAAAGTCACGTTGGTACCATAGGGCGGATGAAGGGACTGATCGTTCGACAACTCCTCTTTCGTTGTAAAGGGAATCTTTCGATAATCATCAAATGTCTGGATTTCTTTTGCTTCCTTAATTCCTGCCTTTTCTAACTTTGATCGATAGAAGCTGTTGCTTTTCAATACTGGGTCCAACATTAATTGCAGTTTTTTCAATTGAATTTGCTCTAAGGCTTCACGCCCAAGTGTCTCAATAAATGGATCTAAGTACTCAAAATTCATAAGAACTCCTTTCTAGGCACCACGAACTTCCTTCAGGCGCTCTTCACACTTTCGAGGAGAACAATTCGAACTTTCGTTCTCAATCTAAGTGCCAGAGATCGACTAATGATGCGCTGGCATTGCATCTCCATGAACAGGAAATTTTTCGTTTATCAACATGATGGGCTTTCCACCTGCAATGATTCGGTACGTCCTGCTGAGCGCCTCTACGCCAGCCATATGGCGAATGGCATCAGGAACATTTTTGAGAGTCTCTTTGCCCCACCATAACAATTCCCGATGAGTCTCCCAACGGTTACCATAGAGAATTCGGCCAATTCCTCCACCTTCTAAGTCGAGGCCTTCCTTGATAAACTGGGGCAGTCGATCAAGAATAATCAGCGATGGGGCATAGGCATAACACGTATAACTCCCTTTCCCCCGCAACAAGACTTGACGCATGAGCACTTTGCTTCCCTTTTCTGCTTCTAGCCATTGATTATCAACCGCTAATGGCCTGATTTCCTGGCCTAACCTTACAATTTCAATCTGTTCCATGGTATAGGCTTCAATAAATTTAGTGACAGTTCCATCGATTATCATCAGCGCCCGCTGAAACGGCGTTAATGTTCGAAGATTGAGCTCCCGTAAGTCTGCGGGCAGCGCAAACTGAGCCGTAAGCAAATCTTCCATTGGATTAAAATCATTGCTCTTTTGCATGGGTGTTCCCTAGAGACAGAACGTGGAGTTTCCATCAGCCAGCCAAGTGATGGCCTGCATAACTTTCATGAAAGACGGTGAAATGCATTCCCAATCTCAATACTCAGCAATTATAAATAGGGAAGATCCAAACTTTTGATTCTTTCCACCTCATACGATGTTCGGAAACGAGTCAGCACGGATTCCATCGCCGGGCGAACCTCATGCAAAAAAGAAGCGGCCTGGAGAAGCCCAACGCGAGCTGCGCCGAGGTCTGCGGTGCACAAAATGTTCTTCGCCTCGAGAAGTTTTTGTCTCTCCCAAATATCTGGGTGATTGTTCAACCGAAAACCTGCTTGCAGGAGAGCAGGCCCACGACTTTCAGGGAAAATGAGCGCATAATCATGCAACAATGCATAATCTTCTTGGAAACCATCCGTGCCTGGCAAAATGAGATAGTAGGGTACCCGCACGCGCATGACCTGAGTTTCAATGGTCGACTCTGCCCCTGTTTCATCAATGATTTTGGCTTTGCGTGTTCCATCCAAATATAAATTTGGAAAATCCACCAGATCCTGCACATGATGCAGAAAGCTATGGATATGAGTATTAATCATGAGAATTTTTCCCCCAAATGGAGCGAGGCGACCAAACGGGGTTTCCAACCCAAAAGGCTTGGCCGACTGATGATGCCCATCCAAAAGATCCTTTGCCAAGCGGCCTTTGGCTGCAACCGAGTTGGTGGGATGGAGACTGCGTATTACGCCGGGCCATTTCCGAAAAACCTCGGTAACAGCTCCAACTTTTGAGGGAGTCTTCCCAACATCAAATACCTCTCCAGATTCAAGGTAGGACAACATACTGCTACCCATGGAAAACGTCGGCATCATGATAGTCCCTGAGGACCCAACCACTTCTTCTAAAGCTCTTATGAGGGTTTCCGGACCACCCTCCACGTATCCTAGCGAACTAAAACTACTATGGACGCAGACAACATCCCCGGTCGAAAGCTCCAGATCTCTCAGTGTGCTCACGATTTTTTGTTGGGTCAGAGAACCGGACATCTTATAGGTATAATACCGACTACGCTTCATGAAATACTTATTGAGGGTGCGTGAAACGTTTCCATTTCCAAGAAAGTGCAATGCCTTATACAAAGCCTTCTTCATTCTAGTAATCCCCTACACATACTCACGTTTCAACTTACAGCCAAACCTCTAACCATGACTAAATCTCTGTCTCTTTGCAAGCGCTCGCGTCAAGATGACGCCATACTAAAAAGAATGTCTGGCTTGCTCCCAAGATAGCCTGGCGGTAGGTAGCTCCGCTAGGCGGATTTGGGCTGCTCTTCAGTGTAACTCAGTAACCATTCCGCGCTGAGTTCTTGCACCTATTCAGCCATTCAAACTCAGAGGCATTCAGAATTCACGTTTGAGACACACAACCTTCAAGCGATTACCGGACATCATAGTTCTTTTGTAATCACATCCTATAGCGCGACAGTCTCTAAGGACAAACCGCCTACATCCATTTGAGCGACTCCTCTCACGTTCTAATTCATTCTGTCGCGGTGACCTCAGATGCCTCCAGCCCACTGTACAAGGACGACTCGATGCCGTACTACTGCTAGATTTCATTGATCCGACGGCCCGCATCGATATCCTTCGACATCGATACTATTGGAGATCCTGTGAACGTCGATTGCCACATAGGACCTGACTAGCTGGGATAGCTCTTCTGCCGGGAGATTCTCTTTCTCCGCTGCTTCCGTTGAGGGGGGCTCACATTTGCTCTGGACGCATCTCTATATCGCGAACGGTTCATAGATGTATCAGGGAAAAGACACCCAAAAAATTAAGGCAATTAGGGCGAAACGTACCCAAAGAACGTGTACAGGAACAGTTTGAAGAGATTGTCCCTGCGGGGATTACAGCGGTACTCGATTTCCTTCAGAGACATCGGAAAGTCCTATTGGGACACGCCTCTGTAGGTAGAGCGGCTATGCTTACCGAATGACCAGAAGCCTTCGATGCCGTTGCTATGGTTCTTCGTGCGTCTCGCAACGAAGCGTTTGGTGTGGTTGACGGTGTGGTGCTTACCATACCGGTTGAGTGACTGATACCCCGTGAATGCATCGGTATAGTAGACGGATCCCTTGCGGGTGTTGGCACGGATATGCGTCATGAGCGTCTCGGCCGAGACGTTCTCCACGACCTTGGTATACACCCGCCCATCGCGCTCCAAGAGCCCACACACCCCGCTTTTCCCGGCAGCCCCTCTGCCACGCGTGCCTTGCCGTCGCCCACCGAAATAGGCGTCGTCCAGTTCGATCTCACCGGAAAGCGTGCTTTCCATCGCGTCCAGTTCAGCCACAGGGAAGATGGCCGCCCGCCGCTTCTGATAGACCCGACTGAGGACCTTGGCGTCACCGGCGAGATCATGCGCCAATCGGGAGGCCGGGACTTGTTGATAGAACCCCTGGATGATCGCGATCTCACGCCGCGGTTTGGCGCGGCTCTGCTGCTTACCGCACTTCCGACACGGTACATACCCACGTCGTGTCCGGTTGACCTTGAACGATCCACCAAACACGCACTTCTTGCCCCGCACCAAGTTGGCCGCGCACCCAAATACCTGGTTTTGTCCTGTAACCATCAGGCCTCCAGCTTACCCTATGGTTACGAAACGCCCTAATTACCTAAATTAATAACGTTGCAACCTTGCATGCAATCATCTGGCATCAATAGCGAATTTATTTACCCTAAGAAGAAAACCTCTGTTGACACATCAGAGCATCAAGATAATATTTCGTGGCCCAATTGGGATATCCCAACATCTGATAAGCCCCAACGATAGGAAACGAACCTGAGATGGCCCCCTGGACTTCAGTGATAGGGGTATCGATCAATTGGAGTGCCTTCAAAAAATTCAGAAGCGAGTCAGCTGCCCCTCGATATTTCACATCTCCAGTATGTTCAAACAGCCGGTAACAGACGACTGCAATCTGCGCAGACCCCGTCAAACAAGAAGAAAACGCAGCTGGCGTCCAATCTGAGTAAAAACGTCCAGGAAGGAAGCCACCGGATCTCATTTGCGAAATAAGAGGATCAATGCCTCGTTGGGCCGCACCGATAAAATCATCGCGCTTGGCAGAGATCCCAACTTCGAGAATACCCTGAAGTGTATAGCCAATGGTGTGAAGAAGCGGGGCCTCATGGCGCGTTAAACAGTTGTTCGCAAACCATCCATTAACATGTTGTTGCTTAAGAGCGGCCTCGACTATTTTTACAGCCGAGATTCGGTAGCGATCATCTCCTGTATTTTCACTCAACCGGCAAAGAGCCCAGGCGCATAAACATGTAAAGGTTTTTATCGGAAAGAGGGTACCGTCTCTACCGTGGGACTGGAGATAGCCCTGTTCATTCATATCCCCAACCAGAAAATCTCCCGCACGTTGTCCAGCTTCTAGGAAACGTCTGTCTTGACTAAACCGGAAGGCTGTACTCCACCCATCCAAGACCATGCCAGTATTAAAGGCCGCAGCCACCTGGTCCTCCGGAGCACAAAGCGCATTTGCTTGAACAGCTCCGGATTTCATCTGGACACTTATTTCCCAGTAGGCCATCTTCAACGCTGCTTCGGCAATCTGCTTGTTGCCAGTATTTTTTGCATACTCAAGGAGTGTCGAGATAATGTACCCCGTCGTCTCTGGATACGAATCCCTCCAACCGTTACCGCTACTATATGGGAAATAACCATATGATACGCCATCATCCGCAGTAGCAGCCTGAGCACGAAGAAGCCAGCCCACAGCAGCCTCGGCACGTTCCAGCGTTTCGCCTCTGATCGGTTGAACATTCCCAAGCATGAAACGCATGGAATCTTTAAGCAGGAGACGAACAAATGGATAGCGGTCAATTCGATTTAACCCAAAACATTTGAATAAAATTCCGCGCACATCAGAACAGAATCTGCGGAATCCTCTATTTATAGAAATATCCAGCAAAATCCGAGTGGTCGGCGTCTTCATTGTCGAGGTGCTAGGGCCAAACATTCGATAACCTTTCACAGTGGATCATGAGAAGTACGAGCCAATCTTGGCACCTGTCTACTGACTTATGACTTACGCAACAACCTAAACTTATGGTGGTTTTTTCGATCCTGTCAGGCACTCACAGGCCGAACTTCTTGTCTCTGCACAATGGATAGGGCTGGGACTAGACAGAACCTCTCCCTTCGACCAATAATGCCGTGATGGACGCTCCCCGTCAAGAGCATAGAATTAGGAGTCGTCATGACCTAGACGAAAGCGGGGAACACATCGAAGAGCACCTGCTCACGCGATATGTGATAATGTACCGCTTCTGATTTCTTGGACATGGTTGTTGCCATATTGGCCCCGACCTGCGGGTTGCCTCGTTCGACAATCGTCGTTCCTGAGCCAACGCTGTGCGTCGTATGTTCTCGCCCACCCGGTGAATCTCCTGATGGCTTGAGTTTCTCGTGCTCTCATGCGGCTGCCGATGGACTCAGGAAGTCTCGTCGAACCTGAGCCGTGGAGCGAAACCCATGCCGATCGACGAGCCACTGCTCATTCAATAGAGCCGCAACCAGTCGTGGCCACCTATGTATGTCCATGGCGGCATTTTCCAATGAGCCGACACTGAACATCCTGTCGTGACCGGGGATGTGACGAAAACGGAACAGATCCGTGCCTCCTCAAAGTTCTGAGACATCTGGCTCAAGCGAGGAACACCAATCTATTACTGACGAGACGCACTCGCAGCATTCCTACCCTACCTGTGTAGGGTATCCCATAGCGCAGCAACCTCGATAGAATCTGCCGTCTCACTCTAGACAAAAAGAAACCGACCACACTTTTCACAAGTGAACAACAGCTCTTTTCCGATATCTCGCTACAGACTGATTACTTTGACTCCGGTGACATCAATTCGGTGAGGGGACGGGGCTTTTCTGTGGCGACATTCCGAGCAAGGAATGTGCCAGGGATATCTAGCATCATCAGTGTCAGTGGTCATCGAGTTGGAGGACTTGAGCCACACCGATCACGATGATCTTGTTACCTTGCTGGTGTATCCGGGAGGACTCAGTCCATGTAGCAAGGAGGACTCATCATGCGCATGTCGACCTGCACAGTGCTTGCTCTCACGGCTTGTCTTGCCACACTCCCCACCTGGTCAGCCCGTGCCGAAGACAACCGGAGCGACTCCGCAACCTCTCTCAAAGGCACGTTTCGGTTCAGCACGGTCAAGACCTGTACTGACAGCGCAACAGGCTCCACGGCTCACTTCTACATCGATGGAACCATCGTCTACGATGGCCACGGCACTGGCCAGCTCACACAACAAGGCACACTGGTTCTTCCCGGCCCAACCTCCACATCATTCGACGAAACTGCCGAACTCACTTACACCGTGAAGCCAAATGGAAGTTTTAGCCAAGAAGGCACCTTCCGCGCAGTTGATCGGTCCTATACCCTGACGGGTGTTAAGATGAATGGGCACATCGATCCTCACGGGTCCGTCTTAATCTTCAGCGCCGCCATTCCTCCAGAGAAAGAAACGGTCGCCATGCCGGGAAGAGGCTTGTCTGAATATCTCTGTGGTGCCTCTGGAACCGCAGTCCAGATACGCTAGGCATCGGATTGATTTTTCGCACGACGAGCACGCGCGCGACTAGTATCAAGTAGGTAAGAATATGGATGATTGAAGTTCAAGCGGCAATGCGCGAGACATTTCGCGGTGTCTGCCAGGTCTTGAACTCGGTGAGTGGTGAAGAGTCGAATCAGAAAACGTTTCATGGCGAAGTGGCGGGGTCTGGTAGACTTGCTGTAGAATATCTCAGCGCCGAGTCATTCCTTCTCTCGGAGGCATCGCATGATGCGGAAGAGCCAAGAGCAGAGCTACCGGGCACGGGCGCTGAAATTATTCCCCTGGGTCTGTGCCCACTGTGGGCGCGAGTTCGAGGGGAAGAAGCTAAACCAACTCACGGTCCATCACAAGGACCACAACCATCACAACAATCCTCCTGATGGCAGCAACTGGGAGTTGCTCTGCCTCTACTGTCACGACAATGAGCATCAGCGCGATCAGGTCGCTGGCGGGTCGACCGAATCTCTGTCGAGTGGTGAGCCAGACCGCCCCTTTACCCCTTTTGCCCAGCTTGCCAATCTGCGCAAGCGCAACACTGCCGCCTGATCGCAACCTGCCTCAAGAACTCACGACTGAGGACAGACAGGCCGACAGTTAACGGGCCTGGCCTGTGTTGACCACCCACGCACATGGTTCTGGGTGCTTCCCTACCCTCCCGCGCGCTCCCGTTCCGATCATCACATTCGTTCCGGTCATGCCGCCGCCCTCACAAAGCCTACTTGTAGAACTCAGCCGCAATCAGTACTCTATCCCCACTCAAGTCCACTTCATCCATGAACCAACCGCATGCCATGGCTCATCCCCGCGATCCCTTGCACGGAATCACCTTAGAAACCATTGTTACGACATTAGTCGCACGGCACGGATGGGAAAAACTTGGCGCACGCGTACCCATCCGCTGTTTCCGCCATCACCCGACGATCCAGTCGAGCCTGACGTTCCTACGCAAGACGCCGTGGGCACGTAAGCGAGTTGAACAGATGTTTATTGCGGAACTCCCCTAACGCACACCGTGAACTATGACTTCGAACGCGACCATCTATAAGGCCCTACTGCAGATCGCCGATATGGATCGCCAGCACTTCCAGGACCATGCGCTCACACTTGCGCGCCATCCATCCGAGACGGAGGAACGCATGATGGTACGAGTACTCGCCTTCGCACTACACGCAGACGAGGCCTTGTCATTCGGCCGAGGCGTGGGCACTGAGGATGAACCGGCCCTGTGGCAGCGAAACATCACGGGGGCAATCGACTGCTGGATCGAGATCGGCCAGCCCGACGAGAAAACCTTGCGTCAGGCCTGCGGCCGCTCCAAACAGGTCATCGTCTATACCTATGGAGCCCGCAGTGCCGAAGTCTGGCGGGCGAACCAAGGCCCGTCGCTCGACCGGCTGAAAAACCTCTCCGTGACGCTGCTCCAAATGGAGAGTATTCGTGCCCTGGCTGGGATGGTAAAACCCGCCATGCAGTTACAATGGACAATCCAGGACGGGCATATCTGGATTGCAGATGGGGCGCAGACTCTCCACCTTGAATTACAGCGATTGAAGAGCTGACACCACGAGCAACTCCGTGCCGGAGGCAAACCAGAGAGGAGTATCTGTCCCATTGCTCCGGCGTGCGAAGAACATCGCAGGCCTGTAGGCCTCCACCTCGCTTGACGGACCAGTTGCCTACCGCGTAGCATACACCTACGACGTTTCAGCAGGCCGACTGTCTTATCCCTCGCGTATTCGGCCTATTCCCGACGGGATTGATCCCAGAGGTCTCCCCGTTCCAACACCGAGTGACACTCCGTCCAACACCAGACGCCGCCAACACACGAGAGGAGTCGCCGATGCCTACCAACAGACCGATCACCGACCGTATCATGGCCATGCTCAAAGATTCGCCAGAGTGTGACTTTGACCGCTTCGTGACACAATGTCCCGAGCTCACCTGGAACGACCTCTTTCAGGAAGTGGGTCGTTTGAGCCGGGCCGGGCAGGTGACTATTACAAGAGGGGTCGGCGTGTTCACGGTAAAATTAGCATCGACCAAATAATAACAGGTCAATATGGCACCTTTATTCCCAGCGGCCGCTGCATTATTCGAAATTTCTTGAGCCTTGGTGAAGCAGGCACGACTAACAGCCTACGCCTAGCACCGTTGCGATGCGCATAGAATGACCGCCCCTTGCGCATGACCAGTTACCGTGCCTAGCTTGTTTCCCCTACTGCCGAAAGAGGCCTTCATCCAGATCTCTAGTGATGCACTTCTCCCTTGAGTCCACGAGGGAAATATCAGCCCCATTCCTCGCGCCACGGCTGGCTCAGTCAACCCAAATTAGATTCAACGCCATCGTATCTTGGACATTGTGTTGCCGGACATCGAGAGAAACCTACCGGTCCGGCTGCAGATGGACGATAGTCCCATTTTCGCCGCTCGCCCACCCATGCATGGCGTCTGGAAAACTGAGGCCGAAGAGCGAGGACGAGGCAATCGATTTCCCCTCGCTCCAGGTGAGACCTGCATTGGTCGTCCGATAGAGCGTCCCTCGCTCGCCGACAATCCAGCCTTCTTGTGGGCTGGTGAAACGCACCTTCAACAAATCCGTAAGCCTCGTACAGGTCGTTCCACAAGGTAAGGTCAGGTCAACCCATTTGGCTCCACGGTCCGTCGTTTGAAATAGAGCCCCCGCATTACCGACCGCCCAGCCGGTCGTGGAATCGGTGAAAAAGACATCGAACAAGGTCACCGCGTGCTGCGTTTCTTCCGAAGCCCAAGTGACGCCCCCATCGTCCGTCGAAAGGACAGTACCCAAGGCTCCGACAATCGTGCCTTGCTGGTCATTGAGGAAGTGCGCCGCATAGAGCGTCGCCGTCGTGCCGCTCGCCTGTTCCGCCCAATGCCGGCCGCCATCCGTGGTATGAAGGATCGTACCGGCTCCCCCAATCACCCATCCGATACGTGGAGATGTGAAGTAGACTCCGTACAATGCCTGCTGAGTATCCAGGTGTTGAGAAAGCCAGGACTCTCCCCCATCCGTCGTGTGGCTTAGAAATCCCCCAGCCCCCGTCACCCATCCTGTCAGGGAGTCGGCAAAGAATACACACGTTAATAAGGCAGACGTTCCGCTCACCACCCGCTTCCATTTCTTCCCGCCATCGGTGGTTTTCAGGATGGCGCCTCCAGTTCCTACCACCCACCCATTCTGGGGTGTACGGAACTGAATACTCATCAAGGTTGATTTTGTGTTGCTTGCCTGGGCGGTAACGAAATTGCTGGAATCCGTGCTCCCGGCTGATTGAGGAAGCAGAAACATCATGCCGAGCAGGAGAAGGAGTGGCGCGACACTGTTCCGACGATGAGCACGACGGAAAGGGAACCACAACAGCATTATTGATTGGTACTCGCATCAGGCCTGTTGTTATTCCAGTAGCCTGTATCAGGAAGCCCTGTTGCTTCGATAGTGAACGGTCCGGCCTCAAGCGTGATCCACTTCTTTGGCGAACAACACGTTCCATCAAGCAGCAGATCCCATGATCCCCGGCGCACGACCAGCGGGCCGGTCGCCAGATTATCAAAAAACTCGCCCTTCTTCCCGATCCCGTAGAGATTACGATGCGGGACCTTCACGACGATTTCCTCATCGGTCCATGATTGAACCAGCGCGGCTGCGCCGTTAAACAACACTTCCGTCCGCGACACATTGGAGATGACATTAGAACTTTCGACTGGTTCATTGATTTCGACATCATCTCGCCGCTTGTAGGCTTTCTGGTTCAATCCCAAATCAGCATGTTCGGCAGTCTTGAGAAACGTTCCGAACCCCCGGCCTTTAATAGTCACCGTGGCATCCAACCCGGCGGCCTGAGGGGCATACGACTCAACAACTGGCGTCACGAGCGTGAAGTCCCCGGCCTCGATGGCGAGGGACCCTCGCTCGGCACAACAAAGTCCGCCTACGTTCGGCGTGTTGGCACTCCGGTGAATAATGACCTTGCCGGTTTTCGCGCTGAACGGCACCCACACATCGATTCGGTCGTCGTTCCAGCGATAGATCACCGCCGGCACCCCGCCGATTTCGACGCGATTCCCACCAGTATTGAAATCCATGAAGTTGTAGGGCGTGGCCCCGCCTTCTGAGTAAAACCCAAAGTGCTCACCGTGAATACGCAGCAAGGTCCCAATGGGCGCACTGGCAGGACTCATGGAAATGATGCGAGGAACGTGAACCGTAAACGGTGCGAGCACCCGTTCTCGTCCTTGATATTTCAGCACAAGCGGACCCGACTCTGCATCGAGCGGGACATGGAAGACAATGATGTCGTCTTTCCATTGATCGATGGTTACCGGCCGTCCCCCGATCAGGACCGCATCATCCATCAGCTCTTTGGTGTTCCCAAACCCCTGGCTGAACAAGACCACTTTCGTACCAACCGGTCCACTGACCGGGTCCACTCGAATGGACGGAATCAGGGCCAGCGGAACGGCATTGCTCACGGCATACTCGACCGGAGCACAACATGATCCGTCCGGAAGCGGATCCGAAGACGCCAGTCGAACCACGACATCCCCGCTCACCGCATTCGTCGGAATGTCAAGCTCGATCTTGTCGTCTCTCCACCGCTTGGGACGCACCACCACCCCGCCAACCAGCACATCATTGACACCGAACATGGTATTCGGATCGCGCGCGCCAGCCGAGAGACCAAAATGATGACCGGTGATCTGAAGAGTCATCCCCCGTTCCGCTTCCGTCGGCGTGATAGTCTCGATCCGTGGCATCGCGAGATTCACAAATCCGGCGAGCAATTTCTTCTTTCCGATCAGCACCTCAACAAACCCGCTGGTCGCCTTGAGGGGAACCTTGACCTCAATCACTTCCCGGTCCCATCGCTGGACCAACGCCGATACCCCATTCACAGTGACCCGATTGAATTGGGTCGACTTGAACGTGCCAAATCCTTTTCCGCTTAGCACCAACGTCCCGCCAGGCGTCACAGACCGAGTGGACAGCTCAATGCCCGTCTTCCCGGCATGCGAGAGAGAGAGCGTTCCCCCAACAGGGATGATACACGAGAGGAAGAGTACCGTGATGACAACTCTATTCATCGATGGCCTATTGGGAAGGAGGGAGACAAGCTTGGGACCACATCAAAAGCATAGCCGACTTTAACAAGCGTTTTTTTTAAGAGTCAAGTGTGCGAGGCGGGGTGCTGGGCGGTGGAATCTGTCGTCGTGGGAAACGCATCGACGGCCTGGCCTCGCTGGTCTTTGACATAGACGCTGCCTTTCAAGGCCTTGGCTCGTTTCTTCAGTTCTGAGGCAATTTTGCTCACGTCGCCGGGATGGGCAATGTGGGACCGCTCATTGGTGACGACGGCAATTGAAAGACTCATGATCGGAAACTGTTCTGTATTCCCCCGACGATCTATAGAATCAATGTAGCCCTTGAGGCGATCCTCACGGTCGTAGAAATCCGGAATCACGAGATCAAATCGCTTGATGACGGTTTGGCAGATCGCATCGATGGTCTGCGGCCGGCTCATGAAGACAAAATCATCTCCCCCAACATGGCCGACAAACCCTTCCGGGCCAGCCAGTTCTCCCACCACTGTCGTGAGGATGCGACAGGCCACGATGAGCACTTCGTCTCCACGTCCATAGCCGTAACGATCGTTGAAAGACTTAAAATTGTCGATATCGACGTAGGCGAGCGCAAAGGGCTGTTTGCTTTGAATCCTGGAGGTGGTTTCAAACAGAATGGTGGTATTACCCGGGAGGCGGGTGAGAGGATTCGCATCGAGCGAACGGGTCAGACGGCTGAGACAGAGGCGTATGCGATGCACGACGTCTTCCACACGATAGGGGATCGTGATGAAATCGTCCACTCCCAATGCACTCCAGTCAATATCGTTGAGTCGGCAGTCCCGGACGAAGACGATGAGAGGCAGGCGACCCAGGAAAGCATCGAGCTTGAGATTTCGTGTGAGTATTTCCACTGAATGGCCCCCGGTTCCTTCGGCAGCCAGAATGAGACAAGGTGGATCGTGGACAAGTTCATGCAGTGCGAGATCAGGCAGATTGCCTTCTACGACCTGAAACCCGGCTTTCTCCAATGCGGCAGTCATAGTCAAGGCAGGAGTAAGCTCGTGGTGGAGGAGCAGAATTCTCCGGCCTGCCGTGGAGGGGTTCATAGATAGTCGTCAATGGTCGAGAACTCGTTTGCTGCCTTGTCGATGCATTCCGCCAGCCGCGGCTCATCGAGTCCGACCATATCCCAGGCGGCCCTCGACAGAGGTGGAATGATGTCATCTCCAGGATTTCCACAGGCCAGCCCTTTGACCAAGATATCGGCCACATGGACGATGGCCGTGTGCAGCATGGCTTCTTTGGCCAGGGTCGGATCATGGTGGTAGAGGATCGGCTCACGGAGCGCGACCGGCAAATGCCAAGCGTTCGCCAGGCATCCCCCGATATCCGCATGAGAGAGGCCCGTGAGCTCCTGCTCAACTTCAAAGAGTGAACGGCCAGCTCTGGTTTTCAGAGCGTCTTTGATGCTATCCCCCACATCAGGCCATTTAACGTAGAGCACGACTTTCCCAATGTCATGGAGCAGGCCTGAGACGAAGAGTTCCTCTGGATTCTTGATCTCCAACCTGGTTGCCAGAAGATTGGCGGTAATGGCGACGCCCAGGGAATGTCGCCACAACTGATCCATGCCGGCCTCTTTCATGATGCTGAGTGCCGAAGCACAGAGAGTCAGCCCCTTGACCACATTAAAGCCCAGCACGATCACGGCGTGGGTGACCGAGCTGATGCAGGAGGGAAATCCGTAGAACGGTGAGTTGGCGAGTCTGAGGACTTTGGCCGCGAGCACTTGATCCTTTTCGATGATGGAGCCGATCTCCTCAGTTGACACGGTTGGACGACCGATCATGGCGGCAAGCCGCTGCACGACATGAGGAAGCGTGGGAAGGTCCCCGAGCTTCTCAATCCTATTGCGCAGGTCTGTCGGATTGAAGGTGGTCATGTTGTCTGGGGCTTCTCGGTCACGGATGCCATGCCACGGGTGGCATGCAAATGCGTGCGGAGAGTCCGGAGGATCAGTTGCTGAATGGGATCTTGAACAACCTGCCGAAACCGGTGATCAAGTTCGGCTTCCAATTCCGCCAGGGTTTTTCCACCTGAATCCAGGGCATCGCCCTCCACATAGACCGACGTCAACTCCATTTGTCGAAGCCGTTCGATCATAGCGACATCCAAGATCGTTCCAGCCGCCACAATGGGGAGTCCATTGGCATTCACCACTGGTTTTGCCAAAACCATGTCCGGCAACAGCTCATGGGGGACCACTCGTTTCATCGATCTTGGTTCCCTGACAATTTGTTACCTTCCACCCGGTTGCGAATCGTCTCAACCAAGCGACTCAAGCAGAAGAGTCTGCCGTCCGTCATCCTCTTATCGGACTCACTGCATTATTCCTAAAGGAATTCTTCGATTGAGGTGATCCGTTGCCAGAAAGAGGAGCAGCGAGAATTGCACTGGTGCAACAAGGTAATAGATGAAAATGAGTGTGCCTATAAACCGACTATCACGCGCGGGCGGAGCCGACAGCAGGACTACTTGGCGAGTTCCACGATCAATTCGATTTCCACAGGAGCCTGGCGGGGAAGTTCAGCGGCACCGACGGCAACACGAGCATGTCGGCCTGCGTCTCCGAATAACGCCACGAGCAAGTCTGATGCGCCGTTAAGCACTTGAGGTTGTTCCGTAAACCCAGGTGCAGAGGCGATATGGCCGACCATTTTGACGATCCGCTTCACGCGATCGAGAGAACCGGCTTCCTGCCGAATGATACTCAATCCATTCAACACCGCCACTCGTGCGGCTTCCATCCCTTGCTCGATGGACAAATTCTGTCCAAGTTTGCCCGTCATGATGAGTTGGCCATCTCGTGATGGCAACACCCCAGAGAGAAACAAGAGATCCCCGACCCTGACTGCCGGCACATAGTTGGCGACAGGCTTTGGCGGAGCCGGCAATGCTAGACCCAGCTGGGTTAACTTCCGTTCATACGACATCGCTCGCCTGCCTCCTGCTCCTCACCCTTTACCATTACCCCGGCCTGAGCGCATCCAAGAAACTGTCACCAACCGGCAATCGTTCGGCTTGAAGTGCCTCCACAATGGTCTGCCCCACATCGGCGGCGGTTGATCGACTTCCCAAATCGACGCCTTGAGCCAACTTGGGGCCGGTCACGAAGACCGGCACATACTCTCGAGTGGAGGTCCGTCCCGGTAATGAAAAATCTCGTCCATGGTCACCCGTTACGATCACCATGTCGCCGAGGCGCAACTTCTCGAACAAATCTGGCAGGCGGCGATCACATTCTTGCAGGGCGGTGGCCGACTGCCCGGCATCTTCCGACAGCAAATCCAGACTGGCACAGATGAGACCGCGAGGCATCTTATTCAACATGCCGATCACTTCATCCACGGCCACCATCGCCGAGGCTACCGAGAGGGACTTGGTAAATCCGCGCCCACTGAAGAGATCATAGACCTTTCCAACCCCCATCGCGATCTGGCCGGAGCGGCTTAAGACATCCAACATCGTCACACCCGGCGGTTCGCTCACATAGTCCTTTCGCCCAACTTGAGGCCGAAGGAAATCATGACCACCCATGACTGGCTGCCCGACGACACGAATGAGCATCCCCGCATCCTTCACTGCTTTTCTGATCTCGCGACAGTGCTGTTGGAATTCCACCGGGGCCATGAGTGATTCATGCATGGCGACAAAACACGTATTGCCTCCGTCCGTCCACAGAATAGGCGCTCCGGTCGCCATATGCTCCATACTATGCTGGCGGAGCATCACCCCCATGGACGAGAGGCCTCGGCCGATCGACTTTCTGCCTAAGAGCTGCTCCACGACGTCGACGATCTTGGTGGGGACGCCGGAACTGCAGACCTCCGGGGCTTTTTTCTGAACCACCCCAGCGACTTCCCAGTATCCGACGACAGAATCCTTACCTGGCGAGGCAAATCCCAGTCGGCCAAAAGATCCGTTCGGCTGGACCATGGCCCGTACGCCCTTGATTGGAGCAATCTGCCCTAGACCCAACATCTCCAAATTGGGCACACTCAGGCCATCGACCGTCTCAGCGAGATGCATGAGGGTATTCGCATCAGCATCGCCATAGTCGGCCGCATCGGGTAACGCCCCGATTCCCAACCCATCAATGACGAGAAGAATGATTCGTTTGATCATCCATGCACTATACTCAATTCACCGCAGGCCTGACATAGGGACGTATGGGACCGACAGCCGGGCCCAGAAGGACCTAGACGAGAGATGTCCCTTTGTTAGGCCGGATAATCCCCCCGAGAGCAGAGGAATCCACCGCCTATCTTTCATGGTGCTATGCTTGTTTTTGGATTGCCGTCCGCCACTCGTCGAGGATTTTGAGACTGGCACTGGTTCCAATTCTATCTGCTCCGGCCTCAAGCATCGCCAGCGTGGTCTTCCAATCGCGAATGCCACCAGACGCCTTCACCTTCACCCGTCCTGCGACAGTCTCCTTCAGGAGTCGGACATCCTCCACCGTAGCGCCGGCGGCCCCAAATCCGGTCGAGGTCTTCACATAATCCGCTCCGGCTTCGATGACTACATGGCAAGCCGTCCGTTTCTCCTGCTGCGTCAAATAGCACGTTTCAAGGATCACTTTGTGCTCGACGTGCGCGGTCGCTTTCACGACTTCAGCAATATCGTTCCGCACATAGTCATGATCGCCCGATTTCAGCCGGCTGACATTCAGGACCATGTCCAAAACCTGCGCGCCGTGAGCCACTGCGTCAACCGCTTCAGCCACTTTCGTCTGTGTGCTGTGCCCCCCTAATGGAAAGCCGATGGGGATGCCGACACGAATGCTGGTGCCAGCCACCCTCGCCACGGCCTCATCGACGTAGCAAGGTGGGACAAAAATCACGGTGAACCCATTCGCTTTCGCCTCTTCGCACAACCGAAGCACCTCGACTTTCGTTGCGTCCGGCCTCAAGACTGTATGATCGATCAGTGTAGGGAGATTCCATCCTGACATCGTTTACGAAACTCCTTCTTCGTGGTGTATCTGACTGCCATCGGGGGACATCAACGTCTGCGAACGATTGCCTCGTCGGAAGGGGCGCTTCTGATACTTTTCTACTGCTCTGTTATGTTCCACCAGCGTCGCGGAAAATTGATGCGTTCCGTCATTCTTTGAGACGAAATAGAGATACGCGGACGGTACCGGATACAGGGCGGCACGGATCGACTGTGCTCCAGGATTGGCAATCGGCCCGGGCGGCAAACCGGCCCACCGATATGTATTGTACGGACTAGGATGGGACAAATCTTTTTTGTGAAGGTTTCCATCGAAATTCGGCAAGCCGTAGATGACGGTTGGATCGCTCTGCAGCGGAATGCGCTTCTTCAGCCGGTTATGAAACACGGACGAGATGTGTGGGCGTTCTTCTCCCGCACCGGTTTCTTTTTCGATCACTGACGCCAAGGTCAACACTTCATGAACCGTCAAGTGAATGTCCTTGGCCCGCGCCTGCCATTCTTGCGTCATCACCTGGCCAAGCTGGTCGACCATGACTCGCATGACCTCTTTGGCGGTTGTCGGACGAGTCAATCGATACGTATCGGGATAGAGATACCCTTCCACCGTTTCAGCTGAGATCCCAAGGGTCTTCAGAAAAGACCTGTCAGTGGCCAATCTGACGAACTCCGCGCGATCCGTAATCCGGTGTTCGGCGAGCACATCGGCGATTTGATTGAATGTATAGCCCTCGGGAATAGTGACGGGATGAAGAATCACGCGGCCAAGTACCAGCTTCGAAAGGATGTCCGCCGGAGCCATGGCCGCATTGAGATCATATTCTCCGGGATGAATTTTTCGGTCGGCTTCCTGAGCCTTCCCCAGCAGCAGAAAGGCCGAACGGCTCCTGATCAGCTGCTCCCGCTCAAGCAACACCGCAGCTTGTTGAAACGTCGCGCCTTCTGGAATGACCACAACTTTCTGTGGAGCGCGATCCGAATCGGACACGACCGGCGCCTCAGCCCAACGAATCATCTGGTACCCGGCCAACCCGGCGAGTACGACGATCACGAGGACCACGATGAGGATGAGACGAAGCGTCATAGGCTGGACTGTCTTCGAGAGACTTCCCCCACTCTTCTACGATCTCCTCCGAAGAGGTGTGACCGTCGTGAGCCTTCGCTGGAGTTTGAGACTCAAGGTAACTCTGTAGCAAAATCGCGGCGGCCACACGGTCGACCACTCCTTTGCGCTTCCTGCGGCTGACATCGGCGGCGATCAAGAGATCCTCCGCTGACCTCGTCGTCATCCGTTCGTCCCACGTCACGATCGAAACCGAAAGAGCCTCTCCTAAATGGGTGATGAACTCGTGAACCGCTTGCACCGCCGGCCCTTCTTCACCATCGAGCCGCAACGGCAGCCCAATCAAGACTTCCTTGACTTCATGTTCCTGCACCAACTGTTCGATGTGGGCGAGATCACGCACGAGCGTCCGACGCTCAATCGTCTCCAACGGCTGCGCCGTCCAGCCTAATTCGTCACTGAGCGCGACGCCGATTCGTTTGGTACCGTAATCGAGCGCAAGAATTCGGCTAGGCATGATTCTACCGCTGGAGAGTGGTTTCAACCAGGCTAAAAACCTTTTCCAACGCCGCGTCGAGCTTGGCCGGATCCTTTCCCCCGGCCTGAGCCATTTCTGGCCGGCCACCTCCGGTTCCACCCACCTCAGTGGCCATAGCCTTAATGATCTCACCAGCTTTGATCGTCCCAATCAAGTCTTTCGTCACCACAACCAGCAACGAGACCTTGTCACCGCCGGTCGCTGCGCCAAGTGCGATGACACCGCTTTTCATCTTGTCCCGGAGCTGATCCGCCAACGCGCGCATACCGTTCCCATCCAAGCCATCCGTCCGCTGCACGTGCACCGTCACCCCGGCGACTGTCCTGGCGGTCGAGGTGACCGCGGCGCCGCTGGCCATTTTCAATTTCAACTCGTCCAGTTCCCGCTCCTTATCCTTCAGCTGTGTCATCAGCTTGCGGGTCTTGGCGGCCAGCTCGGACTGCCCCGCCTTCAACAAATCCGATAACTCGCGAACATCGGTTTCAAGTTTCTTCATGAGGATATACGCGCCGCTGCCCGTCTGCGCTTCGATCCGGCGCACACCGGCCGCCACGCCCCCTTCTGAGACAATGCGGAAGAGTCCGATGTCGCCCGTCTGTCGGCAATGGGTACCGCCGCACAGTTCTTTGCTGAACGACTCCACAGTCACCACACGCACCTGTTCACCGTACTTGTCGCCAAGAACGCCAGGGCGCCGTTCGCCACGGCCTCCTGAATACTCATCACCTGAGTGCGTACAGTCTCGTTCTTGCGAATTTCTTCATTCACCGTCGATTCAATGTCGTCGATGTCGCGGGACGACAGCGGTCGAAAATGAGCAAAGTCAAACCGAAGACGGTTGGGTCCGACCAGCGAGCCATACTGCTTCACATGCAGCCCCAGTAAATCACGCAGAGCCGCATGGACGAGATGCGTCGCCGTATGATTGCGCGCGGCATCCAGACGCGTGGTCGCATTCACCGTCATATGCAGGCGCTCACCTTCTCGAATGCACCCCTTGCGGACGGTTCCCTTGTGCAAGATGACCGTCGGCGCCGGCCTCGTCGTCTCTTTGATATCGACCACCCCTTCAGGACCAGTCAAGATTCCCTGATCTCCGACCTGCCCACCACCTTCGGCATAGAAGGGCGTGACATCCAGCGCCAGCTCAACTGTCTCCCCTTCGACGGCTTCCTTCACCAGCTGCTCGCCTTTCAGAATCGCTCGCAAGACGCCGTCGCTTTCCAGATGCTCATAGCCCACAAATGTCGTCGCCCCGATCCGCTTGGCCAGCTCCGCGACGGCCGGCCTGGCCGTTTCCTGTTCGAATCCGCCGGTCTTGCGCGCGCGAGTCCGCTGCTCTTCGATCGCCGCATTGAAACCAGCTTCGTCGACCGTCATGCCCTGTTCCCGGCAGGCCTCGGTGATCAAGTCCATGGGGAAGCCGTAGGTGTCATAGAGTTTGAAGACGTCATCCCCCGTCAATACAGTTCGACTTGCCGCCTTCGCCCGCTCGATCATCTCGTTCAAAATCGGTAAGCCCTGGTCGAGCGTCGCGATAAACCGCTCTTCTTCGCCTTTCGTCGCTTCGGCGATCGTGCCGGATGCCGCGCGCACTTCCGAATAGGCGACGGCCATCTGGTCCACGACCGTTGCACTGAGTTCGTGCAGGAAGGGCTCGACAATGCCGAGCAGCCGGCCATGGCGGGCCGCGCGGCGCAGAATCC
>JBQTJA010000080.1:0-34197 GCA_052387595.1 Nitrospiraceae bacterium | reverse complement strand
CCGGACTCGAGGTACCGACGGCTCATGGAGTGGAAGCATCATCGCAAGAACAATTGCGTGAGAAACCGGTCAATACCGCAAGCCTTGACGCCAGTCGTCCTCTCGGCGAGGGGATGACATCCGCCATAGACGATGCGATGCGGGCAACGAACGATGAGACCCGTACATTGTTGCGTAGCGTACCTCGCTCCGAAGAAATGCCTATTCCTACAACCGGGTCCAGGGACCAGGCCATGCAGAAAGCCAGAAGTCCAGTGATTGCAAGGCTTGAGCAGTGGCTCAACTTCATCCAGGATCGCCGCCGAGATCCTCAAGCCTCTTCTCGCCTCCACTCTTGAGCCTCCCCATGACTTCAGCGGTTTGACCCTCTGAGAGGGGACTGCTAGAATGCCGCCCTTGACGTGGTAGGGTGAGCAAGTATCTGGAGGAGGTATTGCACACGATATGTTGCAGATCCTGGTCCTTCACGGTCCCAATCTGAATCTGTTGGGTAATCGGGAGGCATCCATTTATGGGACCACGACGCTTGATATGATCGATGCGTCACTCAAGAAACTGGGTGGTGAACTTGGCGCTGAACTGGTTATTCGCCAGTCAAATCTTGAAGGGGAGTTGGTGAGCTGGATTCAGGAAGCACGGCACGGGTATCACGGCATTATCATCAATCCAGCGGCCTACACGCACACCAGCATCGCGATACGTGACGCTCTAGCCGCCGTTGAGTTGCCCACCATTGAGGTCCATCTGTCAAACATCTATCGACGTGAAGAATTCAGGCAGCATTCATATGTATCAGGGGTTGCATTGGCACAAATCGCCGGGTTTGGTGCCACGGGGTATCTCTTGGCCTTGCGAGGACTCTGGGAGCACATATCTGCTACGGGTTCCAAGGACTCTTCGGTGGCAGTACTTCGATAAGAGGACCGAAGACAGAAGCGCAGTGAGAATATCACCGGGCTGGTTGTGTTCTTCATAGAAGGGAGTTGCGAGTGATTTCTACGGTGGATTTTCGTAGCGGCGTACGCTTGATGGTTGAAGGCGAGCCTTTTCATATCGTCGAATTTCAACACGTTAAGCCTGGCAAAGGCGGTGCCTTCGTACGGACGAAGTTGAAAAGCTATCTCTCCGGAAATGTGTTGGACCGGACGTTTCGCTCAGGGGAACGGTTTGAAGAGCCCGATTTGGAAGAGCGTGACATGCAGTTCCTCTACGCGACCGGAGATTCCTATACGCTGATGGATACTGAGACGTATGAGCAATTGACGTTTGAGAAGAGTCAGTTGGGAGAGAACGCTGATTTATTAAAAGAAAATATGATCGTCAAGATCCTCGTTTACGAGCATCGCCCGATCGCCGTTGAGTTGCCAAACTTCATTGAGCTCAAGGTTGTGGATGCGGATCCTGGTGTGCGGGGAGACACGGCATCCGGAGGGACCAAGCCGGCGGTCGTGGAAACGGGGGCGACGATCAAAGTTCCGCTTTACTTGGAGGTCGGCACCGTCATCCGGATCGATACTCGCACCAGATCCTATGTGGAGCGTGTTCGGTGAGCCGTCGTCGATCCACTCATTCAAAGACCAAGGCCCGTCGGGTTGTGTTGCCACAGACTGCGGAGGAGACCGGTCATGAGGTCTCGCTCACAGGGGGGTCGACCAAGCAAATCCAAGACCTGATCGACCTGCTTCGTCGTAATAATTTGACCGAGCTTGAGTTTGAACGACAGGGCATCCGCATCCGCGTCCGCCACGATCTCGCCGCCAAACCTCTCACGACATCAGTGCAGGAGTTTGTCCCTGCTCCGCCTCAACAACCGATGCATTCCGCTTCAGCCACAACATCCGTATCGGACGCGAACACGGGTTTCCTGACCGTCACGTCCCCCATCGTCGGCACGTTTTACCGATCGCCCTCACCCGATGCGGATCCATACGTTGAAGAGGGTGACGCTGTGAAGAAGGGCCAAGTGTTGTGTGTTGTCGAAGCGATGAAACTCATGAATGAAATTGAATCGGAAGTGGATGGTCGCCTTGTCAAGATCTTGGTCGAAAACACAAAGTCAGTGGAATATGGTCAGGCACTGTTTCTGATCGATCCCAAAGCCGCCTCCTAGGTCATTCTAAAGGCGGTCCTCGCCACCATATCGGAGCCGAGACGTGTTTAAGAAAGTTCTGATTGCCAATCGCGGGGAAATCGCGCTGCGAGTGATCCGCGCCTGTAAAGAGCTTGGCATCAAGACCGTAGCGATTCATTCTGAAGCGGATGCGCTTGCCCTACACGTTCGAGCGGCTGACGAAAAGGTGTGCGTGGGGCCGGCTGAATCGGCCTTGAGCTACCGAAATATTCCCAATGTCTTGAGTGCCGCAGAGATTACGGGTGCCGATGCGATCCATCCCGGGTATGGATTTCTGTCGGAGAACGCCCATTTTGCTGAAGTCTGTGAGTCAATCGGCATCAAGTTTATCGGGCCGAGCTCGGAAAATATCGCCATGATGGGGGATAAGGCGAAGGCGCGTGAAATCGTGGCGAGGCGAGGCCTTCCGGTCACACCCGGGAGCCCAGGTGAATTGCGCAGTGAGGAGGATGCGCTGCAGGCGGCGCAGAAGATCGGCTTTCCCGTCATTATTAAAGCGACGGCTGAAGGGGGAGGGCGAGGCATGCGCGTCGTCAACAAGGCCGAAGACCTGGGCCGAGCCTTTCAGGCCGCACAGGCTGAAGCGAAATCGACATTCGGCAACGACGGGGTGTACCTCGAACGGTACTTTCTAGAGCCGCGCCATATCGAAGTGCAGATCTTGGCCGATCAACATGGCCGGGTGGTGCATCTCGGAGAGCGGGACTGCTCGATTCAGCGACGGCATCAAAAACTGGTCGAAGAAACACCATCCCCGGTAGTCGATCATAAACTTCGTCGTGAAATCGGTCGGGTGGCTGTGGAGGCGGTCAAGGCTGCCCATTACCGAAACGTGGGCACCGTCGAATTTTTGCTCGATAAAGACCGAAATTTTTATTTCATGGAAGTGAATACCCGCATCCAGGTCGAGCACCCCATCACTGAAATGGTCACTGGCATCGATTTGATTAAGGAACAGATTCGTTTGGCCGCAGGGCATCCTCTCTCCATTCGACAACAGGATGTCGTGCTCACTGGACACAGCCTGGAGTGTCGGATTAATGCCGAAGATCCAGAGAAGTTTACGCCATCTCCTGGGATGATTACCAAGTACAGTCCTCCTGGAGGGTTCGGAGTGCGAGTCGATTCCGCGATGGAGTCAGGCTCGGTGGTCGTCCCGTACTACGACTCGATGATTGCCAAGCTGATTACTCATGGTCGTGATCGACAGGAATCCCTGGCTCGTATGAGACGTGCACTCGGCGAGTTTGTCATCGAGGGGATTAAGACCACCCTTCCACTTCACCGTCGGATCCTCGATGATCCAGACTTTGAGAAGGGCCATGTGTCGACAACATTCCTGGACCGGTTCTTGGCCGGATAATCCTACGAATCTTTCCCTCCCCATTTACTGTCTTGAGAGCGGATCGCCATCAAGAGATCTCATCCCTTGGTGGGCCGTTGGGCTTGTGTTAAGCTAAATACCTGGGTTTGAAAGTGAGAGCCGCTATTCTGGTGGACCGAGAGGTGCATCGCTTGTTGTCTTCCTGTTAGGATAGGGACACCTCTGGGACTGCATGTAGGATATATGCGACGTATCGCCCTTATTGTCGGTGTTGTAGCCATCGGACTTGCCATCGGTGGCTATGTGTTTTTTAACGGGGAGCGGAAGGCCCCTGTTCGATACCGAACAGCGGCGATTGAGTTAGGTCAGGTTATTTCTTCCGTCAGCGCCACGGGGACGATCAATCCAGTTGTGTCGGTTCAGGTAGGCACCCAAGTGTCTGGGATGATCAAAAGCCTCCACGCGGATTTCAACTCGCGGGTGAAGGCTGGGGATACGGTCGCGGTCATTGATCCAGAACCCTTCAAGGCTCGCCGAGAACAGGCTGCCAGCAATCTGGAGATGGCGCGGTCTAACGTTGCACGATCTAAAGCCGACCTGGCGCAGCGAAAACGCGAACTGGATCGTGTGGAATCCTTGTTGCCTCAGCAGTTTGTCTCACAAAACGATGTCGATGTTGCACTCACAAACTTCCAAAGCTCAGAAGCACAGCTAAAGGTTGCTGAGGCGCAGGTCAAGCAAGCGGAGGCAGCGTTGAATTCGGCTGAGCTGGAATTGAAATACACCGTCATTCGGTCGCCCGTTGATGGCATCGTTGTGGCGCGTAACGTAGAGGTTGGCCAGACGGTTGCGTCCAGCTTTGCCACGCCGAATCTGTTTTTGATCGCTCTCGATTTGACCAAAATGCAGGTTGATACCAATGTGAGCGAGTCGGACATTGGAGGGATGGCCGAAGGGAAGGAAGCCGTCTTCACAGTAGACGCCTACCCTGGTGTGACCTTTACCGGCATCATCAGGCAGGTGCGACTCGCACCCATCAACGTTCAGAACGTCGTCACCTACAACGTGGTGGTTGGGGTGGATAACAAGGACTTACGGCTCAAACCCGGCATGACGGCCAATGTGTCAATCATCGTGGCACAGAAAGACCAGATCCTCAAGGTTCCTAATGCGGCTCTCAGATTTGCGCCCCCGAAGGGTGAGGGGAGTCGTCGGGAGTCCGATGGGCACGTAGCAAGTAAGCATGGAGGAGGTCCGATCAAACTAGATGCTGGTACGCTGCCGTCGAAAGCTGTTTGGAGGCTAAGCGAGAGCGGTGACCTCGCTTCTCTGACGGTCCACACTGGCATTTCGGATGGCCTCACCACTGAATTACTCTCCGGCGGTCTCAGTGAAGGGGATCTCGTTGTTGTTGGTATTGAACAGCCGTTCGGCGAACGAAAAGGGAGTGACTTGCCGCCGGGGTTTGGGAACCAGCAACGCCCTCGCTCTCGATGAGGCCGCTGATATCCCTCGCTCGCGATGCTGAACGTCACTCGTCGGCGGATACGGCATATGTCACCCCCTCATTCCATTTTCATGATTTGCGCTGGCGGCGCAGAGGATGAGCTAGGTCTGTGAATCCACTGATCGTCGGTGAAGATATTTGGAAGGTCTATCGAGTAGGTGATGTTGAGGTGCAGGCTCTGCGTGGGGTGAGTGTCACCATCGAACGGGGTGAGTTCGTCGCGATCATGGGGTCAAGCGGATCCGGGAAATCCACGTTGATGAATATGCTCGGTTGTCTTGATCAACCGACCAAGGGACGGTACCGGCTGAACGGCGTCGACGTCGGACAATTGAGGCCTGACCAGTTAGCGGAGATCCGAAATCAGCAAATCGGCTTTGTGTTCCAGAGCTTCAACCTCATTCCCCGCACCAGTGCCCTGGAAAATGCTCAGTTACCTCTGTTCTACAGAGGACGGTCTCTGAAAGAACAGCGTACGCTTGCCTCCGCTGCGCTCCAACGCGTTGGATTGAAGGGGCGCGAGCATCATTCCCCCACGCAACTTTCCGGTGGCCAACAACAACGGGTGGCGATCGCTCGGGCGCTGGTGACTTCGCCCTCTTTGTTGCTGGCCGACGAGCCAACCGGAAATCTTGATACGGAGTCCAGTCAGGACATCATGGGGATTCTTGAAGGATTAAATCGTGAGGGTATGACGGTGATCCTGGTCACGCACGAAGTCGATATTGCTGCCTATGCGTCGCGTGAAATTGTCGTCAAGGATGGTCAGATCCTCAGCGATCGAGCAACCAAGGGGCGGTCGCATGCAGTGGGTGCGTAAATGCTAGCGTTCGTGTGGCTAACCGTCATCACGGCGTTGAGAGTGCTCGGGCGAAACAGACTGCGTGCGGGTTTGACCATGCTTGGGATTATTATCGGAGTCGGAGCGGTCATTGCTATGGTCAGCATTGGAGAAGGGGCGAAACAGGCGGTGCAGAAGCAAATCGCCACGATGGGGACCAACGTCATTATGATCTGGCCCAGTTACATGACCATCGGCGGCGTGCGGGGGGCACAAGGTGGTGCCGTTACACTGACGGTTGCCGACGCACTGGAACTAAAGAAAAGGATTCCCATTCTGTCTGAAACGGGGTGGCTCATACGCAGCACCATGCAAATTGTGAATGGGAGCCGCAATTGGAATGGTTCGGTTCACGGAGTATCACCCAGCTATGTCACGATCCGAGACTGGTCATTCAGCAGCGGAGGATCCTTTACTCAAACAGATATGGAAGGTGCGGCCCGGGTCGCGCTTCTTGGACAAACCGTGGTTGAAAACATTTTTGAACCAGGTGAAGAACCGGTTGGCGCGATCATTCGGATTAAAAATGTCCCGTTCCGGGTCATCGGTGTCTTATCCCCTAAGGGCCAGTCCGTGCAGGGATCCGATCAGGACGATGTGGTCTTTATCCCCTTCACGACTGCCGAGCGAAAAGTCTTTGGAACGTTGTTTCTTGGATCGGTCGGAGGAGTGTTTGTCTCGACGGAACGAACCGAGGATCTGGCGGATGCCGCAGAACAGATCCGTCAGGTGATGAGGGCTCGACATCGCTTACAGGGTGAGCAGCCGGATGATTTCACCATTCGTACGCAGGTCGAAATCGGAAAGGTGCAGGAAGGGACGAGCGAAACCTTGACGGTCATGTTGATGATTATCGCATCGGTCTCGTTACTTGTCGGCGGTATTGGGATCATGAACATCCTGCTTGTCTCCGTCACTGAGCGGACAAGAGAAATTGGAATTCGGATGGCGGTTGGAGCTAAACGTTTCCACATTCTCATACAGTTTTTGATCGAGGCGCTGACGCTCAGTATGGTCGGTGGTTGTATCGGCATCCTGTTCGGAGTGCTTGCGGCGCGCTTGACGACAGTGATTGCCGGTTGGCCAACCATTATTTCAAGTGATACCGTCGTCGTTGCGTTTGTGTTTTCGGTTGTGGTGGGCCTATTCTTTGGTTTATATCCCGCCAATAAGGCTGCTCGGCTCAATCCCATCGAAGCGTTGCGCTACGAATAGGCGAATCACTCACCGGTGTCCCTTCCTACGCAGGCATTTCTACTATTGTTTCAATGGCCCGGACTTGGGGATCGCCGGCCTGGTGCGCGAGATCGATGACAAACGGTGTTGGGTATTCAGTGCCCCCTGGCTGGTGGGTGATGGTGATGATCGGTTGATGCAGTTTTTCTTGATGGAGTTTCGTGACTACTGCCAACTCCTGCGTATTCAGCCGCACATGACTATGGATGGGGTAGATACCGATTCGTGCGATGAATGACGATACAATTCGTTGATCAAGCTTGCCTTCCCGAGCCTCCTGATACAGGCGCTGAAATGTGTGGTGAGGAGTCAGTGGGGCAGTTCCGCCGAACCCAGTGATTAATTCATCGTATCGATCCACGACCATCAGAATGCGTGTGGGGTCGGAGGTAAATTGTCCCCGTGACTCTTTCGGATAGCCGCTGTCATCAAGATAGGCATGATGATTCTCGATGAGATGAAGCGTGGCGGCTTCAATTCCCCTTCTCCCCTCCAACATCAGAACGGCACGGCGGGAATGGGTCTCGAATTCCTGTCGGTTGGCCTTGGAAAGGTCCGACGAGACATGAGTATGGCGGACAATGGCAGGTCGGATCTGTAAGAGCCCGATGTCATGTAAGAGAGCGGCGGTTGCAAGCTCGTGCAGTTCCAGGGGGTTGAATTGAAAGGCCTGTCCGACCACCAGTGACAGCGTACAGGCGGCCAGTGCATGCTGGCTGAGCGTAGAGTCGTCGGCCCGGTTTTGACTCAAGGCCATGAAAATCGCAGAGTCGGTGAGCGTTCTCATGGCGATCGTGATTTCTTGGACCGCTTCGGCTGCCTGCTCAGGGTTGACCGTCCCTGTCTTCGTAATGGTTGTAAAAACGGACTGTACCGCTTGATCCATCTGTTGCTTGGCCAGCTTCGCCTGGGCATATTCTTCGTTCAGCTGGGCCAAAGGCTTGGATTGCTTCAGGCTCAAAGTCGGTGCTGTTGTGGGTGCAGCCTGCATGATATCCGTTGCGTGATGGGGCGGAGAAGTGATTCCACGATCGAGGTCAATGTCGACCATCTTCACTCCGGCACGCATTAATTTATCAATCTGGGAGGACTGTTCAATCAGGAATGAATGGCGGAGCAAGGGGGAGCGGAACCACGACAGGTCCAGCCGGACGACGTACATTCCGATCTGAAGTTCACTGACGGAAATGCGTGTTGTCGCCATCAGAAGGTCCGTCTATTGGTAAGCAGGGCTGTAGACATAGCTCTCTCAGGTATCGGCATGAACCAGAAATAACTGTAGCCGAGCGAGTGCTGGAATGAGTGGTCAGACTGAGTGACAAGGAGGGGAAATGAACGAGAGACAGACTTCGATGCGAGGGTTGGCTTTGTCAACATGCTTATACAGATGAGTTTCGATGATGCGATTATCGTTTAAGCCAAGCCCTTCGCAGACCGCATCTTGGGCGATCTTCAGACCGCCATCAAGGTCGCGTCGCAAGGCGGATGCGAAAAAGAATCGGATCGAGAGCGCGAGCGGCCCAGATCGAAGTCGATTGTGCAAAGAGAATCTAGCGGGAGACTGGGCTAATGTTAGCCAGACGTGCTGGCCGACGTATGTCTTGTACGTCCGTCCGGCGGAGGAGAGCAAACGACGTCCATTGACCGATGCATATTGATGGTTGATGCTGGGAGGGACGGGCAATGTGACTTTGAACGTGTCCGATGTGACGTCTGGGTGATGTGATGGTGTCCGAAGTGCAGCCTCTGGGTTCGATGGGTCAGATTTCGGTGACAGAGGCGTACTGTTGATCCGCGGTAACTTTTTGGGGATGGATGGGGATCTTGATGAACGGAAGTTGTATCGAGGTCGGTCGGATGGCATGGAGCCGAGCTAGAGGAGATTTACGATCTTTGCCATATTCTGTTCAAAGCGATCTTCTGTACGAGCAAGATACCGACGCCATTCGCTTGGGTTCCAAATTTCCATGCGGTGATACAGGCCGACGAGTATGATCTCTTGATCCTCATCGACAGGAACCAGTTTTCTCAAGCGGCCAGGAATCAGAATCCGCCCGGTTTTATCGATATCCGATGAGCCCGCCTCGGACACGACAAAGTGCATAAACAGGCGACTCTGGTCTTCGTCCAGAGACGTCCGGGTCCGTTCAAGGACCTTCTCCCATTCTCTCGTGGAATAGATCAGCAAGGATTGTTCCGGACCCTTCAGGAACATGACGGTCTGACCATCAGCTTCGATCTGTTCACGGATCGGTGAGGGGACGATGAAACGCCCTTTCTCATCAACCTTGCAAAGGTATTCACCAGCAAACATTGTGATGTCCTGTATTTAGGAATTCACGGCAGTCCTGGTCCGGTCGCGGATCCATTGCTCTAGATCCGAACGGACAAATCGCCATTCCTTTCCCAGCTTGAAGGCAGGAATCTGCCGACTCTGAAGATAGCGATAGAGGGTGCGTTGAGTAATCTTGAGATACTGGCATGTTTCCAGCGTGGTCATCAGTTCGCTCTTCGGAGCCCTGCTCATCACTCCACCTGTGGCCAGATCGAAAAATCCGCATTCTGCCTCCAGCACTCTCGTTATTCTAGAGGCGCCCCTGAGAATGTCAAGGGAAAATGTATGACAGTGCATGTCAAAGGCCGTCAGTGCCTTCTGACACTTCCGCACCGTCATCGGATTGGTCCATCATCGCTTCGATATCGCCGACGTCCTCGCCCATTTCTTGTCCCATTTTCTTCATCAAACGGGCGACGCTCCGAGGATCATTCTCATCAATTCCTCCGAGGTTCGCTGGATCTGCCAGCGATTCGAGTCGAGTTTCCTCGGACTTGGGAGCGGAAAATCGAGACAGAAGACGTTCCATCCGCGAGCTGCCGCAATGCCGACAGGTGGCCACGCTAGGATTGCGTGGGTTCAGTACCAAGACCGAGGATTTCCTGCCACATGCGTGACAAGAGTACTCATAAATCGGCATCGATCAACCTCCCAGGAGCTCCAGCGACGGTGGGCGCTGAGCCATGATGCGGTCGGGAATCATAGTGGGATCCATCGTGCGCCCTAACGTTATCACAAACACGTCGCCGGACCCGGCATTCCGAAGTGTCTTGGCGCACTCATTCACTGTCGTGCCTGTCGTTAAGACGTCGTCGATCAGTAGAATGCGTTTCTTCACAATGGCATTGGGGTGTCGGACGGCAAATGCTCGACGAAGGTTTTTCAGGCGGCTTTTGCGGGATAGTGTGGTCTGGGCTGGAGTAGGAATGGATCGGATCAAGTTCGTATACGAGACCGGAATATCGAGGGTCCGTCCGATGTCATCGGCAAGCAGTAGGGACTGATTGAATTCTCGTTGACGGAGTCTCTCAATGTGCAGGGGCACTGGCATGATCACATCAATGGAATCGAGTGGAGAGAGCCGGGCAATCATAAGGGCGGCCAGTGGAGCCGCCAGGGAAACTTTGCCCTGATACTTGAAGAGGCGGATCGCATGTTGGAGTGGAGGCGTGTACGGGTACAGAGTCCAGGCTTTCGTATACGAAGGCGGACGTTCAGCGCAGGGTTGGCAAACATGGTGTGGGCTGTAGGTCGTGGCAATAGAAGAAGGGAAGGGGTAGTCACAGCGGGTGCATCGAGAGTCAGGCATGAGGGAAATCTTACTCCAGCATTGAGAACAAAAATGAGGGATCGGATCATCTGCCAGAAGCGAGTTACAGCTCGAACAATGAACGGGAAGAAGGAATCTGATCGCGCGGCGCAGGAGACCTGAGGCCGATTCTGTGACAGGATTGGCCATGGATAGCCTTTCATCTGTATGTGTCCCACCTCTCATTATGGCGGCGAGCCTGCCGGTGTCAAGGTTGTCGGCCTCTGATTTATTGTGCTATACGAATGAGAATGACCGCACACCGGTCGACCAGTCATCGGAGAGAACGGGCGGCCGATGGTGACATTGAGACAACTCTCCAAGACCCATTCGCGTGGAGACGCCATGGTCATGGCTTTGCGCGATGTCAATTTGGAGATTCAACCTGGAGAATTCTGTGCGTTCGTGGGCCCCAGTGGCTGCGGGAAAAGTACTCTGCTGAACCTAGTCGCGGGTTTGGACCTGCCGACTTCTGGAGAGATCGTGCTCGATGGGCGATCCACCCACAATCTGACCAGCTACGAATGGACGAAGATCAGGCGTGAAACGATCGGGATCGTTTTTCAAGCCTTCCACTTGGTGCATGGTTTGACGGCTGAAGAGAACATTGCACTGCCTCTGATGTTGCGCGGAGAGAACGGGCGGGAGATAACAAAACGGGTCGGGGATATGTTGGAGAGCGTGGGCATGAGTCACCGGCGCCGACATCGACCAGCCGAATTGTCCGGTGGAGAGCAACAACGAATTGCGATCGCGCGGGCATTGGCACATGGGCCGCGTCTCCTCTTGGCCGACGAGCCGACGGGCAATATTGACTCTCAGCAAGGAGCGGGGATTATGGCGCTTATTCGTGAGCTTGCGATGGTTGAAGGGCGGACGGTCCTGCTGGTGACACACAGCCTACAGGCTGCGCAAGCCGCCAACTATGTATGGACCATGCGAGATGGACAGCTGGTCGCGCGCACTGAACGTATGACCGAACTGGCAACTTTGTGATTGATCTTTCCACAACCATCGCCGGTGTCACCTTTCCCAGCTGTTTCATGAATGCGTCGGGAGCGCTCTGCGTCACCAGGGACGAACTCGAGGCTCTGGGAAAATCCGGTGCGGGGGCGATCGTCACGAAGTCGATGACCATTGAGTCGCGCCAAGGCAACCCCACGCCACGGTATTATGGATTTCCCGGAGGATCGATCAACTCGATGGGCCTTCCCAACCTCGGCTATCGAGCCTACGCCGAGTTGATCCCTCACCTCAAGCGTTTTGGAAAGCCCGTGATCGCCAGCGTAGCCGGACTCGGGGAGGAAGATTTTCCGACCATCGCGGAAGCGATCAATGCGGCCAAGCCAGACCTTATTGAAGTCAATCTCTCGTGCCCAAATATTCCAGGGAAGCCCCAAATTGGGTACGATCCGGAAACGTCGGAGCGCGTGCTCAAAAAGGTTCGGCGCCTCATCACGGTTCCGATGGGCGTGAAGCTGCCGCCGTACTTCGACCCGGCCCACCATGGGGCCATGGGGAAGGTCCTTGGGCGTTGCGGAGTTGACTTTCTCAATATGATCAATTCTGTGGGCAATGGCCTGGTGGTGGATCCGGAACGCGAAGCCGTCGTCATTAAGCCAAAAGGCGGGTTTGGCGGGTTGGGCGGGCGGCTGATCAAGCCCGTGGCCTTGGCGAACGTTCGCGCCTTCTACAAGTTGTTTGATGGGAAGATGCCGATCATCGGAACCGGAGGAATCGTTGAGGGGATGGATGTGTTCGAACATTTCCTGTGCGGTGCGTCGGCAGTTCAAATCGGGACGGTGTTGGTGGAGGAAGGGTTGGATGTATTCGAACGACTGGAAGCGGAATTGACCGCGGTCTTGACGAGAAAAGGATACGAGTCGATTGTGGAATGTCAGGGACGGCTCAAGGAATTATAAGCCTATTTCATGCCGAAGCTGCGAGGCAGCATATTTTGTTGCAGAGCCTGACGCAGGAGCTGAGCGACGTTCCGAACATTGAGTCGGCGCATCAAGTTGAAACGATGGACTTCGACCGTCCGGACGCTGATATCCAGTGTCGCGGCGATCTCACGATTGGTATGGCCCAGTGCGACCAATCGAAGAATCTCGCGTTGACGGGGCGTAATATGCAGAGAAGGTTTGGAACGGTGTCCCACCCGATGGAGCGGGAGTGTGGCGGTGTGTTTGCTTCTGGTCATCTGTCCTCCTCTGGAAATGTCTGAAGTCAGTCTAGCAAACGACTGGATGTGTGTAAACGAAATGACTGATTTGTGCCGTGTGCGCGGATGTGTCCATTGGAACCGATGAGACGTTTCCCAGCAGAAAGCTTATTTCACGCTCAATGCCTGCCTTTGTAAGGGCCTTACTCCTTCTTCTGACCGCTCATGTCCGGCAATGGCCGTTACGCACACTGCTGACGATCCTTGGAGTGGCGCTCGGCGTGTCGGCCTCCGTCGCTGTGCGGACTGCCAATGTCGACGTGCTGCGGTCCTTTGAACAGGCGGTCATGACGGTGGCTGGTCCCACGACCTTGGAAGTGTCAGGAGGGGAGACCGGGCTTGATGAACAGGTCATTAGACAGGTCAGAACCATCGCCGGCGTGACGTCTGCATCGCCGGTGATTCTACAAACGGCTGTTCGCATGAGGGGAGAGCACGTCGACCAAGCGGTGCAAGTGGTGGGGTTGGATCTTCTGGCAGAATCTACTACACGAGGGTTCCACATGAGCCAGCCGTCAACGGAAAGTCAGTTGATGGGGATGATTGAGCCACAGGCGGTGTTCTTGGGATCCCAATTGGCTACAGAGTGGAACTTGTCAGCCGATGACCAGGTCGATCTTCTCCTTGGATCCAGGCGTCTCACCTGCCGGGTTGCAGGGATTCTTCAAAATGGGACGGACCGACCTTCATCATGGGAACGCATGGCCATGATGGATATCGCTGCGGCGCAAATCACGTTCGGGATGGTTGGGAAGTTGGATCGAATCGATGTCGTGACCGATGAACAAAGGACCGTCGACGAGGTCGCACAGGATCTACGGGCTGTGTTGCCTCTCTATTTGACGGTAGAACGGCCGGCCAACAGGACGAAGCAGGTTGAGCAAATGGTGCGCGCCTTCCGCCTCAACCTGACGGTGTTGAGCTGGGTTGGCCTGTTAGTCGGGATGTTTCTGATCTACAACACGATGGCGTTCGCCGTCGCCCAAAGGAGAAGAGAAATAGGAATCTATCGAGCCATTGGGATGACTCAGTCTCGGGTGGCGGTATTGTTCTTGATGGAAGCCGGGTTCTTTGGGTTGTTGGGAGGAATCACCGGAAGTACAACGGGAATGGTGCTCGCGCAAGAGCTGGTGGCCCTGCTCAGTCGAACGATTTCGGATCTCTATGCTCCAGTCGGGGCTGGCGAAGGCGGGCTATTCCAGACCGGCCAATTCTGGAACATGATGCTCGAAGGCATTGTGATCGGGTGCGTCATGTCCATGATCGGGGCCGTCGGTCCAAGCCTGGATGCCAGCCGCACCGCGACCGTACGAGCGTTGGCTCCTGGTGACTATGAAGCGAGTCAGCAGCTACGAGTGGGGGTGCTCGCCATCATGGGACTGAGTTTGCTCGCCGTTGCTGGGCTCTTGAGTCTGCTAGGCCCCATCAATGGGGTTCCTGTCATGGGGTACGCGGCAACGCTCTGTCTGCTGGCCGGTCTGGCCGGTCTGGCCCCGATCTGTGTCACTGGATGGCGGCGTCCGCGACAGTATGTGGGACGTGCAGGGGGAGCAGGGGGAGTCATGAGAGGGATTGCCGTAGAGCATGCCTCGCGCAGTCCAGGCCGAAACGGAGTGACCGTCTCTGCCTTGATGGTGGGATTAGCAATCATGATCGGCGTGCTGGTTATGGTGCGAAGTTTTCGGCATACGGTCGAACTCTGGGTCACCGATACGGTCCTGGCCGATCTGGTCGTGGCACCCTCACTGTGGCTGCGCGGCACGGAGATCGGAGGCGCCGGCCGGAGTCTCCCGCCAACATGGTTGACCGTCTTGTCTTCCATCCCTGAAGTAGCAGCAGTCGATAGTTATCGCGATATCCGAGTGGAGGTGAACGGCCAACGGGTGGCTATCGTCTCACGAGATCTGCGATTACACGCCCAATGGAGCCGGTATCTTGTCCGCCAGGGTGATTCTTCAGAACAGCTCATACGGGCAGCCGATACCCGTGGTCTCTTCGTCTCTGAGGTATTGGCTAATCGGCTTGGGGTGGAAGAGGGATCGACGCTTGATATTCTGACGCCGAGTGGCCCCGCGCGATTCCCGATCGTGGCCGTGTTCTATGATTATTCGACGGATGGAGGGAAGCTGCTGATGGATCGGGCGCTGTACCAGTCGCTCTGGCACGATGATTTGGTCACGGTATTCCCCGTGTACATGAGCGCTGGGTCAAGTATCGATCGTGTGAGAGAACGGATCTTAGAACAACTGAGTGGCGCAGCCGGCGGAGGGCTTCCGCCGCTTGTGATCAGCAACACTGAGCTGCGGAAAGAAATTCTCGACATTTTCGATCGCACATTTCTGCTGACCTACGTGCTGGAGGCCATCGCGATCGTGATTGCCATGCTGGGGATCGTCAATACACTGGTCACGTCTGTCCTGGAACGTCGCCGGGAATTTGCGACCCTACGGGCCATTGGTGGCAGCGCGGAACAAATTCAACAGCTCGTGTTATGGGAGGCGGCCTACCTCGGCGTAGTGGGGATTGCCTTGGGTCTTATTGGTGGCGGGCTGCTGTCGCTGTTGCTTATTAAGGTCATCAATAAGCAATCGTTTGGGTGGACGATTCAGATGATTGTTCCGATCGGTGCGCTTCTTCAGGCCGTAGCGCTTGCGGCGTTTGCTACCTTGGTGGCGGGCTACTTCCCGGCCCGGTGGGCGGCACGACAACCGGTGGTGGAGGGGCTCCGGGAAGAATAAGCGCGGCGATGGTTTGAATGACTTCAGCAGAGACGGCTCACGCCCTGGAGCTGCGTCCGTACTTGTCGAGCAACCGTTGAAGGTCTTCAGGAATGGGCATGGACTGAAACGGAGGGACGCGCGCCCCGCCAGTATTACCTATCGGCACCCACATTCGTGAAAACAGCAGAGCTCCCAGGATCCGAGGCAGTTGACCGGCAATTTCTACGAAATCTCGGCGCCTCCAACCAACCTTCAGCATCCACCAGTGTGTCCGCGCATGCTCAATCGGAAACGATTGTCCTAAGATGTGTGCCCGCTCAAGATGGGGAAATGCCTGGTCCAGCGCATCCGCATGATATCGCTCCACTGCCGCTTTTATCTCGGCACAATAGGCTTGTTGCAAGACCGGATGCATGTTCATTTCTCAGGGGCTGTCACTGCGGCACTGTACGCGACGATATGGTTTGAAAGCCAGGATGTCGGCGGAATGAAATGATCAGAAACGAATGGTTTTCGTCCGAGCTTAACTTGAAAGATGGCAGTATAGTCCGAGAGAGAAGCTAGATCGAGATACTCAAGGGATGCGTGTCCACCCCAGTCGACGGCGGAAAGGCCATAAAATATCCCTGGCACGAGCAGACTTTGTTTGGTGGCGGTGACCCGGATTGAACGGGTGACCCGCGGCTTATGAGTCCGCTGCTCTACCAACTGAGCTACACCGCCACTTTAAAGAACGTAGATGATAGCCGAAGACAACGGTCACTGTCCACCGACTGAATAGAGCACAGCTGTGCCATGTCTAGATGAAGGTGTTCAAAACCTGTTATGGTCCTGCGGCTTTGACTCAAAAGGAGCGAGATGTCGATCGGAGATAATCGTGCGGTGGTTATTACCGGAGCTTCCACTGGAATTGGAGCGGCCTGCGCGCTGCATCTCGATCGATTAGGGTTCGCCGTATTTGCCGGAGTACGGAAATCGGAAGACGGCGTGGCCCTTCAGAAGGCTAGTTCCGATCGGCTAGTCCCGGTGGAGCTCGATGTGACAGATCTGGTAACTATTCAGAAGTCTTACGCAGTACTTTTGGAAGCGACGAGAGATCGTGGACTCTTTGGACTGATTAACAATGCCGGGATTGCAGTCGTGGCACCACTTGAAGCCGTACCGATCGCCGATCTCCGTCAGCAGCTTGAAGTGAATGTCATCGGGCAGGTGGCCGTCACCCAAACGTTTCTTCCCTTAGTCCGACAGGCACGGGGACGCATCATCAACATGGGTTCTATTGCAGGCCTCTCAACGATGCCGCTGATGGGCCCCTATTCGGCCTCGAAGTTCGCGCTGGAAGCCATTACAGACGCCTTGCGCCTCGAAGTCCAGCAATGGGGGATCCATGTCTCGATTATCGAGCCGGGTGCGATCACGACACCTATTTGGAACAAGTCGGCGATCGAGGCAGCTGAGCGAGAGGCTGCCATCGAGACGGAACTTCGAACCCTTTATAAGCCTGTTGTGGCTGCGGTGAGGAAGGTCGTGGGAGAAGCTTCAAAGCGAGCGATCGCGCCTGATGTAGTTGCACAAGTGGTTGAAGAAGCCCTGACCGCTCCGACTCCGAAAACGCGGTATCTCGTTGGGACTGATGCCAAGCTCCGTGCGCTGATGGTGAAACTTCTTCCCGATCGGATCTCCGATCGAATGCTGACCTGGATCTTGAAGCTTCCGCACTGAGCGCACACCGCAATCTCCGCATTGCTTTCTTCTTCAGATGGGTCACGGATCTCAAGCAGATCGTTGAGCTGGCTATGGCATACCGACAGTTCGTGACCGAAGGATGATGCCCCTCGTACTGGAGTGTTAAATGTTTGTTACGGTTGGAAGTCCGATCGAATTTAGATTGAGGTTTAAGACAATCTCATGTATTCAGAGAATTATGCAGGTGCCCATGTGTGAATCCCTGCCAATAGACAGTGGGAGAACCGGCTGTGAGTATGCTTGTGCGCTATGTTCAGCATCTTGGAATGATGGCGGTTGTCGTCGCAACGGTGCCGTTCCTTTGGACGTCGGATGCTTTCGCTGTCCGTCCATTCGTGACCGACGACGCACGAATCGTCTACAAGGGACAATTGGTCACTGAATCATACGGCGGTCTCACAATGGCACATGGAGAGAAGCCGCCATAGAGGCGCGTTCACTGCAAGGCCTCGGTATAACCGACCGCTTTGAACTGACAGCCGGTGGATTTGGCTTCACCTATCACGACAATCACGCCCGGCCGCTCGACATGCTGATTCAACCGAAGTATGTCATATATAGTTCTCTAGGCGTGATTCCATCTCTCTCGGTTGCCGCTGCCATGTTGTTTCCTCTCAGCGGCAATCGCCAGCACTGGGACGGGTATGCCATGGCTCACCTCAGTTGGTTTCTCTTCACGCCCGATCCCGACATTGATCCCTATGACAATAATCTGTCCATTCATTTTAATATCGGTACAAAGTCTCGCTATGATGCAGGTCCAGCCTCGTTTCAGAGCAAGCTGTACTGGGCCGCAGGTTTTGAGGTTATCACGCCGATGACACGCGAGATTCGATTTTTAGGGGAAGTTTTCAACGGAGACCCATTTGGTTTCGAGGAGAGGTTTCCTGCTTATCAAACGGGATTCCGATGGTACAGGACGCCGAACATGCAGTTGGATCTTGTCTTTCGGGGTGTTCGAAATACCACGGAAGACGTTCGTTTTGTTGCAGGTGGCAGCGGTTTGCCTGAAGAATGGAACTACACCATCCAATTTGGATTTCGATATCTTATCGATCTCTTCCGCTAGCTAATGGGGATCTTGGTTGTGACAATCGCTTGTTCGGATGCGAAACTGATGTGATGGGATATTGATTCAAGGCGATGGCGAGGTCGCCCGGTAATGCGAAATTTAGCCAGAAGCTGGTTTGATTCAGATGCAGACGATCAGCCGACAAAATCCGGGTTGAGACGGGTCAGCGGTTTGACGGACAGGGCTTTGATCTCATTGTAAACGATCGTGCGGCCGACTTGTCTGAGGCGACTGAAGACACCCTCGACAATCACTTGATCACCTTCGTGGACTTCCAGCTGCCCAAGGCTCACCACCTTCAATGTGCCAGCCTGGTCTTGCAGCAGGAATCCATAGGCTGGCTGCCCTTGACGATTGGTGGCCAACTGCACGTTCATGACCTTTCCAGTGACCATGATGTCTTGATGATCGTATTGCTCCGGATGGGCCAAGAGCTCCGAGATCTCAATCAGGCTAGCGGCTGCTGCTGGGGTAGCCGTGCCCAGGAATCCTGGCAGGTATGGGCAGATGAAGAGGACCAGGAGGAAGCCAGCCACTGACGTGACAAATGGTGAGGGAGTGGAGAATTGTGTTGTCATTGTTGAACGTAATTATACCGAACTGCTGGTAATTGGCAACTGTGAAAGTTTACCATTTGTCGGAGGCTCGACCGCTGACATCCTCTCCGATGAAATTGTGGAGAATGTGGTGTTGCAGCTCCGTGAGTTCCGCAGGGCTGGCCTCGTTCGGCGGTGCGAGCAACTCCGGATCTTTCGATCTCGGCGCCGTACGTGTGAGGAGCTCTTCATCCAACGCCTCGTCGCTGGCGTCTACGTCCTTCTGTATGGAGGCCAGCCGTTGGAGTCCGAACAAGGTGCGGGTTGATTCACTGTGCATAGCGTTGGAGCTGGCTCCATGCACAAGCGAATTCCAAAATTTCGTTTCAGTGGCCTCCGGTATTCGAATCACGGCGTAGGCAGCCAGTTTCTCAAGTAACGCTGACTCAGTCTGCTCGAGCCCATCGTAGGTCGCGATCGATCGTTCGATGGGGGTCCGAGAAAGCATTTGCAGGGTGTCCTTCCAGAGCTCCAGGGAGGGGGTGCTTCCTGGCGCTGGACCGGTTCCTGAGCCTTTGGCCTGCAGCGCGGTGAGATACTGAGACAAGAACTTGACCTTGCGCGCGGCCAACGTACTGGCTGGAATTCCCCAAATGTGGCCGATTTCATGATCGAGCAAGATCGTCTGATCCGATATCCGCTGCTCGCGCTCAGCCAGGTCGAGACGTTTTTTGAACCGTTCGGCAAACCGGAGCAGTGTTTGCATTTCAATGGCCAGCCGCTGCCGCTGATATTCCTCCGCTGTCATCTCGTTGTGTTCCCAATGCTCTTCCAGCAACCGGAGCGTCGCCGTGGGGATGGCGGACCGAGCCTGAGATTTGAGCGTCTCGATTGTTTGGGCAGACACACCACGGTCAGCGAGCAGGAGGGCGGCTCGAGAGACGAAGGTCTCCGCCATGTGGGCCTGATGTTTCAGGACGACACACTGAAGCCAGGTTCGTTCTCGTCGAAGCCGAGCCCGCCTGCGGTATTCGTTCCGGCGATCGATCATCGCCATGATCGATTCCTGGGTCATTGTGGTGACGGGCTTCTTGCCGGAGACACATCGAGGGTCCGGCCGGTCCGCCACCATGTACAAGATTTCCTCGTGGGTGACGTCGAGATACTGGATCAGCAACAGTCTGAGGATGATGCGACCTTGGATCGGCAAACCGGCGACGACGTCTTCAATCATCTCGGCGGTCAGCGGCGATGCCATGATTGTTTGCGTCATATGTTCTTTCAGGCGGTGAAGGCCATGGTTCTAAGGTGTACGCAGGGGTGAGACGGCACGACTGGCATCTGATGGCTGACTATGCTGTGCCGGTCCGTTGCTCACGTTGTTCGAGTTGAAGGGCGACATATTCACGGATGTCTTGTATGCTGCCGCTCAGGAACATTTCCCGTGGGATTTCTACCCGCACAAGCTGGGAGGGGTCGATCCCTCGGTCTTGGGCATAGAGTTCATCGATATACAGGCTCACCGAGCCATCAGGAAAACGCAGGGCATAGAGAGCGGTGGTATCAGCCATGAGATCCCAGCGAATGACAGGGTAGAGGTAACACAGGCTTCGTCGGACTGTCAAAGCCGTGAACAGGTACATGAGCGGTCATCGGGAAACAGTCTCTATTTTTAGGGACTTTTCGTAGTATCAGGCTTCGCGTGAGAACAGAGATTGTGGAGTGGATCATGACAACCCGCGGGGTGTTTCTGATGTGGGAAGGCTTGAGCAATAAGCCATTGCGAGAGCCGGCTGCATCCTGGGATGGCTATCGAGTGCCGTAGGGCACAGGCGTGCCACGATGACTACTTTTTCAATCAAAACACAAAGGGCCTTCGATCATAACGATCAAAGGCCCTAGGACGCATTCTGATCCGGATATCTAACCGCCGAGGGTGTCGAGGGTTTCCTTGAGGCTCTTGCGAATGCATGTGAAGATCGGGGTATCCCGCAGCGTATAGCGTGAGCCCTCCGTTTCCCGTAGCGCCATCACTAAGTCCAGAAAATCCTCAGGCTTGTCGCTTTCAAACGCCACGACCCATTCCTGATCGTCCAACCCAAACGAATACGTCGTGTTCAGCTTCACGGAGGGGAATCGATGCCCCACTTCGATGTGTTCGTCCATCATGCCCTGCCGCGCCGCCTTCGTCAGCAAAAACCATTCCCTGGTCTTCAAAAACGGATACACGAAGATGTACTTACTTTTTCCTGGGACCACGGTCAACCGTTTGCCTTCCTGGCCTGCATGCGAGTGATGATCGACGTAGACGGATCGTTTGGTGATCGCCAGATAGGAATAGGGGGTCGTGAGATACTGCCCAAGGCCGGAGGCCAGGATCTTGGTAGTCATGTCCTGGAACAGGTCGAGATCATAGCTGATACGCCAGAGCATGAAGTCGCAGTCGCCGCGAATACCAATGGTCGAATAGGGGACCAGGAGGACTTGTCCGTTATACTCCTCCACCGCGCGGATGAATTCCTGCTTGCCCTGCGTCCGCACATCCTCCGGCAACCGCCGCCAAGCGGGATCGACTTTATAGAATACAAAGTTGACGTACTGACGCCGAGGGGCTGACGGGGTAGAGGGTGTTTCAGGGGTCGACATTACCAAGCTCCTTTAGTATCAATTAGCATCAATAGAGGAGAGCCTCTCCTCAAGTCTTCTTCGTTTAGCACTTCCCCTTCTGTCTTGTCAACGGGAGGCCAGACCCGAACTGTTCATTGACAGGATGGAGAGCTTCTGTTACTGGCAACCACATGAAATGTGCTCACTATACAGCATCCATTTTGACTGCCGTTGGTTCGGCGGTTGGGATTGCCTGTCCGTCTGGGGCGATTGAAACCAATCCGACGCAAGAGCAAATTTCGAGGGCATTGGAACGAGGGAAAGAGGTGGCGGCACAACATCGTTCACCTGATACATTGTACGCGCGTTTTGGAGCGAACGATGGCACGCATCCTAGTGGGTTCCTCATCACGAAGCTCCGTGGGGTATCCGTTATGGCCGCTCACATGGCGTTACGTGGCCTTGAACCGGGCGGGGAGGACATTGCTCGCGTGATCGAAGCATCCACGCTGCAGATCAGCACCGTGATTTTCGGAGACAGCCCATCTTTTGCCATCAATAGTTATATGTCACTGGACCAAGGGAGTCGGATCATAAAACCCATCGCAGTTCGTGTCGATGGCCAAGCCAGTCGGACGGCAACCTGGCCGGATGCGCCTCGGTTTCAGGCGAAAGTCGTGGCTTCGTTCAACTATACGGATGTTGATCCGAAGGCGCGGACAATGATCACTGTGTTTCCTGCAATTGGTGGAGAGGTCCGGTTTACGATCAACCTTGCTCAGATTGAATAAGTCCTCATCGCGTATGGCAGCAGCGTCGCCACATAGGTATCTCGCGGAAACAATTGCCATCGGGTCAGAACTGCTGGTGGGTGGACGGACCGACAGCAATTCTCTGTTCGTTGCAGACGCACTGGCCGCGATGGGTGTTGAAGTCAGGTTCAAAACCATCGTCGGAGATGACGAAGTTGATATTGCGGACGCACTGAAGACCGCCTGCCGTCGGGCCGGGATCGTCATCATCACTGGAGGGCTCGGCCCCACGGTAGACGATTGCACGAGGGAAGCGGTGGCGGCCGTGACGGGGTGCCGACTCGCGCGCCGCAAGGAAGCCTTCGAGAACATGAAGGCCAGGCTGGCTCAATGGGGGCGAACACCAAATAAGGGGCAATTACGACAAGCATTGATTCCGTCCAAGGCGACCGTGTTGCCGAATCCAGTTGGGTCGGCACCGGGATTTGCGATCACCTGGCGGGGGACTCACATGATCGCATTACCCGGTGTCCCCACTGAAATGAAGTCCATGACGGAGCAATCGGTTGTTCCACTTTTGGCCGCTCAATTTGACAGATCGGCGCAGGCGCGTCCCCATCCCATTACGCGACTGATCTTCCATACCTGGGGATTGCCGGAGTCTGATGTGGATGCCAAGTTGAAGGGGTTGATCCCGAAACGGACGCCGATTGCCCTAGGGCTGCTGGCCTCGCCGACAGGCGTACTGGTGTCGCTGACGACCAAGGCTCATCGATTGATCAAGGAAGCCGTGCTTGAGTCATTGGCGGAAGGGGTTCGTACGAGATTGCGCAAATGGATTTATGCCGAAGGACCGGAGACGTTGGAGGAAGTAGTCGGTCGTATGCTCAGACAACAGAAACTCACCGTTGCAGTAGCTGAATCGTGCACGGGAGGATTGATTGGACATCGACTCACACAGGTGCCGGGATCATCCGCCTATGTCGATCGTGGGGCGCTCTGCTACAGTAATCGATCCAAAACGGAGATGCTCGGAGTGTCAGCGGGTCTCTTTGCGCAGCATGGGGCAGTCAGTCGGGAAGTCGCGGCGGCGATGGCGCGAGGGATGAGGGAACGGGCAGGTGTGTCAGTGGCCGTGAGTGTCACGGGTATTGCTGGACCTGGCGGTGCGACTGAAACAAAACCAGTCGGCCTGGTCTATATCGGACTCGACGGAGGCAATGGCAATACCGTAATAAAGGAATGTCGGTTCCACGGAGACCGGTTTGTGATCAAACAGCGGGCTGCACAGGCAGCGCTCGATCTGCTTCGACGTTGGCTGATCGGAAGGGGAAAAGCATGATCCGGACCTTTTTAGCCGCCGAGGTCGATGACGAGGTCCGTACCGCGATCTCCCAGGCACAGCACGATCTCAAGGAACGGCTCGCGGCCCACCTCTCCAAGGAGATCCGCATCACCTGGGGACAAGCGAATTCGTTTCATCTCACGCTGAGGTTTCTCGGAGAGACGGAGAAGCACCTCATCGACCAACTCCGTGACGCGATGGCGAGTGTCAGGCAGTCTCATCCGACCATTCAGATCCCGATCGATCGGCTCCAGGCCTTCCCAAGTTTCGAGAAACCACGGGTACTGTGGGTCGGTCCATCTGACGAGTGGCTTCAAAGTGAACCAGCCAAGCAGTTGGCGCGGTTGCATCGGGAGATAGAATTCTGCTGCCACGCGTTTGGTTTTCCACCAGACGAGAAACCCTTCACCCCACATCTGACACTGGCGAGGATCAAACTCGGTGAACGACAGGTCGGAGAGCTGCTCGCCAAAAGTGGCGTCTGTGAGCAGGCACTGCCGTTAGGGTCGATGACAGTTGGGCCAATCGTGCTGATGAAAAGCCATTTGCGTCCGACCGGGCCTGTCTATACGAAACTCTGGGAGGTGGTGTGAGGGGATAGCTGGTAGAGTCGAAAACAGCCAGGTGAATGTCATGGTTCGAGGAGCGGAATCAGTGCCGCGTGGCCTTGTGCTTGGGCCAAATCTACCGGGCGTTCTCCGGATGTCATTCTGGCCTGCTTATTCGCTCCATGCTGCAGCAGGAGGGTGATGAGTGCCTGATCGCCTCGATAGGCGGCCACATGCAAGAGCGTGACTTCCCCGATTCCTGCCCCTGTGTTCACATCCGCACCGTTCGCCAATAACAGAGCCACCACCTCCCGCTGTCCTTCTTGTGCCGCGATGAAGATCGGGGTGACTCCATCCTGCCTCATGGGACTCATGGCTGCTCCTCGTTCCAGTAGGAGCGCCGCTATGTCTTGATATCCATTCTTTGCTGCCAGGAAGAGCGGGGTCACGCCGCGCCCATCGGCTGCCTGAGCGCTAATACCTTGCCCAAGGAATGTCTGGACTCGGAGCAGATTGCCCTCCGCGGCGGCCAGGCGCAGCTTCTCCTCCGGTGCTGTCATGCAACTGCTTAAGAGAACCAGTGAACAGAGGCCGAGTGCCCAGTGCGAGGCGACCGGCTTCATACTTCTGTCTCCTTTTTCTGTTGCCACAATTGACGAGTGTTGTGCCGAAGGATGTTCGTGGTTTTCATGGCGTGTTCCATTACACTGCTGAAACCTCGCGGATCAACAATGAGGTGAACTCTCGTTCTTTGGTAGACGATAGCTCTTCAATTGGGCTTATCTGGTTGGGATCCTTTGTCGTGCGTTCGAGAGAAGGACATCGATGCAGCTCCTACGGTTTCAGTAGAGGAAAGAGTGCGCGGTGGCTTTGTTGGCGAGCGAGGTCGATCGGACGTTCACCGGATAATGTTTTTGCCCGTTTCTTCCCTCCTTGCTTGAGCAAAAGTTTCACGATTTCCAGATTGCCCTGATAGGCTCCCACGTGCAACGGGGTTTTGCCGTCTGCCGTCTGTGCGTTCACGTCTGCTCCTTTTTTCAGGAGGAGTGCCACCATGTCTCGATGGCCTGCCGCCACCGCGATGTGGAGTGGTGTGGCACCATCAGGTGCTGGCTGGTTGACTAGCGCACCCTGGGTGAGTAACAGCGCGACCACGTCCCGATGGTCATTTTGTGTGGCGAGCAAGAGCGGTGTGGCATGGTTTCGTGCTTTCTGATTGATCGACGCGCCTTGCTTCAGAAGGAGCGCGACGATTTCTCGATGACCGTTCTGCGCGGCGACATGGAGCGGGGTCACACCATTGTGGACGGCTTGGGTCACGAGGGCGCCCTGTTCGAGTAAGAGCCTCGCGACATCGAGATGACCGTTCTGCGCGGCGACAAGCAGTGGTGTCGCCCCATCCGTCATGGTCTGGTTCACCGCCGCGCCTTTATCGACGAGGAGCGACACGGTTGCGGCATGACCATGCTGGGCTGCGACGAAGAGGGGCGTCGAACCATCAGGCAAGGTCGGATTCACGGCGGCCCCCTGTTGAAGAAGCAACTCGATCACACTGTGATGGCCTTTTTGTGCGGCGATGAATAGCGGCGTGACCCCGTCCTCCGCAACGTGATTCGCGTCGGCTTTGTGTTGGAGCAAGAGCGCCGCGATCTCTCGATGGCCGTTCTGCGCGGCGATGAATAGCGGCGTGACACCGATGTTGGTGGCCCGATTCACCGCTGCTCCGTTATTCAGCAAAAGCGCGGCTACTGCCGAATGACCGTTCTGTGCCGCAATGTAGAGCGGCGTGGCGCCGTCGCTGGTGGCGTGATTCACCGGAGCGGCTTTGCGCAACAAGAGCGTGACCACGTCGCGATGCCCATTCCAGGCTGCGGCATGCAGTGATGTCGTCCCCTGTTCATTAGCCGCTTGGACGTCCGCTCCTTCATCAAGCAAGGTCTTGATCTGGTTCAAATTGCCGTCTCGTGCGGCGATCAAAAGTTTCTCATCCACGGGCTGCATGGCCAGGAGCAGCGGCAACAGAGCACAGATCATACAGAGCATCATCCATCGCGAGATCATGTCAGTCTCCACATTGGTGCGAGTACGGGGAAATATCATCTTGCCAAAACTGGGTAGTCGCTGTAACCGTCTGGGCCGGCCCCATAGAGCCGGTCGTAGTTCACCTCGTTGAGCGGAGCCTGCTTCGCAAAGCGTTCGACCAGATCCGGATTCGCAATGTACGGCCGTCCGTAGACAATCGCGTCGGCCGTTCCGGCGGCCACTGTCGCCTCGCCGCTCTCACGCGTGTAGCTTCCGTTGCTCATGAGCACACCCTGGAAATGTCTTCGGGCGATGTGCAAGATGGCTTGCTCCTCGGGCAGCGCGTGGTTCTCATGCCGGATTTCGAGGAACGCAATTGCGCGTCGGTTCAATTCCTGTGCGACATAGGTCACCAGAGCTTCAGGTTGACTCTCCACCATGTCATTGAACGGGACCAGCGGTGAGATTCGCACGGCGACACGCCCGGCGCTCCAGACGCCGATGGCGGCATCTGTTACCTCCAGCAGAAACCGAGCACGGTTCGGCACCGAACCGCCATAGGCGTCTGTGCGGCCGTTGACTCCGTCACGCAGAAAGTTGTCGATCAGATAGCCGTGAGCACTGTGGATTTGTACTCCGTCAAAGCCAGCCTGTTTGGCGTTCTGTGCAGCGAGCCGGAACATCTCTGCATAACGAGGGATTTCCTCGGTGCGGAGGGCGCGAGGGATTTCATACGGCTTATCGCCCTGCAGGGTGTGGGTCATCTCGTTGCGGATCGCCTTGGCGCTACTGGAAACTGGCTGCTCACCATCATTCAACAACGAATGCGCGGCACGGCCTGGATGCCAGATCTGCATGAAGATCCGGCCACCCTTCGCATGGACCGCATCCGTCACGCGTTTCCAACCGGCCACGTGTGCCGGACAGTAAATGCCCCCTTCCCCAATGAACGCGCAGGCGTGGACATCGACCATCGTACATTCCGTCATCATCAGACCGCTTGACGCGCGCTGGGAATAATAGTCCACCATCATATCGTTGGGAATGTGTGTGGCCCCGGCTCGCACGCGGGTGAGGGGAGCCATGACAATGCGGTTGGGCAAGAGGAGCTCTCCAATTTGGAGTGGGGTGAACAACGTGGGCATGGGTGATCCTTCGCGTAATGAGTGAATCGTGAGTGAGAGAATTTAGAAGCGAGGTGGCTGTGGAGTCAAGGCAGCAAAATGAGCCACAGAGGCAAATGGTGGGTAGTGGCAGTCTTCACCAGAGTCTGCCCATGGAGGTAGTAGCAGTAAGTTCATCTGTTCCGAAGCCATGGGTTGCATCATGTTGGGCTGCAGTGCTGAGGCTTTAATTGGCGTGACCATACTTCTTCCATGTATGAACCGATCGAGTGTCCATCGATCCACCTAATAACCTGCCGTCATCAGAGCGAACACGATAGCTGCGACAATGACGATCCCAATGGCGATCAACATGAGCGGCGGATTGTTGCCAAACATTCCAGGCATGGGCTTCCTCTTTGGGGCTTGTACTCAAGCCTAATCCCTATTGTTGCCGGGTGTCTAGTGGTAATTATGAAAGACTCCCGACCCCTTTATGTACATACGACGCACACGGGTGAGGGGAGCCGTGACGATACGATTCGGTAAGAAGAGGTTTCCGCCTTGGAGCGGTGTGAACAACGTGGGCAGTGGGTGTCCCTTTATATACAGCGGGTGAATTGGCGGTGGAAGAACTTATATGTGAGAGGGTATTCGAGAAAGCTAGCGGTAGGCGAATACGTCCATCTGAATGGACTTGATCGGTTTGGCCTCCCCATGCACCATTCGGCGAACTCGTTCCGTCGTATCTCGACTAAACACCGCTTCACCGCAATGGAGGCACACCGTTGCAGGGATCTGCTCAACTTGCACTGGCCTCCCATCGATGTCAAAAACCTCGCTGATGCGTTCTTCACGACTCTCAGTTTTCCCGCACACGTGACATCGAAACATGGCTACCTCCGTTTGGTGTAATCATACCACTCAGTGGGATCCGGCTGATAGATCGTGATGATCTTCAGCAGGTCAGAGTCTGCGCGAGAGACTTGAATGTGTAGTGGCCGATCCGCTGCGGTGAATCCTAGCAAGAGGCTACTGGGCGCATACTTGTCCTCGGGATAGTCTTCGATAATCGAAGCCCCTGCTCCGGCCTGCTGGATTTCTACGTCACTGATGTTGCGCGCAACTGCACGTTTAAACGCATGGTGGCTGAATTCGAATTCACCAGCGGAGAGTTGTCGGCGAATATCGTCCAGTGTTTTCATCGTGCGTGCTGCGACTATAGCGAAAGCCTTGATTCAGTACAACACGATGGGATGAGAGGTAGGTTGGGTCGGCACGCAGTGTGAGTGCAGGAAAACCGCTCGCTGAGATCGCCAAACGCATGAAATGGATGTAGTGCGAAATGAAATCTCCGACGCGGTGTCTTATGAAGTGCTGGGGCACAAGACTTGACTATCGCTCATACGCGGCTATGCTCGGCTCTTTTGTCGAATCCGCTCGGTCAGCTCCTCATATACAGATTGGCGGTGCCCCACGGCCATTAGCCGAATGATTCGTTTCTTCTGATCAACGCCGTAGATCATGCGAAACCGGCGAACGCGATATTTCCGTAGTCCATCCAGCTCACGCTTGAGCGGCTCTCCACATTCGGGATCAGCTGCAATGGCACGAATAGCTGACTTGATCAGTTGCTTGAGGTCAGGATGGAGCGAACGGATCACGTCCGCAACATGCGGAGGGATGTCCGGCCGGAAGGGAGTCACGCCGTGCGGCGCTTCTTGGCAGGCGTGAGTGGCTCGCCGAACACGTCCTCAAATGAGGGGCCGTTGCGTTTCGTTTTGTAAAAGGCCCGGCTCTCGGCAATCTGGTTCATGAGTCCCGGATCACTCAGGACATCCAAGGTCTCTTTGAGACGGGTATATTCATCGATATTCATCAAAATGGCAGCCGGACGGCCGTTCTTCGTGACGATGACTTCCTCTTCACGCTCTTGGACCCCCGCCACGAGTTCAGGGAGGCGGGTTTTGACTTCCGATAACGACAATGTTTTTGCCATGGGAGGCCTCTTATTATGGAAACCAGAATTCTGGTCATTAGAATACAGCGATAAGGAGGATGCAGTCAAATGAACTGGCTTGTGCATACTGCCCGCCGTGAGCGCGAAGCGGTGAATGTGTTGCCGACGTGCTGAGGTGAAAGAGGCAGGCTGTCGAATGGCAGGAGGCTGGGTTAGAGGCTCGTTATATGTGCGTTTTACTTCCCGGTATCCGCCGGGATGTGAACCCAATTCGAGAAGAATGTTATGTGGATCCATCATGAGATCCCGTGATATGTAGACCCGTAGCTGCCACTTATTGAACGAGTGTGGATTCCGGCGTATTGTTTGTGAACGGTCGCCGCGTGTTATACGGACAGGAACCGGTCGATCCGGTTCTTACGCGGATCGGCCTAAACATAGTTAGGCCCACCTATACACGATGAGCGACGCTCCTAAGCTACCCCGAGACTTACCCCCTGATGCAATCCATCTCGGGACGTTCTCAGTAACGGGTCCGGGGCAGTTCGTTAGCGGAGTGCTGAAGCTCTGGAATGACCCCGAGGCAGACCTACTCTCCACAGCACACAGTTTCCGCGAGGCTGCCGATCGATGCTTAACGAGCTGCAAGGTCGTCCCGGATGTCGCGATGCTCACTGTTCCCGGTGCCGTTTGTGCCGCGTTCGCATGCGAACTGTATCTGAAGTTCATCCATCTTAAAGACATCGGCCATGCGGCGCACGGCCACGATCTACTCGCGCTGTTCACGACACTGGCCGAGCCGACGCGGGCTGCATTGGTGGAGCTCAGGCCGGATATCGAGGAGGTGCTGAATCGGAACAGGTTGCATTTCATCGATGCGAGATACCATCACGAAGTCGCCCAGTTCTCTTTTCGGCAGCAGGAGCTTCTGCAACTCGCCGAGAGCTTGGGTGGTTGGGTTCAAGCCCGCTACGTTAGAGCCTCCGATGCCTCGCAAACGGGCGCCTAACGAGGTGTTGAAGCCGACGGCGCCAGCTTCGGAAGCTGGCCAGTGCGCTCCACCCGCTCGTTGCATAGTTTAAATCCAGGGAATAGGGGTCAGCAGTGCACCTCTAAGATACAAGAGAGCAATTTCAAGTATGATTGAAGGGGGCGGACTCCAGTGATTCGTCCCAGACGCTAGGTGGATCGATTTGGGAAAGCCGGTTTGCGGGTGGCGCAGGAACCAGTGAGACATGGTCCCGCCGTCACGATTCATTGAGACAACGGCATGGTCCATTGTTCACGAACCGCGTTCGGAAATTGCACTCTGAGCCAATGGTAATTGAATCCGTATTGGTCTCAGAGGGGTTACTGCACTCTGAACTTTTCGACCAGCTGGCGCAGTCGTTTCCGCTGGACCGGTCGCAGATTCAGGAACTCCACGCCGAACATTTGTCCTCGGACCCACCGAACGACCGCATGGTTGATGTGCATGCGCCAGTTATAGTTTGGGGAGAAGATCCACAAATCGACGCTCACTCCAGTCTGGACAGTAGTTTCAGACTCGGCTGCACAGCCTGTGGTGGACAGGTCCAGAAGTGTCGCATCAGCCTCTATCAGTTCGGTACTTGAAAAGAACAGGCGGCAGTCGAATGGAATACGAGGAGAGGTTCGTAATTCTCTTTTCTCGGTTTGATTGTCGCTATGCATGAGGTGTCCTACGCGATGACGACTTTCCGTCCATGACGGGTTTCCCGCTATCGATTTCGCCTTGCTTGCGCATCGGCTTGTCCGGTGTATCACTTCGCCTCGATGAGATGAGGCTAGGTTTTACCAAGTGGCTTGAGTATAATTGAGCGAATGCCTTCCTCTCATCCTGTAGGAGATACGTATGTCCGAGAAAGACGATAAGAAGCGCGCGCTCGATTTAGCCCTATCCCAGATTGAGAAGCAGTATGGGAAGGGCGCTATCATGAAGCTGGGGGCCGAGGAGAAAGTCGACGTACCAGCGATTTCCACCGGCTCGCTGGGACTCGACATCGCTCTCGGTGTCGGTGGGCTTCCACGTGGGCGAGTAATTGAGATCTTCGGACCTGAGGCATCCGGCAAGACGACGTTGACGCTGCACTGTATTGCCGAGGTGCAGAAGACAGGAGGGGTCGCCGCGTTTATTGACGCCGAACATGCCTTGGATTTGACCTATGCCAAGAAACTGGGCGTGCAGGCTGACGATCTGCTGGTCTCGCAACCAGACACGGGTGAGCAGGCTTTGGAGATCGCCGAAACCTTGGTGCGAAGCGGTGCTATTGATTTGATCGTGGTCGATTCGGTCGCGGCGTTGACACCTCGTGCGGAAATCGAAGGCGAAATGGGCGATGCCCACATGGGCCTTCAGGCTCGGCTCATGTCGCAGGCCTTACGAAAGCTCACGGCGGCTATTTCGAAATCGCTGACGACGGTGATCTTCATCAACCAAATTCGCATGAAGCTCGGCGTGATGTTCGGGAATCCAGAAACGACCACCGGCGGCAACGCGCTCAAGTTCTATTCGTCCGTTCGCTTGGATATCCGCCGAATCGAATCGATCAAGGAAGGCCAGGATGTGATGGGCAGCCGGGTCCGCGTCAAGGTAGTGAAAAACAAGATGGCGCCACCGTTCCGCCAGGCCGAGTTCGACATCATGTTCGCCGAGGGTATTTCCAAGGTCGGCGAATTGGTGGATATGGGCGTCGACAAGAAGATCATAGAGAAATCGGGTGCTTGGTATTCCTACAAGGGAGAGCGAGTCGGCCAGGGTCGCGATGCCGCCCGAGACTTTCTCAAGGCCAATGTTTCAGCGGCACATGAGGTCGAAATGAAACTCCGAGAAGCGGCTGGCGTCCCGGCTCGCGGCGAGAAAAAAGCTGAGACGAAAGCTGAGGCCAAAGAAGAGAAGCCTGCGGCCCGTGGCGAGGAAAAACGGGCTCATCGGTAGTGGTACGCGAGTGGCCAGGCTTGATCAGAGCGGGCAATCCTCGGCAGATGGATGGATGCCACTCGCGATTCGGTTTCTTGCCCGTCGCGATCGCTCGGTGGCGCACGTCGAACAATTTCTGAGATCCAAAGGAGCCCTGCCCGGTCAGATTCGGCACACGATTCGTCGATTGTCCGATCTCCAGTATCTCAACGATCAGGCTTATGCCCAACGATGGGTGGAACGGAGGCTGGCCTCCCGGCCGATGGGACAAGTGCGGATCAAAGCGGAGTTGCAAGCCAAGGGAATTGCTGGGACGGTGGCGGATCGGGTGACCGCTGATGTGTTTCGCGAGGTGGGGGAAGAACAAATGGCTCGTCGAGCGTTGACCGCCAAGCAGCGCCGTGGCAGCCGGTTGACACCGGTGCAATCGGTGCGTCTCCTACGCCAGAGGGGTTTCGAGGAAGAGACGATTGATCGTATTGTGATGGTCGCTCGCGGCAGCGATGAAGGATGAGAGTCATGACTCAGACTGCGCAGGAACTTCGGCAATCGTTTCTCCGGTATTTCGAACAGCACGGCCATCAGGCGGTACCCAGCTCGGCCTTGATTCCCCAGGCGGACCCGACGCTGCTCTTCACCAACGCCGGGATGAATCAATTCAAGCGGGTCTTCCTCGGAGAAGAACCCCGTCCCTATACACGAGCTGTATCTGTGCAAAAGTGCCTTCGCGCTGGCGGGAAACACAACGACCTTGAAAACGTGGGGTATACCAGGCGGCACCACACGTTCTTCGAGATGCTCGGCAACTTTTCGTTTGGCGATTACTTCAAGGAGGATGCCATTCGATTCGGATGGGAGTTTCTGACGCGGACGGTCGGGCTGCAGAAAGATCGGATGTGGATAACGATCTTTCGCGAGGACGACGATGCGGAGAAGCTCTGGAAGAAGATCGGCGTCTCGCCGTCGCGCATCGTTCGGTGTGGCGAAAAAGACAACTTCTGGCAAATGGCGGACACCGGCCCCTGCGGTCCCTGCTCGGAAATTCACGTCGACCAGGGCCCGTCCGTCCCAGGAGATGACCAGCCGAACGGCGAGGGCGACCGGGTGATCGAGATCTGGAATCTCGTCTTCATGCAGTACAACCGTGATGCCTCTGGCACGCTCCACCCGCTGCCGAAACCGAGTATCGACACGGGGATGGGGCTCGAGCGGTTAGTCGCCGTAGCTCAGGGTGTCTTGAGCAATTACGACAGCGATCTCTTTACGCCGCTGCTTGCGGCGATCGCCGGACGGGCCGGTACTGCGTACGGCAAGCAGGATTCTTCGGACCGTTCGATGCGCGTGATCGCGGACCATTTGCGCGCCATTACGTTTTTGATGACGGATGGCATACTGCCGTCGAACGAAGGGCGCGGGTATGTGTTGCGTCGGATCCTGCGCCGCGCGGCCCGTCATGGCCGGTTGCTCGGCATTGTCGAGCCCTTTCTGCACGAACTCAGTGCGACTGTTGTGGACCAGATGGCCGCCACCTACTCGGAAGTGTGCGCGGCATCCGGCACGATCGCCGAAGCGACGAAAGGCGAAGAGGAGCGGTTTATCGCGACGCTCGACCAGGGCTTGCCGATTTTGAACGACATGATCGAGCGGGCGAAGGCGGCGAGACAAACGGTTTTGGCGGGGGACGACGTCTTCAAACTCTATGACACCAACGGCGTCCCTATGGATTTGATTACCGAGGCCTGCCGGGAACAGGGCATGACGGCCGACGAACTTGGTTTCAATGCGGCAATCGACGAGCAGCGGACTCGCGCGCGCAAGACCGGTGGATTTGAGCAGGAAACGGCCAGGCCGGCTGTCGCGGAGCTGGCCAAGCGGATCGGGGCGACGACATTTGTCGGCTATGAGCATCTGGAAAGCGACGGCGTCTTGCGGGCTATTCTG
>JBQTJA010000079.1:0-20067 GCA_052387595.1 Nitrospiraceae bacterium | reverse complement strand
CTCATATCGGAAAACTTCTTGTGCGCAACGGCAACAATCAATCCATCAAGATCTTTCATCTTTTCCCATTCGACGAGATGAATGCCGTACTCTGCCACGGCTTCTTCACTCTCTGCGATAGGATCATGCACGAGTACTTCGATTCCATATTCACGAAGCTCGGAGATGATGTCAGGCACTTTGCTGTTACGGAGATCCGGGACATTTTCCTTAAACGTCAAGCCGAGCACTCCTACTCTGAGTTCATTCGCAGGGCGTGACATGTGGCTGAGTAGTTTCATAGTGTGTTCCGCCACAAACTTTCCCATGCCGTTGTTGATGCGGCGGCCTGAGAGAATCACTTGTGGATGATAGCCCACTGATTCCGCCTTTGAAGTCAAATAATAAGGATCCACTCCGATACAATGGCCACCGACAAGACCAGGAGAGAACTTGAGGAAGTTCCACTTTGTCCCTGCGGCTTCAAGGACTGATTTAGTATCTATTCCCAGTCGGTGGAAAATCAAAGCGAGCTCGTTCATTAATGCGATATTCAAGTCTCGTTGAGTATTTTCGATAACCTTGGCTGCCTCCGCTACCTTGATGCTTGATGCTCGATGAACACCTGCCTTGACAACTAATGCATACGTGTCCGCCACGATGTCCAAAGATTCAGGGTCCTGTGCCGATACGACCTTGATAATCTTTTCCAGTGTATGTTCCCTATCTCCAGGATTTATTCGCTCTGGCGAGTACCCTAATTTGAAATCTACACCTGCTTTCATTACGGAGGTTCTTTCCAATATTGGCAGGCAAATCTCTTCGGTCGCACCCGGGTAAACCGTTGATTCATAGACCACAATGGTACCGGGAGACAGGTTCTGCCCGATCAGCTCCGAGGATTTTTGTAAGGCGGTAAGATCCGGCTGTAATGATTCATTGATAGGAGTCGGAACGGCAACAATAATGAACTTGGCTGTTTTGAGGTCCTGCGGCTCCGATGTATATCTAATATGAGCCGCGGCCAGATCATTTCGTGACACTTCTCCTGTGCGATCGATGCCCTTTCGTAATTCTTCAATTTTCTTTTCATTAATGTCAAAGCCAATCACAGGAGCAATCTTCCCAAATGCCACCGCAATCGGAAGGCCTACGTAACCTAAGCCCACAACAGCAATCGAACGCGATTCTTGCTTATTCATACCGCCCCCTCGTGAGTAACAAATGATACAGATGACATCACAATGGCAGAAGACGCCTTGGTCGTCAAGGAAAGGCTATGCGTTGCCGAACTGGTCTGTTTACGACACTACGTGTATTTACCCCGGAGACTATAAAGGTGTGGGCATGTAACTTCTCCAAAAGTGCATTTCTTCACGCAAAGCAAGCAAATGAGTGATCTCAGGCTATGCACTATTGGGAGGCCGGCTCAGTAACTGTACATTTCAGACATCTTCCTCCTGGTCTAAGGAGAAGGCAGTCATCACATCGGCCTCAATAATATCAAGGGGATCTCCCTATGCGCATATTTACCAAGTAAATACAATATGAGTTACTTCAATATCAACCAGAGCAAACATAAACTATCACTTTATATGTACGTCTAGGGAATGCGAAAGCTTTCCCTGCGCATCCAGGACGCCCTTCTTCGAAACGCTCTTTTGAGGGACGGTTTTCAGTAAAGGCCGTAAAAACCTCTTCATTTGAGTCTGCACTGGTTAAAAATTTCTCCCTGCCTGCAAAGGGCACCTAACTTGCTCATTGCTCTGCGCGAACCTACAGGTCGTAGTGTCCGTTTAATGTCCGTTTATGGAGGACTTCGACAATGCGCCAGAAGATTCAGCGATTGTTGTTCTTCTCTGTCGGTATGAGCATGCTTGTGTTCGTTTGTGAGTCGATGGTTTCATTGATACAGCCCGCACTAGCGGTGACCGGCTTGGAGACGGTTACAGTTCAGCAGAACAATTCCCATGAGAAATCTCAAAACCCTGGCCAAATCGATGGGAAGGTGATCGTACGAAAGAGCGAGCTGACCAGAGCAACCGTTCCAGCACATCGTCTCGTTGGGCGGACTACATCACCGCAAAATCAAACCGAAATGAGTAGCGATGTGTCGCTGCAATCTTCATCATCAACTTTGTCAGTAGGACTGTCCGGATCTCGCGATTCTCAGTCAGGAAGGATGTACTCGCAGTCTTCAAGTCCCAGTACGACGATTCCTTCTGCGCAATTGGGCGGCACCATGCGACCAGGGTTTGGCGCTACTCCCGTTGTCAAGGAAACCTCCTCTCTCCTTGGGGCTACTGCCACAGTCTTCAACGCGGTGGCAGCTCCGCAGGCCAGTCCGATGCAAACTCAACCGTTAACAGCGCCTTCCTCCCCAATCCTTAGCGTCAACCCAACCGCGGTGACGTTTTCTGGCGTTCAGGGAGGGCCGAATCCCGCGAGCCAAAGCGTGACGGTCACGTCGAACGGCGATTGGGGGGCCAGTAGCAGCGCGCCCTGGCTCACTCTCAGCCCATGGTCAGGCGCCGGCAACGGCTCTATCACAGCCACCGTGACCTTGGCATCTGCTCCGGTTGGTACGAATCAGGCCACGATTACCGTGACGAGTGGGGGCGTGACGAGAATGGTTGCCGTCACATTCACGGTTGCAGCCTCCACCCTGACGGCTTCCCCCAGCAGTTTGACCTACACTGCCACGCAGGGAGCAGCCAACCCTGCGGCCCAGACCATCACCATCAGTGCAAACGGAGCCTGGATGGTCAGTGACAATGCGTCCTGGCTATCGCTTAGTCAGGCATCCGGCTCCAATAATAGAACCTTCACGGCAAGCGTGAATACGGCGACTGCGACTTTAGGAAGTAATTCGGCTACCATCACTGTGACGGGTGGTGGCATAACTAGAACTGTAAATGTCACCCTGACGCTGAACACTCCAGCGAGTTCGTCCGTCATGTTGACTTGGAATGCAAATACCGAAAGCGATCTAGCAGGATATAAAGTGTATCGAGCAAATTCCTCAGGGGCCTATGGAGCTCCCATCGCGGCGATCCCGGGCAATACGACCAGTTACATCGTTACAGGACTTCAATTCAACGCGACGTATTTCTTTGTCGTAACAGCCTATGACATCGCGGGGAATGAAAGCGCCTATTCAAACGAGGTCAGCAAGAGTGTTTACTAATTGCACGTGAGGAATAATGAGGATACCTGCGCTCTCCGCAAGTATAGATGTCGGCTCGTGATAAGGGGTCTGACAAATGCCGGTGGCCATTCAGGCCTCAGTATTTAACCAGTAGGACCTAAAACGTTTGTCCGCTTCCTTCCTGTGTCGTTCAGAGACACATCATACAGACCAAGCTATACCTCGCTTCTTCACCCGAGGCGGCCTTGCCCGTCGGAAGGCACGCCTTGAGATGCCAGGGCTGAGTGGGTGGTGTACCAGGTCTTCTCCTCCATCCTGCTAACCCGCTCCAAAATTTTTGAGATCCCTCAAGGGGCTGTATTGCTGGCGAGTTCAAACGCTTTCTCAACCCGGTTCCCAGAGAGCATAGACCGCATTTGACTTTGGGCCTCGTTTTTCTTGGAAGACGTCGTTTTTTCATATTCTAGGCTTTTCCTTTGAGCCCGTCTTGATTCGTAGTATAAGGAAATTTGATGGCTGGCATGGACTATGCTTTCAGGTCATATGGTAATGCCTACATATCCATAGGAAACACATATTGTGGCTCGTCAGCTGAAGGCGTGTCTTCGTAGTCAAGCGATAGAAAGCATCCTGGTTCTAGGATTCCTCGGGATGTCTGGTTGCGCCTTGTTTGTGTCTCCTGACATCAAGCGGGGAGATCAGCATTTGGCTGCGGAACGTTGGGAAGAAGCGATCCTTGCCTACAGACAGGCATTAAAAGACGATCCATTCAATCCTTCCCTACAGGGTAAGTATGGGTTGGCTCGCGAGCGCGCTGCAGCGACGTATGCCGAGCGGGCTCGGACCTTTCTGAAGGAGAAGCAAATCGATCTTGCCCTTGAAGAGTTCAAGCGAGCGATGGCCATCATCCCTTCCAGTCCCGATTACCAAACGGGTTTCATACAAGCCACGCGCGTGAAAGAATCCCGGTCCCAGTACCGCGAGGCCGAACGGCTGGCTCAACTAGGACGAGTCGAGGAGGCGATGAGTGGTTTTGCACGGGCTGTGGAACTCGATCCAACCTACCAAGAGGCGCTGGACAACATCACCCGGCTTACCGAAGCTCAGCAAGGGCTCGCAAGAGACGAACATGCAAGACAGCATGTGACGCTGAAATTCAAAAACGCTGGCATCAAGGAAGTCCTGGAGAGTGTGGCAAAGGTCGGCAGATTTACGCTGGTGTTCGACAAGGACGTCCGGAACGACCCCATTTCCATTTCGATTCAGGACACGCCTTTTGAGGAAGCGCTGCACCTAATTCTCAATAGTAACAGTTTGTTTTCTCGCCAAATATCTCCGGTTGTCTTGATCGTCAGTCCTGATACCAAACAGAAGCAGGAGCAGTATCAAGATCTGATGATCAGGACGTTCTATCTTTCGACGGCGAAGGCCAAAGACATGGTGCTCTTACTCAAGAGTATGTTGGATTCCAAGCGAATGCATGCGAATGAACAGCTCAATGCCATTGTCATTCGTGATCAGCCAGAGAAATTGGAACTTGCCGAAAGAATTATCCTGGCCAATGATCGGCAGGAACCCGAGGTCCTTTTTGATCTTGAGGTGTTGGAGGTCAATCGGACGAAGAATCAAACGTACGGGCTGAACTATCCGAAACAAGCCGGTGCTGGACTGATCGCTTCCGGCTTTACGGGAACCTTGGCGGCAGAGGCCGTGCAGATGACCTACCGTCAACTGACTGATCTGGGGCCGAGCAACTATCTCTTTAAACTGCCGACGACTGTGCTGCTGGATTTTTTTAAACAGCAGTCAGACGCGAAGACGCTCGCTTCACCAAAAGTTCGCGTGATGAACAATAAGAAAGCAGAGATTAATATCGGAGACAAGCAACCTATTCTTCTCTCCACCACAAATGTCTTGCCTGGGCAGGCTGCTACGGGAGCTGTACCGACTACCTCGACTGTCACGTCGATCGAATTCCGAGATACAGGCGTCAAGCTGACTGTCGAACCTTCAATCCGATTGGGCAATGAATTGTCGTTGAAGATGAAGGTCGAAGTGATTCGAGTCGGAGATCAGGTCACGCTACAGGCTTCTCCGCCCATTCAACAATTCAAATTTGGTAACCGGTCGGCCGAAACGACGCTGAATATGAGGGATGGAGAAACGGTGGTCCTCGGCGGGCTGCTTCAAGAGGAGGATCGCCGAACACGGGTGACCATGCCATGGATTGGGGATTGGCCATTGATCGGTAAACTGCTGAGCTCCTTCAGAACGGAACGAGTGACGACTGAAGTCATTCTGACCATTACTCCGCGCATTGCACAACCGGTGATTCCGGCTGGCTCCAGCAATCAAGCCTTTTGGTCTGGTACTGAATTCAACTATGCGACAAGCCCGGTCTTTTCCAGCCCCTCTCGAAAAGTGTCAGCATTTGGAGGAGGCGAATACGGGAAGATGGCCGCTCAGGGTGGAGCTTTGGCGAAAGAGGCAGGAAGGACAAGCATGGTCCGATCACTGGCCCAACTGGCGACACCTGGTCCTCAGTTGGTGATCAAGCCGGAAGACTCGGTTGTTCAATCCGGTAAAGAAATACGGCTTTCTGTCGTGGATGGGCGAATCAGTGCATCGGGCGAGCACTCATTCAAACTGGGCTATGACCCCGAGACTCTGCAATTTAAACGACTTGATAATGCGGAGTTGATCGACGCGGGTGAGACGACAACGGTGGACGGTGTCGGGCAAGCAAGGGCCATCACGTTCCACCTCACTCGCTCGGCCGAGCATCTGCCGCGAACTATAAACGTCATCTTCGTGGCAAAGGCCCCAGGGGTGTCGCCGATTCGCGTTGAGCTGATGGATGCTAGCGGTGCGGCGCAGGTATCGCCAGAAGTAGTTGGGACAGGGGTGGTGCGAGTGCGGTGAGGGAGGATGGCCTCACTCTCATTGAGATTCTCGTCACCATGGTGATCATTGCGATCTTAGCATCGGTTGCCATGCCTCTGAGCAAAATATCGACGAAGCGAGCCCAAGAGATCGAGTTGCGTCAGCATCTTCGGACGATTCGCGGTGCAATCGATGCGTTCAAGCTGGAGTGGAATCGTGATGGGGACGTCTTGCTCGGAGCGGTCTGTGTAAAGAATAGGTTGACGTGTAAGGAAGTCACCGGGCCGTACGGCTATCCGAAGTCTCTCGATGCTCTGTTAGGTGTAAAACTGACGGGACAAGAGGCGACGGTTCGAGGCACCACGGTGAGGCGTTATCTGAGGGTGATGCCGATCGACCCGCTAACGGGAAAATCCGATTGGGCGCTGCGTTGTTATAAGGATCGTCCAAAGCCATCCAGTTGGTGCGGTGAAGATGTCTACGATGTGATGACGCGAAGCGAGGAATCTGGGCTCGATGGGACCAAGTACCAGGATTGGTAAGGTGGGTGGCTGGAATGCGAATGGGTTTACGCTGATTGAACTCATGATCGTCGTGTCCATTGTTGGCATTTTGGCCACGATCGCCGTTCCGTCCTATCAGTCATCGTTGATCAAATCCAGGGAGACGGTATTGCGACAAGACCTTTTCACGCTGCGCGAGTTGTTGGATCATCACCGCGCGGATAAAGGGAAGTACCCTCCGTCCTTGGATGGTCTGGTATCGGCTGGGTATTTGCGGACTCTTCCCAAAGACCCCTTTACGAATTCGCCGAGCTCTTGGCAGCAGATTATTGAGCCGACTGAGGGTGGTATCTTTGATGTGTATTCAGGGTCGGATCTGGTTGGGACAAACGGGACTCCCTATAACCAATGGTGAACAGGGTTGTGGAATTGGCTCGGAGTAGATTCTGCTCTGGGCTCAAAGGGGTTCGAGTGAAGGGGAAATGGAGGAGTACATCCATCGGAATCCTTCTGCTTGGAATCTCGGCCTGTGGTTCGCTCGATGACATCATCATAGGGCCGGAGATGTCGGATCTCCAGCTCACGGTGGATACCCTCAAAGCCTCATTGCGAGATGCCCAGCGAATGGTTGACGAGTTGAGAGTAGAGGTCGACGCACGGGGTCAAGAATTGGCCGAGGTGCAGATTGCCAGGGCTCAGCTTGAAGGCCGTATTCAAGAGGCGGAGCGTCGATTGACGGAAGCTCGCCATGTGATCGACCTTCAGCGGGAAGAACTAAGCAGCGCTCGTTCCGAACGGGAACAGGTAGGGCGGACCAGAGCCGCGCTACGGAACCAACTGAAGCAGCTTCAAAGGCAACTCTCGAAAGTTGAGAAACAGATGAGGGGAGACGTCTCTCCTGCAGCGATGGTTTCTCCAAGAGACGCGCAACCAGAGCCTACGACGATCCTCCATCAACAGGCCGACCTACGGGCCATTCCGGATGATGGCACTCAGGTTGTCTCAGGTGCTGTGATCCAGATGTCGGAGGCCTCTTCAGTCGGCAAAGCACCAGTGGTTTCTCAGTCGGCAGTGCCCCTTCCTCCACACGTGGTCGTCAAGTCTGGGGACACGTTATGGCGTATCGCACGCCGATATCACACGTCTGTCAGCCGTCTCATGGTTCTCAACGCACTCTCTGGTGACCGCATTCAAGTGGGCCAGACCCTTTGGTTGACAGAGCCGTCTGCTGATGAGCCTGAGTACGAACGAATGTAATGGCGCACGATGGGCTAATTCGCAAGTCGTGAAGGTCTCTTTCTATGGCAGTATTTGCGTATCGAGTCGCGCGGCCTGATGGGTCCACCATGCATGGGCATGTAGAAGGAGACAATGAATCATTGGTTCGTGCCAAACTCGAGTCGCAAGGGTTGTTGGTTTTCAATCTTCACTCTCGAGAAGCCGCTTCAGTCAAGACGGAGCCGTCATGGTCATGGGGAAAGCTTCCGCTGGAGCAGTTCTTAGTTTTCAATCAAGAATTGATGGCTCTGGTCAAGTCTGGACTGCCCATTTTGCGCATCTGGGATCTTCTCATCGAACGAGCCGGCCATGCTGGATTTCAACGGACTCTACGTGGTGTACGAGATGACATTCGAGGTGGGGCCTCTGCCTCAGAAGCCTTGGCTAAACACCCTCGCTATTTTCAGGAACTCTACGTCGCCACAGTGAAAGCCGGAGAGCAAGCGGGTAATCTTCCAGAAGTACTACAGCGGTACGTTGCGTATCTAAAGCTGATGGTCGGGCTTCGTCAGAAGGTGAAAAAGGCCATCTCCTATCCAATTATTCTCATCGGTATCGGCCTCGCTGTGGTTGGTTTTCTGTTGACCTATGTCATGCCAACTTTTGTATCGGTTTATGGAGAGTCAGCAAAGACCCTGCCCTGGTCGACTCAGGTTTTGCTCGATGTCGTCACACATGCTGAATCACAGTTATTGCCCGCAGCTATCATCCTAATTGGCCTCATGCTTGGAGTGCATACCTACTATGCCACCTCAGCAGGACAGCTGGTGCTCGACCACCTTGTGCTGAAACTCCCGCTCGTGGGTCAGCTTGCCGTCAAGCACAATACTGTGCAACTGACGCGAACACTTGGAACTATTCTTGCGGGAGGAACCCCGCTTGTTGATGCGTTAAAAGGCGCACGAGGAGCTGTTTCGAATAGGTGGATTTCGCAAGAAATGATTGGGGCCGTCAATGAAATTCGCGAGGGGGCGACATTGGCTGATGCATTGGATCGTCCCAGGGTGCTCCCGAGACTGGCGATCGAAATGTTATCGGTCGGGGAGGAAACGGGTTCTCTTGATACGATGCTACGAGACGTCGCGGAGTTTTATGAGGCTGACCTCGATACGAGATTGACGCAACTTACCACGTGGATCGAGCCGGCTCTGTTGCTTGTGATGGGAGTACTGGTCGGCGGGATCGTCATTGTGATGTATCTGCCGGTATTTCAGATGGCCGGGACCGTCGGCGGCTAGAGTAGGAGAGACGTGGGATCTGAGGATAGTAAGCATACCCTGATGAGACAGGTAACGTATGCTACGTAGCCTTACCAAAATATCTCTTGCCGAGATCTTGGTCGACCAGGGAATGCTTACCAAGCGCACGGTCGAGGATGTCCTACGCCGATGTAACGGCGTGCCTGCCGCCTTAGGACAAATGCTGATCAGCGAAGGACTTCTCTCGGAGGATCAATTAGCTCAAGCCCTGGCTGTTCGATACAGTCTTCCCTATGATCCATTGAACGACTTTCAAGTCGATTCCCGCTACTACGAGACGATTTCCGTCAAGCTGATGCAGCGATTTCCGTTCATCCCGATTGCCGATCGGGACGGCGTGCTGACCATTGCCATTGCCGATCCTACCAATGTGCTGGGACTCGACGAATTGGAGCTCTTGATCGGAAAGCCACTCGAGCTGATTGTCAGTCCCAAGAGCGCGATCCTTTCCGCGCTGGACCGTAGCGCTGGCTCGCGTCAAGCCCTCCGTGAGCTGGAAGTGGAGTATCGATCAGTCCTGGTTAAAGAAGATGATCGAGATGGAGAGATTCTGACTCTCGATCATGCGGCGGAAGAGCAGAGTCCGGCCGTAAAGCTGCTGGACTCCATCCTGCTGAGCGCGATGCAGCGCCGAGCCAGTGACATCCATATCGAAGCCGCAGATCGGGCAACCAAGGTGAAACTTCGTGTCGATGGCATCCTGATTCCGGCTATGGAGCCGCTAGATATTCGATTGCATGCCCCTTTAGTATCCCGTTTGAAGGTCATGTCGGAGCTTGACATTGCCGAGCGTCGGGTGCCTCAGGATGGAAGCTTCCGTATGAGGCTGGATAGAAAGACTGTGGATTTTCGTGTGTCCATTTTGCCAAGCGTCTTCGGTGAGTCGGTCGTGATCAGAATATTAGACCGGGACTCGATTGCGACTGGAGTGTCGGACTTGAAGCTCGAACGGATCGGGTTTAATCCAGAAGATCTGAAACGATTCCGGAAAGCGATTACTCGTCCCCATGGCATGGTGTTGGTCACGGGGCCTACAGGAAGCGGAAAGACGACAACGCTGTACGCCGCGATATCGGAGATGAACACGCTCGAAGACAAGCTGATTACGATCGAAGACCCCGTGGAATACCAACTCTCGGGAGTGGTGCAGATTCCCGTCAATGAAAAGAAAGGCGTCACGTTTGCGCGTGGCCTTCGGTCCGTACTCCGGCATGATCCGGACAAGATTATGGTCGGCGAGATTCGAGATGCCGAGACGGCGCAGATCGCGATCCAATCGGCCCTGACCGGCCATCTCGTGCTGACGACGGTGCATGCGAACAATGTGTTCGACGTCATCGGGCGGTTCGCGTCGATGGGAATCGACACCTATAATTTTCTGGCTGCTCTCAACTGCGTATTGGCGCAGCGGCTCGTCCGAATCCTGTGTTCATCATGTCGGACTCTCGTCAAAGCACAGCAGGCCCTTATTGAGGAATCAGGGTTGGACTATGAGCAATACAAGGAGACGCCGTTTTACGAAGGCAAGGGGTGCCCACAATGTCATGGGACTGGGTATCGAGGAAGAAAATGCATTACGGAGTTTCTTGATCTGACGGATGAAATTAAAGAAATGATTCATGCCGAACGGCCACTGTCCGAAATTCGGTATCGGGCCGTGACCGATGGGATGATTACGCTGCGACAGTCAGCGTTGAAAAAAGTGTTGAATGGGGAGACGTCGTTGCGAGAGATCAATCGGGTGACCTTCAGTGAGGAAGGGTAATGTGATGTGGGAATGGGCTAGGAGCCGACCACAGCGGTGCTTGAAGTTCGGTGCCGATTCGATCGCGTGGGCCGAAACCGAGCGAAACTGGCGTGGGCAACGTCGACACAAGTGCGTCATGTCTCCGCTTTCCGAAGGCATGCTCAAGCCCTCTCCGACTGAGGAGAATGTACCTGATCCTTTAGCATTGGCCAATCGTATTCGTGCCCTGACCAATCCAGACTCGGTTTCCCAGGCCGTGGGGAGAGCGGTGCGTTCTAATCTTCCTCGACGGATTGCCGTGTTGCTGCCTGACACGGCGGTCAGAACGACAGTTCTGCATCTTGAGCAGCTCCCTGTCAGGTGCGAGGAACGTGAGGCGCTGATCCGCTGGCGGCTTGGCCAAGAACAGTTGTTCCCGCTGAGCGGTGCGAAGGTATTATCCAAAGTCTTTCATGATCGATCGCGAGGGAAAGGGTCAGCCCATACTGTGCTGACGGTGGCGGTCCAGGAATCGGTGCTGAAGCAGTATGAGTCTCTGTGTGAATCTGTCGGGTTGATTCCCCAAGAGGTGGGAATCACGAGCCTACGGATCTTTGATCTATGGAGAAGGGCATCGAGTGGCTCTCATTGGCGAAGCCGAAACTGTCTGTGGGTCAACGTATCGGATCGAGCCCTGACGACCATGATTTATCAACAAGGGCGGTTGTTGTCTTACCGATGCAAGCTTCTGGGGGCCGAGGCGACGGAAGAGTTGAGGAAGACCGACATGCTGAATAAGACGCTTGAGGAATGCTGTGTCTCGTTGGAGATCTGTCAACAACAGCATCCTTCAGCGGTCGTTAACGAAGCCGTGATTTGTGCGGATGGAGACATTGCGGCCTTTCAGAAATTGATTGAGACCGAGCTCCACCTGTCCGTTGAACAGCTAGGTTGGGAATCGGTCGAGGCCCTTGGTCGAATGGCCACAGGGAGCGATCGAGGGATGACATCGTTGGCCGCGATGGCTGGGGTGCTCTAGCATGGCGATCACGAGTTCCGTCGTCGCGAGGTTCTTCGAACCACTCAAGTTAAGGCTATTGCGCTGCGGCGCGGAGAATCAGTTCCAGATAAACCTGAGCCGCCGTTATCGACCGGCGGTCGTTCCGCTTCGATGGCTCCTGATCTGCAGCAGCGTCCTATTTGTGATCGGGATTTGTTGGAACCTCAGGCACGTGATCCTCACGTATCAGGAATCGTTAACCATCCAGGGAGAACTGGATCGAGTGCGGCAACAGGACTTCGACTTACTGGCAGAGGCCTGGCGTGAAGGTATCGATTTGTCTGCGGAAGCGTTAAAGAGACTGCCTTCTGAGGTCGAGTTGGCGAACCAGCTGCTTGAAAAAAGAACGTTTTCGTGGACCAAGTTTCTGACTGAATTAGAGCAAACGATCCCTCCACGCCTTGCACTCAGCAGTGTTCGCCTTGATCAAGCCGGCACGACGGTTCGACTCACAGGAACTGCGACGGCCCTCGAGGATATCACTGCCTTTACCGTCGGGCTTCAAGATCACGCGACATTTAAAGACCCGATCTTGGCGCAGCATCGTGTCGGGCAGAACGGGTTGGTGGAGTTCGATGTCACGGTACAATATCAGCGCGAAGGAACGTGAGTGATGAAAGATCGACTGCTCTTTCTCTGGCAGCATCCCTTTGCACCCTTGTTCCCATGGGTGGGAGTCGCGCTGGCTCTTCTTTTTATGTTGTTCCTCGTCCATGACCTCGGTGTGGCAAGTGCTCAAGCGAGCCGAGAGCGCTTGGAGAAGGAATGGGCTGCGACCCGACAGGCATTGATGTATCACCGAGAAGCAAGAAAGGCGAAACAAGACTTGAGCCGAGTCTGGGCGATGCTCCCCGCCGAACGCGACTTTACTCCGCTCGCGCTGGGGATTTCAGATGAAGCGAAGCGTGACCGAGTCACCTTGCCGGGTTTGTCCTATAAGACGGAGCCCACTCTCATTGCGAATACGAGCAAGGGGCTGTTACAGGGGCCGATGACTGGGCGATACGAGGATCTTCGCCGATTCATCTACGGTCTTGAGACGGCAGAAGAGTTGGTGTTTATCGAGGATCTTGAGCTGGCTCGGTCCGGAGGTTTACAGGATGCGTCATTAACGTTCAATATTAAGATTGCGACGTACCTTCGCAGCGATGTCGGGGAGTCTAGTTCGTCGGGGCCAGCGCACTAACCATGGATGCGAAAAAGAAGACGATTCTTGCCGCTTCGCTTCTCTTTCTGTGGGCAGGACTGGCGGTATGGCAATGGCGGCTACTGCAGGAGCCGGTTCGCGTTCCGCTCACGAATATCGCGGGTCACCCCTCCGTAGGGCAACGTGCGGCAACAAGGGGAACAGGTTTGCACGTAAACCTCTATCTGTTTACGTCAACGAGTCTTCAACGTCAGGCGACTTTCACCATGCCGCGTAATATTTTTTCCATACCCCGTCCCGATGGCACGTTTGCCACCGGGAATGACCCAACTTCCGTAAATCAGCCTGGTTCGTCTTCAGCCGGGACCTCGACAGAACAAGAAGAGAAGCTGGAATTAGAGCAGTATCGATACCTGGGTTTTCTTCGTGTGGGTGAGGGGCGCCGTGAAAATAAGGATATTGCCGTACTCAAGAAAGACGATGAGGTGTTGGTGCTGAAGGTCGGTGATCGTGTCGACGGCCACTTGATTCTTAAGGCGATCAACTCTGAAAGCGTGACGATCCGAGATACCGGTACCCATGTGGATCAAACGGTATCGCTGTCGGAAAAAGCGCTGGGACAATCAATGGACCAGGAGAGGGAACAATCAGCGGACCAGGAGTGATGGTGCATGAGGAGGGTTTTGGCATCGTTGAGGCGGCAAGAAACAGGGTTCTCGTACCTCATGGTCATGATTGCGATTACTCTTATGGGACTTGCCATGACGGTGGCCGCTCGGCAGTGGAAGACGATGGTGCAACGAGAGCTCGAGACGGATTTGCTGGCCAAGGGAATAGAAATTCAAACGGCTCTCGCACTATATTCAGCCAGTACAAAGGCGGGAAGAGTCTTACCTGGTGAAGTGTACCCGCAAACGCTCGCTGAACTCACGAGGCCGCCCAAACCATTTCTCAGGAAGGTTTACCTTGATCCTGTGGGACGTGGTGAGTGGGAACTACTGAGGGCTCCCGCAGGAGGCATCATGGGAGTCCGAAGCAAGAGCCGGCAGAAACCGATCAAGCAGGGTAATTTCCCGTTCGCAGTGCGCCATTTTGAGGGAAAGCCTACCCACTACGATTGGGTATTTCAATATCCGAATCCGTCTATGGTGGCGGTGGCTGGGCTTGTTGCTATGCCGTCTGCGGCTCCTGCACAGCCGGCTATACGTGACCAGCCGATGGTTCCAGGGGAATCGAGTTCACCCGACCAATCAATTGTTCCGGAAGAGCCGGATTTCCAGGCAACGCAATGAGTTTGCTTGGCGTGCATCTCTCAGCACTCCAGACCTTGCCACTGATAAGGATCTCTCCTGCCACACAGTATTGAGACTCTTGACCCGTCTCTTATCCACACGGTATTGTCAGCGGTCATTCCGAGTGGTTGGATCATTGGTGTGAAACGTGGAAGCCGTAGACAGAAGCGCCTCAGATCAGAACATCGACGAGTCTAAGCCGTTGCCTGTATCGGAGTATGTCTTGGAGCTGGTCTCCAAAGCCAAACAGGCGGCGAGGAGATTGGCGTCTCTACCGACCGTGACCAAGGATCAAGCACTCCTTGCCATGGCGGAAGCGCTCGAGGCTCAGTCGGGCGAAATCCTCGCAGCGAATGAGCAAGATTTGAAGGCGTTTGGAATGACACCCGCAAAGAAGGCAATGGCAGATCGCCTGAGATTGACCGAGAAGCGGATCGGGGAGATGGCAGCCGGCCTTCGTGAAGTGGCGAAGTTGCCCGATCCTGTAGGAATGATGTCCGGTATGTGGACGAGGCCCAACGGGATGCAGGTTGGGCGGGTACGTGTGCCCATTGGTGTCGTCGGGATCATTTATGAGTCGCGGCCTAATGTAACAGCGGATTCGGCTGCCCTCTGCCTTAAATCGGGCAACGTCTGTGTATTGCGAGGTGGCAGTGAGGCCATTCGGTCCAACACGGCGATTGCCGCCATCCTGTCTGAATCGGCCAGAAAGGCCGGTGTTCCAGCCGGTGCGATCACATTCGTCGATCGTGCAGATCGTGAAGTGGTGCCGGTGTTGCTCAAGCAGGATCGGTTCATCGACGTAATCATTCCGCGTGGCGGGGAATCGTTGATGAAACTCATCGCGGAGCATTCGATGATTCCAGTCGTGAAGCATGATGCAGGTGTCTGCCATATCTATGTCGATGCCGAAGCGGATTTGGCGATGGCGGAGGCCATTTGCATCAACGCCAAAGCGCAGCGGCCATCCACGTGCAACGCCATGGAAACCCTGCTAGTTCACCAGTCGGCCGCGCGGATTCTGTTGCCCAAGCTTGCCCGAAGCCTCAGCGTGGCCAATGTCGAGATTCGCGGCTGTCCGAAGACTTGCCAGTTGATTCCCGAGGCCAAGCCGGCCAGCGAACAGGACTACGGCAAAGAGTTTCTGGACCTGATTCTTGCCGTGAAAATCGTGAAGAGTATGGATGAGGCGATGGAACACATCGCCCAGTATGGGTCGCGGCACACGGAAGCGATCGTGACATCGGATTACGGACACGCGATGCGGTTTCTTAAAGAAGTCGATGCCGGTGCCGTCATGGTCAATGCCTCCACCCGGCTCAACGACGGGTATCAGTTCGGTTTGGGAGCTGAAATCGGCATTAGTACCTCGCGCATTCATGCGCGGGGTCCCATGGGGCTGGAAGAGTTAACTTGCGCTAAATTCATTGTCTTGGGGGGCGGCCAACTCCGCGAGTGAATGCCCTCGGACGCCATTGCATTTGCGCTGAACCAGCCGGGCCATCTCCGGTTTCCTTCCACACGTACACTTGCTGAGTCCTTCGACAAGGTCGGTGGACACGTTCACACTTTTCCGAACGGGCACCTCGTTTTTTATCGGCCTGATGGACGACGTTTCCTCGAAACAGATCCGGCAGGCCATCCCTTGCATGAGTGTGAATGGGAGTCAACCGGTACCGGAACCGTCTTGCTGCGGCGAGCGCGAGTTCGACTGGATTGGGGACGGTGGGTTGGGATTAAACCTTGTGGGCTGGTGAATGAAACCAGGCTGAATCTCGCCGTGAGGCCCAATTGGCAGCGGATCACACCGGATGATCTTCGTGCCCTGGCTGCAGGGGCGTTACGAGTCCCAACCGAGGAAGTGCGATGGTTTTATCGCGATGAGGATCTTGCGATCGATCCCACGGGCATTGCGACGATTCGGCAGCGAAAAGATGCCCTGTATGTGTTGGATGGCGGGGGATTTGAAACGGTACGCTTCATGGCCTGCATGGGAGCGATGCATTGGGAGCAGATCGACTTTCTTCCGGTGGTTGAACTGTTCAAATCGTTGTTGCCGGGGACGGGCTCTGCCGTGTTCGAGCTGATTCGTGGGCTGTATGACGATCAGAGCAAGGGACACTCTGTCCCGAAAGCCTTACGGTATCGTGGGATTCCGACCTATCCATCCGAGGCAGCTTTTCGCTTGTTCAGCACATTTTTTACGCCTCGGCCGGTGGGTGCCGAGGATCCGTTTACAGCGTTCATGAATCCTGCAACGTCGCATCGTGTTGAATGGCTTCCCGCCCAGCATCCTCCCGTTCGGTACCTTGCCGGAAACCAGGGGCTGTGTGTAACCGTGCAAAACGGGATTGTTCAAAAGGCCACCCTTGCTAAAGACCCGGTGGGCCTTCCCTACGTCAGTTCGATCGGGCGCCGTGTGCTCCCGCTGGATCGCAGTCTTCGTGTCGAAGGGCGCTCGCTCATTCTGAAAGATCGTGAAACTGAAATAACCTTGCTATTGGATTCTGATCTCCCGGCCAAGACATCGACGTCCGATGAATGTCCGGTCAGTCTTGTCGATTGGCGTACGGTATTCGCGCAAGGAGTTCTGAAGATTTCCCCTGCCGAAGCCTTTGAGGCGGTGCCCCTATTTCCGGAAGACGACCAGGAGATCGGCGAACTCGCTGCCCAATCCTTCGTGGCGGACTATCTCGACGATCTTGGCGAGCAGGATCGCGAGATTGGGAGTTTGCGATCGCGGGCAGAGCGTGTTCTCATTGCCAACGGGGATGCGGTCATTGCCACGTGCGTTCTTTTTGACCGGCCACGTGACTATACTGTGCATGTTCGCTACGTTGCCTATGCGCAGCGTCAGGCTCAGCAGCTCTGGACCCAATGCGCCGAAGTGCACCGATGGGATTGGCTGCAACGAATTCGAATGGAAGCCGCTGATAGGTGTGAAGCGTCTCTGGAAAGCCGCGAAGTATATGACCTGATTTATCAGTGGTTGCCATATGACTCATTTGATTCGTCCATAACCATGAAGACAATTGTGACGAGACTGAGTCACATGTTACGGCGAGGTGGTGAGGCCTTTGTTGTCGGCCCGGTTCACCTAGGGAAGCTGCTGACGCAGGAACCGTCGCGGTTGCTGGTGCATTGGGATGAATCAGTTGCATCGCTTCCAACGTTTCTCACGCATAAGACGATCCTGCCCAAGGCCAGAGTGAAAACAGGGCTTACGCTGTTCCATGTCAGGCGGCTCTAACACCGCATAAAAGAGAAGTCTCTTGTTGAGCTGGTGCTCCATAGTTTAAGAACTGGCTTGTCTCTGACAAGTTCTGTAGAATTTCCGATCTGGTGTCTGTGCGTCACACCGTTCATGTCAGTGTCCTAGTTGGAATGAATCCGAGAAAATTAATTGGGGAGGAAGATTATGCCAAGCGTGTTGGATCGAGTCATCGAGAAAGAATTGAGAAGAGAATTGAAAGATGCCTTAATCAGGTTTGAAAAACAATTGCGACAAGGTGGTGTCACGGAAGAAAACGTCAAGAACAGAATGCGCGGGGCAAAGCAGTTTGTCGCCTTCCTGTATGGTCGATATCTCAGATAACCGCTATAGCCATATTCGTCTGTTGCCCTAGCAGGGGTGTGGCAAATGGGTGACGGTCAATCGGCCTGGGCATCTGCTCTTGGTGGACCGATATTTAGCCCATTATCTTGAACGGCATATTCGTGCCATAACTTTTCAATTTCTCCAAGATGCCGGTCAATCTTTCGGTGCTTGCGTTACCATCCGTTGAGCTGACCGCGCATATCGTAGCATGCGAACAATCAAGAGCCCAGCTATGGTTGGGAGCCAGATCCATTGCACCTCGCTGGCAAGTAGGTGGAACGCCTTCTCGCTGAAAAATGCGCTGATGCCGATTGGAGAGACGGCAACCGGTCGAGCGGCGAAAAAATACCGGCTTGTATCAAATGGGGAAAAGAACGCCACGCCGAGTCCACCGTCGGTCAGTGCATCGAGCAGACCATGTGATGCGGTGCAGAAGAATAGATAGAAAAAGAGGCGCACCCGTGCTGCCTTCGATTGCTGTCGGTGCCATACAGCCGTGAGAACGGCACTCAAGAGGCTGGCGAAGAGGAGTGAATGGGTCATGCCACGATGGCCCCACAGATCACCGTATTGAATCCCGAAGGAAAAGCCGATGACATCCAGATCCGGAATAATCGAACAGGCCATGCCCAGGAACAAGACCGGCCAGGTGAAGAGGGGATGTCGAGGGGCCTTGCCGAGTGCGAGGGCGAGGAATGCGTGAGAGAATGCCGAGGCCATGAAGCCCTCTTGTGCTTAGAGCATGAAGGTCAACGCCCGTCCTGAAAACCCATCTGCCGCCAAGCCTCGTACACAATAACCGCGACGGCGTTTGAGAGATTGAGGCTGCGATTCTCGGGGCGCATCGGGACACGGATGCGTCGTTCCGCTGGAAACGATTCGAGGAGTGTGGATGGGAGCCCGCGTGTTTCCGGGCCGAACAGAAACACGTTGTCTTTGGTGTAGTCGACCTGGTCATAGCGCCTGGTTCCCCTTGTGGAGACGGCGAACAGGCGGCGATCCTTGAAGTACTCCGCACAATCGGCCCAGCCATTGTAGGTGCGGATCGTCGCAAACTCATGATAGTCCAGCCCGGCCCGCATGAGTTGTTTATCATCCATGGAAAAACCAAGCGGTTTCACGAGGTGGAGCCGGACGCCGGTATTGGCGCAGAGGCGGATAATATTGCCGGTATTCGGGGGGATTTCCGGTTGGTAGAGGATGACGTCGAACATCTGAAGGGCAGTGTATCATGACACCTGCTTGCAGCACGATGACCCTGTGGTGCGGCGGAGCGTCATAGGCATGGGTTAGGGTGCTGGGTGGGGAGGATTGTATCCCCGAGGATTGAGATGCTGCCACCGCCACGTGTCGGCGCACATGTTGGCGAGGCTTCGTTCAGTCCGCCAGCCAAGAAGGGCGGCTGCCTTGCTGGGATCAGCGTAACAGGCTGCGACGTCGCCTGGCCGACGAGGTGCAACTTTGTACGTCACCCGTTTTCCGCTGGCCTGCTCGAAGGCTCGCACCATCTCCAGCACGCTATAGCCGGTTCCGGTTCCGAGATTGACCGTGAGGCATTCCGTCTGGTGCGTGGAACGTCCGAGTGCGTCCAACGCTTTGAGATGTCCTCTGGCCAGATCCACGACATGGATGTAGTCGCGCACACCGGTGCCGTCCGGGGTCGCGTAGTCATCCCCGAACACGTTCAGATGCGGGCGGAGGCCGACTGCCACCTGTGCCACGAAGGGCATGAGGTTGTTCGGCGTGCCCTGCGGATCTTCACCGATCAATCCGCTCGCATGCGCGCCGACCGGGTTGAAGTAGCGGAGAATCCCGATGCGCCACGAGGTGTCGCTTCGCTGCAGATCCCGCAGCATGTGTTCCACCGTTAGTTTCGTTTGTCCGTAGGGATTGGTGGCGGAGAGCGGATGATCTTCCATCAGTGGCAGCCGTTGCGGATCGCCGTATACCGTAGCGGAGGAGCTGAACACCAGCGTCTTGACCCCACAGATTTCCATTGCCTCCAATAGACGCAAAGAACCGACGACATTGTTGTCATAGTAGGCTAAGGGTTTCTGCACTGATTCCCCGACCGCCTTCAGGCCGGCAAAGTGAATCACCGATTGCGCGCCGCTTTCTCGCAGCGCCGTCACCAGCGCCGCTCGGTCGCGAATGTCTCCACGGATGAAGCGGAGCGGTTTCCTGGTAATCCGTC
>JBQTJA010000078.1:0-33613 GCA_052387595.1 Nitrospiraceae bacterium | reverse complement strand
TTTCTGGCGCCGGGCTTGACTTTGGTGTTGTGTTGTTTTTTTTGTTTGTTTTGTGGGCCCTCTGGGGGGGGGCCGGGGTTTTTACATCTGCTCCGGGGCCCCTCTTGGGGCCCCCCACGACAGTTCTCCTTCTTAAAGATGGCTCAGGGCATCCCCCTGGGCCATCTTTGTAATGAGCCATAGCTGTAAGCTTTGTCTTCTCAATTCTCCGGTGCACATTGATCTCTCTCACGCACTGCGACCGGCAGTCATAGGTCCTGCGTCCGTCGTGTTGTGTGTGCAGACCAACGAATTGCTCTCGTGCCAGACTATGCTCAATTGTTCAAGGGGGTCCTTGTCACAACTCCAATCTCCTTGACCCCAATAGTTGGACTCGCTAAGGTGCCATGACTTTTTCTCTGGAGACAAAAGGTGTCTGGTTGGAACAAAAGGGAGAGGTAGATGATGGCCAGAATACAGCGGGCGGCGAGCCGGTCTCGGCAACGAGTGAGCCAAGAGGTCAAGAACCGCAAGCCGCTTGTCGGGGTCTTGGGGGGGAGCAAATCGGATTTTCCTGTTTTGGAAAAGGCCGGAGTGATTTTGGACGAGCTGAATATTCCCTATGAATTACTCGTCGTTTCCGCGCATCGAACGCCGGACCGCCTCTTCGAGTACGCCACCAGTGCTCCAGGGCGCGGGATCAAAGTCATCATTGCGGGGGCTGGAGGGGCCGCTCACCTTCCCGGCATGCTGGCAGCGAAGACTCATCTTCCGGTAATCGGTGTCCCAATTCCCACGGAACACCTTCGCGGCCTGGATTCCTTGTTGTCGATCGTCCAGATGCCCAAGGGCATTCCCGTCGCGACCGTGGCGATCGGAGGTGCCGAGAATGCAGGGCTCCTTGCGGGACAGATTTTGGCGGGAAGCCACCCTGACATTGCTCACAACATTAAGCGCTATCGGGCGGCTCAAACGAAGCGCGTTCTCGATTCTCCGGAGGCCAGGGGCACAGGTCTTGGTAACCTTGGAGTGGACGAGATGAGCCGACGACCGTGACGGAACCAATCCTTGAGCCTGGCTCCACACTCGGAGTATTGGGTGGGGGACAATTGGGGGCGATGTTCACCGGGGCTGCCCACCGTATGGGCTATCAGGTGGCTGTCTGGGACCCGGATACCGACGCGCCCGCCCATCGGCTTGCCGCCCATTCATTTACCGCGCCATTCTCGGATCTTGGCGCCCGTGACCAATTTGCCAGTCTCGTCGATGCCGTGACTCTGGAATGGGAAAATGTGCCGGCTGCGCTCTGTGAGTGGCTGGAAACGCGTTGCCCGATGCGCCCTGCCGGAGCTGTGCTCAAGATCCTCCAAGACCGGATTGAACAGAAGCAATACCTATTGTCACGACACCTCTCTGTCCCCGCGTTTGCTATCGTCGAATCGGCATCTCAACTAGTCTCAGCTGTCGACCGTGTCGGTCTTCCCGCTGTCTGTAAAACCGCGAAGAGTGGGTACGACGGGAAAGGTCAGTGGCTTCTTCGAAAGCCCTCGGATGTCCGGGAGCTTGAACACAGCTTGGGAACAGTCAAATCCAACCAACGATGGATTCTCGAACAGTTCATTGAATATGTTCGAGAGCTCTCGGTGCTCGTCGTGCGAAGCGAGTGTGGGGCGTCCTGTGTGTATCCAGTGGTCGAGAATCGGCATGAACTGGGCATCTTACGAGAAACGCGGGTGCCTGCTGCTATCCCGCTTGACGTTGCTGAGCAGGCAACGGACCTCTCGAAGCAAGCCGTCACGGCGTTACAGGGGGTAGGTGTATTTTGTGTGGAACTCTTTCAGGCCAATGACGGGTCTCTCCTTATTAACGAGATTGCGCCTCGTCCGCACAACTCGGGCCACTATACGTTGGACGTCTGCACGGTATCCCAATTCGAGCAGCAGGTACGAGTGACCTGTGGGCTTCCATTAGGAGAAGCAAGGCTCTTGAGCCCCGCGGTAATGGTCAATCTCATTGGTGAGGAAGTAGGATCTGTGACATCCAGGGAAGGATCCGATGCGCTCCATTCAACCCCAGGGGCCGTGCTTCATCTGTACGGAAAGCGGATGATTCGTCCTGGTAGAAAGATGGGGCATGTGACCTTTACCGCTCCTCAAGTGGCGACAGCAGCAGAATTGGCCCACCAATTCATCAAACGGGTCCCAAGGCCCGCGTAAGTTCGTTCCCATACATCAGGTACATGGGGTGAAAAGGCTCTTCGGCAGCCAACAAGCTGCTGTCGTTCGATTTTGTCAATGGCTGGTCCGTAAAGGATCGGGAGGAAGACAAAAACTCCTCGCAAGTAACATGGTTGGCTTGGAATCCTAAGGTATGACACTTGCTGGATCCCACGTCCTGTTGCAAACGGGAGGCTCGAAAAGCATGGGACAAAATTTGGTCCACGCAGGTTCCGGTCAGGGGTCGGCTAGACTCTGTCGGTTGCTTTCAAACCCAAGCACCCGGTTCCTGGTTCTCCAGGGCCTCGTTACGATCATCCTTTCGTATGAATTGCTCTTCGGTGCCGAATCAGTCGTGAGTCGTGTGATGAGCAATAGTCTGGTGGTAGGGCTATGGCTGGGAATCCTCGTCATCGCGATGTTGCCTCAAGCTCTACTGGGATCGGCCTGGTTTAGTGCAGGACTGGTTGCAGTAGATACGCTTCTCGTGACAACGGTCATCTATCTTTCCGGGAATGCCCGATCAGATCTGTACATTGCCTATTTTGTTCTTATGTTGGTAGCGGCGTCAGTCAGGCGGCTCAGTCATCTGCTTGGCCTCTCACTGCTTTTGAGTGCTGGCTATGCGGTTGTGCTCTATGAGGGGGTCCTGCAAACCGGAGTCATGGCTACCGGACAGCTGCTGGGCATCCCGGTTCTTCTCGTCATGGCGGTGTTCTACGGGGTCGCACTAGAAAGCACGGCTGTTGCTCAGGAAGCAAAGGCCTCGCTCCAGAAGGATGTCGAGCAGCTGAAGAAGACCGAGGAGGAATTGGAGGCCGCCAAAACCCACCTTGAAGCCAGAATTCAATCCCTGAAAGAGGACCTCGCAAAGGCGAATGTCGGTCTTCGCGAGGGGCATGTTGTCAGGAAGGGGCTTGAGCGACAACTTCATGAGGCACAGAAGATGGAGGCCGTTGGTCGAGTCACGGCCAGAATTGCCGGTGAATTCGGGGCGCTGTTTGCTGTCATTGGAAAGCAGACCGGTGTCATGCTATCGGGTCTGCAGCCGAGCAACCCTCTCAGGTCTTCTGCCGATGAGCTCTTTAGGGTCGGTGAAAAGGCCGCCACGCTCACGGCTCAGCTCATTGCACTGGAGTGTGAGAGCCGGCATGTTGGACACATCTGGTCCGTCCAAGCGGTGTTTGCCGATCTGCACAGTATGATCGTAAGTCTCTTGCCCGGCCATATTGAGCTGGTCGTCAAGGTGGATGAGCAGGGGGCCTATGCCGAGGTGGATCGAGAAGGCTTGGAAACCGTTCTTCTTCAATTGGTTGTTAATGCACGAGATGCGATGCCCAACGGAGGCCGGCTGACGATTGAGATCAAGACCATTGAGGAGCTTCCAAAATTGGCCCGGCCGATATCGGTCAATACAGCACATTCCCAGATCCTCATTCAAATCAGTGATACCGGAACCGGCATGAGTCTGGATACTCAGGCCCATATGTTCGAACCGCTGTTCTCGACGAAAGAAACCAACATCGGCCTTGGTCTCACGGCGGTCTTCGGGATTGTTAAGCAAAACCGGGGCTTTCTAGACGTCGAGAGCCAACCAGGGCAAGGGACGGTTGTCCGAGTCATGTTCCCTGCGGCCCCGGCGCAGGAGATACGGGACGAGATGACTCCCAAAGCGATGTTCGCCAAAGGAGATGAAACGATCCTGCTTGTGGAGGAAAGCGAAATCGAGCGGAAGCTGGCACGGTCCATCTTGCAGCGCCATCGCTATCGAGTCTTGGAGGCGGCCTCATCGGTCGAGGCGCTGATGCTCACTCAACACTATAAGGGGATTGTTCATCTCGCAGTGAGTCCCTTAGTGATGTGTGACATCGGAGGGCGTGAACTGGCCCGCCGACTTCTGAGCCAGCATCCAACGATGAAGACGCTGTTTGTCTCGGGCTACGATGATGAAACGATTCTGCACCATCGGATCAATCAGCGGTTTGTCCTGCAGCATCCCTACCGTCAGTCCGGCTTAGTCGAGAAGGTCAGAGAGATGTTGGATGCTGCATGAGCAGTCTTATCGGGTCAGGGAGGGACGTCCTCATTAAGACCACGTCGACCGGCCAGGCGAAAAAAAACGCACATCCTTCCGTTTGAAAAAACCAATCAGTGCCATGCCTGCGATGAATCCACCGATATGAGCGAAAAAGGCGACGCCCCCTCCTGTCGCGCCTGCGCTCATGCCTCCGCTGATTAGTTGCGTGATAAACCACATGCCGAGCACGATGCCTGCTGCCACTCGGGTCATCCCGATCGCCGGCAGCAAAACCAGCACATGAGCGCGTGGAAATAACAGCAGATAGGCACCGAGCACAGCCGAGATGGCCCCGCTGGCGCCCACCATCGGGATTTGGGAGGAAGGGTCGGTTAAGGCATGGCTCAGCGCAGCCAGGATACCGGATAGGAGATAGAAGACGACGAACTTCGCGTGACCCATCGCATCTTCGATGTTATTGCCGAAAATCCAGAGGTAGAGCATGTTCCCGAGTAAGTGCATCCAGCCTCCGTGAAGAAACATGCTGGTCACCAGGCTGAGGGATGCCGGAAAGGCAACGGCTTCCTCGGGAAGCGAGGCCTGGCCGAAGACAATGGCAGGGATGGCGCCGTATTGAAATGCGAAGAGCTCGGCAGCCTCCTGGGGAAGATTCCCTTGATAGAGAAACACCGCGACACAGATGCCGATAAAGATCATCGTGACGATGGGAGTCCGCTGAGTGGGATTGTCGTCGTGGAGAGGAATCATGAGTGTCCGCGGCTATGCTGTTTGGCGGCGTTCTCGGAACGCACGCGGCAATCTAGGATCACTCGGAGGAGTTCCATCCGTCTCCAGCGGAACGGAAAAGCCGGCTGCATGGGTATGGCCCCCGCCGCCAAACGAGGCGGCAATGGTCCCAACATCAGTCCCGTCGGCTCGGGACCGCATGCTGAAATAGCGACGATCTTCGCGGTCATGCCAGATCAGGCAAAAAGGATGGTGCGGCGAGAGCCGTTCGCCGATTTGGCTCGTGAGAATGGCGCTTTGCACGGAGGGAACGACCACCCCCTGGAATTCAACCAGAGCGGCCTGTGCCGCGAGTTTGCCGACCAGTTCCTGTTCATACCGCAAGATGGCTCGGCCTTCCTGCTCGAGCGTCGACTGAGTAAAGCGATCCCATACCTTGAAATCAAAGGGGTAGGAAGCCAAGGCCGCGTTGATTTCTCGACTGTTCGGCAAAGCCCAGGTCCATAAATCCTTGTCCTGAATGTATTGAAGCAGCCAGGGAGCCGGCGTGCGGTGGGCCCATTCCCAGCTTAGAACGGCGCCGGACTTTGTTTGATCGAAGTACGCATGTGAAAAGCCGTCCAAGGTCCGCTCGGCGGTGATATGGTGATCGAGAACCAGAAGTTCTTTGGTCTCGGAGGCCATGGCTTCCAGTATCGGGCGGGCGTAGCTGAAATCAACGATCACGACACGGCGATCCATGAGATCGGGAGGGGGCGGGTGGCCATGTTTGACTGGTGAAAAACTCGCGCTCGGAAACTTTTTCCAGAGAGCCCAGGCCGCCCCGAACCCATCGGAACATTCGGCATGGTACAGGACAATGTCCGGAGAACCATGGAATGGAGGTGCTGAAGATACATTACCCATAAGAGCTGGGAGAGAATAGCATGCCCAAGTCAGGACTAAAAGGCATCTGTCGCGTTCACGCCGACCTGTAGGGCATGGCTTACAACTCGTTCAGGTGACTGATCAATTGGCGAAGCCGGCCGGCGTTGCGTCGATTAAAAGTGAACACAAGTCGAGGGAGATCACGCAGAGCTGGTTCGTCCAATTCTTCCGGGAGTGGGCCGCGAAGTTCGAATGTGCCGTCCGACAGGAGATCAGAGAATCGGTCCCGGAGCTGTTCGAGTTGCTCAGGCGTAATGGCCTGCTTGAGTCGCATTGCCAGCTCTCGTCCCACAAAGCGTATGGAATGATAACGGCGGTAAAATCTGAGGATCTGGCTCACCGCTGCATCTGCGGTCGTGACGATTGAGAAGAGGCTCATATCCTCTTCATTGATGAGCTTGCGCTTCAGCAGTTGCCTCGTCACAAAAGCCGACCAATCGTCCCAATAATCGCAGCCGGGGGCCTGAAGACAGATGATCGGTTGCGGATCGCTCTTGCCGGTTTGGGCGAGCGTGAGGATTTCAAAACCTTCGTCGTGCGTCCCGAACCCGCCAGGGAAGAGCGCGATGGCGTTGGCTTCCTTTTGAAACATCAGCTTGCGGGTGAAAAAGTATTTGAAGGTAATCAGCTTTGGGTCATCGGCGATTGTGGAGTTCGGACCTTGTTCGAAGGGCAGCATGATGTTGACGCCGAAGCTGTTCTCGCGTCCGGCGCCCTCTTGGGCGGCGCGCATGATCCCATCTGCCCCGCCGGTGATGACCATGAACCCTGCCCGGACGATGCTTTGGGAGAATTGATGGGCGAGTTGATAATTGGGATCGTCGGAGGGCGTGCGCGCTGAGCCAAAAATGCTGACTTTCTGCCGGTTCCGATAGCCGTTGAAGACGCCGAAGGCATGACGCAGTTCTTTGACCGCACGGTTCACGATTTTCACATCCAAGAGATCTAAGTGGGCGTCATGGAGTTTCAACATTCCGGTGAGGAGCTCTCGCATGAGTGCGGCATGCAGGTCGTCCTCCGGGCTATTAAGAAGGGTGCTGACCTGATGAAGAATCTCATCTCGCGATAAAACGGGGCGGGAGCGGTTCTGCGAAGACTTACCGGTTGTATTCATAGCTACCCTTTCCATTGACTGAGACACAAAATTGTACCAATGGATCTGACGTTGGTCAAAGATTGTCAGGATCTGATGCGATCTAGGAGGACTCGAACGACTTAGGGAGATTGGCCAGCACCCAGGCTTTGATTCTGGACTGGTCTGCTGGAGAGAGATCGACGAATTGTATCTCTATTTCCCGAGGTGCGGCTATGAGGGAACCTGTGCTGCCAGATACCCGCTCAACTCGCGTGGTATCCAAGATGCTCCCTCGGATGGTCAAAGGACTCATCATCTCAGAGAGGCAAAAGCTCAATAGGACTCTGGTCCCCGGCAGTAACGGCGAGGGCGACTCCACTGAAGCGCCGACATGACTGAGCTGTGAGATGATGGCTTGATGCTCATCTCCCACGCCGCCTCCCTCCAGGACACTGATGGTGGCTGAGATCTTCGTTGTGCATCGCTTTGGAGAAAGAATCAGGTCTCTTGCGGTGAGGACGCCGACCGGTTGATTTTGTTTCGTGACGATGAGGATCGGTGTCCCGGTGGACATCATGAGTGCCGAGGCCTCGTCCATCGCTCGATCGTACTCGATAAATTGGACTGGTCGTGTCATGATGGCTCGGACCTCAATGTTATCTGGCTCGAGGCCCTGCGCAACGACCTTTTTGACGATATCGGTCGGTGTCATGAGCCCGAAACGAGACTCAGTATCCTTGACCAAGAGGCAGGGCATGCGTTCGCGTTCCAAAAGCGACGCGGCTTCAGTGACCGAGACGTCTCCCGGCACCTGGACTACGCCGGGTGTCATCATGTGTGCAACCAGTATGGTCTGGTGATCCGTGGCTTTTGGCTCTTGACTGTCCGTGTCTGCCATTCCTCAGCGAGGTCCCTTTTTCTCACGAATCTGCCCCCCTCCTGGCCGCAATGTATGCCAAGTATAGCAGAAGGTCCATGGGGGCCATGAGAGGTTCAAAGCCTTGTCATTCAATGGTTTTCCGACATACACTAGAAATGAATTTTGACTGTCGGCAAGAGAGCACTGATGGCGTCGAGTGGGCCTTTTCATAGGGAGTTCCTTCGCCGGATCGAGACCATTCCGGTGCATGGGGTGGGGCTTTCCGTCGATATTCATGCTCCGAACCTTTCTAGCTTGCGGGGAACTCTACAAGAACGTCAAGTGCCGCCTGCCTACCTTGAAGTGTTCCGTACGACATCGATGGCGTTAGCATCCACCAGGAAAGCGGCCGGCGACGGTCTACTGACATATCATGGCGAAGGGTTGTGGGTCACTCAACCCAAGATGGCCGATTCGACGGCGTTTGGACAAGAAATCTCCGAGGCTGCGGAACAACTGGTAATCTTGCAGAGTGCCTGGCTGAATCATGAGTGTGCAACAAAATATCTCGCCGGCTATCACTATGGGACCTACCTTCCCCCACTCCATACGCCGTTAAGCGCGAGCGTGGTGGCTGATAATACACGATTGATCCAACGTCTGCTTGATCAACGGTGTTGTTTGGCCAATGGGAGCACGCCACTGATGCTCCTAGAAATGCCGCCCCTCACGTACTTTGTGGCTGGGACAATGTCTATCCCAAGGTTTTTTCAGGCCATCAGCGAACAGGCTTCCTGTGGGCTGGTCTTGGACGTGGGCCATCTCTGGACGGTGTTTCGCTATTCAGGCGCGCATCGGACCATGTCGCTCACACGATTTGTCGAGATTTTTCTCGACGAGTTTCCCATGGATCGTGTGGTTGAGATTCACGTGGCGGGTCTGGCCATTCATGAATCAGACCGAGCCCTCGCGTCACGACTGGCGGGTGATATAAGCGATGACGCGCTTCCTGCTTGGGTCGATGCCCATGCCGCCCCTATTCCAACCGTCTTGTTCGAGATGCTCGATCAGATTTTATGCCACCCACAGCTCACCAGCCTGAAAGGTCTTGCCCTGGAGGTGGATACGAAACCGGTTGAGTTGATCGCGGATGAATTCGTGGCGTTCACCCGTCGCTATGGGGTACTGTTCCGCCAGCTGAGCAACACCGAACAGGTCGTGCCGGATTGCGAGGCATGCGCACTGCCGGAAGGGCCGAGGTCAACGCCGGGTACACAAGTACTTGAAGAGGCGTATGATCGATATGCCCGAGTTGTGGCGGGAACGATGGAGCCAGCGGGAGCAGAATGGAGCCAAGCCACTGCCAACATCCAAGAGCTGAGCCTCTATCGTTCCGTCTATCTCCCGTATGAGATTCTTCACTGGGGAGGAAAGGTAGAGGATATGTTTGTAGAATCCTGCCGCCGGCTTAGAGAGCGCGATGTGTCGCTTGATGGGTTTGTGGCATTCTGGTTCCGTGAGCCACGGACTCTCGTCGGCACCTACGATTTTTTCTTGTTGAAGGTCGACCGGTTTGTAGAATTTGTCCATGAGATGGGGCCAGAGTTGCGCAGCATTGCTGAAAGAGAAGCCGAGGAGCTTCGGCGAGCGTACCGCTTTGCCAACGAACCCGGTGTTCCAGTGTATGAGAGCTGATATGAGCTTTTGGCTGAATCTCCCACGTCCGATCATTGGGTTGTCTCCAATGGATGGTGTCACCGATGCGTGCTTCCGATCGGTCATTGCCCAGCAGGGGAAGCCGGACGTCAGCTTCACGGAATTTACGCATGTCCATGACGTCTGTCATGGACCGGAGAAGTGCTTGGAGACGCTTCGGTACAGCGAGGGGGAGCGTCCCATCGTGGCACAGCTCTATGGGAAAGACCCGGAGCGTTTCTATTTGGCGGCACAGGTAGTGTGCGAGCTGGGCTTTGATGGGCTGGACATCAACATGGGATGCCCGTCGAAGAGCGTGGCGTCGTCGGGGTCAGGCGCCGGGCTGATCCGCACGCCGGAACTGGCGCGCGCAATCATGCAGGCAGCCAAACGAGGCATCGAGGATTGGGCGAGCGGACAGACGCTTGAACAAGCAGGGTTGAAGCCGGCGCGCATTGCCATGTTTGAACGTCTCAATCAACAGCGCGGCGGCACGAGCCCTCCCCCACGGCGGCGACTGCCGCTGTCCGTGAAGACGCGGATTGGGTACGATTCGGTCACGGTTGAAGACTGGGTCAAACAACTTTTACTTGAAGCGCCGGCCGTGCTCTCGCTCCATGGACGAACGCTCCAGCAGATGTATCGCGGCACGGCGGATTGGTCGGCCATTGCCCGCGCTGCCGCACTCGCGCGGGGAACCACGACATTGGTATTGGGAAATGGAGACATTCAGCGTCTTGACGACATCGCGGGGCGTGTTCGTGAAACCGGGGTTGATGGAGTGTTGGTCGGGCGAGGGGTGCTTGGCGCGCCGTGGTTCTTTCGTGCAAAGGAGCGGGCTCGCATAGGAGTCGGTGGTGTGCGCGATCCTGAGGTTGGATCGGACGTCTGTGCGCGTCCGCTGCACGAACGGTTCGCGGTCTTAGTCGAACATGCCCGTCAGTTCACGCAGTTCTTTGGCGCACAGCAATTTCACCGCATGCGCAAGCATCTGGGCTGGTATTGCAAAGGCTTTCCTCATGCCGCCTCCCTGCGCGCGCAGATGGTGCGAGTTTCGTCCGTCGAAGAGCTCCAGGCCCTCCTCGCAGAGTTTCACGATTGGCCGGAAGCCATCACGGACCTACCCCAGACCGAATCAGCCGAGGAGTCGAGCCTGCTGGTCTCACGATGCAGCTAGTGCTGGCGTCGAGTTCGCCACGCCGCCAGGAACTCCTGGCACTGCTGGGTCTTTCCTTCGAGGTGTGCCCGTCGGAGTTCGACGAACACCCCACGGTTGGGTTGTCGCCCATTGAACAGGTCAGGCGTTTCGCGCGCGAAAAGGCGAGATCCGTGGCATGTGTGAGGCCACGATCCCTTGTGCTCGGCAGCGATACCGTGATCGATCTCGATGGCCAACTGCTCGGGAAGCCGGTCGATCCTGCGGATGCACGCACCATGCTGGCGCGTCTCGCTGGCCGTTCCCATCAGGTCCATACGGCCGTCGCCTTATGCGACCGAGAGCGGCACATTGAATCAGTGGAGGTGGCCACGGCGGAAGTCTGGATGAAAGCGGACCTCGATCATGCGTATGAACGGTATCTTGCATCGGAGGAGTCGTTCGGCAAAGCCGGAGCCTATGCGATTCAAGGACTCGGTGGCGAGCTAGTGGAACGGATCGCCGGCGACTATACGACCGTGGTGGGATTGCCGCTGAAGCTTGTGGCGCATTTGCTTCGGTCAGCCGGGTATCCTCTTCTCGTGAACATCGAGGACCTGTATCGCCGTCAACCCTATGCGAACTGGAATCGGTTCGTCTCCTAATTGCAAAGGCATGAGGGTTCACCTACAATGCACGCCATTCATCTGATTGTGCCTCATGCGTTGGGTCTCGCCATATCGGCGGGATAAAAGGAAGGCATGACTGTTCGCAAACGGATTGCGTCGCTGGTGGGCTTGATCGGAGTCCTTGCGGCAGGGAACAGTAGCGTGTGGGCGATTGAGGTCAATCTATCGCCTGACGAGGCGCACAAAGCGCTGGAGATCGGGCGCATTCCGATGGAAAAGGCTAATTCGCCGGAAGACGTCAAGAAAGTCCTTCAGCAAGCGTCCTTAGCGACTCGTGTGGGGGCGGACCCGGAGAAAGAGCCCTGCGGCGCGAGCGCTGTCCTTCGCACCAAGCGGTATCGCCTGGAAGCCTTTGGCCGCCAAGAGGCGGCGGAATCGAAGAAGCGGAAGACAGAGGTGCGCATGCCCGAGGAGTTCATCCAGAAAGTGATGGACATGCCTAACATGGAAATGGAAGTGCAGCTGTGCGGCGATGATGAGTATTTCGCCGAGGGCGCATTGATTGAGTTGCAGCAAGGATCGAAGCGGATCAAGCCGATCGACATCGGGAAGGCCGAACGGGGGAGAAAAAATGAAACGAGCGGCCCAGTCTTCCGATCCCGGTTTACCGCGGTGTTTGCCTATGAACAGTTCGACCCCAACGCCACGTCGGTGTTCGTCGTCAATCTGCAAGACGGACAAGAGATCAGAATTCCTGCCGAATTGTCCAAAGTGAAGTGAGCTTCATTCCGTCTCTCCGTCGGACACCTCTCCGACCTACTCGCGCATCAAGGACCAAATGTACCCCCCCCCTCTATTAGGGCCATCTTCGGGGCTTGCGCTACGCGCGAACCCGTGTAGAGTCGCACATGATTAGGAACACATAGCGTATCTGCTAGCGTGAGGCCGGAGCGACAATGCACGCGAAGCTGCGATGTGAGTGGCAGTCACGAGGGCGCAGCGCACTGCGGGCAACAGCGGCAATCGTCCTGGCGTGCATCGGCATCTTCCCCGGGCTCGCTGCCGACATCAGTTACGTGTATGACGACGCGGGCCGCCTGCGCGCCGTCATCGATCCAGCCAGTGACACGGCCGTGTACGCCTATGATGCGGTCGGCAACCTGACCGGCATCACCCGACAATCGTCGTCTACCCTCGCCGTCTTGCAGTTCACTCCGTCGTCGAGTCCGATCGGCACGACCGTCACGATCTACGGCACCGGCTTCAGTGCCACTCCTGCCTCGAACACCGTCAAGTTCAATGGCACGACCGCGACCGTCCTCACCGCCTCCACGACGGTGTTGACGGCCACGGTACCGAGCGGCGCCTTGACTGGCCCTATGAGCGTGACGGTCGGGGCGAACACGGTCACGAGCACGGCATCCTTTACCGTCGGCTCCGGAGCCCCGACGCTCTCCAGTTTCAGTCCGGCAGTCGCGAACTACAGTGCCACGGTCACGCTGACAGGGACGAACTACGACACGACACCGAACAATAATCGAGTCGCCTTTACCGCAGCGATGGGAGCCGTGGCCACCGCGACGAGCACCAGCATCATGGTCCCGGTGCCCAGCACGGCGCAAACCGGGCCGATCTCCGTGTCCACGATCCAGGGCAAAGCCACGAGCAGCCAAGAATTCTTTGTCGCGCCACCCGGCGTCGTCACGACCGATGTCCAGTACACCGGTCGCATCACCGTGGACGGACCGACAGTCAACGCGTCGATCACCACCGCAAACAAGACCGGCTTGATGGTGTTCGATGGGACCGCCGGTCAGCGGTTGGGTTTGGGGTTCAGCAATATGACGGTGCCGGTCGTCTTCGTGTCAGTGTATCGCCCGGATGGCGTGGTCATGGGACCACCCGTGTCTATTGGATCAAGTGGAGGCGGCATTGATCTCGCGGTGTTACCGATGACCGGCACCTATACGATTCTCCTCGATCCCTACCTGAATTACACCGGCAATCTCACCGCGACGCTTTCGACAGAACTCACCGGCACGATCACGCCGGGTGGCGCAGCCGTGCCCATCTCAATCACCCGTATCGGGCAGAATGCACGCTATACGTTCGCCGGCACCGCTGGGCAAACCGTGAGTGCAGGTCTGACGGCCGTCACGATTCCCGATGGTAAAGTGTCCATCATCAAGCCGGATGGCAGCATCCTCGTGGGGCCAGTCTCCTTCAATACCAGCGGGGGCGCGATCGATACCCAGGTCCTGCCGACGACCGGCACCTATGCGATAGTCGTCGATCCCTCACTTGCTTACACCGGTAACGTGACGCTCACCGTCTACAACACCCCCGATATCACCGGGACCATCGCCATTGATGGAGCCACAGTGACTCCGACCTTGACCGTCCCCGGCCAGCGGGCCCGCTATACGTTTGCCGGGACGGCTGGGCAGTGGGTGAACCTCGGCCTGACTGTCGTGACGATCAGCTCAAGTACCGTCTCCCTACTGAAACCGGACGGCACGACGTTAGAGGCTGGGCCTATTGGCACCAGCGGAGGCAGCATTGATCCCATCACGACGTTGCCCACCACCGGCACCTACACGATTGTGGTGGACCCCGCTGTCCTCGCGACCGGCAGCATGACGCTGACGCTCACCTCGCCACTGACCGGCACGATTACACTCGATGGGGCCTCGGTGCCGATCAGTCTCACCAAGGCGGGGCGGACGGCCCGCTATACGTTTAGCGGGACGAGTGGACAGTGGGTCAGCCTCGGGATGACCGCCGTGACGATCAGTTCCGGCACCGTGACGCTCCTCAACCCAAGCGGGACCCCCCTCGCGTCCACCTCGATCAGCACCAGCGGAGGCGGACTGGAGCCACCCAACAGCTTGCCCACGACTGGGACCTATACGATCGTCATTGATCCCGCCGGAACGAATACCGGCACGATCACGCTGAAGCTCATGTCCTACCTTTCAGGCACGCTGAATCTCAACGGCACGGCGACCACCACCACGATTACGCAGGTAGGCCAGAATGCGCGGTATACGTTTACCGGGACGGCCGGCCAGTGGGTGAGTCTCGGGATGACGGGCGTCACGATCACCGCCAGCACGGTGATGCTTGTGAGACCGGACGGGACGACCTGGCTATCAGTGCCGGTCGGCACCACCGGCACCAGTCTGGATCCGCAGTCACTGTCTGCATCGATCTTGGCTGGATTGATCGGTGGATTCGCAGGAGGATCAATCGCCACTATATCAAGTCCTCTTAGCTCGAAGGGCGTACCAATACTTAGCGCTTTGGGGATTGAACTTGTGAGTTCTTCAATATCTGGAGCACTTGCCGGATACCTTGATCTTTATTTCCAAGGATTGATCCAAGAGAGTCGCGTGCAGCAAAACCAAAAAGCGAGAGGACCGTAGTTGGAGGGTTGGATGATTTGGCCTATATCGGTCGTGGTCGGTTGTACCTATGGGATTTATTGTATCTATTATGGCATCCGATTCGGTCTCATAGCTAAGGAATTGCCTCGTAATTACTGGAGAGGCACAAGGTACACCGGTCAGGATGCAGTAAGACAAGGCTGGTTTTATATAGTAATAGGTTCCATTAGCATTGTTATTTTTCTTTCAGGTTTAAAACGATGGGGTTGGTATGGTTATTGAATATTAACGTTTACCCGGCGACGACTCGCGACCACGCCTAACGCTGTGACCACCTCGTTCACCTATGAGTCGATTTACAGTCAGGTTGCCACGGTCACTGATCCCCTGGGCGTGGGTCATACGACGACCTTTGGCTACGACACGAAAGGCAATCTGACGACGATCACCAATGCGTTGAACAAGATCACGACGATCACGGTGAATGCCCAAGGCCAGCCCCTCACGATCAAAGATCCGCTCAACAACATCACGACGTTCACCTATGAACTCGGTGACTTGATCAAAGTGAAAGACCCCTTGAACCGGGAAACCCAGCGGATGCTGGATGCCGCCGGGCGGTTGCGAAGTATCATCAACCCTCTCGGACAGAAGACGGTCTATACTCCTGATGCACTGGATCGCATTACCCTACTGACCGACGCCATCAACGGGGTGACGCAATTCGGCTACGATCCCAACAGTAATCTCCTCACCGTCACGGATGCCAGGAGTCAACAGACGGTCTACACGTACAGCAACATGAATCGGACGAGCACGCGGAAAGATCCTCTCCTCAGGACCGAGACCTACACCTACGACAACAACGGGAACCTGGCGACTGTTCTTGACCGCAAAAGCCAGACGACGACCTACACCTATGATCCGCTGAACCGGCGCACGAAGACCACGTTCCATGACGGCACCAGCACCAACTACACCTATGATGCCGGAAACCGCATCACGCAAGTGCAGGAGAAGAATGCAGGTGGGACGGTGACGGCGACGATCACGCAACGATACAAGGGGTCAGATCTTGTACTGTGCATCAAGGCGCGATAGACTACCCATATGGCCCGCCCGCTGCGCCTCGAATTTCCCGGCGCCCTCTATCACGTCACGGCTCGGGGCAATGCCCGGCACGAGATCTTCGTGGATGACGCGGATCGGCAGCGCTTTCTCAACGGGCTGGAGCGCGTGGTCTCTCGGTTTCATCTCGTGCTCCACGCGTACTGCCTGATGGATAACCACTATCACCTGGTCGTGGAAACGCCCGACGCCAATCTGTCGAAGGCCATGCGGCAGCTCAACGGGGTCTACACTCAAGCCTTCAACCGCCGACATGGCCAGGTTGGGCATGTCTTGCAAGGCCGCTATACCGCTATCGTGGTGGATCGGGAGAGCTATCTGCTGGAGCTGTGCCGGTATGTGGTGCTCAATCCGCTCCGCGCCAAGATCACCCGCAAGCCCGAGACCTACGCGTGGTCGAGTTACCGGGCGACCGCTGGCCTCACCCCCGCGCCGCCGTTTCTGACCGTGGAGTGGCTGCGTGCCCAGTTCGGCCGACAGCGGGCGGCTGCGCAGCGAACGTATCAGGCATTTGTCGCCGACGGGATACAGCACGGCTCCCCATGGGAGCATGTGCAGGGGCAGGTACTGCTGGGGAGTGAGCAGTTCGTCGAACGTCTGACCCCCAAGCTCCGTGAGACGCGGCTCGCGAAGGAAATTCCACGACGGCAACGGTTTGCCAACCGACCGACGCTGCACCAGCTGTTTGCGGGCCGTCGCCGACTTGACCAGGCAAAACGGAATGCAGTCATTTGTCGGGCTTATCGGGAATACGGCTACAGTCTGTCCGAGATCGGGCGCGCGGTGAACTTGCACTATTCGACGATCAGCCGCCTCGTGGATCCCACGAAAGCTGGTGATACATAATACAAGATCTGACCCTAAATATGTGGCTCTACCGATCGGCCTATCGCTCTTGATGCGATCAAGTAGATTGCAAAGCCGAGCCTCTTGACCAATGCCTTAAACCAGGTCACGGCGATCGCGGTCAATGCACAGGGCTAGCCGCTCACGATCAAGGATCCGCTGAACAACATCACCAGGTTCACCTATGAGCTGGGTGATCTGATCTCGGTCAAAGACCCGTTGAATTGCGAGACGAACGGATGCTCGATGCCGCGAGAGGGCAAATTGGGGCCGGGTCTTGTACAATGCGACAGCAGATTACCCAACATGGCTCGCCCATCGCGTCTTGAATTTCCAGGAGCCCTCTGCTACGTCACTACCCGAGGCAATGTCTGGGGCGACAGCATCATCGGCAACCGTGATTGGACGACCTTGCTCGCCTTACATGCCCATCTGATCGATTGGTTTAGGTGACCGCATCTTCATTCCCAGGCCTTCTTCCCTTGCTTCAGCAACGACTTGAACAGCGGTTTTATCTCCTTGCGGACGTTGCGGCAGCGTTGGCGCTGGCGTTCGGCCATGCGTCCCGCGACGAATCCGGCGCGGACACTGGTCGAGTATTTGAGGAACTGTCGGATGTGACGCTCCGCTTGGATCGCATCCTGATGGAGGCCCAGGAGATCCTGGACCGCACGCGCGGACTTGATAAACCGGCTGGCTGGTTTCCCCACTGAGCTGCGAGCAAGTTCCGCGGCGTAGCGGGCGCGTTTAGCCTTGATGCGGATCTTGTGCAGTGCGGTGTCCGATGGGGAATGGGCGAGCCGGCTGATCGCCTTGCGTAACTTTTTGAATTCCTGTCTGGCGAGGTCGCGCACGGTCAGGGGAGACTCCACGACCGAGGGGTCCTGCGCCGCTTGTTGAAGCCGCCGGATCAGTTCCACGTAGCGAGCGCTTGTGAGCTCGCTGACCACCATCTGCTGAACGGCCTCTCGTTGCGTGCGCAGATGGGTGATGAATGGTGCCAGCAGCGTGCGATCTCGCGCATCGAATGCGGCGAATTCTTCCGTGAAATGGGCGACCTGGACGTCGAGATCGCGGGCCGGTCCCAGCCGCCGGCTCAGCCACGTGAGCTCTTGTTCCAGTGTCGTGACCCAGGTGGGAAGGAGGATCGGCCGGGCCGTGCGGAGTACCGCGCGCAGGCGCCTGGTCGCGACACGCAGTTGATGCAGGCTCTCAGCCTCGGTGCCGAGTCTCGTGCCGGGATCATGGGCCAGGAGCCATCCGACGTGCTGCGCGAGCGCCCACGTGAGATGGTCGACGATCGGCGCGTTGGGTTCAGGCTGCGCGGCTGGGGTAGGGGTCGGCAGAGAGAGAGCCCGAAACAATTTGGGCCGCCCGTCGTGACCGGACGCTCCGGCCTCGCGCAGCTGCCGTTCAAGGGCACGACGGGAGGCCTCGTCGCCCTGCCGCTGTTCGATTTCGAGTTCGCGAAAGCGTTGGATGATACGGCCGTTCTTCTCAACTGCCACTGTGTCGAGGGCAATCTCCGCGACGGGCACTCGGCCATGATGCACCAAGAAGCCTCGTCGCCAGACACGCAGGGTCACAACTGGCACCAGTTTCCGATGACCGAGATAGAGCCTCAGCAGCTGGCGCAAGGAGTCTGGTGGATTGGCTTGGGTGCCAGCCACTTCTATCTCCTGCCGATCCTTGCCCAACGGAATCTTCAGCTGCCAGGCCTTCTTCCCCCGTTCGATTCGATGACGAAGGGTCATCCGTGCATGGGCCAGATCGTAGGCCGCCGTATCGTAATAGGTGGAGATCACCAGCTTCCGAGGGAGCGACACCCCGGGCAGCCGAGGCAGGCGGAAATCAGGTGCGACGGTCAGCTTGAGCTCCCGTTCAGGCTTTGCCGTGATCAGGGAGGAACGATGACGGTGTGCGGAGGCCCTGCTGGGTTGAGTCATTGCGGAATCCTTACGGTAGAACCGGTATCTCTGAGTGTCAGGGAAGAAGGGGGGTAAATACAACTCACGGTGAGTCTTTAACCATATGGATGAGACGATGCCTAGGCTAGCGGGGATGGGAGAAGATGAGAAAGCGACTGCTGCCTCGTCTCGTAGGCAGCAGGTTCAAGGAGGTGTGATCGTTAAAATTCGTCGATGGAGACGGGTCGGAGAAAGTCTCGAACCGACACCATGCCGATGAGTGCCCCCTCTTTGGTGACGCCGAGGTGGAGTGTGCGGTGCTTGTCCATGAGGTCGGCGGCTTCGGTCAACGGCCGCCGCTCTTCGATCCCGGGCACCGGGCTGCTCATGATGTCTTCCACCGGCACGAAGTAGGGTACCCTGTCGGCTCCCACGAACTTCTTGACGACATCCGATTCCGTGACAATCCCGATAATCTTCGCCTGGCGGGCGACGAGCACACTTTCGACGTTGCAGGCCTTCATCAACTTCGCTGCCTCGATGACCGACGTGCCTGCATCCACCGTCACCGGTTCCTTCTGCATTAAGTTGCCCACAGTAACCATAACTGATCCTCCTTATTATTATTTGTAGTTGCCCAACCCTATCGCGGGCATATTGCGTTGGCGTTAGGTGGATATTACAGGCCCGTAAACTTTTCAGAACATACAGGGAGGGTGGTTCACACGATATTTACAATTCGGCTATGAGGCGGTGATGCAAGGCAGGTAGACATCTTCTCAAGGCACTCATGCGTCGGTCGTACGATCTATGGCAGTGATCATTGGAGATTGCGAATCGAGGTGTCGTGGCAGGTTCCACCGCGTGCGTGCTTATCGGGGGATTTCCGAAGAAAGACTTCGTAAAAAGGCATTCGCTGATTCCGGACACGATATGGGTGGATCGAGGGAGCAGGAAAAGGTTCTCGCTCATTTGTTCGAAGACAAGGAGGAAGGCACTATGCTTGCTAAGCTGCGGGTGGGGCTCTTGTTCGTGAAGTCCCTTATGATTTGCGTGGGCATCATCGTGATGAGCGTCTGTGGCATTTTCATCAGACTACGGTTGGCTCGGTGAAATGATTACCCGCAACCAGTGATCAAGATGCACAACGTCGAACGCTGAAACGTGTCGGCGCCGAGTGTGAGTTCGTTCTGCAACGACACGCAGCACGAAGATGTCGATTTCTATTCTCGTAACACGAGTTGATCTGAGCAAAGGAGATGGAATACATGGTTGCCGAGCTTCGAGCAGGGAGAGAACGCCATTGCGAAAAAGTGACGGTCGCTGCGAGATGATGTCTGGCCTGCCGGTTTGCCTAGAACGAAATGTTCTCTTGACGCGAACCGGTGGGGCTTGTTCCCCATCGGTTCGCGTATGTCTGCACGCCCATTCTCTTTGCACCTCCTTCTTCTAAAATCGATGCGAGTCGCGTCACCTACTCGCGACCCACAGATAGCACTGTATACGTGAGTCCCACAATGGCGCTCAACAGGAATGCTTCGATGATCCATGTTGTCATAACTTCTCACCTCCTTCCATGTTGTAATGGTCCTGGAGAGTTTGTCGTCGCTCCATCCCTGATTGACATGATGCAAGCCTACTGGGTATCTGTTTCTTCTTCGTTACGATCGGGCCAATTCGGTGTGAAAGAATGATGAGATGGTGGTGAGGAGCGGAAGTCCAGAGTGGCCCCGGGCGATGCCTTCGACCTGCCTCGCCTGGGTGAACTTCGACGGCATCTGCTTGTGATGATCGATCGGGTAACGGAATGATGACGATTCAAGTGGCTACGGTGTGCGAGATAGACAGGGCCATCGGTTTTCTGGCGCACTGCCAGAGTTTCTTTCCTTTTTGTCTCTATTGGATCCAGAGCACAATGAGTTAGAGTTTCCGTTCCGCCGGCAGTATGGGCGAGACGGTGCCCGCACAGATCATTACACCGCTTTCTTCGGCCACTGCTCGGAGCGGTCGCGATCTAGGATACGTTGGAGAACTTCTAAGGGATGGCGTCGATGTGGTTGCCAGCCCGATGGTCCGGTTAGGCAGGTTCGAGCCGTTCGGGCCCTGCTGTGCTGCATGGAGATGAGCTGCAAGTATAGCTGCCCCTCCCCCTCGGCGGTTTGTCACGTGGGGGTGTTGCGAGAGTTGCTTGTGAAGATCCTCGATGCCGAGCAAACGCATGCCAGCGAACAACGCAAATCTTTTCAGGGTGCCAACGAAACCCATAAGGAAACTCCTTTCGTCCCGAACGTTCACAGACCAGCGCCCTGCTGTTTGACACGGCTTGCCAGTCAAGGTATCGCTGCAGTCGCTGCTAGGTTCTTAGATCAAGTATATGACTGGTGTGTTACGGACTGGTCGCGGGGCAGTAAATTCTGGATTAAGTCATCAGAAAGACTTGCCGAGTGGTGCGGATACTCGCGCACTTAGGAACTCTGGCATAGAAACCCGAAAAGTCAGATGGGGCGCGGTGTTCTGGCTATAGATTTCCGTTTGTGCATTTTCGAGAATGGACCGGCCATGGGGGCAGGGCTCCATGAGCAGATATCGTTGACCATCACGCGAGAGAATGTGTGGATCGTTAAGTAGGAGGATCAAAGTACATCTCGCTCTTCATGGACCTTCTCTCGCGTCAAATCAGTTCAATAACACTCGCGCCCTTCGAGTCCCGGTTCCTATTCGTCCAGCGTGCCTATTTTCTTCCGCGGTATCCAGCCTCGGTATAACCTCCAACTTGACGATGGGCGCGTCTCGTTGAGCGCCCGCTGCATGGGGAGCACCGATATGGGAAGTGCCGGAGGGGCATCATCATTCAGAATCATCGTCATACCTCCGGAGTGACTAGGGGGATGTGGATGGTGAGGCTTCGGTGTTACATGAACATTCCGCCCAGGTAAATGTCCAACAAGACTCGATGTGAAATCACAGTGAGGTCTGGCAGGATTGGACAAGCACCATTACTCGAATTCCTCCCATCCGCTCAAGCGGCTGCCGAAGACCAGCGTTCGCTTCGTGGTAGAAACAAGAATCAGTCCATTGTCGTTCTCCACCCCCACGATGCGCTCATGCACGTCCAATAGTTTCGACGCAAAGCCGCCGAGCAGTGGCGTGAATCCAATCAAACGCTCATTGGTAATGAAGACGGCCCCGTAGTCGTTGCTGTGAAAACGAGTCACTTTTTCTCGCACACCTAAGGCTTCTTCGAGCCACAATCCGTTGACGCCGCGAAATCCATACAGATGTCGATCTGTTCTGATGAGACCGAAGCTTGGGAGGATCTTTCGCTCGAGGACCTTTTCATTCACGTCCAGTTCTTTCCTGCTCCAGGCCAGGGCACGGCTTGAAAATCCTAAGAGTCGGCGAGACGTCACCACGATGCCGTTGATCCCATTCGTGCCGGAACTGATGACCACTTCCTGTGCACCCAACGGTATCTCCCGCCGTCCGCTCAGTTGACTGGTCGCAACGGCTTGACCAGACTCCAGCCACACCGTGACTTCAGGCTGGAGCTCTGCTCCGGTGACATCTTGCGAAAGGAGCCAGCCCAAAGAAAGGCAGGCGATGAAACATAGCCGATTAGGTGGGAAAGCGGTTCCAAGAACATTCATGAGTTGTCCAAACAAATTAACATACGGAACACCACGGCTGATTACTCTATCCGGTCTGAAAAGGCTACTTCCGTCCGAGCGATGTTCAAGGCACACACTGCATCGATGATTGAATGTCAGAAGTCTCTCGGCGTAACGGCTGCCCCTCCAGCATCAGTATGAGATAGTTGGCGAACTGGCTCTTGCACCACAAATATTCCTCGAAACCAACGAGTTGGCTTCACGAACACCAAGAGTCGCCGACCGTAGTACGGCACGGGATCAAATGTTACAGATCCGTAACGCCTCTGCAACGGCGCTGTGATCAGAGGCAGAGTAAACTTCCACGATTTGTCGGCTGGTAGGTTGATCGGATTCTTGGTGGCATCCGTTGGCTGTGTAACGGTGTGCGTCTTCTAAGACTATGGCCACGTGGCCTCTTTGGACACGATTAGTCTCTCTTGCCGTATGCAACAGAACAGGCGCCATGGACTGTTCATCGTCAAGGAGGTTCCATGCTCGATCAGTCTGCCGAGTCGGGAGCATCAGCCGCCGAGCCAGAGCAGGGTATCAATGAGTCGCGCCACCTCCTGAATCGAGAACTCAGCTGGCTGCGATTCAATCTGCGGGTTCTCGAAGAAGCCGAGGATAAGCGGCATCCCCTCTTGGAACGAGTGAAGTTTCTGGCGATCTTCGCCACGAATCTGGATGAGTTTTTCATGATTCGAGTCTCAGGTCTCCACCGTCAGGTGGTTGGTGGCGTCGTCGGAACGACGCCCGACGGGATGACACCATCAGAGCAAATACTGGCGATCAACCGAGAGCTGATTGTCCACTATGAACGATACGATAGGTGTTGGACTCAGGATGTATTGCCCGGGTTGGCAGAAGCAGGCATTCGCATTCTACATTATGTCGAGTTAGGGCAGCGGGAACGAGAGGCGATCCAAGGGTACTTTCAGCGGGAAATATTTCCAGTGCTGACTCCGCTCGCCTTTGACCCGACCCATCCGTTCCCGCATATCTCGAGTCTGAGCTTTAATCTCGCCGTACTGGTAAAGGACCCCGATCGTGGTGACTGTTTCGCGCGTGTCAAAGTGCCGGATGTCTTTCCGAGACTGGTGCCGATCCCCACCGATGAAGATGTTGCGCGCCAACAGATGGGTTTGGGCGTGGCGGGAGGAGTGCAGCAATTTGTCTGGCTGGAGGAGGTTATTGCGTCCAACCTGGACAATCTCTTTCCTGGTCTGGACGTAGTCGCATCCTATCCATTCCGTGTGACGCGAGATGCCGATGTGGCCATTGAGGTAGACGAAGCATCCGACCTCATTGAGGCGGTGGAAGCACAGCTCGATCAGCGGCAGTACACGTCAGCCGTTCGATTGGAATTGGATGCGGCGACACCCGGGCACATCCGCGAAATCCTGACAAGAAATCTTCAGCTCCCATTGTACCTTGTCTATGCAGGACGCAGCCCGATCGGCATGGCCGGGATTCGTGAACTGCACGCACTTGAGCGTCCTGATTTGAAGGATCCGCCATTTGTTCCGGCCGTTCCCCCCTGCGTGAGTAAATCAGGCAGCCTTTTAGCTGCCATCCGTCAGCAGGACGTGCTCTTGTATCATCCCTATGATAGCTTCATGCCGGTCGTGGAGTTTCTGCGAGAAGCCGCGAACGATCCGGATGTCCTCGCCATAAAGCAGACACTCTATCGCGTCAATCCAAAATCATCCATTGTCGATGCGCTAATGGACGCTCGTGTCAACGGCAAGCAAGTCGCGGTTCTCGTGGAGCTCAAAGCGCGATTCGACGAAGAGAATAATATTGAATGGGCCAGAAAACTTGAGGATGAAGGTGTGCATGTTGTGTATGGCGTGCGTGGGCTCAAGACGCATGCCAAGGTCTGTCTCGTCGTCCGTCGCGAACCGGAGGGAATCCGCCGTTATGTCCATCTGGGCACAGGAAACTATAATGTGATCACCAGTCGCATCTATACCGATGTGAGCTATTTTACCTGCGATCCTACCATCAGCCGCGATGTAGCCGATTTGTTTAACTCACTGACCGGATATTCCCGCAAGAACATCTATTCCAAGTTGCTCGTTGCACCGACCACACTCAGGCAGCAACTACTCGATCGGATCGAGCGCGAGACCTGCCGCCATCGCGAGCACGGTGATGGGCATATCGCTTTCAAGATGAATGCGTTGGTTGATACCCAGTGCATCCAAGCACTGTACCGAGCGGCGCAAGCCGGAGTCAGGATCGATCTTCACGTGCGGGGTATTTGTTGTCTCTGTCCGGGCCTTCCGGGGATCAGTGAGACCATCACCGTCACGTCAGTGGTTGGGCGTTTTCTGGAACACGCACGGATCTACTATTTTCGTCACGGCGGGCAGAACGAGGTGCTGATGGGAAGCGCTGATCTGATGCCTCGCAATCTGGATCATCGGGTGGAAGTGGTGTTCCCTGTAGAGGATCCTCAGTGGCGCGAGGTCATCATCAATGACATTCTCGGCATGGGGCTGCGGGACAATGTGCAGGCAAGACGCTTGCTTTCTGACGGAACGTATGAGCGTAAGCAGCCGGCACAGGGTGAAGCAGCTGTGAATTCTCAGGAATGGTTCTTGACTTACTGGAAGTCCAGGCCATGAAGAGCAGCGCGACAAACGTCGTCTAATTTTCTGACCGCACATGGAACAAGCGACATCAGCGGACACGAGTGATGTACGCGAGGGAATTTCTCTCGACCGTGGCCGCGTTGTCAGGCATTTCAGGCAGATTGTGCTCTGGCCACTGCAGCTGATGCCGATCCGTGACGATCTGCCGATCCAGAAACATTGCGACTTTATTCAGACGCAGGGGTTCAATAATCTCTGGCGAGAGGTGGAAGACGAGTTTACCGGGGATCCATCTCAGTTTCAGGAACGGCACTACAGCGAATTCATCACCTTCCTCCCGTCCGTCCAGCGTTTTCTCTACGGCGAGGGTACAGGGCGGGGACCTGGCATTAATCAGGAATCACCGATTCGCGTGTTCCGCCGCACCGATGTCGCACGGGTACGGATGACCTATCCCGATCCCAGATCTGTGCCGGTCATATTCGAGGTGGCCCATGTTGATTTGTATTTTTTCTACGATATAGACATTGTCATTCTCGCTATAGAGATTGTTGCCGACGATCTCCCGCTCGATTGCGTCGAGGACACCATGCTTCGATTTGCCAGAGGATATCCTACGTATTGGGAATCCGACGGACACGGTGGTCATTGTCTGAAAAAGGTGGAATGGCTGGCCAGGGATGGCACGGTGTTAGCTTCCTCCGACTATGAACACAGGGAGAAATACTTGTCATTTGCATGCCAGTACCGGGCGCCCTGTATTGCCTCGCATTGGGAGTTTCTGTTTGAGCCATTGGTCTTACATCATTCCGGCAAGACCGGCCTCATTCGTTATCGCCAGATTGAGTCTCATCTGCTGCCGTTGATGGCCTATCTGGCAGTTGACAATCCAGCTGAGCTCGCCCGGGAGGATTTTATACGGCTGGGGCTGGCGGCCGCCCCCGATTCATCAGACTCTTTGCCGTACTCTGAACAGGATCTCTCCGACTTTGAGAAGCGCTGCTTTTATGATCGCTACTGGAGGAGTAAGGACCCTGTGCGTCGCGGGACCCGCTTCATCTGTAGCGGACGCGTCTTCACGGAAGTGACCGACTGCAGCGACAAGTTATCAGCGACTCGAAAAACGGGGCTCGAACAGTTCCGGCACGAGTATTTTATGCTCTTTTTGATCTCCCATTTTCATAAGGCCGCCATGCTCATGCTGTCCGATCGCCTGGTTGATGCCCTCAACCGGCTGGAGCCGGACAATCTGGAATCGATCAGGCGCTTTCGGCACGAGATCCAACAGATCCTTGGCGTATTTCTCCGGTTCACCCATCGGTACTGGTTCCAGGATGTCTCGGAACATACCCAGGTGAAGGAATTGTTCCGCATGACGAATAAGCATCTTGGAACTGCCCAGTTATACACCGAGGTTCGGGAAGCGATTGAGGACATGAGTCAGTATCTGGATAGCGATGTGCTGCGCCGTCAAGGAGAAACGATGGTGCGCTTGACCGTCGTGACCACGGTTGGGTTGATCGGCATGGCAACGACGGGTTTTCTGGGTATGAATTTGATTGCTGAGGCCGATGGGTCGTTTGAAAGAAAACTCGTCATTTTTCTGTCAGTTTTGATCCCAACGATAGTCATCACTCTATATACGATTCTGAAGTCCAGACGTCTTTCGGAATTCTTAGAGAAGGTATCGGATGAGCATACGTTGTGGAGGGCCAAGTTTTCAGCATTCCTCGACGTATGGCGAGCCAAGCACGATCGGCTGCGTTGAAACGAGAAAGGGGCGAGTAGACGAAGAGACCGAGGGCAGGGCGAAGCCGGTCCCTTTGGTGATCGTGACAGAGGGGCGACACTGGAGCCTCCTTGGCCGTGATCATTTTAACATTCCGGCTCTTCATCACTGAGAGCTACCAGATCAGCAGACAAAAGCGCCACATCTCTGAACCTCCGCAATAATCTTTAACGAGGCCTTTACCGGTTGTTGATCGATTTGTAATGGTCTGATGCGACAGTCATCACCGGTGAAGGACCGTTGTAGGTGAGATGTCAACGATACATTCAGTCATGCTCAGGCGGGAGGAGATTCTATGTCGATCATCGATGATGAGGGTGTGAGCAATACGTCTGGTAATGAACATTTCCAAGACATTGTGGATACGCGCCTATCGCGACGCAACTTCTTGACAGGTGGTCTCGCGACGGCCGCAGCGGTCTCGCTGAGTGGTGTCGAAGCGCTGTTGAAAGCTGTCCCTGCTGCAGCCCAGGAGATCGAAGAAGCGGAAGATACGGATGTGGGGAGAGAAGGACGTTTGGGTAAGCGGCCGATGCTTGGATTCGAGAGCGTGGCGGTCTCTTCTGCCGATGAGGTCGTGGTCCCGAAAGGGTACACAGCCGACGTCCTCATCGCATGGGGTGACCCTGTCTCGAATGGGCCAGTCTTCAAACAGGATGCCAGCAACACGGCAGAGGAACAAGCCCGTCAGTGGGGTATGCATAATGATGGGATCGTGTATTTCCCCATTGTCAGGTCGCAGCGCGGGCTGATTGTTCAGAACAATGAATATACAGACGATGGCCTCCTCTTCCCAGACGGTGTCAACAATTGGACGCCGGAGAAGACCAAGAAATCGCTGAATGCTCATGGTGTATCGATTATTGAAGTGGCCAAGCGGGCCGGTTTTCACTTTGACTTGGGACGTCACCGAGGTAAGTGGGATGTTGTGCGGCCATCTCGCTTTGCCCGCCGTATTACGGGTATGACCCCGATCGAGATCGGTGGGCCGGCCGCGGGCGATTCCCGGTTGGTGACCAGCGACGATCCGACCGGCAAGCGCGTGCTGGGTACCCTTAACAACTGCGCAATGGGCTATACCCCCTGGGGTACCTACCTCGCCTGCGAAGAAAATTTCAATGGATACTTCAGGAAGAACGGAACCCAAACCACTCTCGAGAAGCGCTACGGAATTACGACGGCAGGATTCGGCTATTTGTGGCACACCACGGATAAGCGATTCCGTGTCGATGAAGAACCCAACGAGCCCAATCGGTTCGGCTGGGTGGTGGAGATTGATCCGTTCAAGCCGCATTCGACACCGGTGAAGCGCACGGCGTTAGGCCGGCTCAAGCACGAAGGGGCCTGGGTGCAGGAGGCGCGGAACGGCTGTGTCGTGGTCTATATGGGCGACGATGAGCGCAACGAGTACATCTATCGTTATGTGTCAAATTTATCTTGGCGTCAGGCGCGCGCGCAGGGGATCAACCCTCTTGACGACGGGATTCTCTACGTCGCCAAGTTCCATGCGGATGGTACGGGCGAATGGCTGCCGCTCACGCCGGACAATCCACGTCTCGCAGGATGGTCCTTGAACGACATTCTGATCAATACCCGTGGAGCCGCCGATGCCGCCGGTGCGACGATGATGGATCGTCCCGAATGGATCGATACGTTCCCAAAGGATCTGACGGCCATTGCGACGTTGACGAATAACAGCCGGCGTGGCTCGACCCCACCGTCGGTCAATAATCCAGACGGGTCTACCGCAGCCGGCTCCGCCCGTCCTCCGGTGGACGTGGCCAATCCGCGCGCCATCAACAACTACGGCCACATCATTCGTTGGTATTATCGCCAGGATTGGACGGAACCGACCTTCGGCTGGGATATCTTCGCGCTCTGCGGCGATCCCGCGAACCCGGCTCACGGCTCCACGATTTTCGGCGACAAATACGGATCGCCGGACGGCATTTATGTCGATCCCAGCGGCTTGCTCTGGGTTCAGACCGATGTGTCAACCTCCACAATCAACGCCGGTGCCTATGCTGGTTTCGGCAACAACCAGATGCTGGCGGCGCATCCTGACACCAGAGAGACCCGGCGATTCCTTGTCGGCCCCAGTCAGTGCGAAATTACCGGGGTGTTCATGACGCCGGATCGGCGAACTATGTTTGTCGGGATTCAGCATCCGGGCGAGCGGCCTGATGATTTGCCGGGTGATCCGCTCAATCCCAAGCAGTTCAGCTCCTGGCCTGACGGCCCGAACGGCGGTCGACCGAGGTCGTCCCTGCTCGTCATTACGAAAGATGACGGCGGGAGGATCGGCAGCTGAGACTGCCACACGCGTGAGGGGCCCTCGGAGCGAAGGTCTGAGGGCCCCTCTGCAACGAGGATGAGATGCAGTCTCGACGATTTATTCCAACAGTACAGTCGGGAGGAGAGGAGTTCGGAGATCAGCACATTGCCCAGTCTCAATCTCGGGGACAGCAAGCGCCCGTGTCTCGGTCGCTCAACTCTCCAATGGCCCTGCGCCGGCAGATCTTGGTCAGGAAGTTATTCAAGTACGTGAAAGACATTCAGAATGTCGATGATGGGTATGCGTTGCGGTTTCACCGGTCGGATGATCTGGAAGATCTGATCGGGATAATTGCGGAGTACATCGTGTTCGAAAGTTTGAATCCACCGCAGCTCACGTTTGCGCTCGTTGAGGAACCGCAGGCCAAAGTCTTTTGGCTGCAGATACGAGGGCTGAACCCTGATCATCACGATACCACATCGCCGTCTATCCCATCCGATTCTGTAGCGCCTCTTTCGGTCTGAGGCTCTGCACAGCGGGTCAACCCTCGGTCAGCTCTCATCTTTGATCAGTGTCGATCTATTCCAGGCGGACCGATTACTTCTATAGGTTGAAGTTCGTGGGCGCCCGAGCCGTATAGAGCGTTGGCATCGGCGGTTCATGAGGATAACATGATCGGTCACGTCCCCACAGTGAACACAACGCATCACAAAAAGTTTCACCCCTCCCTCAAAAACGCACTCGGGTACATTCATGCCGGCACAGCGTGCGCATTGCATAGCCATCTCCTTCCTCAAAAGTAGAGCTTCCATATATGTCGCGCTTGCCCCTTCTCTTAAAAGAAAGGGCAAGCGTGGGGGAGCCAGGCACTGGCTTGGGAGGGCAGGTCGGCTCCCCCGGGGTGTCGTGCGATCCGTCGTCAATGTCCGTAGTGTGTACGCTCCATGCGCGCAAGGCAAAATACGTTTGCTGTTTGCGCTCACTCGCCTGCTAGTTGGTTGTGCAGGAGGGGCATGCCCAGAATCTCTTGAGGCCAGTGATACAGCATAGATAGCAACGTTTGGTTACAGAACGTTTACGTCTATGTAAAAAGTTTCCAAGTGGTCTTGTGGAGGCGGTTTCATGGTTGACCAATCAATAATTATTGATGTACTTAAGGAGTCATGACAGCGACCCGAACGAAAATAAGGGAGAAGGCTGAACATCTCCTCCATGCGCTGTTGGATGAGATGCGAGTGCGCATTCTAGAGCAACTTCGGGACGGCGAGCAGCGGAAACGCTTTGCCGCTCCGTCACATTGTTGAATCACCGGAGGACATTCATCATGGACATCGCAATGGCATCAGGCCCGCCAGCGGAGTTTCTCCAGAAGCGGTTGAATCTGTTCGAGCGGTATCTCACGGTATGGGTGGCGCTCTGCATGATCGTGGGGGTGCTGCTGGGGAAATCGGCTCCCGGCGTCGTCAAATGGCTGCGTGGTTGGGAATTCGGGGAGGGCAGCCATGTGAATGCCGCGATCGCGGTACTCATCTGGTTCATGATCATTCCGATGATGATGAAGATTGATCTCGCATCCATTCGCAATGTGGGCAAGAGACCGACCGGATTGCTGGTGACCCTCTTCGTCAATTGGATCGTCAAACCGTTTTCGATGGCCTTCTTCGCCTGGGTGTTTTTTCGACTCGTGTTCTCGGCCTGGATTGCTCCGAGCGAGGCGGATCAATACATTGCCGGAACCATTATTTTGGCTGCGGCGCCCTGTACCGCCATGGTGTTCGTCTGGAGCTATTTGACAGACGGCGATCCCGCCTACACGCTTGTCCAAGTCTCCGTGAACGATTTGATTATGCTGGTGCTCTTTGCCCCGATCGTCGGATTCTTGGTCACTGGTGCTTCGGCGTTGACGGTCCCACTTCCGGTCTTGCTCTATTCCGTCTTGGCGTTCATCGTCATTCCACTCATCATTGGGGTGGTCTTGCGGCATTGGTTCATTGCACAACAGGGCAAAGCCAGGTTTGAAGATCGTGTGCTCCCTCGATTCGCTCCCATGACTATTGTCGCCCTCCTTGCCATGCTGGTGTTGTTGTTCGCGTTTCAAGCCGACAATCTCACCGGCAAGACATGGCATGTGGCGCTCATCGCCGTCCCCATTCTGATCCAGGTTTATTTCAATGCCTCATTGGCCTATGTGCTGATGAAGTGGCTCCATGTGCCACATTCGGTGGCGGCGCCGGGGGCACTGATCGGCGCGAGTAACTTTTTCGAGTTGGCGGTCGCAACGGCCATCGCCTTGTTTGGGCCGGAGTCTGGCGCTGCCCTGGCAACCGTCGTGGGAGTACTTGTGGAGGTGCCGGTCATGCTCTCCGTCTGTGCCTTCTGCAATCGGACGCGGACTTGGTTTTCAGTGGAGCAGCCGGCATGAAACCCACCGTCCTCTTCTTATGTACGGGCAACTCCTGCCGCAGTCAGATGGCGGAGGGATGGCTGCGCCACTTGGCCGACAGCCAGTTTGAGGTTCTGAGTGCGGGGACCAATCCGGTCGGTGTGAATCCGCGAGCTGTTGAGGTGATGGGGGAGGTGGAAATTGATATCTCTCGTCACCGCTCGAAGCACGTTGCCGAATTTCAAGGACGGCAGCTCCACTATGTCATTACGGTCTGTGATCACGCCCACGCATCGTGCCCGACGGATTCCAGAGGAGATGTCCGGTTGCAGTGGAGTTTTGATGATCCCGCCGATGCACAAGGCTCCGATTCTGATCGCTTGCGGGTCTTCCGCCGAGTACGTGATGAGATTGCCGAGCAGGTCCGAAGGTGGCTGCGAACGGCGGATCAATCATCGAATCTGGTTCAACGTCTTCCCCCCGAGGTTCATGACCGGACGAGACTCCAAAAAGGCGGAGGGGGTGAGTGTGGTTCGTGAGTTCCTTCGTAATGGTCTCGACACCAGACAATGCAGGGGAAAGTGACTATACACGAGGCTGATCCAAGAGTTTGTATCCAAGCGTCTTGACCGAGACAATCGCCTCATTGAGGAGCGGCACTTTCAGTTTCAACCGCCGAACATGGACGTCAACGGTTCGCGTCGTCCCATAATAGTCGTAACCCCACACTTCATTAAGCAGTACCTCTCGTGTCAGTACCCGTCCAGGGTGACGTAAGAGATGAGTCAGCAGTCCAAACTCTTTAGCTGTGAGCAGCACTTCTTTGCCTCTGACCGTCACTTCATGGCGCGTCAGATCCATTTGGAGAAAGCCGTACACTAAGGACGTTGGTTTGTGATCGGATGTCCGCTCCAGCCGACGGAAGAGAGATTTGACCCGAGCCACCAATGTCTTGGGGCTGAAGGGTTTGGTGACGTAATCATCGGCTCCGAGCTCCAGTCCAACAACCGTATCGGATTCTTCGTTCTTCGCCGTGAGCATGATGATCGGCAACAACGCGGTCTCAGGCTTGTGCCGGAGGGTCTTGCATACCTCCAATCCGTTCAGGTGAGGCAACATGAGATCGAGAATCACCAGATCAGGATGCTCAGATGGCACGAGTTTCAACGCTTCAAGCCCGGTTGTGGCGAGGCAGACGTGATATCCTTCCTTCTCAAGATAGTGCTTGAGCAACTGAGCAATATCCTGTTCGTCTTCCACGACGAGAATTTTCTTGGGACGTGGTGAACTCACGGAATCTCCCCAATCATTCTTCCATAAGCTTGCAAGAGCGAGTATACGCTTTCTACGTTACAGGCTTGTTACAAATGGAAGAGATGGGAAGGTGAGGGTGGGAGGGGTGTGAGCGACCGTTTCAGGCGATTGGTTCATTCAAGCGGATGGTATAGAGGTAGTGGTACAGACCCTTACGCGCCAGAAGCTCTGCGTGAGTGCCTTCCTCGACCAATCTCCCCTTATCCAGGACCAGAATTCGGTCGGCACGTTGAATGGTCGACAGGCGGTGGGCGACGACGAAGGTCGTGCGACCTGCCATGAGGCGATGGAGTGCTTCCTGCACCAGCCGTTCCGATTCGGTGTCCAGCGATGAGGTGGCTTCGTCCAGTAGTAAAATACGGGGACTCTTTATAATCGCCCGAGCGATTGCAATTCGTTGGCGTTGTCCGCCTGACAGGTTGACGCCCTTCTCACCGACGAGGGTGTGATACCCGTCCGGCAAGCCCATAATGAAGTCGTGTGCATGCGCGGCCTTGCTGGCCTCCGATACTGCGGCTTCGTCCGCGTCTCTCTTCCCGTAGCGAATATTGTCGAGGATGGTTCCTCCAAAAAGGATGGTCTCCTGTGGGACCAGCGCAATCTGTCGGTACCAACTTTCAAGGGTCACATCACGCAGATCGTTGCCGTCGATGGTGAGGCGCCCTTCTATCGGATCGTAGAACCGGTGAAGCAGATTTATCATCGTGGTTTTCCCGGCGCCAGTTGGACCGACGAAAGCGACCAATTCGCCAGGCTTGGCTTCAAACGACAGGTCCACTAACACCGGATGTTGAGGGTCGTAACCGAAGCTGACTCTCTCGACTCGGACGTGTCCTTCGACTGTGGAGAGACGCTGCGCCGTGGGTTGATCCGCAATTTCCGGTAGTGCATCCAGAATCTCAAAGGCCCGTTGCATGGCTCCCTGCGCCTCTTTGAGCTGCGTAAAGATGCGGGCTCCTGAGCTAAATGGGCCGATGAGGATGCCAGCAAAGAGGACGAAGGCGAACAGCTCCCCCGGCGTGACAGTCCCTTCGATGACTTGTTGACCGCCGTACCACA
>JBQTJA010000077.1:0-56663 GCA_052387595.1 Nitrospiraceae bacterium | reverse complement strand
GGTTTCTGGAGCAATTGATGAGCTGACTGTTTGAGGTGAGACAAGGGATTACATTACCTGCGTCAAAACAATCAACTAAACAAGGAGCTGACATGTACGTCTGGAGTAACCGGCTTGTTATTGGGTTACTAGCAGCCTTTGGCTCGCGTTTGGACCATCTGTTATTCAAGTTGATGCAACAGAAGACGGTGCGCTACAAAAGCATGTCATCCACTGGATTGTTCTCAACTATACAGGCTTGATTATCTGGCTTTTCGTCTGGATGTTCGACCAGACCAGTGTACGGGGCAAGAACGTACTACTCTGATTGTTGCCATTTCTTGTTGCACCATTGCCCACGCTGATAGTGTTAGTCCTCTAGCGCAAAAATTGGACGGACAGCGGTTCGATCTGGTGAGGCTTCTTTAAGTTGTTAAAAGATGGAGCCGGCGACCCGGATTGAACGGGCGACCTGCGGTTTACGAAACCGCTGCTCTACCAACTGAGCTACGCCGGCACCTGGGTGAGACAGACGGGGGGGACTGAATCTCAGTCCGGCATGATAACGGCCACCGGCGAGCCTGTCAATAAAACAGATTGGCTCACCCAATATTCCTATGGCCCAATCTGCATTGGCTTGGGGCCTGCGACTGATGAATCAGCAGGAAGGTGTGGGGGCTTCTGTATCGGATCAGGTTTTGGGTTATGGCCTCTCGCCATCGGATGGATTCGCACCATGCCTCCCCGCCCAGTCGCGGGTAAACAAAGCGCATCTTGTTTATTCCCGAATTGTTCACGCGCCACCAGAGCCGCCTGTCCACGGGCATAGGTGCAGAGTTCACCGGCGATGACCGTTCCATCTCGATCCACATCAGCCATACCTTGCAACCCCCTTAATAGATGATAGGTAAACAACCCATGCTTGCCTTCGTCATACGGATCGGCTTCTTGCAAGCTTCGATTACCCACCATCCACATCTCCAGATCTTTCCGGGCCTCGCTGACAGGGGATTCCCAGGCAGGCGAAGGAATGTCGGCAAGACCAGCGCCAGGAGACGGGTCCATCGAGACATCAAACATCAGAATCGCCCGCCGGATCGGCAATCGAGAGAGCGCTTCCTGAAGGCGGGCGAGTGGATACAGCTGCTGTTTCGTCTCAGAAAGTGTCCCATCATAGGGCACAAACGAGATCGCACCAGTCCCGCCATCCACGAGTGCTCGCCCGGCAAAAAATATATACACGACGGTCTCTCGGTCCGCCCGCTTTCGCAGCCATTGCTCAAACGTGTCTTCCAGGTCCCGTTCAAGGGCCTGTCGGTCGAGCAATATGCGGATACGCTCGCCTGGGACACCGCCAATGATCCGCAGATATTCGGCCATGACTTCCGCATCGTGGCGGGCATACTTGACCGCCGGCATCTGTTCGTCTCGAAACGTCCCGATGCCGATCGAAATGATGATGGCCTTCGGCTGATGAAACGCCGCCAGAGAGTTCGGCAGATTGTCGACATTCGGAACCAGAGCCGGGTTGATGCCGGTGGGTTTGACCCCAAAATGAAAGACCTTGGGTGGCGGAACGGACGCCACCGGACTAGCCGTCCGCAAGTTCAGCGTCAATTCTCCCTGGAGGGCTTCTTGGGAGGCAGTCACCCGCTGTGTCATCGAGGTCCGTTTAATCTCTCCCGATTGGAGTATGCCGAGGTGGACTTCAGAGGGAAACAAGGCTGCTAACTCGGTTTTTCCTTCAACCATGACCATCACATCTTTCGCCTCCCCCAGACCCTCGTTTTTGACTTCAATTTGGATCGTGAGGGATTCGTCGGGCTGGAGAAATCGGTCCCGGTTTTCATCTCGGATGATGGCACGAAAACTCAGTTGGGCCGGCTCACCTGTCGTGCTCGAAGCCACCTGCGGTGGTTTTTCCGTCGCCTCCCCCACCGTGGGGAGCGACGCGACGGCTGCTGCTGTCGACGCCTCCACGGAGAGGCGTGGACGTGATGCTACTGGAACCCATGTGTCTCTTTGAGCAGCGTACTCCCGAATCTGCGCCGATTGCCCGATTTGTTGAGCCAATCCGTTGGTCGCGGAGTCAATGGCGTCTTGAACTATCACCGCTAGCCCCTCCACCTGACACGGCTGTTCTCCGACCATTACCATACCAAGGCCGGTACCTTCGAACTTCTTATTGAAGAGCAACGTTCCCTCGCGCGCCAAAAACACCATTTCAATTCCCACCGTGACCTTTGCAGGATAGGTTCCAGGCGTTTGCTTTGGGACAGCGAGCTCGATCCGCCTCACTCCCACTCCAACTTCAACCACTCCGTCTGAGGCGATGGGTTCATCCGCGTGGCTCTGGGCCGCGACGCCGGTAAAGACTCCCGTCAACTTCTTCGGGACGGAGGTGACAAGCGCATCCGTCAGGGACAAGGATCTCACCTCGCCACAACCATCGTGGTATGGCACCTCAGCCGTATTCACACTGGGGGAGAACCAGATCACCGGCGTCAGAGGGATCGGTTGAGTACTGACCGGTTCCTTCCCTCGCTTGAGCAGCGAACAGCCGACACCTGATAGGACGAGTATCAGCACCACGCAGGAGATAACAATGTGGCGGCATGACTGGAAATAACCAGTCAGTATAGATTGTAGCTTGTTCACGCTGTGGTTATACCGAATTCATACTGGCGTCACAACCGGGGGGAACCGCATTGACAGCCCATTTCCCCTGGGCTAAGGTCGCGGCATGTCCGGTCCGGCCGCGTCATCATCCACTTCCTCGTGGATTTCTTGGTCTGCGCTAGCCCGATTGATCCGGCTGCCAAACCAGACCGGTACCTATCTCTTACTTCTGCCCACGCTCTGGAGCCTCGTACTGGCCGCCCGAGGGATTCCTCCGCTTCACCTCTTAGTTATTTTCATCGGCGGATCGTTCCTCATGAGAAGCGCTGGCGTCATTATGAACGATTTGGCCGATCAAACGTTCGACCGGCAAGTCGCCCGGACCAAGACGCGTCCCTTGGCTTCTGGCGAATTGTCACGATGCCATGCGCTGATACTGCTCAGCCTGCTGCTTGTCGTGGCGGCAAGCCTCCTGTTCTTCCTTCTGCCGATCGTGGCCTGGCTCGCCCCGATTGCGGTCTTTCTTGCCGCCCTCTACCCATATTGCAAACGGTGGATCCATATCCCGCAAGCCATGCTTGGCATTGCGTTCGGCTGGGGAACGATCATGGCCTGGGCTGCGGTGCGAGGGCAATTGGAGACTCCCGCGTGGTGTCTCTTTGGAGCAACTGCGGCCTGGGCCGTAGCCTATGATACGATCTACGCGATCCAGGACCAGGAGGATGATCGGCGCGTTGGGGTCAAGTCCGCCGCCCTGTACTTCGGGGCTTCGGTTCACCAAGGCGTGGGCTTGGCGTTGGGTATCATGCTGGCATGCTTAACCGCCGCAGGGTGGTTCGCTCAGCTCAGGTGGCCATATTATGCAGTGCTCGTGGGCGTGTCGGTATTTTTCACACTCCAGGTCATGCGCCTGCGGAAGCCGATGACACCAACTCACGCGTTCGCCATGTTTCGCGCACACATCTGGGCAGGCGTTGCCATCCTTCTTGGATTGCTCGTCGGGTTAGCGGATTAGGGCTTTTCGACTGGCTTCTCGACTACAGGCTCAGTCTTTGGCGCCCGTAAGGTGGCCACATACATCGTCACGGCTTTGGCATCCGCATCATTCAAACCCAAGGCTGGCATCCGCGTATGCGAATCCATCGCCTGTGGATTCTTGAGCCAACGATACACCCACGTGGCATTCAACCGAAATCCAGCTCGATCCAACGCGGGACCGATCTTGCCGCCTTCACCACCGACATTGTGGCACCCGTTGCAGCCATACTTATTTTCGTAGAGTTGCTTGCCACGATCGACCAATTTTGCAGTGTCTGCAGGCTTGACCGTTAGATCTGGCCTTGCGATGCTGAGCCCTTTGCCAGGTCTCGTGGAGAAATTGTTCAGCGCAACCTGGGCCACATCCATCTCTTTCTTGGCTTGCCCCATCGCGGTCTGTTCAGCCTCATAGGCGGATTCATCCACATCGACATCTTTCTTCAACTGCTCGCTCTTCCGCTCCGCTTCATCGCTGGCTTTCTTCTCGGCGGCTTCGTAGGCCTGCTTGGCCTGTTCAAACTTGGCCTGTGCGGTCTTCAGTCCTTCTTCCAAGGAGGTCTTGCGTGCCGCAACGTTAAACTCCATCTTCGTTCCGTGCAACGTGCGCACATGCCCGACAATGGCCCAAACTTCATCCTCAGATAATGTATATTTGAATGTCGGCATCGTAGGCACGGCAAAGTCGTCGTCGCCAATCGTATCGCCACCTTCCTCACTGGTGTCCAGCATGTCCCGCGAGATGGTCGCAAAGAGCTCCTCATCCTTGAAGGTGCTCATTTCTGACTTATTGGATAAATCCTTAGGCTTTGGATCGGGCATAGCCGACCAATTAAACCCTTCGTTTTGCTTCCCGCTCTCGCCGTGACAATCGCTGCAATAGTGGGTATAGAGTTCATGGCCACGCTTTTCCTTTTCGTTGGCGCAGCCACCGGTGATGAAAGCCACGCCTCCGATCACTCCCACTGCCAATCCTATGATACCCAGCCTTGGCGCCTTCATGCTCACTGCCCTTTCTTGAGTTTTCGGATCAGGACAAACTGAAACCCCAAGCCCAATGCAGCAGCAATCGCCGCGTACATATAGCCGGAATAGTCCGGCGGGGCATCGGCTCGGAAGTACCACCAAGACGAGACGGCTTTTTGAGACCCTTTTTCCACCAACTCACCGACGGCATCTTTTCGTCCGTCCCAGACTGCAAAGGAGATACTCATGAATTGTCCCGCCGTAATTTGCACATCCTCATCAGCATGCCCGGTCAACAATTTCCTTGAAAATACGACTTTCCATGTCCCGTTGGAATAGACGCCCTTGGCTGTCACATCCTGATGTTCTTGTGGCTTTAAGGTCCCAAAGCCTTTCGCACTCATGTCGATGGCCTTGCCAGTCTTGTTTTTCCAGAACCAAATATTGACCGGCCCACCTTCCACCTGAAGCATTGGCTGGCCATGGGCGAAGTGTGCCTTCTTATCACCCACCATAAACTCCAGTGCCGCTGCATCATCAGGATCCTGAGTAGGATCGGTATATTCGACCAGCACCGCCACTTGTGTACCGTCATGCAAGGCACGCACGATGACATCCTTGACGGTCACTTCCTGAATACGATTCTGCCAATGTACTTGCGGTGACATTGGAAATGTAGCAGGCGGCGCACTGCTCCAAACTGCCGCGCCTGGATCATCCACGGGTACGCCCCCAGTCAGAAGCGTCGCTCGAACCGAGACACTCTCTTGTGCATAGCCAAGCGATGCTCCACCAATAATCATGGCCGCGATTGCTGCCGTTCCATCCCGCAAAACCCGTTTCATGATGCGATTCGCCGGTTTCATGCTGTCCTCGTGCTCCCTCCAGAACTAGATCGATCCACGCTGTTCCTTCCCTCTACTCCCAGGTTCGTGGGGATTGATGCGCGCCGTCGTACTCACCTAAGATGATCTTCCAAATCCATTCATCGGGCAACTCGACTTCCCAACGAGGCATAGCCGACTTCCATGGTGCACCTTCAATCGGAAGACCGACGCCACCCTTTTTGATGCGCCAGAATAGATAGCTTTCTTGCAACATGGCGATCGTCGTGGGGTCTGCAAAATTGGCAGGCGCCGGAATAAATCCACGAGCCGCCGGCCCCTTCCCGTCAAAGTTTCCACCATGACAGGGCGAGCAATAGGCGGCATAAAATCCCTTCCCCTGCATAATATTGTCAGGAGTCTTGGGAACAGGATTAGACAAGCCCGTATATTCCCCAGGCGGTGCCGGATGAATCGTTCGGCTTTCCGTCGGGGGGAGGTCGCTCACTGCTGTACTTCCGTATGTTTGCCAGCCTACCAGCAACGGAAACAGAATGAACACGCCATAGCGAAGTGCTTGCAGACCGCCGATGTTCTCTCCGGTCAGAAATCGTTGAATCGGACCCCAGAAGGCATCCTTCGATTCACCGCTCAATGTTTCAAACATGAAAATGCCGCCAGCGGTCAGCAAGAGATACAGAAATATGAGGCTGGAGGGAAGGGGGGCAGAGCCAGGTATGTTAGGCAACCCAAACTTCAGAAACGCATACATGGCGACCATGAGAATGATTGGCTTCCCTAACGCTCCCATAACAATCCTTCCTCCTAATTCGTGTGTGCGTCGGCAACAAGCGCAGCTTGCGCGGCCTTCACCGGCGCCTTCCCAGGCATATCAAGCTCCGACGTGCTGACAGAGATCGGCTCCCCGCTCATTTGCTGCAAAAACGCGATAATGGCCAAGATTTCATTCCTTGAGAGCCCGATCGGATCCTTATTGATAGCGGGCATCGTAGCTGGATATTCTTTCGGCACGCCACCATGGCGGTAATCCTTATAGACGAACGCCTGGGGATCCGTCAGGCTTTCATAGAGAAAATCCTTGCTCAATTTAGCGCCGATTCCTTTTAAATCCGGGCAACGGGCCGATTCACTTGGTCCGATGGAATGACACAGCGCACATTGGCCTTTGCTGAAGAAGACCGTCTGGCCGATGGCGGCAATATCAGTCGGTGTCTTGATGCTGGCAATATCGATCTTTTCCTCGGCAGGAGGCAGGGAGGCCAGCTGAGGTACGGCAAGCGACATCAGTGCAAACAACCCCAGCACGATGGCAACGAACCCCGTCACCCTGACAAATACGGCCTTGATGAACAACAGGATCAGAATACCGACCCCAATGATGGACAGTGCGATTAGTTGTAGTTGTGCGACTTCACTCATGGGCCCTCGAATGTTAAGTGCTTGAGTTCTTAGTTTTCGTTCCGAACTTAAAACTCACAATTCAAAACGCAAAATTCTCTTTATCTCTGTTACTGCTCCTCTGGAGCCCCTCCGGCCATCGCCGGAATGCCGTGCGGCAGCTCTCCTTTCCCTGGTCCTGGAGCAGCTTTGTACTTATCACCCATGGTCGCGACCCAAAAGATAAACGCCACGAGGAGGCAGAAAGAAAACGTACAGAAGGCCATAATCAACGACGCACTGCCCAGCGCCGGGGACTAGGCATAGGGCGAGGTATCGCGCATGACTCCGTAGACATGCCAGTGGACACGGGACGAGGACCGCGCGTAGCCCATCAGCGTCATGAGGAGGATGACCATGACGGCATTGAGGACCAAGGAATACCCGGCGCGTGGCGGCATACTCCCCCACACCATCTCTGTCGTCGTTTTCGCGCTTTTGAGCAACAGCGCAGTCAACGGCGTGATCGTCAGAATAACAAAGATGACGATCAGCACCTGGGACGTAGAGAAATAATTGATGCGGACGATCGCCGGCACGAAGTACCCCCAGACGCCGAGGACGATGACAGCAATGCTGGCCAACACCAACACGGCACCCATGACTGCCTTCCCCAGCTTCGCCCACCCGGCTGTATCCTGTTTCCCCGCCCGCCAATACATGACGAAGCTCATGAACGTAATCAGAATCATGAGGTTGGAGACCGTCATTTTTGCCGACATGACACCGAGGACACCGAGCAAGGGATGGTGGGCCCCTCCCATTTTCTGGGCTTCTTCAATGCTGGCCACGAGGGAGTGCGGGGTCATCCACACGGCAAGACACAGCAACAGACTGACTAACATCATCAACATGGCTCGGCGATATTTACCCTCCGACCCTGGAATTCGATAGGTAATCCCCAGCCAAAAGTAATAGTTTGAGCCGAGGAACAGGACCCCGATCAGCATGGCCTGAATGATGAAGAGCCAGGACAGGAATCCTCCCATCAGGGTAATGCCCATCTGCTGGTTGTACTGGTAGATTTCCCGCATGAGCCAATAGCCGGCAAACGGCAGGGCCAGCAGGCCGAACACGCCGATGAAGTTGCCGACATACCCCATCCAATCGTAATGCTCTCGATCTTCAGGATTCTTCACCGATAAGTACCGGACACCGGCATAGGCCCCGCAGATATAACCTCCAAGGACGACGTTCGCGATAAGGCGATGGATGTTGATCGGCCACCAGGTGGGATTCCACGTCGCTGCCCAGGCCCTCTCAAGGGCGGTCCCGTCTGCAATCACAACCGGGCTGGACTGGAACGTAGCCCAGGCATTGGGGACAATCATGATGAATAAAGCAAAGAAATTCAGGAGAAACCCGAGAAACACATGCAATGTCTTCTTCCTGCCATGCTGCATGGCATCCCACCCATACCAATACAGATACAGCGTCGCCGTTTCTAACAAGAACAGGAAGCAATAGAGCAAAAAGGAGGGGAAAAAGACGTCTGTCAAATAGTTCATCAGTTTGGGGTAGAACGCCACCAATAGGAACAACAGAATGCCGCCGAACAACGCGGTAGTCGCATAGGCGGAAGTCAGGAGCTTGGTAAACTCCTTGGCGAGCTTGTCATAACGCTTCTCGCCTCCCCTCCAGGCAATGACTTCGCATAGCCAGGCAAAGATAGGCACGCCTAAAACGAACCCGGCCAACAGGAGATGCAACTGGGCAACGATCCAAACAAGATTCCGACTGCCAATGTAAGGAATATCACGATACTCTGTAGGACCCGCAGTTGTCCCCTCAGCTGCAATCCCGACTGAAGGAAGGGCCAGCCATCCCACCATCAACAAGAGACCTGCGAGCCATTCGCCGTGATTTCCGACGGCCCGGAGAGCCCGTTGAACCATACTAACCCCTTGCTGTATGACCCTCACCTCATCACCTCGTAAATTACGGTTTCGTCTTGGCAGAGGAGTCCTTGGCCGTTTCACCTTCGGCCTTCCCCTTGCCCTTTTCTTTCTGCCCTTGGGTATCTGCCTTTTGTTGTTCCATCGCCTCAACCTGCGCCGTCAGTAATGCGAGACGTTGGGCATTCTTGTTCAATGCGTCCGCTGGCTTAAATATCGGTTCGGCCTGCACGTCAGGCTTCTTACAGCACTCATGAGGATGCGGAGTGGTCACCGGAAGGACGGCCCAAAATACCAGCGACATGGCCACACCCACTCCCGCCAATGAACCCAACAGTAGCCCTTGATCGGTCGGCACCCGCATCAAGTCCCAGCGCGTAATGAGTCCTTGATAATTCTCTGAAGTCGGTTTGCAATTTTCCGATATGCGCCGAATGATTTGCCCAAAAATGGACACTCCAATCAGCGAGAGGACGATCAGTAAGGCCGAAGAGATGGTTCCCCAGATGGTCAGTTCAAGACCTATCCGTTCTGCTATCGGCAGGCCGTTGTCAAAGATTTGCCGCAGGCTTTCTATTTCGGCCATCGAGTGAGACGCAACAATTGCGTTATCCGTTACGAAGCTCACGGCACCCCAGAGTGCCGGGAGAAAGAAGGCTCCAATGAGAGCCGCTCTCCACCAAATGGCAAGTCCAAGTCCGTCAGGCGGCTCTTTTTTGAGTCGCTCAAGAAAAAATGTTCGACCAACCAAGCCGAGCGCCCAAATATCAACTGGGATCGAGAACCAGAACAGGATCTCGAGGCCGATCCCTGCACCAAAGTGTGCCCCAAAGACGGCCATGATGATCGGAATCGCAAAGACGGTGACCGGACTGATCAGCAGCATGACAACGGCAAGCCCAAATCTCCCTTCGAAATGCACCAATCCCATCGTCATAACAATGACAGCAATCACGGCCTTGATGGGGATACCCGTCCAGCAGGCTGGCCAAAGGATGCCGAATCCTATCTTCGTCGGAGACATCGATTCACGTTCTTCCGCAATCATTTAATCAACTAATCCAGGAACTCACGGTTAATGACTGCCGCCACTGTGAACAACACGATCACCACCATGATCGCGATCCAGCTGATGAGGGCGATCGGCCTTTTGAAAATATTCCGCTCAGGATCCTTGTCCATGAACGGCAGCGCGACGAGCAATACCATGAAGACAACCGGTAACGCAACAGCCCCCATAAATTGGCCGAACTGGCCGGCAAATAGCTTGAGTCTCAACAACTGGAAGTAGAAAAGAAAATACCATTCCGGCTCGGGATGGTAGTCACCCGGATCCGGCGTAGCCTTGTCCAATAGAACGACCGGTTCCCAGAGGGCTAAGGCACAGATACCGACAAAGACAAAAGCCATCCCGACAATATCTTTCCAAATCTGGCGAGGAAAGAAATAATCAGTCTTCGCTTTGATCTCCTCAACCGTCCCCTTAAACGGCCCGGCAGGAGCCGCGACCCGGAACAAAAAGATATGCAGGCCAGCCAACGCCATGAGTGCTGCCGGAAGAATCATCACATGGAGCACGAAAAATCGGCTCAAGGTCATCTGACCAGGAGTTGGCCCCCCCTTCAGAAATCGCGCGATAAAATCACCAACGAGGGGCGCCTTATCCAAGATTTCGACACCCACTAGCGTTGCCCAGAACGCCCGTTGATCCCAAGGCAAGAGGTACCCGGTAAAGCCGAAGGTGATCACGATGCCAAACAGGGCAAGACCGACAAGCCATAGCAATTCTCGCGGCTTTTTGTAGGCCCCCCAGAGAAACACTTGAGACATGTGCGCGAAAACACAGACCACCATCGCACTGGATCCCCAGAAGTGGTAGCTCAGCAAGAACCAGCCATAGTCGACTTCATGGATAATGTATTGCGTACTGTCATAGGCATGGTCGGCCGTCGGCACATAATAAAACATGAGCAACATGCCCGTCAGGGCCTGCATGGCAAAGATAAACAACAGCACAGAGCCGAACACGTAGGCCCAACGAGAGCCGCCGGGAATCGGTTCATTGAGCATCTTGGCTTGCATTTCCTTGAGACCCATCCGCTCATCAAGGAAGGCCACAAGCTTTTCAACCGCAGTCGGCTGATGTGGAGTATGAACCGTTGTTGGGGCTGATTGCTTGATGCTCATGCCGCTAACTTTCACACAATTCGAACTTGCGACTTCGTGCCAGCCTTGAACTCCATATCGATAACCTCAACCTCTCCGCTGGCGGATACCTTCACAGGTAACGCGTCAAGGCCGCGTGGGGCTGGGCCATCAAGTACTTTTCCAGATGCACCGTAGATGCTCAAGTGACATGGGCAGAGAAATACTTGCCCTAATGCCTTATGCTGCCGCCACTTAAACCCACAGCCCAAATGTGGGCACTTGCCCGAGAACGCCACGTAGGGAACATCTTTCTTGTTCGTCCAGATCGTCTTCCCCTTGGCATCACGAAACTCGGCATCTTTGTCATTGTAGACTTTCTCGAGGAGATCCGGAGTCGCTCGGAGAATCCAGACGTTCTTCTCGATTTCGTATTCCGGCATGAAGACTTCTTTGACTTTTTTCTTGTACTTGAACTGCACGCCAACATCCTCTTGTTTGATTTTGCCCACGTTTCCCACTTTCAGCCATTGGTTATCGAACTCTGCGTACATGGGCTTCATGAGAAAACGGAGAATCGGATAGGCAAGCGGCAGTCCGATCAAAAATCCAATCACATGCGTGAAATTCATGAAGAACGCGCGACGCTTCACGTTTTTTTCGAGATCAGGCAAGGGCACCAATACTTCGCCCGGCGTGACATGGAGGTTATCTTCGAGATGTGAAATCTCTACTTCATGTGTGGTGACATAGTCGTCTCGCCTAAAGGGAGGCAACGCCAGAATATCAGCGGATGGCACACGGAGCTGGACAAGATCTTCCGTCACGGCTTGCACATGCCCGATCGCGACCTGCCGCTCGCCGCTGCCATTCATGAACACGACAATGTGGCTGATCTCGTGGGAGAGTGGATCAAGCACGACCTTCGAGACTTCGCCGATGTCGAGGTCGGTGCACCGGACCTTGGATTTCAGCTTCGGTTGCAGCATTAGTTTTTCTTGATCGGCTTCGGGGTATTCACCGAGGTATTTTTGAAGCTACCCAACCAGGTGGCGAGCGCCAACATTTCTTTAGGATCCATGAGGTCTTTGAACTTATTGGGCATGATACCCTTCGTCCATTCCTTGTCATAACCTTCAGCCATAAAGCTCTTCGGGTCAGCTATTTTCTGTTGAATCTCCTCGACCGTCAACAACGAGCCGATGTTATCCAATTCAGGACCGCGCTTTTTCCCACCTTCGCCCCGAAGCTTGTGACAGTTGTAACATTCCTGCAGTTGCCACTGCTCCTCGCCCACCTTCATGAAATCGCCAGCGCTCGCACTGGCTGCGGCAGGGGGTTTCTCTCCAGCCGGAGGCGTCGACGTGGCCTGAACTCCGCCAATCCCCTTCAGCCGATCCTCAAGCGCTTTGACTTGTGCATCGAGAGCCTTAGCCCGAGCAATCAGTTCATCCGCCTTTCCCTGTGCTGATTGCTTTCGCTCCTTCTCGAGAAGTTTGCTGATTTTTACTTTTTCGTCTTCTGGATCAAACTGCGGTAACAACGAGGCCCCGGCTACACAAACGGTAATCAGGAGAACCCAAAACGCCACGACGGAAACAAGGGACTTCCCACCACTCATGGTTCCGATCGGCTGCGCGTCAAGCAGTATGAAGATGATCGCCCCGATCAGCGCGATGACAAAGAACAGCGCTTGAAAGTCAGCCGGCACTGCCTGCGATCGTGCGATACCAGCCAACGCTCCACCGACCGCCAATCCAATACCTAGTTTTTTGAATATATTCCCCATGCGAATTCCCGTTTCCTTGGCAGGCGCTCCAAACTGTGATTATTTGGCCGCGATGGGAACAGCGCTTCCCTCCGGCTCTCGCACCCGCGAGACGGAAGTCCGAAGAGCCACAAGCGCAGCCAGGCTGACGACGGCGATAAACACGACGGTAATCGCCGTAATCCATCCCGCAGAATACGAAAGTGTCGGGGTAAACGACTCGGGGCCGAGATCCGACACCAAACTATAAGTATGAAAATATTTTTTGAGCAACGACCGAACCGCTCCCATCAAACCCATGATCCACGTGGATGTGAAAGCCAGAAAAATCAACACAAACTGTGCTGCAAAATCAATTTCCCCCCAGAGGATCGTGCCTTGCTTGATTGTTCGGTTATATAGGACGAAGTTGACCACCGTCACGAATACCAGCGTCAAGATTGCAGACAGCTTTGCTGGCATCGACGACAGAAAATCCCACCCTTCAGGCAGTTTCAGCTCATCAGGCATATCGGTTCCCGTCGCCACAAATCCGGCAGGAGTCAGCCACACGGCGTCGCTCGCGAGCATGACAATAAAGCCGATCTTGATGACAGTCCGCACAGAGACAGTCACTGGAATGAACCGACCGAACAAAAATGGCGACAGTGCAAGGGGCAGCAGAAAGGCCAACGACATTGGGTCGGGAATCCAATATTTATTCATCACCCACATGGTGGCAGGAAGAAGAACCACGAGAACGATCGGAGCCAGAATGGTCATCCGCACATTTTCAGCTCCTTCGATTCGTTTGACACTGAGCCAACTGTAATAGTTGATTCCCAAGAACAAGAGCCCGATCATCATGCCCTGCGTTTCAAAAAACATGGAGAGCTGATCGGCCATCATGTACGGACAAAACGAGAAATCGTAATCGCACATTTCATAGGCCAGCAAGAGTCCCGTGAAGGGCTGCAAGAGCGACCCACCCACTGCAATCCAGATGGCGGCGAAGCCCATCCAATCGTAGTAGGCTCTCTCCTCCTGCGTCTTCGCCCCCATATACATATAGGCGGCAATCATCCCGGTGATAAACCCTCCGAAGGCAATATTCCCGTCAATCCGGTGAAGACTGAGGGGAAACCAGCTTTGATTGGCGATCTTATCCCACAAGGTAGCCGCCGCGATAAAATCCTGCGGCGAGACCCCCTCGGCCTTTGGCGGGGTATTCATGAATGACGTGGGACCATTGATCACGAACAAGATGAGTAAACACACAAGATTCAAGACAACACCCAGGGCGATATGCCGCCCTTTCTTTTCCCCCTTCCAGACATCCCAGGTATACAGATAGGCGTACATCAGGATAGTCTCCGCGATAAACAATGCCGGATACAAAATCGCAAAGACCACATAAAATTGATTGATGAACGAGGTAGTGAACTGTGGATAGGCTGCCAGAAGGACGAAAATAAATAACCCGCCGGTCACCGCCGTCATGCTAAAGAGAATCACCGTGACTTTGGTGATCTCTTTGGCGAGACGATCGTAGCGTGGATCCTGCTTGCGATACCCCAGCCATTCGGAGATCACAACGAAGATCGGTGCACCCAGGATAAATGCGGCAAACAAGATATGGAGTTGAGCAACGACCCATACTGCCGTCCGATTGCCCGTATAGGGAAACTCCACCGAAGATAGCCCAGACTCCTGGGCGTAGACATTGGCGGAAACTGCCACACACAACAAGAACAACACGGAGAGAGCCAGGAGACCGCTCGACAGCTTTTTCACGATGCCTCGATGCCCCCTATTCTTTTCGTTCTACGAAATAACAGAATAACCGACGCTCGAATCTTTCGCAAAATCGATTCCCTGCGATCGTACGGTTATTTGGTGTGAGCCGAGGCCACCGCAAGACCACCGGCATCAACCCATTGCTTTTTCTCTTCACTCCAGGACTTTCCCACTAGTGCAAAATTCCGCTCATAAAGTACCAGCTTCCATCGATCGTCCTCTGAGAGCTTACTCTTCCAACCCTTCATCTTGGTATTGGCTACACCCTCGGAGATGCGCCAGAACCACACGGAGTCTGAATAGAGTTTCATGCGTTCAGGATTTCGGAAATCCGTGGCACCTGCCTTTACAGGCTTTCCGTCCTTCCCATGACAGCTGGCACAGTTCACATCAGGGTTTGTCTCGCCGATGAAGAGCTTGCGGCCCTCTTCCAGCTTCTGAGCATCACCCCACCAATCTGCCGGCATATGTTTATCGGCGTATTCGGCCGGAGCTGGAGGTGGTGGGACAATCGGCCCCTCTCCGCCTTGCTCTCCACCACAACCCGACAATAGTCCGAGACCCACGACCAACATAGCGTGAATCGATCGTATTCTCATGTTCATTAGAGAGCGATCCTTTTCGAGATCGTACCGCGATCCAAAAAGTGGCGGACAAACGAAAAACGCTTCCGCCGAGGTCTCTCCCCTCTAACAAAAGCGTTCTGATTACACCTTTCTCGACAGCTCTGCACTAAGGCCCCGCCACACATAAATCGATCCGGTGAGACACCCTGCAGCCCCATGGCCGTTATCGGCGATTATGATTTTCTCTTTCCCTGCACCTTCACCTTACCTCGCTCTCGCCTCTGCTGAGAACGGGCCAGCTTCATACCAATAACACCGCCAGCTACTGCAACCACCGCTCCGCCCCCCCACCAAATCCACACGGGAGGCCCACTCACCTCACAACCAGCTCCAAAGTTAACGCGGATCTTCCGGTCACTTTCTAAATCTTTTTGGTCGAATTCAACCTTATGGTGCTGCTGCTCCCCCCTCGCCTCTACCAAAATGGGATCACCAAAATTGTCATTGTGCAGATGAAACATCGCTTTATAGTAGCCATCTCCATCCGTCCGCACAACTTGACCGTATGAAACCTTGGTGTCCTTGACAAGAACATCTGCACTTGAAATCCCCTTCCCATCCGGCCCGCATACATAACCCTCGACCATGAAACGATGGTCCGCTTCATGCGTGGCTGGAGCCACCCGTGGAAACATGACGCTCATTATGAGACAGCAGGTCAGGACGGACAGTGCCGCTAGACTTTGCCTAGCAATCTTCGAACTTGACCGCGGATTCGCCGCTTGCTCTTTTGAAGAAATACTCACTCGCTGTATAACGAGCACACTAGGATTCGGGCAGGCGTTTCTAACACAGCACTCCACCTTTGTCAACGAAAAGGGAAGTGATTTCGCTGACACACAAAGGTCTTTCGCAATTTCGCTTTTTCACAACCAGTGGAAGTGGGCAGGAGATTCAGAGATAGCCCTTCGTACGCGCGACCGCCTCGATCTTCTCGGCTTCTGTTCGACGCTCAGACTCTTTCTTGGACACCCAGGTCTCCCACGATTTTCCATTTGCGGTGTCTTCCCCGGTGAAGGCGATCGTGGTGATATCTGCATACGGAATGCATCGAGCATCCGGACGGTCAGCGGAAAATAGCTCAAGATAAGAATTGGCAGTTCCGGCATGTCGATTATAGATATATCCGGTGACTGACTCGCCAGAACGAAGCGTTAACGTCACATCGCCACGATAGTCGAATGCGAGTTCGACAGCTTCCGTTATTTCCGCAGGAGAATTCGGCGTAAAAACACGCCCTTCAAGGGAACCGGCTATACAGGCGATATGGTTTTTCGTGTCAGTCATGGGGAAGTCCTCGTTCGCGACATATAATTCGTGTAGCGCTGTCCACCCGGACGCACTAAGGATGACGCGGGCCTCACGAGCACTGCTATCGCGAGGTAGGCGACAATGTCAGTTTGGCCGTCCGAACAAATCCAGAGGCCGTACTAAACGTATCTTCAACTGCAGAGGCCTCATAGCCACAATGGACCATACAATCGGCGCACTTTTCATTTCGACCAGTTCCATACTTCTCCCACTCCGTCAACTCCATCAACTCCCGGAAAGTCGCGGTATACCCCTCTTGAAGTAAATAGCAGGGCTTCTGCCATCCAAAGACGTTATACGTTGGATTCCCCCAGGGCGTACATTCGTACTGACGTCGCCCCATAAGAAAATCCAAAAACAGCGGCGATTGATTGAACTGCCAACCCGGCTTGGGACGAGCAAGGATCTTGGAGAAGAGTTCTTGAGTCCGCTCCCGCTTCAAGAAATGCTGCTGATCTGGAGCTTTTTGATAACTATACCCTGGGGAGATGGTCATCCCCTCGACACCGAGGGCCATCATTTCATCGAAAAATGTTCTGACCCGTTCTGGATTCGCATCATCGAACAAGGTGGTGTTGGTCGTCACGCGATGCCCACGTTTGAGTGCCGCTTTGATCGCCTTGACCGCCACCTCATATACCCCATCGCGACAGACAGCCAAATCGTGTTCATCCTTGAGTCCATCCATGTGGATACTGAAGGTCAAGTACTTCGAAGGCTGATATTCGTCCAACTTCCGCTCCAAGAGGATGGCGTTCGTGCAGAGATAAATATACTTCTTCCGATCTACCAAACCCTTTACGATCGTTGCGATTTCAGGATGAATGAGTGGTTCCCCCCCAGGAATACTCACCATGGGAGCTCCGCATTCCTCTGCCGCCGCCCAGCACTGTTCAGGTGTTAACCGCTTATCGAGGACATGATCAGGGTACTGAATCTTCCCACAGCCAGCGCAGGCTAGGTTACATCGAAAAAGCGGTTCAAGCATCAACACCAAGGGATATCGCTTCACTCCCTTCAACTTCTGGGAAAGCACATACGTCGCTACTGTATACATTTGGGAAATCGGAACAGCCATTCCGTTCTCCTTCACTCGCTCGCGTTATTGTTTTTGTAACCCTGTATATATGAGCAGCTACGAGTCGTAGCCACACTTTGGAAGCACAGGAATAGCCGCGATTGTAACATCTCACCTAAGACGCGTCAATTTCTAGATCTACAGTTTGAGGCCAAACCGGCTCGGTAGCGAGCCTGCCTTAATAGGCCGGCGGTGAGGAAAGCGGTCGGTGGGAGAAGAGAGGCACGGCATGAAAGCTATCGAACCACATCGTTGATGTCCCGGCAATGACTAACCCAACCTGCCCCAACCCAAACGCTTGGTCTTCAATGGACAGGACGAGCGTTCCATCCACAAACACTTCGATAAAATCCTTGCTGATAATGGTATTCCGCTGCACCCTGAGTGAATGCCACTCAACCGGTTTCAGATTGACCGATGCTTGACCCAGAACCGTTGCGAGTCCGTCAGAGAGTCGAACAAATCGAACGTGACGAGAGAGGGAGTCGACGATCGCAGCATAAAAATTTCTGGTGTCGCGTGCTCCCAATACCACCCCCCCTGAGCCTATGACCCCTTCCGGCGTATAAAATCGAATGCTCAGGTCGGGATATTCATACTGCATTCCATCGGCCAACAGAAGCTGGTAACAATTCTGGGGGCAGGTCGACGAGCCAGTGACGACGTGTGGCGGAGAAGGCGCTGTCGCATGACGTTGGACGAGCCATTCCGCAAGCGACCCATCGGTAGAACTCCCCTTGACGAAGCTGGTGGGCTGAACGTTGGGAAAATCCTGGTCAAAGGTCCACTTTTGGAAAAGCCCGCCCACCGCCTGTTTTCTGAGATTGGCGGCTTTTTCCTCGCGAGTTTCATACTGGATTGCGTACGTGGAAAGAACACCCAGCATCAGAGTGATGCCGGTGACAAGAAAAACATGGACCACCATGGGGATTCGGTTCTTCATGACAAGACAGCGTCGAGTTGGCTCGAACACCGACGGCATTCGCACTACTTCGAGCTTCCCGTGTTCTTGATTTGGAGAATCTCGCGCTGCAGCCGGTCCCGCTCGGCAAGAATCTGCTTCCTCCGTTGACCCCGATTCCATATCCACCACCGCAGTTTCTGGCTGAACGTCACCGCCGGGGTCGGAGCGCTGCCGCCGGGAGCCTCCTGAAACGAATAGCCGTCATGGCTGTCACGTTGCTCAAAAAACCGCCGGTACAAATGATCGTACAAGCCTTTTCCTGACTCACCACCCGCCATACCCACTCCATTACCGATTGAAGCGTTCACTCTATCCCAGCTCGTTCGCGTCCCTTCAGCAAGAGGCACTGAACCGATCGTCCTCACTGCTCTATGGATACTACCTGGGCTCAATACAGCTCTGCAAGCATCGTTGCCCACTGTGCTATCATCAGCCACACAAACGCAATGGCTTGATATGACCAGACGCTCACCCTCGAAACGTATCTGTCTCTTCACGTATACCTGGCCCTCTTGGGTCCTGGTCTACGCCACCCTGGCGCTGGTACTGCAGCCTCAGTCCAGTCTGGCTCAATTGTCGAAAACGACCCTTGAGGCCGCCATCGAGTCGCTCTCCGCAGATCGGATGCTCGCAGACATCCGAACGCTCAGTGGACCAGCTTTCAATGGAAGGCAAAGCGGTACGGCTGACGACCTGCGATCGGCACAGTGGGTGGCGCAAGAATTTCTCTCGGCAGGCCTGAGTCTGCCGCTTATTCACAACGGTTCACTCTCCCTCTCTTTCCCAAGCGGAAAGGACGGCACTTCGTCCGGTGCAATGACGACAGTGATACCCACGCCCATCATGGCACCAAATCCGGCATTGCGAGTCGGTACCGCAGATCATCTGACCATCAGGAATCTTGGCTCAGATTATCTCCCAATCTTTGATGCTCCATCGGCTGACATCCAGGCCCCGATCGTGTTCGTTGGATATGGCATTGTCGATACGGCGCACGACATCGACGACTACGCCGGAGTCGACGTGAACAATTGCATCGTGCTGTTCCTGCGAGGCAAGCCGGGGCATTATCCACGTCCCGTCAGCCACGCCGACAAAGTGAGGGCCGCACGAAGTCGCGGCGCGCGAGGCTATTTGACGGCGACCGGTCCTCTGCTCCACCCCTATGAGATCCGCCGAGGCGTGACTGGCAACCCCAGCGCCTTTTACGGACAGTTGCCGCCTGATCAAGCTATTCCTGGCGCCTGGATCAGCACGGCACTCGCCCAAGACCTTCTCACCGAATTGAACGGAGCCGCTCCCGATCACCTTCGCACGCTTCAGGAACGGCTGAACCATGCAGCCTCATCATCACACGCCACACGCACAGACAAATTTGCCTCGCTTCATTGGGAGACTGCGACAGAGGACGGCCTCCTGCTCAATGTGTTGGGAATGATCCCTGGAACCGGAACCGAGACCGTGATCATCGGAGCCCATCGCGATCACTTCGGCCGTCCGGGGGGAATTCTCTTTCCCGGCGCGGATGACAATGCCTCCGGAACGGCAGTGATTTTGGAGCTGGCACGCGCACTCGCCAAGCTTGAGTCACGGCCCTCCCGAACGATCCTCTTCGTCTCTTTCAGTGGTGAAGAGCGCGACTTGCTCGGCTCACGCCTCTATACCTCTCGGCCGATCGTTCCCCTCAATACCACGAGGGCCATGATCAACATCGACCATGCGGGCATCGGCAATGGACGACTCACTGTCGGCATAACAGGATTAGAGAAGGACGTCGCTCTCGCGGCAGGGAAAGCCGCCGGCATCCACGACACATTGGATCTCTATGGATTCTTCCCCGGCGGTGACCATGTGCCGTTCAAAGAAGCCGGCGTGCCGACCGTCACCGTGGTAAGTGGCGGGGTGCATCCACACTTTCACCAACCAACGGATACCGCCGAGACCATCGAGTCAGGAGTCTTAACAGCCATCGCTCGGTACGTGCTGGCCATGACCTGGCAACTGGCCTACGAGCCATGAACGGCTGCACATCGCTTCACAAAAGGCCTTCGGCGATCGTCATTCGTCAAGCGTGAAGAGGACAGATTCGGAGACAGCGGTCACCCCCCATTGCAACAATTGACCACGCTGAAGACAATACAACAACGCAGGGGCAACCAGCCCGCGCACCTACGGCATCTCGTCGAGTAACCCAGACTCGATCGGAGGCAATGGAGCGGTTTCGCGTGGCGGCCCAGGGAGGACAGTGGGGCTGCCTACCTGATTCGCACCTTGGATAAGCCCAATGGACAGCTGTGGTCCAAAGGTCATCATCGCGCCACTCCACGCCTGACCAGTCGTCGGATTGCGAAAATTAAAGGACTGAAAGTTCGGGGCTGGTGCGTAGAGAAACCCTTGGGTTCCCTGGTTGTCGATGTACAGACTGCCGCCGCCGAACTTAAACAACGGAGAGACTCCTCCACCAAATGACCGGACGCTCGATGCGCCCGCAGTACTCTGCGCTAGGGCGGCCCCGTCGGTATAGGGTACTACAACCGCCAATACACCCAGCAAACCACCCATGACTCTCAGCTGTCGCACGGGATGGCCTGCTTGTTGGATGAGACGAGCATTAATGTTCATGACAGAGTCCACAGGACACATTATAGTATGCTCTTGCTCAGACCGTCGATCAAGGAGGCATGTATGAATCGCACATCTCCACCTCGCCACAACCTCGCGAATCTCGTGATCGCTGGCCTGTGCTGCGTCTTGTCACCATCTCAAAGTTGGAGCCTCGATGTGACTCAGCCCATTTCCCCTGAACGACGTGAAACTGTCTCCCTGGCTGACGCCGCGATCCGCGCACTGCAACACAATCTCGACATCAGCATCAGCCGTCAGAATCGTGAAAGTCGGCTGGCGGATATTATCATCGAACAATCCAAGTTCGACCCCAACCTCAGCATCAACGGTCAATATAACCGAACGGTGAACCCGCTCAATCGACCGGTGTTCGGAGGAACTGATCCGAACCTCCTCGGTCAGATCACAACCTTCGATCAACGCAACCATTCCGTAACCGTGGACGCCTCAACCAACCTCATCACCGGCGGTAATTTTGATGTGAATTATGCTCCGGCACGAAGCAGTGTCAATCAAAATGTCGCCAGAGGATTCTTGTTCAATCCCGCGTGGACGGGCGGCCTGGCCTTCACCTTCACGCAGCCATTACTCAGAAGCGCCGGGATCGCGATCAACAAGACCTTCATCAAGGTCGCTCAAAACAATGCCGAGGTCGAGCAGCATGTGTTTCGAGATCGTGTGATGACCGTCGTCTCCACGGTGGAGCAAACCTATTGGGAGCTGGTGTTTGCGAACGAAAACTTGAAAGTCGCACAGGCAGCGTTAAAGGCCGCCGAAGAACTCTTAGCTACAAACCGCGCCAAGTCGAAAGCGGGAATCATGTCGATCGTCGACGTGCTCCAAGCCGAAGCCGCGATGGCATCCAGGGTCGAGCAGGTGTTGGTGGCGGAGAAAGCCATTCGTGACCAGGAAGACCAATTACGGCGTCTCTTGAATCCGGGCGAGGAAGAGTTGCGTCAAGACGTGCGGCTGACACCCGCCGATGCCCCTATCACGGTCCTGGAGCCCCTCAGCCTCCAGGAGGCCATCGACATCGCGATCGAACAACGTCCGGAGATCACCCAGGCCAAAAAACAGATCGAGTCCGGTGAACTCAACAAGCAATTCGCCCGCAACCAATTGCTGCCGACGCTGTCGTTTCAAGGCACCCTTGGACTCGCCGGACTCGGCGGCGACTACGGCGAAGCCTTTACCAGGAACTTCAGCGGCGATTTCTACAACTATGGAGCGGGACTGGTGCTCAGTTATCCGCTTGGCAACCGCGCTGCGGTCAGCACCTATTCCAAGCGCCAGTTGGAGGCCAAGAATGCGGAAGTCGCCCTCGCCAATGTGCGCCAACAAATCATCGTCGGCATTCGTGAGGCGGTGCGTCGAGTCCAAACCGACTTCAAGCGCATCGAGACCACCCGTTCGGCACGCATCATGGCGGAAAAACAGCTGCAAGCTGAGCAGGAACGGCTGAAGGTCGGCCTCAGCACAACTCGCTTCGTGCTCGATTTCCAACGAGACCTGGCCACGGCTCAAGGGAACGAACTACGGGCCGTCGTCGATTACAACAAGTCGCTGTCCAATCTCGCACGGCATAAAGCAACCACGTTGGACCGCTATCACCTCGAGCTCTCGTAGCTTGCCCATGGCGTCCGGGCCAGATCGGCTGGCTCCAGATCACATCCTCACTGTGGGAGCAGCACTGCCGCTGCTCCCCATCGCGGCGACATTCGGCTACTACGGTCTACCAGATTCCTTCAGGGAACAGCTCCTCGTTCAATTCGCGCCGCAAGTCCTCGCCTATGTCGCACTTGGTCTCTGGGCTACGCGTGCCACGCAGGTCACGATTCAACTCGGGTTAGAAAAAGAAAAGATACGGAGCGGCCTGCAGTGGGGAGTTCTGACGGGATTGTTCTTAGGCAGTCTGAATACCTTCGTGATTCTGGCAGTCTATCCGCATCTTGGCTACGACATCACGTTCCTGAAGCAGACGCCCCATGGCCGCCTTCCCGTCCTGCTCATGGTGCCGTGGCTCATTTGCGGGATTGCGCTGTTCGTGGAGGTGAACTTTCGTGGCTTCCTCTTGGGCCGACTGGCCGAACTCGAATCGCATTGGCGGGGGACCGACTCACGGCAACGGCCAGCGCTACTCTCCCTCTCAATCAGCTCACTCACGTTTGCATTCGATCCATTCATGGTGAATACGTTCCAGTATCTCCACTGGATCGCTGTATGGGATGGACTCATCTGGGGAACCATCTGGCTCAGAAGCCGCAATCTCTGGATTACGATTGTGGCCCATGCTATTGAGGTCATCATCCTGTACAGTGCCGTCAAATCGACGATAGGATAGAATAGGTTTCGCCGCGCAATCTCAGTGAGGGTGAGGCGCGAGTAGTCTGCTGAAAAACTCGGATTCTGCTTCGCACACCGTTGCACGGTGACAGAAAGAACTGTGGCATGCCCCATCTCAGAATACTCAAAAAGGCCGTCCAGCAAGGCCGCAGCGAGCGAAGAGGCGAGGCGCACGCTTCGGTACGTTGAGCCTCTGAGTGATGCGAGAACACCGCTGGAGGACTTTTTCAGCATTCTGCTGGCGCGGGAAGCAATGGAAGCGTATCACGGAAGCTAAGGAGGAGAGTCGGTGAACGATCTTGGCAAGTATCTGCTTTATTTTCTCTTGGGTGGAAGCATCGTGAGCTTTTCCACGTATCTTGGCTCGCAGGGCAAGTCGTTTCTCGCCGCCATGGCCAGCACGTTTCCCGCCATTACTGGCGTCACCTTTATCTTGCTCTATGGCAGCGGCGGTGGGGCCACGACGGTCGACTACGCCAAGAACTTGCTGTGGTTTGTCCCGCCCTGGACCGTCTACGTCGTCGCGATGATCCTGGGCATTCCCCGCCTTGGCTTCTGGCCGGCGATGGTCGGATCGCTCGTTCTCTATATGGGATGTATCGGACTCGTCAAGATGGTACTACGGTAGTTCAAACGAGAGCATCAAACCATTCGCCATCTAGTCACCCGGGCTCACTCTTGAAAATGTAGGCGATTGATCTCCCCGAGTGCTGATACCATCTGATCAAGCGCTGCCGTGACAGAACGGCTGGCCAGGTAAGACGGGCCATCGTTCCCTGCCCAGAGATCCGGTGGGCGCTCCATTGCTCGCACGTTCTGACAGAATCGGCCGATCGTTTGCTGCCAGTAGGCCGGTCCAGACCCTTCATCAAGAAACTGACCACGATCTTGTGAAAAGGGCTGATCGAATTGCCCTGCCCGCTGCTGCCATACCGCTTCCATCGCCTGCTGCCGGTCTGGGCCAAGCTCCAGTCCACTGGCGCGTTCATTGAGCGCCGCGAACAGGCCACCCACCACATGATCAACGTGCGCTTCTGGAAAGACACCGACACAGGCCTGCATCAGGAGATACTTATGGAAGAGAAACACCTCGGCGCTGATGAGCGATTCATCCGCCGAAGGATCATACTCGCGGGCGAGATCACGCAGTGCCTCCGCCGACGGCCCGCCCAACGCCGAACCGAGCAGCGGCACAATCCGCCGGCCCAGATCAAGATATTCGACATTCGTGAGCAGTGTCATGAGAATACTATTCGAGAACCACCGCGGTGCCGCTCGCACTGACCATCAGCATGCTGCTGTTGGTGCCGATCGTTTCATAGTCAATGTCGATGCCGACAATCGCATTGGCCCCCAAGCTCTTGGCCTGCTCACGCATCTCTCCAAGGGCGATATCCTTGGCCTTGCGGAGTTCCTTTTCATAGGCCGCCGAGCGCCCACCGACGATATCCCGGATCGACGCGAAAAAATCGCGAAAGATATTCGCGCCGAGAATCGCATCCCCGGACACCAAGCCCAAATACTTCACTGTTTTTTTGCCCTCGATATTGTTGGTCGTAGAAAGAATCATGTACCCTCCTCCCTGAATGGCCCCCATCCTCTCATTCCACAAACCAATCAACAAGCCTTTCCTCAACCCATTGAAGCGGCGCAATGAGACTGCTAGCATCATTCATTTCTCGCTCGTTGGATCACATCGTGGAACGTAACCCTCTACATCTCAATCAATCTGCAGACCTCATCATCGAAGGGGCGCGGCAAAATAATCTCAAAAACGTCTTCCTGCAGATTCCCCATAATCAAGTCACAGCCATTACCGGTGTGTCCGGGTCCGGCAAATCCTCGCTCGCCTTCGACACAATCTTTGCCGAAGGTCAATGGCGGTACGTCGAGTCGCTCTCGACCTATGCTCGTATGTTCTTGGACAAAGTAGCCCGCCCGGATGTGGATCGCCTGATCAACGTCCGCCCTGCGATTGCGATTGAACAGAAAAATCAGGTACGGACGGCCCGTTCGACGGTCGGCACGACAACGGAGATTGCCGACCTCCTGCGCCTCCTCTTCGCCAAGATCGGCAAACCGACCTGCCCGGATTGCCAGCAAGAGGCCCGCTCCTTTCAGCCCGACAGCGTAGCCGACGATCTGCTGAAACGATGGCCCGATGCCAGAGCAATGGTGCTGTTCCCAATCGCAACTCCTTCCCCCAAGGAGGAGGCTACTTTTGTCCAATCACTCCTGACGCGCGGATTCACCAGGCTCAAAACGCAGGACGATGTTCTCGATCTGCATGAGATCGGACAGCGTTCACTCCACAAGTTTCCCATCCTCTTCATCGTGCTCGATCGCTTGGTGATCAGAGACGACAATCGTTCTCGTCTCGTCGAAGCGATCGAAACCGCGTTCCGTGAAGGGGAAGGACGTTGCTCGATCGACCTCATCGGTCATGGGCAGCAGTCGTACAGCACGCAATTCCTCTGTCAGAAATGCGGGCGCACCTTCGAGCCTCTGCGGCCGGTTCTCTTTTCGTTCAACCATCCGCTTGGGGCCTGTCCCGAGTGCAAAGGCTTCGGCAATGTGCTGCGGTACGATCCCGAACTGGTCATTCCCGACCAGGCAAAGTCTCTGGCCGAGGGAGCCGTGGAACCTTGGAGCAAACCCAGCTCTGCCTGGTGGCAGAAGCAGATGTTGTCCGCGATGAAACGGAAAGGCATCGATATCACGATCCCGTTCACATCGCTCCCCAAGGATACCCAGCAACTGCTCTGGGAAGGCGACAAGTCCTTCGATGGGATTAACGACTTCTTCGAGTACCTCGAAGGCAAGCGCTACAAGCTGCACGTCCGTGTCTTTCTCAGCCGTTATCGCACACCTTTTGATTGCCCCAGTTGCCATGGCAGCCGTCTGAAACCGGATGCCCTGTTCGTCAAAATCGCCGGACATGATATCCATCACACGACGGAACAAACGGTCGAGAGCCTTGCCCATTGGGTCAGCTCCCTGCCCCTACGTCAACCCGAGCAGGAGATCGCAACCGATATTCTCCGACAACTCACTGCCAAACTGAGCTTCCTCCAGCGCGTCGGCCTTGGGTATCTGACGCTCAACCGGCAGACCAAGACGCTGTCCGGTGGTGAGGCGCAACGAGTCGCGCTGGCGAATCAGCTGGGTTCTCGGCTCGTTGGCACACTCTACGTTCTCGATGAACCGACGATTGGACTTCATGCAAGGGACACCGACCTCCTCGCCGGGATCCTTCACGATCTTGCCAATACCGGGAACACCGTCGTCGTCGTCGAGCATGACCGCCGCATGATCGAATCAGCCGACTACATCGTTGAACTCGGTCCTTACTCTGGAGAAAAAGGTGGCGAGATTGTCTGTGCGGCACCAGCCAATGAATTCATCCAGGACCGTCGGCCCACGACGGCTCGATACTTGCGGGGCGAAGACCGCATTCCCCTGCCCGTCAAGCGGCGATCCGGCAACGGCAAGATGCTGGTGATGGCCGGCGTGGCTGAACATAACCTGAAAGACCTGTTCGTTCGGATTCCCCTCGGCATGCTCGTGTGTGTCACCGGCGTCTCCGGCTCTGGCAAGAGTACATTAGTCGAGGATACCCTCTACCGCGCCGTGGCCCGCGCATTTCGCGTGGACTCCCTTCCCATGGGGCGTTTCAAAGCCATCAAGGGCATCGAGCATCTCAAGGGTATCCGATTGATCGACCAACAGCCGATCGGGCGTACCCCTCGCTCCAACCCCATCACCTACCTGAAAGCCTTCGATGAGATCCGCCAGCTGTTTGCTTCTGAACGGGAAGCACTCAAGCGAGGACACACACCAGGCCACTTTTCGTTTAATGCCTCTGGCGGCCGCTGTGAACGGTGCGAAGGCAGCGGTGTGGAAAAGTTAGAGATGTATTTCTTCGAGGATATCTACGCGCCCTGTGAGATCTGCGACGGGAAGCGCTTTAAACCGGAGATCTTGAGGATTTGTTACCGAGGCAAGAACATCTCCGACGTACTCGGCATGACCGTGGAGGAGGCGCTCTCCTTCTTCACCGGGACACCCAAGCTGCAAGAAAGGTTGCATCTTCTCACCTCCATCGGCCTGGGGTATTTACGCCTCGGCCAATCGGCCACCACGCTCTCCGGCGGCGAAGCCCAGCGGTTAAAAATCGCCGCCGAGCTGAAAGACACCAGCGCGAAAGATGTCCTCTATGTCATGGATGAGCCGACGACGGGCCTGCACTTTGACGACATTAAGAAACTGCTCGCCGTCCTCCACAAACTCGTGAACGCCGGCAACACCCTGGTGGTCGTCGAGCACAACCTGGATGTCATCAAATCCGCAGACTGGATCATCGACCTCGGCCCCGAAGGCGGAGCAGCGGGTGGTCAGATCGTTGCGGAAGGGAGGCCAGAACAAGTTGCCAAAGTGGTGGCATCACACACAGGACGGTTCCTGACACAGGCACTCACAAGCTAGAGACGATCCAACAACCGACGTTCTACTGATTACGGCTCCGGTTTGTCCATCTTGACCACGGGCGGCTCACCTTCCAGCTTCTTATGCAGATATTTTTTGCTGAACGCGGTGATGCCAAAGGCCAGTCCAATGGCGATGGGAACAAAAATCGCCGAGGCAATATTCGCATTCTTGAGCCAGCCCATTTCCTGAAACCCTTTGAACACATATCCACAAAGTCCGGCCAGGTAATACGCAATGACGATGACCGACAATCCTTCGACCGTATGCTGCAGTAGCACTTGGCTCTTGGTCGTTTTGTCCACACTCTGAAGCAGCGCTAGGTTTTGCGATTCCAGAATCAAGTCGATGCGGGTGCGAATGATGGTGATGATGCCCTCGAAGCCGCCTCGCAGCGTGTCGATCCGCTTCAAGAGCTGCTGATAGCCTTCCGCCACACCCGTAATGCCACTCAGCACATAGTCCGATGTCGCACGATACGACTCTAGGGGCTTCTCCGCCAACGACGCCAGGGTGGAATGCACGATCCTGTCGTAGGGGAGCGAGGCGGACAGCTCGAAGTGAAGTGTTCCGGCCATGCGGTTAGTCTTCAGCAGATCCTGCGTGAGGGTATTCAACCAGCGCTGCAATGTCTGCGAGTCGGCGTGTCCGATGTGGCTCGTGATGATCTCGCGCTGTCTCAGGTGGACCTGTTCGAATTTATAGACCTGATCGATGGCGGCGGAGAACAGCGGCTTCTGCATCAACAACAAATGATAGTAAGTCTCGATCCGCACAATGGCATCGACGATGTCTTTCAGACGCGAGGGATCGCCTTGCGACGGTCCGACACTGACCCAGTACCGTTCTCGTCCCTGGTCGTCCGGTGTAAAGCTCGTCGCAACGCAAGTCTGCTCATTGAAGATTCGGCTGCCGTACAGAACCGGGCCGGGCATCAGGCCACGCAGTTCATGACGCGGCGGGAGCATACCCGTCGTCAACAGAATATCCAAGCGGCAGACCACCGACCCAATCGGCTCCACAGGAAACGTGTACTCCGGAAACGTCAACGGTCCGAATGTCACCGCACCGTTCACCTGCGACGGCACATGCCAGAGCTGGTAATTATAGTATTCCGTATGGGCCTGCCAGATGAGGATGAGCCGCTCGCCGTGTTCCAATTCCTTCACACCGTAGCCGAAATTCTCCCTCACGGAGGTCATCTCGGAAGAAATCTTAAGATGTCCCAACAGCGATTGGAATTCCGACCGGCTGGCTGGACGCTGCGTCGGCGGGTCGGACATGCGGAAAGCTTTGTAGTGCACATGGGCTGGGGCACGCAGCCATCTCCCGATCGGCTGGTGCGGACGTTCGTGTAATTTTCGCAATAAAGCCTCAGTGCCTGGCCGGGACGTCTCTGGCTGATTCACGTATTCGTTCTCCCTCTTCTATATAAGCTCGATAAGCTCGTTCATCCAACTCCACGTTCGACGTGACGATCGCGTCAGGAACCTTGCATCCGACCTATCATGGAGACACGATGGCCTCCGCAACAAGCCACTCTCCCTCACAGCAGAGACGAGCCTAGCACCCGGCGTGGCAAGCTTCAATGATGTTGGAGTCGCGGTCAGTCGGGACGCGCGAAGGATTCAGTTGCAGGATGGATCGAAGGGCATGTCGACATATGGCTGATAGGCTTCGCCCAACGTGAGAAGGATATCCCCCCAGACACGCGTCGGTTCTGTTTCAAATACCGCCTGCGGGTCCGCGGGCAACGTAATCCATGAGCCAGTCTTCATTTCATTCTCTAGCTGGCCCGGTCCCCACCCCGAATATCCAAGATAGGCGCGGAAAGATTCCTTCGTCCCGACACCAGTGAGAATGCGTTCGACCATGCCGACGTCCCCGCCAAGACAGACTCCGTCGAACACGTGGTGCGCGTTATCCGGAAACTGATCACCCCGATACAACAGCATCACCTGATTCGTCTGCACCGGGCCACCGGCATAGAGCACATGGCCTGATCCCTCGAGCACCGGAACCTGGGGCAAGGCCTCGGAGATGGACATGGCTGTCGGACGGTTCACGATGACGCCGAGCGCTCCTTCCGACCCATGTTCACACAGCAACACAACAGTCTGGCGGAAGTTCGGATCGCGCAGGCTTGGTGCCGCGATCAGAAAAATGCCTTTACGGAGTTCGGTGTCCATAGAGCGAAATCCTACTCTGCCCACTCAACTTGCGCAAGCACTGGGCTACTCTCAGCAGGAAATGACGGTGGCGAGAATTTACATCTTGTACAGCGACGTGCGGCGGTCGCGAAGCAGATCGTTGTAGCGATTCAAACTCTTGTTGCGGGCTTGCGCCGAGTCAATCTCAACGATCGTCAGCTCTTCTTGGTCATGAGACGCCCGATGTTGAATCACCCCCTTCGGGGTGACCACTTCGCTCTGGCCGATGTAGGTCAACCGCTCTTTCCCACCCCGTGCTTCGCTGCCAATGCGATTACACGTCACGGCAAACACCCGATTTTCGAGACACCGCACCGGCATGGAATCCGGGCAGTTCGGCAAGACCAAATTGGAGGGATGACAAATGATCTCGGCCCCCTGCATCGCTAAGGTGCGCGCCGCCTCCGGATAGTACCAATCGAAACAGATCATGACCCCGATCTTCGCGGCCCCAACGTCCCACACAAGAAAGCCTGAGTCACCGGGCGTGAAGTATTGTGTCTCTTCGAAAAAGAGATGGGTTTTCCGATAACATCCCAGAAAACCAGACGGTCCCACGACCACGGCGGAGTTGTAGCAGCGGGAACCAGATCGTTCAGGAAGCCCTCCCACAAGATGCATCTTGCGGCGTTTCGCGATGTCAATCAAACGACGGACCGTGGGGCCATCAGGAACCGGCTCAGCGAGTTGGTGCGCTTCCTGCTGTGAAAGAAACTGATAGCCGGACGCGAACAATTCTGGCAGCACGATGAGATCGGCTTCCGCCTGGTCCAGCTTGGCCGTGACTATCTCCAGATTCTTGGCCACCTCGCCGAACTGTGGATCGAATTGGCAGAACCCGACTCGCACGTAACACTCCCTTCATACTGGAACGGGCAGGGATTATGTCCCTGCCCGTCTGAAAAACCCGCTGACCGCTGAAAGACGTCAGCGACGAATCCTGCTGCGTTACTTCACTTCAGCCAAATGCGTCGTGGCGCCATCTGCATGTTCCGTGCATGCATCGGCATGTCCGGCCTTGCCATGTTTCACAGCTTCCGTCAGGTGTTTGATCCCTTCCATCAAATGGGGATTTTTTATTCCAGCAGCCGTCGCATGTTTGAGTGCTTCACTCGCATGCTCAACACAGGCATCCGCATGCCCTTCTTTCCCATGTGATGCGGCGCCTTTCGCGTGTTCGACCGCTTCAGCCACATGCTTGTCTCCGGCGAGCGCTAACCCATTCAGCACCGGCGCGCCAACCAATACGCCAAGTCCGAATACCAACATCGCACTACGACAGATTCTTCTCATCATGGCTGCCTCCTTGATGGTTGAAGATGCGAAATTTTACGTTGAAAAATACTCGAATTCACCTTACACAGCGTTCCTCAAGACTGTCAAGAAGGTTTGGAAGCTGGAGCAAACCCAAGCATTTTCTGGAGCGCATGAACGTCTTTTTCGGCTGGACAGGCGAAGTCTCGGCTCCACTCCCACCACGACCCAGGATAGTTTCTGAGTTTCGAATACCCGGCAAGCTTGAGGATGAAATAGAGCCAGGCCGATCGCACCCCGCCGGTACAGTAGCAAATGACGTTCTGCCCGTCGGCTATCCCCTTTGCGGCCAGCATCTCCCTGATCACGGAGAGATCTTTAACCGTTGCATCCTTATTCAAGAATCCATTCCACGCCATGTGTATGGCTGAAGGGATGTGACCGGGCCGTGGAATACCCGACACCTCTTTCCCAAGATACTCTTCAACGCTGCGCGCATCGAGAATCGCTGTCTGCGGATGCGGCCCCCTGACGAGTTCTTTCAGATCCTCTTTCAACGCGATCAAATCCCGACGTGGTCGAGCGGTGAAGTTTCCCCTCATTGGGGAAACCAGCCCATGCTCAAACGGCCTCTTCTCAGCGGTCCACTTCACCCACCCCCCATCCAAAATACGTAACCGGGTGTGGCCCAGATAATCCAGCATCCAAAACATCCGCCCTTCGTCGCCCCAGTTGTCGAAGGGATTGGAATAGATCACCACCTCACTGTCTTGATTGATCCCAAGCCGCTGGAGAATACGCTCGATCTCGCCGAGAGCTGGATTGAGCAAGCCTTTCGCGACGACATTGGGATCGCTATATTCATGCCATGTGGAATGCACGGCTCCCGGAATACGCCCGCCGAATTCATAGGCGGCCTTGCCTCGCACGTCGATGATGACGAGGCCCGATTGACCTAACTGCTGCTGAAGCGTTTCAGTATCGATGAGTAATGGATGGGTCACGATGCCTGGCTCTTTCTCGCCCGCGACGGGCGATTCAACTATGCGCGACAGCTTTGCAGCTGTTGCCATCCTGTTGGCGGCGGACGTGCGATCGCCGGGTTTCTTGGTGTTCCAAAGCGGTCTTCAACTCGCCCGACAACGGAAATTCTTGCTCATAGACGACAAATCGATAGGGATCGTTGCCGGTCAAGCCGTATTTCGTTTGCAACATCTCATGCTGTCCATCGGTCAGGATGTGGTACCGCACCCGTGTTTTCAGCTTCAGTCCGTCCGTCTTCTCGGGTATCCGATACGCAAACTGGTAGTCACGGCTGGCCTGCGGGAACAGTCGATTATCATACAACTCTACGATGACAGGCTGCCAGAGGATCCACCGCCCCATCGTGGAACTCTGCTGCTCCAGTATGTGTCCCTGCTGATCTTCGACAAGGAACTCCACCGTAAAAAATCGATCGGGGTCACCCGTTGGAATCTTATGCCCGGCGCCGGCATTCGTCAGGGTGAGCGTAAACCCGACCCGATCGCCCGGCCTCGGCACATCCGTGTCGGCCTTCACCTGGACAGCAATCGCTCGCGAGACCATCCCTGGATCATGTCCGCCCCGCCAGAGATGTTGGCGCCCCTTGCGGACCGGTCCCCCCAGAGCCACCGGTCTCTCGATCTCCGGCATGTGGCAACTCTGGCAAATGAAGCCCCGCTCCTGCCAGTACTGACCTTCATATTCCGCATACGTCCCGCAGGGTCCCACGTTGTAGAACTGGGCCGGCCCGGACACCACATTGTGGCAACGGTAACACAGCTGAGCTGTTTTAAAGTTCGGGTCAAATTTCGTCGGATGCGGCGCCACGGAATCTTCGAACGGCCCATGGATCACGCCGTCTCGCACATGGCAAGCCGCACAGGTCACCGATTCCTTTTGATACTCCGGATCATAGTGCGGGTTTGGCTCTTGAATGGCTTTTTCGACTCGTCCGCGTGGAATCTCTTTCACCAGCGTGGGTTGCTGATTCTCGAGCGGTGTGTGGCAATTCAGACAAACCCAAATGTTCTTATCCTTCTTCCAGTAAGCCTGGAAAAACGGATCTTCGTAGGCATGGGCATGAATGCTCGTCTTCCATTCCTCATAGATCTCGCGATGACATTGGCCACAGGATTCGGCCTTGAGGCTTGCGAGCCCATCAGGAACTTTCTGAAACGGGATGGCATGGGCATAGTCATCACGCAACCCGAAAATCACGACCGGTTTGATCTCCGTATAGTACAGATAGGTTGCCCCAGCCAGCACAACCATCAGAATTGGGATGACGTACGCGCGCCTCATACGGCAAGCAGCGTCTTGATGTGGGCCTCGACCGAGGCCGCGAGCGCCGTCAGGTTATATCCGCCTTCGAGTGAGGAGAGAATACGACCGTTCGCATGGCGTTTGGCGATACCCGCCACGATCTCGGTCAACTCCGCATAGCCGGATTCAGTCAATCCCATACTCGCCAACGGATCATCCTTATGCGCATCGAAGCCGGCGGAGATGATGACAAACTCCGGCTTGAAACCATCGGCTGCCGCCACAAGCACTTTCTGAAACACGGCGCGATAGTCGTCATCCCCCTCACCGGCTTCCATCGGTACATTGATGGTGAATCCTTCCCCAGCTCCCTTGCCGCGCTCGGTTCCTCGACCCGTGCCGGGATAATGGGGATATTGATGCGTGCTAAAAAACAAGACAGAAGGATCGTCCTCGAAACTATGCTGCGTCCCATTCCCATGATGGACGTCCCAATCGACAATCAAGACTCGCGTGAGCCCATACTTTTTCTGAATATAGCGGGCAGCAATCGCCACGTTATTGAAGAAGCAGAACCCCATCGCCCGCCCGGCTTCAGCATGGTGGCCAGGAGGCCGAACGGCACAGAACACATGATCCACTTGCTGTGCCATGATGGCATCGACCGCCGCCAATGCCCCTCCCGCCGCTAAATACGCAGCCTGCAGTGTGCCTGGGGACATGGACGTATCAGGATCGAGCGAGACGCGGCCACTCGTGGGTGCTTGGCGGTTGAGCGAGGCCACATACTGAGGGGTATGGACCTGTGTAATCCATTCATCCTCGGCCTTCCGCGGCTCGATCCTAACTAGTCCCGCAGCGACTCCGCCTTCCTCCAATCGCTGCACGATCGCGCGCAACCGATTAGGAGATTCTGGATGGCCGACTCCCATGTCATGTTCAAGATACGCAGGATGATAGACGAGACCTGTCTTCCCCATACACACCCTCACACTCACCCGCAACTCCAGGTCAGATTATCATGCAGAAAACGCCATAGACAATGTGCGCCGGCACTGCTATCGTTTCCTATGAACAACGGAGCCATCATGCCCAATCCACGAATCGAACCGCTGAAGAAATTCCTGGCCATGGACCCGAATGACGATGTCGCCTGGTTTGGGTTGGGAAAAGCCTATATGGACGACGGGAATTTTGACGAAGCCGCGAAGGCGCTGCGGCAATGCATCACGGTAAAACCCACCTACTCAGCTGCCTATTATGGGCTCGCACAATCTCTCCAGAAACTGGAGCGGCTTGACGAATGCCGAACCGTTTGTGCGACGGGCATTGACATCTCAACAAAGAACGGCGATGCCATGGTGACAAAGAATCTTGAGGCGTTGAAACTTTCGTTGCCGTCGTGAAGTCTGGGTTCCCATCCACGTCCCCCTTTCGCCTCCCACCCTGGGCCATCCGTCTGGCGCGTCGGCAGCCAAGCCAGATCGTGGCGGCATCCGATCGCATGCGCTTCGTCATCCAGCTTGCACTGACCAACATCACCGCTCAGACCGGCGGACCCTTCGGTGCTGCCGTATTTGAATCGCACACAGGCCGGCTCATTGCCATTGGGATCAATGTCGTTGAACCCACCAACTGTTCACTTGCCCACGCCGAAGTGGTTGCCCTCGCCAACGCGCACCGGACTCTGAAGCAGTTCGATCTTGGCGCGCCTGGTCTGCCGAAGCTTGAACTCATCACGAGCTGCGAGCCCTGCGCCATGTGTTATGGCGCAATTCTTTGGTCAGGAGTTCGCAAAGTTGTCTGCGCCGCGCGAGGGTCCGATGCAACGGCCATCGGATTCGATGAAGCTCCGAAACCGAAAAACTGGGTGGCAACCCTGGAAAAGCGCGGAATTTCAGTGACCCGCGACGCTTGCCGAGATGAGGCGATCGCGGTCTTTCAACGTTATCGGGAAATCGGCGGTCGAATTTACAATGCCCGGAAGGGACTCAAGTGACCCCACATCATAAAACAGTTACAGCGTTTGCCTGATCAAAGCATCATGGGACTCGGAGAGCGGGGCTAAGGCCTTGGGATTCTGGATCAGCATACGCACTCGTGGTTGAATACGCTGCTGTTTAGGCCTTTCAATCCACTCCACATTCGCAAGCTTGACCGCCGCTCTGGAAAGAAGCGGTTCCACATCCCAGAGCGAGATCAACACGGCGCTGAGGGTGGGGACCTTGGTGAGCAGGACCGTCACCACCCCGGCGAGTGCCTTCAAATCCAACCAGATCGCTTCCGAACGAGCGTTCTTTTCCCCCTGAAGGTCAGCTCGCGGAATTGAAATACTGAGTACGACCGGATCGCAATAGTCGGCCAATTGCTTGGCCTTTTGCTGAATGCGCGCGAGAATCCTGTGGATCAGGATGACACCCCGATCCTCCTCCTCCCCAATGACCTCATCCAGGCGGAGTCCTCGCAAGGGCAATCGCTGCCGCGCCGCTGATCCCACCATCGCGGTGACTTCCACATAAAAACGTTCACGACCGAGACGGCATTCAAGATCGGCTGTTCGCGCCTGCGACTCTGCCAAAAACGTGACCCGGACTCCGACGCGAATCAAGTGGGTGGCCAACTCCAATTCAGCGAGCGCGGATTCCCTCACCCCGTAGTCATAGTGCGTCAGCCGCCGGACGAGGCGCCCAAGACGGAGATGGCTTGATTGATCGACACAGTGACGATGCAGTGCGCTCCAACGATCATGCAGTTCACGAGAAAGCCCCTCCTCTTCCCGTTTCCAGGCTGGCATCGGTTCCGGCTGCCGCCCTCGCAGCGGCGCAACCAATCTGAGTATTTTTCGTGGGCGAAACCGTGCCACCGTTTACGCGCCCCCCGAATCCCCCTCATCGTGACTGGACAGGCCCGACAGCTCAGGTTGCCGCTTGGCCAGTTCATCGGCCACTTCATCCAGCCATCTGCCCGCACATCCCAATACCTCACGCACCAGCGGCTCTGGCTGTCCCGTGTGCTTGATCGTCCATTGGGAAACATATTCGAGCAGCGTCTCCCGGTCAAATGATCGAGTTGAATGGGTCGCGAGCGCGGAGAGTTCCCTTAGACCCACGCGCAGAATGTCCCCCACGGTCTCCCGGGCATAGGATGTACTGGCAGTGACATACTGGACAATGCGATGGAGTTCGTGATCGTTCATCCCTCTCTCCGCTCAGGGAATTCTTACACCATGGCCATGGCCTGTCAACGCAGCGGCCTTGTTTCGTCTGGCAATTTTCTCCAATCTCAGCGTTGCCTGGTGATACACTACTGCCTGTTCCAGGCACACAACTTACCTGAGAGGAGACTCGGCATGGCCGCCAGACATCCGGTTCGACACAAGACTTCCACCTCCCTTGTATCCAACCAGTGGGATCTCACTCACCTCATGAAGAACCCGCTGAAGGATTTAGCGCGACATCTGGCGGCCCTGGATGCACAGGTCGTGCAGGTTGAGTCGTCCCGTCCTCGGCTCCAGGCAACAATGGCGAGTGCTGATTTCCACTCGATCTTGAAGCTCACCGAATCGATCGCAGAAGCTTCTGCCCGGCTTGGCGCATTCGCCTACCTCTGGTTTTCGGAAAACACCACAAACACCCAAGCGCGATCGTTTAAGTCGCAGGTGGAGGAGCGGCTCACCGGCGTCAATAACCGCCTGCTTTTTCTTGATCTCTGGTGGCAGGGAGTTGATCAGGAGAATGCGGCACGGCTGATGAGCAACGCCGGCGACCTTCGATACTACCTGGAAACCATCAGACGCTATACGCCTCACACACTTTCTGAATCAGAGGAGAAGATCATCAATGTCAAGAATGTCACTGGACGGAGCGCGGTCAATACGCTCTATGACGTGGTGACCAACGGACTGACATTCACGATGAAAATCGGCGGGAAAACCCGCACCATGAACCGCGAAGAACTCATGAGCCACGTGCGAAGCCCAAAAGCATCAATCCGCCAGGCCGCCTACAGAGAACTCTATCGCGTCTTCTTGGGCCAGCGAGACCTGCTCGGAGAGATGTATCGGACGCTCGTGAATGACTGGAAAGCTGAGAACGTCGGACTCCGTGGGTTTGCCTCTCCCATCGCCACACGCAACCTCGGCAATGATGTGCCGGACCAAGCGGTCGAGGTGCTGTTGGCGACCTGCGCCAAGAATGTCGAGATCTTCCAGACCTACTTCAAACTGAAAGCAAAGATCTGCAAGATCTCCCCGATGAATCGGTACCATATTTATGCCCCCCATCGGGCAGACACCAAGAAGTATGCGTATGCCGATGCCGTCCGCATGGTGCTGGGCGCCTATCGCGGCTTTTCTCCCCAGCTTGCGAACCTGGCCGAACAGGTTTTGAGAGAACGGCGCATTGATGGGCCGACCCGTCCCGGCAAACTAGGCGGCGCCTATTGCTACAGCGTGGCGCCCGGCCTGACACCGTACGTGATGTTGAATTTTACCGGGGAAGCCCGAGACATCGCCACCATGGCCCATGAGCTCGGCCATGCCGTCCATGGAATGATGGCCAAAGACCATTCGATCTTTACCTTCCATTCAACCCTCCCCTTGGCGGAGACAGCTTCTGTCTTCGGCGAACGCATTCTCTCCGACACGCTCATGTCGAATGAGCGCAACAAAGCCGTTCGACAGGGCTTGCTCGTGAGTCAACTGGATGACATCTATGCCACCGTGATGCGGCAGGCCTATTTCATTCGCTTCGAACAAACAGCGCATCGAATGGTAGGAGAAGGGGCGACGGGAGACCAACTGGCCAAAGCTTACTTGGCTGAACTTCGGCAGCAATTTGGCAAAGCTGTGAAAGTGCCGGAGGAGTTTCAATGGGAGTGGCTCATGATTCCCCATCTCTTCGCCAGTCCGTTCTATTGCTACGCCTACAGCTTTGGCAATCTGCTCGTCTTGGCGCTGTACCGCATGTACAAGGAACAAGGTGCCTCGTTCGTGCCGAAATACCTGGATCTCCTGGCCACCGGCGGCTCGCAATCACCGCAACAGATTCTTGCCACCGTCGGCGTCGATATGACCTCGGAAGCCTTCTGGCAATCAGGATTCGATACGATCCGGGAGATGGTTGAACAGCTGGAAGGGACGATGTAAGCGGTTGGATTGACAGTTGCGCTGGAGCACTCCAGAAAGAATCCACGGTGGAATCTCGCCTTGACCATGTCATTGCGAGTTCGTCAGGTCACCTTTCACAGATTGCTCAGTTGGTTGATAGACTTGATTTCATCCTCCTCCAAGGCTCGCCATTCACCCAGGTTGAGGTCACCCAGGCGAATCGGTCCTATGGCAATACGCACCAGCCGCAATGTTGGATGGCCTACGGCAGCCGTCATGCGGCGAACCTGACGGTTCATCCCTTCACTGATCGTGATTTCCATCCACGCCGTTGGAACGTTTTTTCGAAACCTGATAGGCACGGCCCGGTCTGGCAATGGTGGCTCCGTATCTAGCAATCTCACCTGCGCCGGTCTTGTTCGCTTTCCAGCAAGCAGCACGCCTGTACAGAGCCGTTCGATCGCTGGTTCATCCGGAATCCGTTCGACCTGCACCAAATAGACTTTCGGCAATTTGTGTTGAGGATCAGTAATCCGGTGTGCCAACGCTCCATTCGAAGTCAAAATCATCAGTCCTTCGCTGTCCTGATCGAGACGCCCCGCCGCATAGACACGCGGGACAGCGATGTAATCCGCCAGCGTTGGCCTTCCCTCTGAATCGGTAAAGCATGGAAGCACCCCGTAGGGTTTATGAAATGCGATGGCATGTATGGACATAGCCGTCCCGTCCCCTGCCTGTATGCTATTAATCCTGTCGTATCGTGCTTTGGGCAAATGTTCGGAAAATGGAGCCCCGCGCAAAGTCGCCTTCGCGCCTTTTCGTAGCTTGACAGCATGCCCGTCCTGTGGCATACTGAGAATGCTTCTCATAATCGCTGAAGGAAGAAACACATGTACCTGTGCTTGTGCCAAGGGATCACTGAAGCCGATGTTCGGGAAGCCGGACGAGCAGGATGTGTGATGCCCTGTCAGCTCAAGTCCAAGTTCGGCCTCAAGCAAAGTGGAAATTGCGGCCGTTGCGCCAAGAATATCCACGCGTTTGTCGAGATTGCTGTCCAGGGAGCCTCGACCAGCACAGTAGAGCGGTAGAGACGCTCCTCACCACACAGCAGTTGGCAGAAAGATCTCCTCAAAATAATTCAACGCGAAGACCCGCCTCTGACCAGTTTCGTAACTTCAGCTACGCGCCGGCCTAACGCTCTGGCATCAGCGAGCTCTTGATCATCGATCCCCGGACTAGTCCCTTCCGTTGTTGCAGAAGCCCCAAACGCCCCGCCACCACTGACCACGATCATTTGATTGCCCAGCATCGCGGCAAGAATGGTCAACATCGTCACTTCTTTCCCGCTCGAGATTTGCCCTCCCGTGGCGAAAGCCGCCCCAACCTTGTTTTTCATCTTGAAGTCAGGAAAGACACCGAACTTGAACTGCCAGTTATCGAAGAAGGTCTTCACCTCTCCTGACATGTTCGACCAATAGACAGGTGACCCGACGACGACTGCGTCGGCGGACAACAGATCCGCTTCGGTTACATGCGCGACGCGCTTAAGGATGACCTGCGTGCCTGAAGCCGACTTTGCCCCAGCTACCACGGCTTCCGCTATACGCTCGGTGTTTCCCGAGAGTGAGTGGTAGGTAACGAGAACCTTGATTGAGAGCGAGTCTTCATCGGCCCAAGACCGCGACACACAACCAGTGCAAAGCGCGACCAACAGTATCGCGACAGCCAGGAGATGCTTTGATTCACTAAGGCAAGAGATCTGCATGAAGCGTGATGGCACGGCGTTAGGAGGTGGATGGAAGAGAAGCGGGAGGCCTTAGTGCCGAAACGTCTCTTCTTCCATATGCTCTTCAACCGACACTTCCGTCAACGTTCCACGGTAGGTACAACGGTGGCACCGGATTCGCCACTCCTCGATCCACTTTTCCTGCACATAAGACTGACGGCAGGTAGGACAGACGAATACGCCTTTTTTATAGAGCACTCTTCGCTTTTCTTGCATGGTTTCCTCTCGGTCAGACCCGGTGAGGATGGCACAAGCGGCGAGAGGATTGCAAGATTACGGAAACCAAATATTCTCCCGCAACACTTCAAGAAGATAGCCTTCTTGACTGCGAGAGAGCCGGTCATTACGATGCGCTGATGCACTGGAGGTTCTCTACCTGGCTTGCTCTCTCTGCCGTGATCACAGGCGGATTAGCAGCCGATGATAGGTGGGTGGCCAGAGCCGCCGGAGCTGAACTCGCGTCGATTCACACTCCTTCCGGCACCACCATCAAGGCAGAAATCGCCGACACACCGCTAAAACGCTCCGTCGGACTCATGTACCGGGACCACCTCAAGAAGGACCACGGAATGCTCTTTTTCTTCAGCCAGCCCCAGGCCTGGACATTCTGGATGAAGAATACCAAGATCGCGCTCGATCTCATTTGGATCGACGGCAAACAACGGGTGACGCATATCGAACGGAATGTCCCGATTTGCACGAAGAGCGATGATTCTTGTCCTCAATATCGCCCGAACAGTGATGACGCGATGTACGTCCTCGAAATCGCGGGCGGGACGGTTGACGGGTACAAGATCGAAAAAGGATCGAAACTGCGGTTCGGCCAGCCTTGACGCCTGCCTCCACAACACCATCGATCATGATTTTTCGCGCCAAGATCTCAGCCGCTTGGCTGTAATCACACCTTCCACTCGTTCAACGGCTTTGAGCACTCGGTTGAGATGACTCGTGTCGGCAATCTCAACCACGAAGTCCAACTCGGCCTTCCGATCTTCTCTGGTGATAATCTCGGCACGGCTGATATTCGCATCACATTCAGCGATAGCCGATGACACATTCGCCAGCACTCCCGTCTTATCTTCCGCGATGACCGCGATTTTGACCGCGTGTTGACTCGACGTGGCAGTATCCCACTCCACTTCCACCAGACGTTCTCGATCATAGTCCAAGGCTCCGAGATTTGGACAATCGACCGAATGGATCGTGAGGCCTCTTCCGCGCGTGATGTACCCCAAGATCTTGTCGCCGGGAACAGGGTTACAGCATCGCGACAGCTGCATCAACAGATCGCGGCCACCCTTGACTTGGACCCCCGGCTCTACCCCTCTCGTACCGATGACTTTTGGAACGCTGACCGAGTCTGGCTGAATGGACGTTCCCGCCGAGGCCGGAGCCACCAACCGTCCGACGACTTGAGCCGTCGCGACGTGGCCGAACCCCACCGCAGCGGCCAACTCATCAACCGTGGCGTAACCTTCCTGTTTTGCCGCATTGAGCAGCGCAGCCGACTTGAAGGCCTGCGAGGGGGGCAGCCCATGGCGACGAATCTCTGCCTCAAGCAAACGCCACCCGATCTCCAAGCTCCGCTTCTGTTCCTCTATCTTGATCCAATGCTTAATCTTGGTTTTGGCCCGTGAGGTCCGCACGAACTTGAGCCAATCCCTGTGCGGAGTCTGGTTGGAGGAGGTCAGAATTTCGATGGTGTCGCCGCTCATCACCTCATGCTTCAGCGGAACGATCTTCCCATTGACCTTTGCCCCGACGCAATGATCACCAACTTCCGTGTGAATGGCATACGCGAAGTCTACCGGCGTGGCCCCTTTCGGCAGCTCCTTGACGATTCCCTTCGGGGTAAAGACATAGACCACGTCGTGAAACAACTCAAGTTTCACGGAATCCATGAATTGACGATTATCAGGCAGATCTTTCTGCCATTCGATGAATTGTCTCAACCATCCAAAAGCCTTGCTGTCTTTATCCTCCACCCTCCCTTGTTCCTTATACTTCCAATGCGCCGCGATTCCGTACTCAGCCACACGATGCATTTCCTCCGTGCGGATCTGAAACTCGACGTGCTCGCCCTTCGGCCCGACCACGGTCGTATGGAGAGATTGATAGAGATTCGATTTAGGGATCGCGATGTAATCTTTGAACCGGCCAGGCAGCGGCCGCCATAACGAATGGATGACACCCAGGAGCGCGTAGCAATTCATCTTCGTGTCGGTAATGATTCGCAAGGCGGTGAGATCGTAGACCTCCCCAAACGAAATCGATTGCTTCTTCATTTTTTGATAGATGCCGTAGAGGTGTTTTGGTCTTCCGTGCACGGCTCCGACCAACCCATTCTCCGCCAGCGCCGTCTCAACAAGGGCTTGTACCTCCTGGATATACTGCTGCCGGTCTTCGTCGCGTTTCGCCACGGATACGCGCAGGGTTTCGTAGGCCTCCGGCTTGAGATGCTTCAGACACAAATCTTCCAGTTCGTTCTTCACCCACCCGATTCCGATACGGTTGGCCAAAGGCGCATAGATCTCCAACGTCTCCTGTGAAATTTCCAGCCGCTTACTCTCTTTAAGGTGCTCAAGGGTTCGCATATTGTGGAGCCGATCGGCCAACTTGATGATCACGACGCGAATGTCATCCGCCATCGAGAGCACCATTTTGCGGAAGTTTTCCGCTTGTTTTTCCTCAGAACTGCGAAATGTAATTTTCCCGATCTTCGTCACGCCGTCGACGAGATGGACCACTTCCTTCCCGAATTCACGCTCTAGTTCATCAGCCGTGGCTACCGTATCTTCCAGCGTATCGTGCAGAAGCCCGGCCACGATCGCCGTCACGTCGGTTTTCAGAGAGGTCAAGACGCCGGCCACCGCGACAGGGTGCTTCACATAGGGTTCTCCGGAGTGACGCGTTTGGCCTTCATGCGCCTTCACCGAAAACGCATAGGCCTTTCGCACCATGCCGAGATCAGCGTCGGGCTGATAGCCTTGCAGGCGATCCAGCAACTGATCGATATCGGTCACCGTTTCATACATGATCTGCTATTCGCACCCTGCCGCCCGTATGTCTCGGAGACGCAACTGAATCCGATCCTGGCCGTTCCAGTGATTCAGCTCTGGCGTAAAGGCGACGTCGATGGGCGTCTTCAGAGACAATCCATGATCTTCCAAGGATTTCATCCCAAATCCAATACTATCAAACGGCGGAGATCCACCCTGCCGAACGGTCATCTTCAAATGTTTCTCTCCGACCACGCGAGCATTGAGGACGTTTAGCCCTCGGACCGCGAACGTTGGCTCGGGATTCCCCGCGCCGAATGGATGCAGCGTCCCGATTTCACGAATCAGCTGTAGCGTGACCTCGGCCAAGCGCAGTTCAGAATCCAGATGCAGCTTGGGAACGTTGTGAGTATTCCGAATCCACGCCTCCGCAGTTGCGGAAAAACGCTCGGCAAATTCCGGCAACCGACCCTCCTGGATCGTGACCCCAGCCGCGCTGGGATGGCCACCGAACGCCATGAGGAGGTCTCGACAACCGGCTAATGCTTGATAAAGGTCAAACCCTGGCACAGTCCGAGCCGATCCCTTCCCGATGCCGTCTTCATTCACGGCAATAACGACCGTCGGACGATGAAAGCGCTCCATGATGCGAGCCGCGACAATGCCAACAACCCCGAGATGCCATCCTCGGGCGTATAACACGATCCCTCCCGGCAGCTCCCGTGACTCCACCTGAGCTAATGCTTGCTCCACAATTTCAGCCTCAAGTTCACGGCGGGCTCGATTCAACTGCTCAAGCTCTTCAGCCAACTCTTTGGCTTCCGGTTCCGACTCCGTCGTCAGCAGTCTGACCCCTTTAATCGCGTCATCTAAGCGCCCTGCGGCATTGAGCCGAGGCCCAAGTTTAAACGCGATGGTCTCCGCTGTGCATTCACGAGTGATGCCCGCAACCTGCTTCAAAGCCCGCAGGCCGCAGCGGGCGCCGCGCGAAAGATGAGCCAGTCCTTCTCGAACGAATAGTCGATTTTCGTCTTGTAACGGAACCACGTCGGCGATTGTGGCAAGCGCGACTAAATCCAAGAGCGACTCCAGCGGTACCGAACCGGAGCCGTATTTCATCTCATACGCCTGCGCCACCTTGTACGCCAGACCACCGGAACAGAGTCCATGAAAAGGATACCGAGCTTGAGGCCGATGCGGATTCATCACCGCCAACGCAGGTGGCATCTCCATATCGCTTTGATGGTGATCGGTCACGACCACGTCGATCCCCAATTGATTGGCGAGGCTAATTTCATGATGCGATGTGGTCCCGCAATCGGACGTCACTAGGAGAGAGACGCCCTCCTCTGCCAAGGTCCGAACCGCACTCGCATTCAGGCCATACCCTTCACGCAGACGATGAGGAACATAGGCACGGACTTCGGCACCGAGCCCACGGAAGAATGACAGATAAATGCTTGTGGCGGACATGCCGTCCACATCATAATCGCCGTAAAAACAGACGATTTCACGACGTTGCATGGCCTGATGCAGGCGGTCAACCGCCCGTTCCATGTCGGGAATTAAGAAAGGATCATGAGTTCGGAGTGGAGACATCCAGGCTGTCGCCTGGTCCACATTCATTACACCCCGATTGAGCAACAACGAGGCAGTAGCCGAGGAGATCGACAAGGCCTTCGACAGGAGGCCGCGTTGGATGGGATCAACTTGAGAAAAAACCCAGAGCTTAGACTTCATCCCCATCTCCTTTAATGGCCTAGGCCACACACATACTCCCAATGGCAGGAGAACGAGGAAGACTGTAATAAGGGGCTTCTTCTTTGTCAAACCGAAGGACGTGAAGGAACCGGCAGGGTGACTCGATGGAGAGCTGGCGGTGGCGTTATTCCCCTCCCTTTTGGACGTAATTCTTCACAAACTCTTCAGCGTTCTTTTCAAGTACATCATCGATCTCATCGACCAGCTTGTCGATATCTTCCTTCAGCTTCTTGCCGGTCTCGACCACCTTGGGGTTGGCCTTAACCTCCTCCTTGCCCTGCGGCTCTCGTCGGGGCTCTTGCTTCCGTTCCTGCTTTTCCATTCGAGCACCTCCGTGGACCAGGGAAACTCTCGCGATCAGCCAGCAGCTGTCATTGATGAACTCACCATACTCCAGGGTATCGAAACCCGTCAAGACAAGGGGGGAAACGAAAAGCGCCGTGCCCCAGCTGGGACACGGCGCTTCACCATACGAATCAATCGTGTGTTACCAGAGACTCGACCGTACTCTTTCAGACAATCAACGACACGATGAGCAACGCGACGATATTGATGACCTTGATCATCGGGTTCACCGCCGGTCCCGCCGTATCCTTGTACGGATCCCCGACCGTATCGCCAGTCACCGCCGCCTTGTGCGTGTCGGTGCCTTTCAACCCCTGCTCTTCGATAAACTTCTTCGCATTGTCCCAGGCCCCGCCGCCGCTCGTCATCGAAATCGCGACGAACAGGCCGGTCACGATGCTGCCGACCAGCACACCGCCGAGGGCTTGCGGACCCAATACCAAGCCGACGATGATCGGCGACGCCACCGGGATCAGGCCTGGGATCATCATCTTTTGAATCGCAGCCTGGGTCACAATATCAACACAGGTCCCATACTCCGGCTTCCCCGTGCCTTCCATGATGCCCTTGATCGTCCGGAACTGCCGCCGCACTTCTTCCACGATCAGGCCGCCGGCTTCACCAACTGCCCTCATGCACATCGCACCGAAGATGAAGGGCAACATGCCACCGAGAAACAGACCGACCAACACTTTCGGGTTGGATAGGTCAAACGCCGCCAGCGCGGGATTGTGTGCCGCAACCTCACGGGAATATTCCGCGAACAACACCACCGCCGCCAACGCGGCTGACCCAATCGCATAGCCTTTCGTCACCGCCTTGGTCGTGTTGCCGACCGCATCCAACGGATCGGTGATGTCCCGAACTTCCTTGCCCAGATGCGACATTTCGGCAATACCACCTGCGTTGTCCGTGATCGGACCGAATGCATCAATCGCCACGACAATCCCTGCCATCGAGAGCATCGAGACCGCCGCCACCGCCACGCCGTACAACCCGCCAGACTCCGCGCCGCCGCAGACCCAAAAGCTGCCCAGGATCGCCATCGCAATCACCACCACCGGCGCCGCCGTCGCCTGCATGCCAACCGCCAGCCCCGCGATGATATTCGTCGCATGGCCGGTTTCGCTCGCCTTGGAAATGTACTGCACCGGTTCATAGCTCTTCGATGTGTAATAGTCGGTAATGAACACGAGCGCCAGTGTCACCGCCAATCCCATCAACGCGGCGATGTAGTAACTGAACCCGCTGACGCCCCCTACTCCGCCCATGATCATGAGGGTGATTGGCAAAAATGCCACAGCAGCAATCCCACCGGCCACGAACAATCCCTTGTAGAGCGCCGTCATGACCTCCCCACCCGGGCTCACCTTGACGAAGAGAACCCCGATGATCGTCGCGAAAATCGTCACACCTCCCAAGACCAACGGATACAGTATTGGAGCAGTCGCTCCTTTAAACATCGTAAAAGCCAATACCATCGCCGCCACTGTCGTCACGGCGTAGGTCTCGAATAAATCCGCCGCCATGCCGGCGCAGTCACCGACGTTATCACCCACGTTATCCGCAATGACAGCCGGATTCCGGGGATCGTCTTCCGGAATTCCCGCTTCAACCTTACCCACAAGATCCGCACCCACATCCGCCGCCTTGGTATAGATGCCGCCACCGACACGAGCAAAGACCGAGATCAAGCTGCCACCGAACCCAAGACTCAAGAGCGCGTGGATTGCCTTCTCTTGGCCGGCTATCGATTGCGCGACCATGTAAAAGGTCGTAATCGACAAAAGTCCCAGGCCGATCAGCAACAGACCCGTCACCGCACCCCCTCGAAACGCCACGGTCAAAGCAGCATTCATGCCATTGTGTGCGGCTTGCGCTGTCCGCACGTTGGCGCGCACGGCAATGATCATCCCTACATAGCCGGCAATCGACGAGGCTCCCGCGCCGACCAAAAACCCAACCGCCGTCAGCAAACCAAACTTGTCGGAGGCGGCCCCAGCGACCCAGAGCATGGCGAAAAGCACCGCGGCTACATAGCCGACGGTCTTGTACTGTCGATTCATGTAGGCACTGGCACCTTCTTGGATTGCCTTCGCAATTTCCTGCATCTTGGCATTGCCGGCGTCGAGCTTGAACACCCACATTGCCAGGTACAGCCCATAGGCGATACCCGCAATGGCCGCTATAATTGCAAACGTTACAATCGCTGAATCGCTCACTGGAAATCCTCCTGCTGGTTAAACGCACCCTGTGTATGTCACACGGCTTTCCGTGGCTTCAACCCATCCAAAGTACATGCATGAGTGGGGAAACCTAGGACGGTGCAGAGTCGAACGAGAAGCGAACCATCTGAAAAACGCGCTCATTCTATTAGAGTTGGACTGGCGGGATCAAGACAAAATACGCGGCGCTCGGAAACAGCCCCCCGCCATCTAGAAAATAGAAGGGGGGCGTCAGGACTCCACAATCCTCTGTCCATAGGACCCTAAGGCGGGGCTAAGGATTTGACACCAGTAGAGATGATATGGATACGGATCACAGGGCGAAGGTGTAACCATGAGACAGGCAATCATCTCCATAGCTTTATGCCTGTGTTTCGCCGGCCTCCTGACTGCGTGCGGAAGCAACAGTACCACAGGAGACGCTGCTCCGACTTCCACCAGCCTCAAGCTCCAAACTGTCGCAAGTAATCTTAGCTCACCGGTGTTCCTCGCCACGCCCCCTGGAGACCAGACACGCCTGTTCGTTGTCGAACAGGGTGGCACCATTAAAATTCTCGATCGGGCAACTGGCAACGTGCTCTCGACATTTCTGACCGTAACCGGTATCGCCAGCGGAGGAGAGCGAGGCTTGCTCGGGCTGGCCTTTGACCCAAACTACAACGCCAATGGCCAGTTCTACGTCCACTATACAGACGCTACCGGCGCGATCACCATCGCTCGATTTCTGCGGTCGTCAACAAACCCTAACGTCGCCAACCCAAATTCACAGGTGATCTTAGTTTCCATTCCCCATCCAAACTTTGCCAACCACAACGGGGGCATGTTGGCATTTGGACCCGATGGATGCCTGTACGCAGCCGTTGGAGACGGGGGCAGTTCAGGGGACCCGAGCAACAATGCTCAGAATCTTAGAAGCCGGCTGGGGAAACTTCTCAGGATCGACCCGACGACCCCAGGAACAGCCTGCACAAGTGGAACAGTCAATCCATTTGTCCTCAGCGGAGGGGATCAGCTGGTGTGGAGCTATGGGTTGCGGAATCCCTGGCGCTTTTCGTTTGATGGAGCTGATCTGTATATTGGAGATGTCGGCCAAACTGCCCGAGAGGAGATTAATGTGTCACAAGGCCCCAATGCCGGACGCGGACTGAATTACGGCTGGCGGCTCATGGAAGGATTGGCCTGTTTTAATCCAGCCACCAACTGTAATAATGGAACACTCACGTTGCCGATTATCGACTATACGCACGACAACGGTGCCTGCTCCGTCACAGGAGGCTACGTGTATCGAGGAACAGCACTACCAGTCATTCAGGGCACCTATTTCCATGCCGACTTCTGCGCCGGCTTTGTCCGCAGTTTCCGCTTCAATAACGGCTCCGCTCTCGACCAAACAGAGTGGCCCCTGCTTGCTGCCTCTTCCATCACCAGCTTCGGCCAAGACGGCTTGGGAGAGCTCTATATCCTGACTCGGGGTGGCACCGTATCTCGGATCGTCCCAAATTAGACTTCCTTCCAGATCCTTCATGGCCCAACCTCTCTTCTGGACTGGTTTACGATCACCGCCAACTTTGCTATAGTCCTCGTGGCAGGAACCCTATGGCATTCGAACCGAGTTATATCATTATCGATGGGCAGACCTTTTCGAAGGCGAAACTTCCCCTGGATAATCACGTCTACAAGAACTGTCAGATTGACGACTGCGACCTCTATTACAGCGGCGGGCAGTATGAACTGCTTGATACCCACATCACCAATTCACGCTTGATCCTGAATCATCCCGCCAAAGGCATCTATAACGCTTTGCAGATCTTCAAGATGAAATCACCAGGATCATCCATCATCTTCGAGTAACGCCTCGAAGCAGGCCCTTCTTGTCCTATACCTACGATTACACAAAGTCGACGGCAGGTGAGAGCGCCGCTCGGAGATATTGGCGCGCCATGAAAATGACGCTGACCCGCAGCGTGAGAGCCAAGACGTTCCAATTCGACGGTCGGGAGTACGAGTACCTGTACCATCCGTATAACAGGACCTGGAAAAACGAGCGTGGCGTCGAGATCCCCATTTTCCGTGAACTTCTCCTCAAGCATGAAGGCAAGCGGGTGCTTGAAGTGGGCAACGTCCTCTCTCACTATTTTCCCATTCATCATGAGGTCATCGACAAATATGAGGTCGCTCCCGGCGTCATCAATCAGGATATCGTCGAGTTTGTCCCGCAAGACAAATACGATCTGATTATCAGCATCTCGACCTTGGAGCATGTCGGGTGGGACGAACAGCCACAGAAACCAGGCAAACTGCTGCAGGCGATCGATCATCTGCGATCCACATGCCTGGCCCCATCCGGCCGGCTCATGGCAAGCCTACCGATCGGGTACAACCGCTACTTCGATTATTTGCAGAACAACGGCAAGAGTCCGTTCACGACCCAGCATTTTCTCAAGCGGATTTCCAAGCAGAATTATTGGGTCGAGTCTGATTGGAATGGGTGCAAGGACGCGACCTACGGTCGGTTCGTCGCCCATGCTATCGTGATTGGAACTATCCAGGGATAACCTCACGTCGAGCGCGAGTCAGGCTGGCCCGCAATGAACGGCTGTCTTCTTCAAGACAATAGGAGTCAAACCTTGTTGTGTGCATTGGACCCACACGCATCACAATTTGGTGACGCATAGAACAAGATCTGACTCTGTATTTGCTCCTATTTCACAGTCACTCTTTGGAAGACGCTTCATTTGCGGTGTCAATCTTCGCAGCTTCAACCATATCAATTGCTGGAAGCTTGGCCTCCGGCACCTCCATTAAGGCGCGAGGCGGCAGTGTGCCAGGGGCAACGGATGCGATCTGATCTTTGAGTTCTCGAAAACGCTCCAAAGTGATTGCGTGCAAAGACAGCAACATCCGAAGGCCAAGCTCTGTCCACTCGTAGATGACGGCAACACCCTTACCATGCCCCTGCGGCATTACATGCCGATTCCTGAGCGCACCATACGAGAGAAGGTCTGTTGCGGCGTGGATCCTGGCGTCCATCATGGGCATACTTGCATGCTGGAATGCGATCACGGGGAAAGCGCGGCGAGCCTCTTGATGCATGAACTGAATGACCGATGGAGAAGTAGACTCCAGAATCTTCTGATAAGCCACTTTTGCCAGAAAGCTCGACTGGTTTAGCGCGCGTACAATTTCATTAGACAACTTCTTGATTGACGCATGGCTCTCTGGGTCATACTGCACATGCCTAAGATTCTGAACATCGAAGCTATAGCTGTGTTTTGGGTGGCCTTGATGAATTAGAAGCACATCCTCTGGATTTCGCCACGCTGAGGCTAGCCCGACCTCGTATGCAACATTGGCGTTTGCCTGCCATCTTTCCACCCCATCATCGTTCACATGACTGGCTTGTACCGTCATGTCTGCAATGACCAAACGGGAATGGAGGATCGCGTCGAAAATCTGCTCATGAATATCAGGAGAGCCAGAGGTGGCCCGGTTAATGATGCGTGGAACGAGTCGACAACCGTTGACTTTCACTAGATTGATAGCTGGCTCGATTACCCGTTCAAATGCGAGCCTGAAGGGGGTGCTGAACGGCATCGCGACGAAGACCTGATCTTTCGCCTCGTACCGCATGAACGTCTCGAAATAGGTGCGAGGGTACAAGCGACCTTCCAATCAGTTCGGCCTAACTAGAACCTATCTCATAATCAGTTTTTGCTGAGGCACCCGCTATGAATCAGTGGCATCAATCTCGAACAGCATCCAGAATCCTTGAAAATAACGCAGTCTAGTTGCTGTGTTTTGTCATAGTGGGACCTATAGGGTATCGCATTCCAATTTTGAGATAGGTTCTAGTGAGTATCTCAGTCAGGATAATATCGTGACCACATTCCGAGAATGTTCAGAGATTTTCCTGTCCTCCTAAGGACTTGTTAAGCCGCTTGGGAAAGTCATTGGCAGCAATAAGCGGAATAGTTATGCGACGTCTTGCATCTTGTTGGCAAAGTCCGGACTGGATGTCGACGGCGGAAGCGGCTTGCCGTCATTGTGATAGAGAGCGACAGCCTCTTCGACGACTTGGCAAAGCTCCCCAAACACCGCCTTTTCGTCGGAACCGTGGCAGCCACCATAGATGAGGCCGGGAGAACTGCCGACGTAGCAGTGGTCCTCCTCAGACCACTCAACGATCTTTGCGTAACGCGCGCTTTCCTTCATGACTTTGTCGTGAATACGCTTACCCCCAACAAGCAACGATTACTTGCTGACCGGAACGTTCTCCGTCCGCTTGGCGATCTCGATCGGCTGGAAGACCGGATCTTGTGAGCCTTGTGATGACTCAGCTTCGACACGTTGGAGGAATGCAGGAGGGCCCGTTAATGGGGCGTAATTGAGTCCAACTTCGACATCGAACGTCTTGGTATCTTTTGGTGTCGGAAACGTGAATATTTCCTCTCTCGTCTCTTCTGCTTTCAAGACCGTGTCTTCAGCCACTTTCACTGCTTCGAAGTCAAAGATCGTGGGCTGTCCCTGGGCATCCAAATACGTCCGACCATAGACACGCTTATCAGAAAATACCGTCTTGAGATTTTTCCCTTTCATAGAGGAAGGGTCAGATATTGTATTGTGCATACCCGCCCCTCTGAACTCGCACCATCTGTTGATATCAGCCTCTATCGCCTGGTTAGGCCGCTCCACGTTCGGTGCCGACATCGGCGCTCTCGTACAGTTCCTCAGGCGCGATATCCGCACCGTTCGGCCAGGCGACCGTCCAGCCGTCAATGAAGAACCGTTGAAAGTATTTGACGTCCTTCAGCGGCTCAAAGATTGGCCCCTTGAGGTAGCGTCGGAAGTCGATCGTCTTCTGAGATTCGTCATCGAAGGTCACACGAATCCGATATCCGCCTCGATATTCAGCCTTGGTCACATACGGAATCCTGTTCATGACGCCTCCTTGTTCACCGTAACGGCTCAATCATTTCGAGCGGCTTACCAGCCTTCATGCGCCGCCAGTTCGCACGGATCTCGGCCTCATGTTCTTTCGCCCACTGTTTGATCAGGCGTCGCGCTGTCTTGGAGCCTATGTTGCCGACCACCATTCGACCAGTGAGGTCAAACTTACCTCGTTGCCCCTGATGCTCAGCGTGAAAATGCATCGGCTCGTGTTCGTTGTAGAACATTCTGATGATGATTCCGAAAAATATAGAGATAGCCGGCATCTTCCTACCCTATCGGAAATCCTCGTCCTCGTCTAACGAGAACGCACCATGGCCAAGATATTATCGTGCTCCCGTTTCAAATAGTTCGGCAATTCTCCTGACTATCCAAAGATGTGTCAAGGTGCAGGAAAACTCAGCACAGGCACCGGCATGACTTTCGGGTTTCAGGTTGCGCGGTTCGACAAGACAATGCTTTTGAGCACGACACTCGGAACGAGAAGCCTGAAACTTGGTGGCGTAATACGCTTCACGAACAACGGCCAACGCTTACTTGCCGACCGGAATGTTCTCCGTCCGCTTCACAATCTCGATCGGCTGGAAGACCGGATCTTGTGAGCCTTGGGATGACTCTGCTTCGACACGCTGGAGAAATGCGGCAGGGCCATTCAACGAACCATAGCTGAGTCCGACTTCGACATCGAACGTCTTGGTATCTTTGGGTGTTGGAAACGTGAACGTTTCTTCTCTGGTCTCTTCTGGTTTCAGCACGGTATCCTCGGCCACTTTGACAGCCTCAAAGTCGAAGATTGTCGGCTGTCCCTGCGCATCCAGGTACGTCCGACCATAGACCCGCTTGTCCGAAAATACCGTCTTGAGGTTTTTCCCATTGATGTCCAGATTGAGAACCACCGTTGCCCAAGCTGGATGCGTCGCAGGCAGATTATGCGGCACCAAGCTTTGAACCTTGACCACAACGGTCGTTTTGTCGCCCTCGCTCCTGGTCTGCACGTCCAGCTTTGCCGCGTCTTGGCGAAGTTTACCCACACGCCCAGGAAAACTATGATTGGCGATCGTGCGCTTCTTTTCCCCATTGGCCGACTCCCCCACTTGTTGCGGCATGTGACAGGTCTGGCATTCTTTCCCTGACTTGACGGCCCGACTCTGATCCCAGTTCCCGAGCAAATCGTTGGCCTTGCCCAAGTTCGTTGCCGACGGCACCGACTGATGACAGTTCAAGCACAGATCGGACTTCTGAAACAGGCTCAATTCCATCGACTGGTGCGCGAGGTTCTGGACAAAATCTTTGTAGGATCCATACAGCGTCTTCCCCCCGATCTCATACTTCGGCTCCGGGGGATGTTTGGCCCGATCCACCTGCTTGATCAAATGGCACTGGCTACAGGCAACTCCATCCAATGATGGATCACCTGCTTTCGCTTGATCCACAAAGAGCTGCGCATGATCCTGGAACTCCCGCACATGAGGGGCATGGCAACGAAAACACGCAGCTTTGTCTTTTCCACCTGATGATTTAAGATACGCATCGAGCGAGGCACGGAACGCCGGAGAATGGATGGACTTCGCCAACGGCGAGGTTTCCCACTCTTCATAAACCCGTTCGTGACAGCGCTTGCATTTAGTGGAATGGGGGAAAGTTTTCTCAATCAACGACTGAGTTGGAGCCTGTTGCGCAGAGACCGTCGTGCTCGTCCCCGCAAGGATACAGACAACAGACAGTATCACCGCCCCACTCAGCCCAACCCTGGTCATGCCATCGACTCGTCCCATCCTCACAGTCATTTCACGGCAGTGCTTTCACGCGGTAAGTCAGAAAATGCCGCTGCGTATACTCCTGCACGATCTTCCTCGCCTCCTCCCTGGTCGTCTCAGTCTCTAACGTCGCCAGGTACTTCTCCAGCACGGGAGGCTCCGGCATGGGAATGAGCGCATAGGTGAGCACAGCTTCGATCGACGAAGCGGCTGTGCCGGATGGAAGCGTCAGCGCAAATGGAACCTTCCTCGTGTTGCCGCCCTTGATGAAGGGATCAGGAATCGGACCGCGAAGAATTTTGTCATAAGGCAACCCAAACTGTTTTGTCTCTTCCGTCAGCGTCTTGCCTGCCGCGTCCTTCGCCGTAACAGTCAGAAAGAACTGTTTCAATACCGGATCGCCATCGGGAAAACTGTGTGGGAGACTGCCGACCTTCACAATCCCTATTCCCTCTACCACCGCGCCGGCCTTCGTCACCTCCACGTCGATGCGAGGCATCCACTCCGCCTGCAGATTCCGATTCTTCAGCATCGTCCCAGCAACGACGACACCGCGAAACCAATGGCGCCCGATGGCTCTCGTCATCGCGCCACGTCTCGATGTAGAACTGCCGGTCGAGGGCTCCATGTGGCAATCCTGACAAATCGTTCCCTCAAGAATTTCTCCCGGCAGATTCTTCTGCGCCACATCCTTTACTTTGTCGAAATGGCACGCGGCACAATAATTGGCTCCTCGAAAGTGCTCAGACTGCGCGGCCGGATGGACAAGATTTTCTTCAGGATTGGGATAGGGGCCATAGAGTGTGGTGCCTGGCTGCAATTTGAATGTCGGCGGTGAGTTCAATCCCTTTTCCATTCCATTCATCAAATGGCACGCTGAGCAGCCGATTCCTTCAAATCCCGCCTTGCGGGCAAGCACGTGTGCCACCATCTTTTCGGCATGCTGGGGGAACACGGTGACAGCAGGCACATGACAGGAAAGACATCGTCCCTGTTCCTCCGCGGTCGGATTCGTCTGTTTCCAAAGACCCAACACCGTTCGAAAGACCGGTGACTCCAACGACGTGCCATGTAAAAGGGCCGCATCCACCCGGCCAAAGGTCTTCAAATCCGGCGTCTGCTCTCTGATGCCCTTCCACTCTTCGTAATGACGCTCATGGCACTGTTTGCAGTCTTCCGACCGGATGAAGACTTTTTCGATTTCAGCTACCCACTCAGGCACAGACCGACTGTTTGCCTCCTGAGCAATCGCCACATCGTGATAGAGGCTAGTCAGGCAACCCGCCATCACGAGCATCCCGATTATGCCGACGATTCGCAGCTTTACCATGTTCAAACGACCTTCACTCCTTAATCTCGTTTGCAACCAACAAAGTGGAAATTGACACCCCAGCCGACTGGGTCACCTGGATCTGCCGGCTCATAGGTTCCGACTGTAAAATTGCACTCCTTCATGGCTTTCTTAATGGCTCGTCCGAAATCCGCCATAGTTCGGATCTCCTGCTTATCGATTTCTTTAATGACGGAGCGAACCTTAATCCCCGCGTAGTCTGCTCGTGAATTCCCAATCACCTCGAACACGGCCACGCCCTGCGGCTGCTGGAGCTTGAGCTCCTTTTGAATGTCTTCATCCACAGCACCGATAACGATCCCAAACTCTTCCCCAAGTTTGGATGCTTCCTCCTCCGTCATTGCATCGGATTGCCCCGCAGCCTGCGTGGCCTCCACACCGGCGAAGAGGAATAGACTCAACAACGCGCCTCTCAACACTCCTGTTCCAATCACCTAACGTTCCTCCGAACCTGATACCGACTTATCTTGGTTCGCAGGATGCTCAAACAGACTGTTCAGCAAAGCCGCAGGGAGTCCGGCAACTGAGGCATACCCTCTGGGGTACGTCGCAAGGAAACGGACGACTGAGAACGAAGCTGACAGCCTGTTTCAGCATCCTGCTAGAGTTTGGCGACAGGATCGATAACCAGTTGAAACCATGGCGCCACGGCCTTCTGGCCGTTTCGCTCTTTGTTTTCCCCATTCCACACGGCGAATGACACGGTCTGGATACGACCGGGAACGAGCGTGGCTTCAT
>JBQTJA010000076.1:0-34997 GCA_052387595.1 Nitrospiraceae bacterium | reverse complement strand
CAGAACCGGTTTCATTACAAGGAGGATACCCAACTCCGCATGCCGGGGCGGACGGATCTGTTTCACCATACGGATGAGAATACGCTCACACGCGTGATGGGTTAACGAACGAGGAGGCCGATGTTTCCGCATGGCGGGTGTGTGGTTTCTTGACCTGGTGCCGGACGGGTTGTATGGTGAAAGAGCATATGCGGCACATTCTAAGAATGAAATGGGCCTTTGGCATCAGCGCCACGATCGGCTTTAGTGTGTGCTGGTCGCTCTCCTCTGCAGGCCCAATTGGAGATGGACGTTCAGTGATCGGGCCCGCAACCTCCAGCGTCGTGGCATCTTCGGGTGCTGTCATGGTCACGGAGGCGGCAACGGGGCAGGGGCCGTCAGCCTTCCTGACAGTGGAGAGCATGGGACTCCTGAGAGCTGTTCCGAGCCTGACGAAACAGATTGCGGTGGGAGGAACGAAGCTGATGCCCTATATCGGCGCAGGGTTTGGGGGCGGCTATCTTACGGAGTTTGATCGTTCCCTGCATGCTTCGCCATCCTTCTCGTCTTCTTCCGGCTCCACCAATGCTGGACTGAGGAGCCTGTTTGGACAGCACCTCATTCCAAATGAGGTCCAGCTGGGCATCCGTTTTCCCTTCTGACCATCTACGATCCTGCTTGGCCCGTGCGGCACGTCAGGGCTCATCGTCTACCAGGATGCTGAAAAAGTCTCCCAGCGGCGTTCTCACATCCCTCAGAGGCACAGCGTACCGAAGCGTACGTCTCGCCTCTTCGCTCGCTGCGGCCTTGCGGGACAGCCTTTTTGAGCATCCTGAAGTCATTCTGGCGTAAGCACCCTGCCGGAAGTTCCAGTTATATTGTGGGCATCAGCCGAGTTTTTTACAGCCTGCTATAGCGAGAAGGGAGGGCCTACGATGAAGACGGGGTATCGGTTACTCGTGGTCGATAGAGATGGCGTACTGGTAAGTGAATTCCAATTGACGGCGCGTGCCCTCGCTGAGCCGGAGGCCTTTGTGGCGGCGTTGCAAGAGTCGATCGAGTCAGTGGAAGAAGCAGAGCCGTAAGGAGGATGTCGGCGAGTGTCAGGACAACGACATGGGCAGGAGGAATCCCGCCCACATCGTTGTGGCAACGGTCAGTTCCCTACCTTGAGCAGCCACCCATCGGTTTTGTCACAGTCACTGGGCCCTTTGGCAAAAATATCGAGCCGGATGTAGCTGCCCTTGATGCTGGGGGGCAGTTTCCCCTTGACCTGGAACCCATAACCGACTGGAGTGACGGTGATCGGAACTTTTTCCTCCTTGATTTTCACCGTGATGCTTGCGGAAGTCGTGGCCTTGGATGCAAGGAATGAAAAATCCGATTTCGGCGCCACGGTGACATTATTCTTATCCGCGGAGAAGGGTGGCGGTGTGAACGTAGAAAAGTTGACCTGGTCACAGGCGTGCAGGTCGCCACCGATATTCGGACTTGGATCATACGCCCAGACTGGGCCGGCGGTGCCGCAGACCCCGACTGCAAGAACAAGCCGTAGAAGATTTCGCAGACTCACGATTATGCCCCTCTCTCTATGGTGGTTGATGATGAGGTCCGTTCCGACAAAGCAGCGATATTTTGTACGCGTGAAATAGAAAAAACAACCCCCTTCCTCGCACGCTTTACCGCAGGATTGATACGGCCTTCTTTCCTGATAACTGTTGCTACCGAGCGGAAACCATACCCAGTAGTAGGGCCGTCGCTTTGACGTAACGCATCACAGTCCATAGGCCTTGTGGTGCCCGACTGGGCTTACTCGGGCCCACGAGCCAATAGGCGCACCTCTGTAACTGATGCGAAGGAGGGGGTTGCCTAGGGCGGCAAATCAGCGTACAAGCCTCCCCCTAGAGTTTTGTTAGCCCGCAGCGAACGAACAGGGCCCTCCATGGCGCTATTCTATAGATGCCACAGGTCGTTGCAGGGATTCCTCTCGATATCGTTCTTTCTTTCGAATTCATACAACCGTTTTCCCCCGGTTCCGGCTTTCTCTCGCCGGTTTTCAGGATAAGCGATGCCGCGCAATGACCAAGCCATTCGGCAACTCGTCGTGCTCAAGAGACTGGAAGTCTCGCGGCAGGGACTCACGTTGGAGCAACTCGCCGAAGGGCTGGACCTGTCCACCACTCGCCATCCACGAACCTTGCGTCGAGATCTGGACGCGATTGAATCGGCAGGGTATCCTCTTTTGACGGAACGGATCGATGGTCGCACACGATGGAAACTTCTCGACGGAGTGCGGCAAGCGCCTGCGTTGCGCCTGTCGCCCACCGAACTGATGGCGCTCACCCTGAGCCGCCGGCTTATCGCCCCGCTCGAAGGCACGGCCGTGCATGCCTCGTTGCAATCGGCCCTGACGAAAGCCTCGGCGGCATTGCCGCCTGAAGGACTTGTGCTAGTCCAGCAGCTTGAAGATACGTTTTCCGTCGGGCTTGGCCCGCATAAGCGATACAAACGGCACCGGGAAGTCGTCGAGCGTGTCACTCAAGCCATTGCCGAAAAGACACGGATCCAGATGCGGTACGATTCCGCTGCACGGGGGCGCGTGACCCGGCGGGAGGTCGATCCCTATCGCCTCTGGTATGCCTCCGGAGGCCTGTATCTCATCGGCTATTGTCATCTGCGAAAAGAGCCGCGCATGTTTGCGGTGGAGCGGATCAAGTCCGTCACTCCCACCGACTTGCCGTATCAGATTCCGCTGCATTTCGATTTCGATGCCTTCGTCGAGGACTCGCTCACCGTCATGCGAGGGCCGCGGATCGACATCGAGCTAGAGTTCAACAAACCGACGGCGGCATGGGTCAAAGACCGTGTCTGGCATCCCAGCCAGCACGTAAGACGCTTGCCGGGCGGCAAGATGCGGATGACCATGACCGTCGCCGACAGCAGGGAACTCGTCGGCTGGATTCTCAGCTTTGGAAACGGCGTCCGGGTTGTGCGACCGGACTCGCTGCGCGCGGTGGTCAAACAGGAGGCGGCGAAGATATCGGCGTCGCCGTGACCTTGTATGTCCATTTCAATTCGGTATCTACATGCAGGGCACGGTTCGAAATCGAAGAGAATAGGAGCAATAGATCTCGGCAAACAAATTGTTCTTGAGTGGGACCTCCGATGTCACAGTCATCCGGTATGCTAGGCCGCGATGAACTAATGGCAAGGAGGCGACTATGACACAAATGGTGCTGCTGATCATGCTAGTTCTGACGTGGACCACAACGAGCGACGCCGACATGGGTTTTGATTCGAGATATGAGCGGGACTACAACATCTTTACTCCCACCAACCGATACGCGCCGGACAATCCGCTGAATCCGGTCAACGCCTATGATCCAACGAACCCGTTTAACCCCATCAATCGGTACGATCCCGGCAATCCCGCCAACCCGATTAATCAATACAATCCGAACAATCCTTTCAATCAGGTGAATCGCTACCATCCGGACAATCCACTGACCCCGGTCAATAAGTACGACTTCGGCGTGCCGTTTGAGCCGTTGGATAAAAGGCGGAGTCCGGGGACACCACCATGGTAATGGTGGAAACGAGGCCAGATCGCGTCTCTACGTTCCGGTGCCGGCTGCGCGGAGCACGTAGGACAGTTCACCGTGGAGCCCAAGCTGGTCCGCCCAGCCCCAGAGGTAGTCTAGATCCACGTGTACGTGAGGATTCTTGATGACGCCCAGCGCATCTTCAAAATCATGAGGACGACCAGCCTTAAGCTTGAGGAGAATCAGGTCCTCCGGACTGCAGACATACAGGGAGACGCCAAGAAGCTGCAGCGCCTGTCTGCGAGTAAGTGCCGATTGGGACTGGCGATCGTTCGCAAAGAGAAGGTCCAGAGGAATCGTCGGGTAAGAAGGATGAGTCAGACGCATCACGACATCCCTGGCCATCGGATTGTGCTCCAGCCAGGTCTCGTCGATCCGAAACTCCTGGGCATGCAACGCATCGATCAATTCGGTGCGAGCGGGCATGTCGGCGAGTACGAGCAGATCAATATCTTTCGTGGCGCGAAGACGTCCCCACGCATTCACGGCCAGCGCGCCGACGAGGCAATATGGGCTCGACGGTGGAAGTGCCGCGATAATGGCGTGAAGGTAATCGGCGAGTGAGTCGGGGCTAGCGGGCGACATCGCGCAAGACTGACGGGGCTTGGTCGATCGGTGACACACGGCGGAAGGGGTTGTCAAATGGAGGAGGGGGAGGGAGCGGAGAAAATCCCAGGGCCTGGGCGCAGGCTTTCGACCAACGTTGCAAGGCATCGGAAAGACGACAGCACTCTAAGATGCCTTCCTCAGGCGTGACCGCGTAGTCATGAGCACTGATCTGCGCCGCGCTCACATGCAGCTTGCGCAGCCAAAGCGGCGGATTATCGGGATCGAACGCCATGCAGCGATTGTACAGCAAGAGGAGAGAAAGACAAAGCCGACGAGGGAGTGTGCTGTTTGGGCCGTTGAATTGAATGGGGCCATGAGTCGAGGGAGCCAGTGTGTGATGGCAAGACCAGACTTGAGTGATGTGGCCGAATTGACGAGAGAACAATCGGTATGCTGTCTGAACTGTGCTCCTCGAACTGGAAGGAACTGAGAGATGACGGGTAAGAAAAAGGTGACACGGCAATCGCATGGCGGAGCTGTCCGGATCGAGAGACTGCTGGCCGATATCCGAAACCTCATCCTCTCGGCGCGACGGGCGGTCGTTCGCAGCGTGGACACCCTCCAAGTCTTGACCAGCTTCGAGATCGGTCGCCGTATCGTGGAACATGAACAGCAGGGGGCCGCGAGGGCCGAATATGGGAAACGTGTGCTCGGTGAATTAGCGGGCCGGCTCACGGAAAAGTTCGGTCGTGGTTTTTCGCGATCAAATCTTGAATATATGCGCAAGTTGTTCCTGACCTATCGCGATCGTCTTTCGGGAAAATCCCAGATGGTATCTGGGAAATTGCAATCCGAGCCTCGTGAGAAATCCCAGACGCGATCCGGGGAATCGTCACCCAGCGAACCATCGGTGTTCCGAGAGGGTGCGCACACCGCAACGCTGTTCCGCGTAAGTTGGTCCCAGTATGTCTTCCTCCTGGGCATCGACGACGCAGGCGAACGCGCCTTTTATGAAATTGAATCGGCGCGAAACGGGTGGACCTTGCCGGAACTCAAGCGCCAGTTCAACGCCAGCCTCTATGAGCGCCTGGCGCTGAGTCGGGACAAGCGCGGAATCCGGAGGCTGGCGCACCACGGCCAGATCGTCGGAAGGCCGCATGATATTTTGAAAGAACCGTACGTCCTGGAGTTTCTAGGGCTCGATGAAAAGGCCGCCTATTCCGAAACCGACCTGGAGTCGGCCATCATCGATAAGCTTGAGCATTTCTTGTTGGAACTCGGCAAGGGGTTTCTCTTCGAAGCCCGCCAGAAGCGGTTCACGTTTGATGCGGACCACTTCTTTGTTGATCTGGTCTTCTACAATAGGCTGCTTCGTTGTTACGTCCTAATCGATCTGAAGATCGGCAAAGCAACCCACCAAGACCTCGGCCAGATGCAGATGTACGTGAATTATTTTGATCGTTATGTAAAGAGAGCGAACGAACAATCGACCATCGGCATCATCCTCTGCAAGAAAAAGCATGACGCGTTGGTCACCATCACGCTGCCCAAGAACGCCAATATTCACGCCAGGGAGTACCGGCTGTATTTGCCGTCGAAGGAAGAATTGCGGCGCAAACTCGTCGAATGGGCCAAAGAGCAGGAGGAAACACTGTGACAATGGATGGGCGCTGCACTCGTCGAGGAAGGCCGAGATGATGACTGCGTTTCAGAAGAAGATCGCAAGCCCGCTCTGGCCCACGTGCGCCGGAACGACGACGGGTCGTGTGCGATTCACGATCTTGAGGACCATTTGCGTGCGGTAGCCGATCTTGCCGGAGGGTTTGCTTCGTCCTTTGGGCATGCTGAATGGGGGCACTCGCAGGCTCTGGCATGACCTTGGAAATATTCCTCGGTTTTCCAAAGCGTAGCTCGTGAGAATGAGATAGTGGCATAGCCACGGCGGATCGACCAATGAGCCTGAACTTACCAAGCTACATTGCCCATGTCCGAAAGTCTGGAGGCGATCCGCAGAGTCTTGAAGATCATCTGTTGGGAGTTGCTGAGATAGCCAAGACACTTGCCTCAAAGATCGGCCTCGAACTTCAAGGCGAGGTGATAGGGCTACTCCATGATTTGGGAAAGTACAGCAATGAGTTTCAGACCTATCTTAAGTCGGCCGTCGGGCTGATCAATCAAGATGAAGATGAGTTTGTCGATGTGCAGGGACTCAAGGGCAAGGTGGATCATTCCACCGCTGGGGCACAGCTTATTTGGGATGAATTATCCAAGCGAGGCGTCATGGGTGGGATTGCTGGCCAAGTTCTCGCCTTGTGCATTGCGTCACACCATTCCGGTTTGATTGACTGCCTGTCTTCGAACGCGAACAAGCCTGTTGAAGATATTTTCACGAGGCGGGCTGGCAAGCGGGATGACCGATCCCATCTCCGGGAAGCCATGGGCAAGATGGACCCGCACATCAATAAGCGATTTCAGGAATTGGGTTCAATGCCAAGTTTAATTAGTGGTATCGAGGAATCGATTCGAAAGGTAGCACGCGGCCAGAAAAGTGAGATTATTATTCGGTTCAAGATTGGTCTGCTCGTGCGTTTTCTGTTCAGTTGTCTAATCGATGCAGATCGCGTCGACACGGCTGATTTCGAAAGGCCAAAGGCCGCAAAACATCGGCTCAACGGGCAATACACCGAATGGCTCCTTCTGATCGGGCGCCTGGAGAAGCACCTGGAAGGATTCACCATCCGGAATCCTATCGATGAAATCAGGCGGAACATTTCCGATCACTGCCTCGACGGTGCGACTCGTGATAAAGGCGTTTATACCCTGACCGTACCAACGGGGGGTGGTAAAACTCTTGCCAGCCTGCGTTTTGCTCTACATCACGCGGAACGTCACAAGATGGATCGAGTAATTTACGTCATTCCCTTCACGTCCATCATTGACCAGAACGCCAAAGTGGTTCGCGACATCTTAGAGCCGACGAAAAAGGACCGTGGCCGGGTAGTGCTTGAACATCACTCCAACCTCACCCCAGAACAGCAGGGATGGCGGGAAAAGATGCTGACTGAGAACTGGGACGCCCCGGTCATCTTCACCACCAGCGTGCAGCTTCTGGAAGCACTCTTTGGTGAAGGCACGCGTGGCGCGCGACGGATGCACCAATTGGCCAATGCAGTGCTGATCTTTGACGAAATCCAGACCTTGCCCGTCAACTGTGTGCATCTCTTCTGCAATGCCATGAATTTCCTAGTAGAGCACTGCGGCAGTACGGTGGTTCTATGCACGGCAACACAACCCTTGCTGAACCATGTAGACCAAAGCAAAGGTGCGCTGAAGTTCACAAAGAACGATGATCTTATGCCCGACGTAAAGGGACTGTTCGACGATCTGAAGCGTGTGGAGGTGCTCAATCGGCGCAAACCTGGTGGATGGACCGACGAGGAAATCGCTCGACTTGCTCTGGATGAGGTCGTGCAAAGTGGAAGCTGTCTCGTGATCGTCAATACCAAGAAGTCCGCGCAGGCACTGTACCGTCTATGCCAGGAAGCTGCGGGGATACAGACCTTTCACCTGAGCACCAGCATGTGCCCCGCGCACCGCAAGGAAATACTCGACCAAATTCGAAAGCTGCTGGACGATGAGTCCCTCGTCCTCTGCGTCAGTACCCAGTTGATCGAGGCTGGCGTGGATGTGGATTTTGGCGCGGTCATTCGCTACACGGCTGGTCTAGATTCCATTGCCCAGGCCGCTGGCCGCTGCAATCGTAATGGAAAGCAAAAAGATGCTAATGGAAATCCCAAGGCCGGGCGGGTTCACGTGGTCAATCCGGTGGTGGAAAACGTAGACAGTCTCAAGGACATTCAGTGCGGCAAAAGTATCACCGAACGATTGCTTGATGATGTCGAGGCAGGCGTCGAGGACTTCGGCAGCAACCTGATCGGGCCGAAAGCTATAGAACGGTATTTCGAGTACTTCTTCTTTGCACGTCACCAGGAAATGGATTATCCCGTATCCGCCCAGACTACTGGGCGTGACGACACACTGTTGAATCTTCTCTCCATCAACTCGCTGGCTATGGACGAATATGGACGCAATTACGGCACCGCGCCCAACATCTACCTTCGGCAATCCTTCATGTCCGCTGCCCGTGCCTTCAAAGTCATCGACGCGCCGACGCGTGGTGTCATCGTGCCCTACGGAGAAGCTGGGCGTGATTTGATTAACGATCTTTGCTCGGCCTTCGAGGTGGAAAAGCAGTTTGAGCTGCTGCGCCGGGCACAGCAATATACCGTCAATGTCTTCCCCCAAGACCTGGAAAAATTCCAAAAGGCATTGGCGGTCCATGAAATCCAGGATGGCGTGGACATCCTCTATCTATCTGATGCCCGCTATTACAACCAGTCGTTTGGCTTGAGCCAGTCACCGGAAGGAACAATGGAGGTGCTAAATGCCTGATTCGCGCAACAGCAGCATCGAATTCAAGGTGTGGGGACGCTACGCCCTGTTCACAGACCCCTTGACCCGTATCGGCGGAGAAAAATGTTCCTATCACGTACCGACCTACGAGGCGCTGAAGGGCATCGCCAAGTCCATCTACTGGAAGCCCACCTTCATCTGGGTCATCGACGAAGTGCGAGTGATCAATCGTATTCGTACACAGACTAAGGGAACCAAGCCCCTGGAGTTCGGTGGCGGCAACACCTTGGCCATCTACACCTTCCTTGCTGATGTGGAATATCAGGTCAAGGCTCATTTTGAATGGAACCAATATTGGCCGGAACTAGCGGATGACCGGATCGAACCAAAGCATCACCTGATTGCCAAGCGGATGCTTGAGCGTGGCGGACGCCAGGACATCTTCTTGGGTACCAGGGATTGTCAAGGCTACGTCGAACCCTGTGAATTCGGCGCCGAGCCTGGGCATTACGACTGCGCTGGAGAGCTGGGATTCGGCTTAACCTTCCATGGGTTCGACTACCCGGACGAAACCGGCGAAGCCAAACTTCAAGCTCGATTTTGGCGGCCGACGATGATCAATGGAGTTATTGGTTTTGCCACACCTGAGCGGTGTCCCACCAGGAAATTTATCCGAGAGATGCAGCCCAAGAAATTTACGACCGTGCGGAATCTCATTGGCGTGGAAGCGGAAGTTGCCGGGCTGGAGTGCTGACATGAGCTGGATTCAAAAACTCCACGAAACCTACGAGCGATGCTACGACGCACCTCAGTTTTCCAATCATCCACTGCTGCCGATTAGTCATGCAATCCAGCAGGCCCACATTGAAGTCACCCTGGATCACAAAAGTGATTTTCGGCGGGCCCAAATTGTCCAGAAAGTGGAAACGATACTGCCCGCCACGGAGAAATCCGCAGCACGGACAAGCGGTGAGGCACCGCATCCTTTGTGCGACAAGGTTCAATACTGTGCCTCTGATTATCCAAAACATGGGGGAAAGAAAAAGTCCTACTACCCCGGATATACCAAGCAACTCACGACCTGGTGCGAATCCAGTTTCTCTCACCCCAAAGCTAGGGCCGTTCTTGAATATGTCCGAAAGGGAAGCGTTGTCGCCGACCTCGTTCGCGAGAAAGTTCTGCATGTAGGCGATGACAAATTTCTCCTGACCGCATGGAAATCCGATTTGCCGACGCCGGATATATTCAAGTACCTGACGGCAAAAGAAGGGGAACGCGATCAAGGGGACGCACTGATTCGCTGGCGCGTGGAAATGCCAGAAGACCCTGTTCCTGAAACCTGGGAAGACAAAAGCCTGAGGGAAGCTTGGGTCGCATTCGACGCGTACCAGAGCCAGCACCAGGATGATGACACAGCTTCAAGGAACACAGTATCTCAGCTTAAGAGAGGTAAAGACCATAAACCGCAGCAAGGTCTTTGCATGGTTACCGGGAAAACGATGCTGCTGGCGACCAATCACCCGAAGAGATTGCGGCACGGTGGCGACGGTGCCAAGTTGATCTCTTCAAATGACACCGATGGATATACGTTCTGTGGTCGTTTCCTTGATGCCGACGAAGCATGCAGCGTTGGTTTCGAGGTGACGCAAAAAGCCCACAGCGCCCTGCGTTGGCTAATCGCTAGGCAAGCCTTTCGCTCTGGCGATCAGGTTGTCGTGGCCTGGTCGGTATCGGGCAAGCCCTTGCCTGACCCGTTTGCCAAATCCGCCCAGATGTTTGGCTTGGAATCCAGAGAGGAGGATGCCACGCCCGTGTATCAAGGGGATGCAGGTCAGGCTTTTGCCGTCAGGCTGAAAAAATATATCGCCGGCTATCAAACACGCCTCGGCTCCACGGATGCAATTGTGGTCATGGGGTTAGACTCGGCCACGCCCGGACGCATGGCCATCACCTATTACCGGGAACTAACCGGCTCGGAATTCCTTGAGCGTATTCAGCTATGGCACGAGTCCTGTGCCTGGCATCAGAGCTTTGGCAAGAACTTGAAGTTTGTAGGCGTTCCCTCGCCGAGAGATATCACTGAGGCAGCCTACGGTCGTCAAGTGGAAGGCAAGTCAGGCGAGAAGCTTCGCAAGGCTACGGTGGAACGGCTCCTTCCCTGCATCATCGATAGGCGATCTATACCGCGAGATATTGTGGAGTCCACGGTACGCAGAGCAGTCAATCGGCCGGGGCTTGAGAAATGGGAGTGGGAGAAAACCTTGGGTATCGCCTGCGCTCTGTTTAGAGGACATCACAAGCAAAGGAGTTACGAAATGGCATTGGAGTTAGACAGAACATCCCGGGATTACCTCTTCGGGCGCCTCCTGGCCGTAGCGGAACGCATCGAAGATATGGCGCTGTATTTAGCCAAGGAAAATCGAGGCACCAGCGCAGCTAAGCTCATGCAGCGCTTCGCCGACCATCCTTATTCTACATGGCGGACCATCGAGCTCTCTCTGGCACCTTACAAGGCTCGACTTCGCACAAGGTCACCAGGCTTTCTTGTCAATATGGAAAAACTCCTCGACAGAATCATCTGCACATTCAGAGGGCAGGATTTCATGAGTGAAGCAAGACTTTCAGGCGAATTCCTCCTGGGATACCACTGTCAGAGACAGGCCCTATGGCCAAAGTCTGAATCGACCAACGCTGAAGAATCCACTGAGACCCAAACCGATCAAGGAGAGTAAAGATGACGATACTTCAAAACAAGATCGACTTTGCAGTAGTGCTCCGTGTTAAACGGGCCAATCCAAATGGCGACCCGCTTAATGGAAATCGTCCCCGTACCGACTATGACAACTACGGAGAAATGACCGATGTTTGCAACAAGCGGAAGATCAGGGATCGGTTGTTGGAAAGATGGGTTGCTGCTGGCAAAAAAGAAGATGACGGAAACGAGATCTTTGTACAGTCGGATGACCGCAAAGAAGATGAATGCAAAAGTCTTCGGGCACGTGCCGAAGCTGGCTTGGGCAACAAGCTTGGCTCGCCCCAGACTGTCGAATTGGCATGCAAGAAGTGGTTGGATGTACGTGCGTTCGGTCAACTGTTTGCACTGAAAGGAGGCAAGAAATCCAAGAAAGGCGAGGAAAATGAGGGCGATGGAGATACCGGTATCTCCATCGGAATTCGTGGCCCGGTCACTGTGCAATCCGGATTCAGTGTAGCGCCTGTCGACATTGCGAGCACCCAGATAACCAAGAGTGCGAGCGGCGAAGACACCAAAGACGGAAAAAGAAGTTCCGACACAATGGGTACAAAGCACCGTGTGGAAAATGGGGTGTACGTTTTCTTCGGGAGCATGAATCCTCAATTGGCGAAAAAGACAGGGTTTAGTGATGTAGATGCCGAGGCTCTTTGAAAATGATGAATCCTCAGCGCGTCCAGCAGGCAGCATGGAGATTCTTGAAGTAATCTGGTGGAAGCATAATTGCAAAGCGGGTCAGTACTCCTCCGCCAAGGTTCATCGCACGCTGACTGTGAAGCCCGATGGCGGTATTGAGCTTGCTTCGCTCAACGGGCTCACGCCAGAGCGTATTGATGGATTTTGATCGGGACGGGAGCTGACGTTCGATGACTGACGAGAGTGACGATCCCATCATGATCTCTGCCCTTGAGCACTACAACTATTGCCCTCGCCAGTGCGCGTTGATTCATGTCGAGCAGACATTCGATGAGAATCTCTACACCATGCGCGGGCAGGCGGTGCATAAGCGGGTAGATGAACCGGAGTCTGAAATCGTGGACGGGGTTCGTGTCGAACGGGCGGTGCCGCTCTGGTCGAAGCGTCTGGGATTGATCGGCAAGGCTGATGTGGTGGAATTCCACGGCGAGACGCCCTATCCCGTGGAATACAAGCACGGGCCACGTCGCGAGAAAGAACATGACGACCTTCAAGTCTGTGCTCAGGCGGTGTGTCTGGAGGAGATGACGGGGAAGGAGGTGCCGCGAGGAGCGATCTATCACCACAGTTCACGGCGACGGCGCGAGATAGACTTCACGCCGGAGCTGCGCCGGTATGTCGAAGAGGCCATCGCCGGAATTCGGCTGATGCTAGAGAGCGGCACACTGCCTCCTCCTGTGAATGATCGTCGCTGCGAGCACTGTTCCTTGAAAGAGTCTTGCATGCCGTCAGTCATTGGCGAGCAAGAACGAGCACGAGTCCTTGTGCGTGGATTGTTTGAAGTGAAAGACTCCTAAAACCACCATGCAGCAATTGCTGAACACGCTCTATATCACGACCGAGGGCGCTTATGTGCGTGTAGATCATGACACGCTGAAGATTGAAATTGAGAAGGAGACCAAGCTGCAAGTGCCGCTGCACCACATCGGCGGGGTGGTGTGTTTTGGGGATGTCATGATGAGTCCGGCAGCGATGGCCCGTTGCGCGGAAGATGGGCGGTTCGTGGTGCTACTGGATCGGAACGGGCGGTTCAAAGCACGGGTGGAAGGGCCGGTCAGCGGCAATGTGCTCTTGCGGTGTGCCCAGCATGCCGCGATGAGCAATACTGCGCAGACGCTTGCGATCGCGCGGAATATCATCGCTGGGAAGATCCAGAATACACGTCAGGTGGTGCTGCGTGGCGCGAGAGAGGCGGATGATGCCGCCGATGCAGCGCCATTGAAAGCAACTGCCGAGGCGCTCGGCAATGCCTTGGGTCGGCTCCCGTTGTGTCAGGACTTGGATGTTCTGCGAGGGATTGAGGGGGAATCGGCGCGCGCCTACTTCGGCACGTTCGATCGCATGGTGAAGGAGGATCGGCCCACGTTTACGCTGGATGGCCGAAACCGCCGACCGCCGCGCGATCCGGTGAATGCGCTACTGTCGTTTCTCTACGCGCTGCTGATGAATGATTGTGTAGCGGCTGTGGAGGGTGTGGGGCTCGATCCTCAGATTGGGTTTTTGCATGCCCTTCGTCCGGGGCGGGCAGCGTTGGCGTTGGATCTCATGGAAGAACTGCGCAGCGTGTTGGCCGATCGACTCGTCCTCACGTTGATCAACCGGCGTCAAGTTGCCGCCAAACATTTCCAAGTTCGGCCCGGCGGCGCCGTGCATCTGGAGGATGAGGCGAGAAAGGACGTGATCGTCGCGTACCAGAAGCGCAAGCAAGAGGACATCACGCATCCGGTACTAGACCAGAAGATGCCGTTGGGACTCGTGCCGCACATCCAGGCGCGCTTGCTGGCGCGTGTGCTGCGCGGCGATCTGGAGGCCTATCCGCCGTATCTACACCGGTAACGAAGATTAATGAATATTCTCATCACCTATGATGTCTCAACGGAGACGGCGGCTGGTCGTAGGCGGCTGCGCAAGGTGGCATTGGCATGCCTGGATTTTGGGCAACGGGTGCAGAAATCCGTCTTTGAATGTTCGGTTACTGAGATGCAATACGAGGAGGTGATGCGACGCTTATTGGACATCATTGATGAAAAAGAAGACAGTCTGCGGGTGTATCGCCTGATTGAGCCTAAGGAGAAATATGTGCAGGTTCATGGGGTGAATACGGCGGTCGATTTCGATGAGCCGTTGGTCTTGTAAGCGCGGACTGGGAGTGCTGATGGAAAGTCGGTAGGATCGCGATGAATCTAACCTATTGTCCGAGCGAGATATTTGGTGGGCGTGAAGGAAGAGCAGGTTTGGAACACGTGAGTCTTTTTCTGGGTTCGCGCGGAAATCATCCCAAGTCATTGATAGTAGAAGGTTTTGGAGTAGTACTGTGTAGCGCCCGCTCGAAAGGGCGGGCGAGGATCGAAACATGCTGCATCTGGTCATGGATGAGGCAAAGCGCAGTAGCGCCCGCTCGATATAAAGCGGTCGGGAGTATTTTAAGCATAACCGTTCTGCGTGCCTCATCGAGGCATGTTGCCTTCGGGCCGATGATGCCGTACGTCCTGTCAGGGTATTTGCAAATCCGTGGGCTCGGCGTCGAGCTAGCACGGCTAGCTCACCGGTATTTTGAATAGCATCGGGACCGTTCACCCTCGCGCCATCCCCCTCTTTCGGCTAGTTACAACCCTTAGGCACTTTCGTGCAGATTCCATCCGGCTGGTTCTGGAAGCCGCACGAGGGCGAAGGGGTTCTTGACAGCAAACCAACGGATTCTTAGACTCACGCACCCACTCATTAGGAACCCACATGCATAGGGTGTTCTCCCATGCGGCTGTCATCCTCGCGGTCTTTCACCCACGACGACAAAGGAGCGTGAGCCTATGAGCGAATCGAAAGACACTACCATTGCGTTGAACGTCCGATTGAAGCCATCCGACACGTCAGCGCACCCGCGTGTGGCGAACTACACGAATGTAGGGATCGCGCAGGGGATTGCCTATGTCGACTTCGGCTTCATCGAGCCAGCACTCCTTGCCACGATTGCGAAGACTGCCAAGAACGGCCAAGCAGCCCCGAAAGGCCTGTAAGGTCATTTCGTCACTCGCGTCGCGATGGGTGTTGGCACCCTGGCGCGATTGCATCAGCAGATTCAGCAAGTGTTGGAGCGCTTGCGCGAGGCAATGAGACCAATGCCAAAAGACTGAGCAGGAGAAGAGGTACCGACAAGTTCTATAGAGCACGATGAGAAGATTCGCGGCAACAAAACAAGACAGATTGAGAGGTTCGATCATGCAGCGACTGTGGTTAGTCCTGATATTCCTCGTGATGACCGGCAGCTCACAGTTGGTGGAGGGTGGAGAAACAGCATCTCCGTATCCAATCGTTGATTCAGGCGTATGGGCAACGAAGGAGTTCCCTGGGGATGTGTATTGGCTGGACAATGAGCGCGTGCTGTTTCTGGGAAGTGAAGGTGGCAAACCCGTTGCGAAACAACATGAGGCGCTCCTCGTTTGGGACACAACGAAGAAGGCGGTAACTCTCCAGAAGCGCAATATCTCATCGCTCTGTTATCAGAATGGGATCGTGCTGTTAGGACAGAAGATCGATAACCCGGCTGGCGGTCCCTGGAAATATCGATTCTTTCGAGGTCCATTGGGTGATGAACAACTACAAAAGAAAGAAGGCAAAGACCGACTAGACGATTTGAATTGCCGCATAGTGGAAAAATCGCCTGGCCAGGACCAAGGCCATTTTGGACGTTATTTGCTCGATGGTCACGGGTATTTGGACTACGGCGAAACAAGACCATCGGATCTACGCGCCAATCCGCCTGTCGTGTTGGTCAAAGAAGGTGCCTCCAAAGGAGTCGCACTGCCTTTCGGTGTACGCCAAGTAGAGAGCTTGGAGTTTTACCCTTTTAAGGGGGCGTACTTTTTGTACGGATGGTTCTTGGACTCATCAACGCACATCGTTAAATCTCCTTGGCCCAATACTGTCTCTCATCCACTGTGGTGGCTCATGCCTGAGGGTACAGTCAGTGAAGTCTTGATTCCCCCGGGGGTATGGAATTCCGGCGGATCTCTTCGATTTACTCCAACGATAAAGGGAGTGTTGGCGACATATCACGGAGGTACCAAGTCAGATCACGATCCTGGAACGCAAGGCGTCTACTTGATTCGAGAAAACGAAGTCGCACTGACCATTATTCGGGGCTTCGTTGCTCACGTCGGCGTGTCACCAGACGGCTGCAGGGTGGCGTTTTCCCATGCGCCTAACTATGAAGCAGACCGCCGCCCCAATGGCAAGAATCGCCGGACACTCAAGATGATTGATCTCTGCTCAGAAGGAGTCCAGTCATGATCTCAGAAACCCAAGCACAGACATTTTTGACAGCCAGCAGTCTGGCATATATCGACGATCCTCCAACGGGGCCTGTCGGATACGAGGTCGTAAGGGAGTTCGATGATCCAGCGACTGGCTTTCATGCTGTGGCGTTTAAAAATTCGAATAATGAATATGTTATTGCGTTTCGAGGAACCGAGACAAATTTTCAGGATGCTTACACCGATCTAAATCTTGGCTGGACTCAGTGGACTGCAAGAAGTGAGGAAATTCTTACATTTCTTAGAACGCTTGAACTTAGCGGTGAAGTTACCAGCGTTGCCTTTACTGGACATAGCCTCGGGGGAGCCCTCGCTCAATATGCGGCTTACGAATATGCGCTTGAAGCGGAACCTGGCTCGTTTGCCTTGACCACGTTCAATGCGTTTGGCGGCGTTCAAGGGATAGAGCAAAATCTTACTCCTGGCCAGAGCTATGATAGCGCACGTCTCGCTGGAATTGATGTGAATCATTTCCGCGTTGCATCAGACATGGTCAGCCGTCTCGGTGAAGGACACATCGGCGGCAATGTGCGTGTAATCGATTTTCCCACTTCCGATTTCATCGCCGCCCACCGCCTAGAAACTTCGTTCTTGAATCCGACCAACGCTGGGTATCAGCTCACAGTCTTGCCGTTTGCCACGCCGAATTATCTGCACGTCTCCACCGGGCAACAGCTGGGCGCGGCGCTAGGTAACCTGTTCAACAACGAGACCTATAACGAATTCGAAGCTTCGCTTCGGACTACGGGGGCTCTGTTGCTTACGCTTCAGCTCGCTCCAGCCAGTGAAGTCGATCAAGTGATGGATGCGATGTTCCCGCAGTATGCCCAGGTGAATTGGGGAACGGTGCGGTCTGTTCTGCCGGTTTCAGGTGGAGCCGTCGTGCTTGGTGGTGCAGCATTCATTATAGCTGCCGGTGTCTATGAAGGTTTGCAAGGGGCAGCTGAACAGTTCGGAGAGGTGAAATCGTTCCTCGGTCGGATCCTGGGTGAAAACTTCGACTCACTCAATGTTTTACCACCAGGGCAAGCCAGTCTTCGTATGTCCTTGTATCTGGCGGCCACGTCTGGAATCGGCTTGGCCGGCTCCACCTTAGGGCAGGCTTTAAGTGGTCTCACTATCGATCACGCGCAACTCACGACGAATTTGCTCAGTGGTACGAACTGGCTCACTGACAGCGTGAACTATTTGCGGGCGCAAGCCAACGCAGCAGGGCAGAATGCGGCAGATTTTAGTGCGCGATTAGTGTCTGGAATCTATCAAGAAGCACACGCCCTAGCGGAAGCCGCTACGGATTTTCTGCTCAACACGACGACGGCACTAGAGACATTCCTTCGAGATACGTCCCACGGTATTAGCAACGCAGTTTCTGAATTTCTCCATGATGTGCCGAACACCCTCTTCAATCTCGGCCGCATGCTCAGCTTTGCCGAGCTCAATCCGTTTACCACGGCGTACGCGCAGGCGCTTGAGGATCTCAGACTAGGCTCCGAGCTTCGGACCGTGCTTGAAGAGGCGCAGCAGATCATCCAACAGGCCGGCCAGACCGTGGTGGTGCAGCAGGGGATTGGGCCGAATCCGTTCGAGACGACCGGGTTCAATCCCGATACAGCTCTACCAGCGACGGTGACGGCGAATGAAGGCCAACTGAACATGCTCACTATCCATCTGCCGTTTGAGGCCGGTGTGGGTGGACAGAAGCTCACGCTTACCCTGAGTGGCCCGAACGCCAGCGGAGTGGTGCTTCGCACAAACGGGCTCGAACTTTCCCCGAACGGCAGCACCTTTACGCTGACTATTCCCGAAGGTCAGAAGCAACTCATGGTCGGTCTGAAACAGACGCAGGACATCGGTACCTCAAGTACGCTCACGGTGACTGCCCAATTGGTGGATGCGAACGGAGAAGAGACCCATCAACCTGATGAAGAAGCTGTCATTGCGCTTGCTGATACGGGTGACTTCCTAGATGGCAGCCTGCCGGTCATCAACTATGACAACGGCGGTCCCGTTAGTACGCTGATCGGTAATGATGGGTTGAATATCCTTGGAACGAATAGTGGGGCCTCCGGTCTTAACAGTATGAATATATATGGTTTTGGTGGCCCCGATTCCCTCATTGGAGGAGCCGGAAACGATCAAATGTTCGGCGGCGATGGGTCCGACGAGATCATCTCGCAGAAGCGCTTAACTCTTGGGGCGGGGGATGATCGCTTGGACGGAGGAGCCTGCGATGACGTGTTGCAAGGGAATAGCGGCCGCGATGTGTTGTGGGGCGGTGAGGGGCGTGATGGTCTGATCGGCGACGAAGCCAGTGAGAGTTCGAATGATTATCTCGACGGAGGAGACGACGACGATGAATTGTGGGGGAAGGGGGGCAACGATGTGCTTCTCGGAGGGGCTGGTGACGACCATCTCCTCGGTGATGACGCCACGGTGTACATCGATCGGCTGATTGGCACGGACTATCTCGATGGCGGCGATGGCGCGGATGTCCTGCTCGCCGGCTTGGGTGATGATCAATTGTTGGGTGGCGCAGGGAACGACCGGTTATATGGGGATAATATTCCCGCAGGTCTGGATCGCTATAACTGGACAGAGAATGTTGAGAATGGGTCATGGTTTGGATGGAATTTTGTGGTGGAAGCGGGAGCGCGACCGGTGTGGTTTTCAGGTAATGGCGGTGCCGATTTCCTCGATGGTGGTGACGGCGACGACTATCTCCAAGGCGACGGCGGCGATGACGTGCTGTTGGGTGGTGCAGGCGCCGATCAGCTCTGGGGCGACGATCAGCAGGTGGCCGTGCTGGTCGAAGGCCATGATTGGCTTGAAGGCGGCGCGGGGAACGATCAGCTGGTCGGTGGGGATGGGGAGGATGCGCTGTTCGGCGGCGACGATCACGACGTGCTGGTCGGAGACTATGGGAATAACTCGACACTGGGGTTCGATGACACGTTGGATGGTGGAGCGGGAAACGATGAGTTGCAGGGTGGTGGTGGCGACGACTTATTGCTCGGAGGAACGGAAAACGATCTGTTGTTTGGTCAGGCGGGCAACGATCTGCTCTTTGGAGGGGACGGCGATGATGGGTTGGATGGTGGCGATGGGAACGACGAACTCGATGGTGGAGCCGGCGACGACCTCTTGTTCGGTCGAGACGGTAACGACACGCTGTTCGGAGAGGAAGGGGATGATCAGCTGCAGAGTGGTGCGGGACTCGACCTCTTAGCCGGCGGAGCGGGTGCCGATCTGTTGATGGCGGGGGACGACAACGACCAGCTGTTCGGTGAAGATGGGAACGACGAACTGCAGGGTGGCACCGGCAATGATGTTCTTTCCGGCGGTGCAGGGAACGACCGCCTGTTTGGTGAAGCTGGGGCCGATACACTGCTTGGCGGCGACGGGGCGGACGTTCTGGTTGGAGAAGCAGGCACTGACTATCTCGAGGGAGGAACCGGCGATGACGTTCTCGATGGCGGACAGCTGGAAGGAGACACGTATCATTATGGTCTTGGTGATGGCGCCGATGTCATAGTGGACTCCTCTTCAGGAAATGTTCTGGAATTTGGGCCGGGCATTACAGCAGACACTTTGCGGCTTGGGCGTGATGTCATGGGTGCGGCGGTGCTGGTTGTGGGAAGCATGGGCGACCGCCTCTCCGGTTCGTACGTATTCGAGAGCGTGAGTTTTGCCGACGGTACGACCATGACTTGGTCGGCGTTGCTCGATCGGCTGGCGTCGTCTGGAACCTTGACCGTCGGGACCGGCGGCAATGATCTGCTCCAGGGGAATGATCAGTCGGAAGAGATTCGAGCGGGTGCCGGAAGCGATACGCTCCGCGGTTTGGGTGGTGATGACCAGCTGTTCGGCGAGGCAGGAATAGACGTGCTCTTTGGTGGCGAGGGGGACGATGTGCTGAGCGGTGGGGAGGGCGATGACACACTGTTTGGCGACTCCGGAGCCGATCAACTCAGCGGCGGGTCAGGAGTGGACCAGCTCGACGGAGGACTTGGGAACGATGTGTTGCGCGGTGGAACCGGGAATGATGCGGCGCAAGGCAACGACGGAAACGATCTCTTGGATGGCGGCCTTGGCGACGATCGCCTGGAAGGCGGCGCGGGGGATGACACCTATCTATTCAGTGCCGGTGGCGGCTTCGACACGATTGTTGATACGGCTGGTGCAGGCGAAGGCAATACCGTCCTTTTTGGGCCGGGGATCGGCAGCGCAGCGCTTCAGTATCGACTGGAATCGAGCGGTCTGGTGTTGCGTGTGGGAGCACCGGGTGACGGATTGTCTTTTGGCTTCCACGATACGAACGACATCTACAATCAGCGGGCGGTCGACCAATTCCAGTTCGGCGACGGCACGGCGCTGACACATGCTCAGCTGGTCGATCGTGGAATCATCGTGTCCGGCACGGAGTTCGACGATTTTCTATTTGGCACCAACGCGAGAGATCTGTTCACCGGCGGGGCGGGCAACGACCAACTGAGCGGTGGGTCCGGCGATGATCGATATCAATTCCATCTCGGCGATGGCGTCGATTCGATTCAGGACCTTGCCGCCTCTGGCCAGGGGAATGAACTGGTGTTTGGGCCAGGCATCGCTCCTGCCGATCTAACGCTGGGCTGGCAGACCCTGCCATTCAGTGTTGGTTCCAATCAATTGGTAGTCCGCGTCGGCGCGGGCGGCGACGCAGTCACGCTTGACCAGTTCAACCGCAACAATGTGTTTGGCTCCCACGCCGTGGACTCGTATATCTTCGCCGATGGTACGGTACTGTCCTACAGCCAACTCATGGGCCGCGGGTTCGATCTGACAGGAACAGGCGGCAATGACGTCATCGGGGGCACGAACCTCGTCGATCGCTTGAGCGGACTGGCCGGCAACGATGTGCTGCAAGGCGGTGAAGGCAACGACGTGCTCGACGGCGGGGCAGGGAACGACCAACTGCACGGAGGGACTGGCGACGATACCTATCTCTTCGGCAGAGGCAGCGGCCAGGATCGCTTCATCGATCTGGGTGGGACGCAGGATGTCCTTCGCTTCGCGGCGGACGTGGCGCCGGGCGAAGTGCAGGTGACGAAGAGCGGTCGAGATATGGTTTTAGCCATCTCGGGTACGAACGACCAGGTCACACTCACGCAGTTCCTTCTCACGCCGCTGCTCCAGATCGACGAAGTGCGGTTTGCGGACGGTACGGTCTGGGACGCGGCGACCATCGCGAGCCACGCGCAGCAGGACATTGCCGGAACCAATGGCGACGACACGCTTCGGGGAACGGGCGGCGACGATGTGCTGCGTGGGTTGGGTGGCAACGATCTGATCACCGGCTTGGCCGGCAACGATGTTCTGGACGGTGGTGACGGGGCGGATCTGTTGACCGGGGGGGCGGGTGACGACACGTACCTCATCGATTCCTTGGGTGATGTCGTGGCTGAACTTCCGAACGAAGGGCTCGACTCTGTGCTCACGGCCGTCAGCTATCAGCTCTCAGCCCATGTTGAGAATCTGACCTTGACCGGCAACGGAGCCATCAACGGAACCGGCAATGAACTCGACAACGTCTTGACCGGCAACAGCGGAGCCAACGTGCTCACCGGCGGGAGGGCGAACGACACCTACGTGGTTGGAGCTGGGGATACGGTGGTCGAAGCTCTCAATGAAGGCATCGATACCGTCCAAACTGATCAGGCCTACGTCTTGGGCGCGCATGTCGAGCATCTGACACTCACCGGTTCTGCATCCGTCGACGGCACAGGCAACGACCTCGACAATGTGCTCACAGGCAACAGCGCGATGAACCTTCTGACCGGCGGCAAGGGAAACGACATCTACATCGTGGGCGAGGGCGACAGTGTCATCGAGTTTGCAGGGGAAGGCACGGACACCATGCTCAGCGCGCGAAGCGTCCATCTTGCTGTGAACGTGGAGAATCTGATGCTGATGGACACGATTCCGAACGCCGAAGGGGTATTCCCGCTCGACGGTCTGACCGGCACCGGCAACGAACTCGACAATGTTCTGGTCGGCAACCGTGGCGCAAATGTCCTCGAAGGCGGCATCGGCCACGACATGTTGAACGGGGGAGCAGGAAACGATGTGTTGCTCGGTGGGGCGGGCGAAGATCTCTATCTCTTTGAGCGCGGATCGGGAGCCGATACGATCACCGATTTCGTGGCAGGGCAGGTGGATACGATTCAGCTGGCTGCCGACATTACGCCGGACGACCTCATTCTGTTCCGGCTTACCGTTCCAACATCCCAGCTGTTTCTCGGCATTGTTGACGCACAGAGCAGCCTGACGGGCGATAGTCTGAGCGTGACCTACGCGGTCCCTGACGATCTCCTCACCAAGCAAGTCAGATTTGCCGACGGCACGGTCTGGGACGGCGCGACGCTGTTGGCCAAGTCGGTGTTTCCGCCGCTGCCCAATCCCGGCGTGGCCCTCACGGGAACTGTCGAGAGCGACCTGCTGCTTGGGGGAGGCGGAGACGACCAGTTGTCTGGGCTGGCGGGCGACGATCAGTTGGATGGACAAGACGGCAACGATTTGTTGGATGGCGGCATAGGCAGCGACCTGTTGCTGGGCGGATCCGGTGACGACAGTCTCGTGGGCGGCTCAGCCTTGGATACGTCCGGCAGCGATGTGCTGGTGGGTGGCGCAGGGCGCGACCAGTTGAACGGCGCCGGCGGTCAGGACAGTCTCGATGGCGGAGCCGGAAACGATTGGTTATTGGGGTGGGGAGGAAACGATACCGTGCTTGCAGGATCGGGACATGATCATTTGAACGGAGGAAGCGGTCAGGATCTGCTCGATGGCGGAGTCGGCAACGACGAGTTGATCGGTGAGCAGGGTGCCGACACGTATCTGTTTGGGAGGGGGTCGGGGCAGGATACCGTCACGATCAGCGGCGGAGAATCGCTTGCGGAAGACACGATTCGGTTGGCGCCGGGCATCCTGCCGGCCGATGTCACCGTGGCGACGGACGGTTTCAACATGCGGCTCCAGATCAATGGGACCGACGACTTCATCACCGCCCCGCTCTCGCCGATGCAATCCGAGTTTCGGATCGGGCGCGTCGTCTTCGAAGACGGCACGGTCTGGGACTCCTCGTTTCTGCTCGCCACGGCCCGATTCATCGGCACCGCCGGAGCCGACACGTTTTACGGCACGAGCGGCGCCGATACTTTTAATGGCGGACGCGGCGACGACCTCTATAGGTTTATCGACTACGCGGATACGATTATCGAAGGGGCAGGGGAGGGAGTCGATACGATCCAGACCGATGTTGACTTCACGCTCCCCGACGCGGTGGAACGGCTGACTCTGAACGAAATGCTTCCAGGGGTGACCGGTGCCGATCCCGCGCTCCGGCCGATAGTGGGAACGGGAAACCAGGGAGACAATGTCCTGATCGGCAACAGCGCCGACAATATTCTTGACGGGGGAGCCGGCAGCGATCTGTTGATCGGAGGCTATGCGTTCGAAACGAATCGGGACTTGAGCGACGGAAACGATTTGTTGATCGGCGGAGCAGGCGATGATGTCTTACAGCCGTTCGGGGGTACCGTCGGCGGGCTCATCCTGAGTCAGGATAATTTTGGAGATGATGTCCTGCTCGGCGGCACGGGGAACGATACCTATGTGCTCTATTTCAACGACGGGTTGAATGATATCGCTCTCGAGAATGCCGTCGTCGTCGAACTGCCGAACGAAGGCTCCGACACCCTGCTGGTTTCCCGTGACTACGTGCTGGGCCAGAACGTTGAAAACCTGACGATGGTCGGAGGAACTCACGGGGTCGGCAACGAACTGAACAACGTCTTGGTCGGCAACGCCGGCGCCAATGTGCTGGAGGGTGGAACCGGCGATGATACTTTAGCCGGTGGGGGAGGCAATGATCTGTTGACCGGTGGCACGGGCCACGACACCTATCTCTTCAATCTCGGCGACGGCATTGAGACGATCGATGATGTTGCCTTATCTGGTGAAGGCAATGTGGTTGTCTTTGGCGAAGGAATCACCCGGAGTGCACTGTCCCTCTCGGCAGGGTCCGTCATCATCCACGTAGGGACCGGAGGCGATGAGTTACATCTCTTGCATTCCACCTTGACTGATCCGACCGGTTCGCATGCGGTGGACGTGTTCCGATTCGCGGACGGCACGGAGGTGACCTATGCGGAGTTGCTGGGAGGATCCACTGCCAACCACGCCCCGACGGTGGGGAACCCGCTGGTCAATCAGACCGTGCTGGAGGATGGGCCACTCAGTATTCAAGTCCCTGCCAACACGTTTGCTGATGTGGATGCGGGTGATACGCTGACCTACAGTGCGAGCTTAGCGAACGGGACGGCGCTGCCGAGCTGGTTGAGTTTCAATCCCACAACGCGAATCTTCACGGGGACGCCGGACGATGCGCAAGTCGGCACACTCAATCTCACCGTGACGGCGACGGATAGTGGAGGCTTGAGTGCCACGAGCAGCTTTGCCCTGACCGTGCAGAACGTGAATGAGGCCCCGACGGTGGCGAACACGTTGATCAATCAGACCGTGCTGGAGGAAACGCCGTTGAGTATTCAGATGCCTGCCAACACATTTGCCGATCTAGATGAAGGCGACACCCTCACGTACAGTGCGACCTTGGCCAATGGGACTGAATTGCCTACGTGGTTGAGCTTCAACCCCATCACCCGCACGTTCAGCGGCATGCCGGGGAATACCGATGTGGGTACGCTCGCCCTGACGGTCACGGCGACTGACTCCGGGAATCTGAGCGTCTCGACCGGGTTTGCCTTGACCGTGCAGAATGTGAACGACGCGCCGACCCTGGTCCATCCTATCGCGGACCAAGCGGCCAACACGGAGGCCGCGTTCACCTTCACCGTAGCTGCGAATACATTTGCCGATGTCGATGCCGGTGATACTCTCGTGTATGCCGCCACCCGAGTCGATGGCACGGCCCTCCCAACCTGGCTGAGCTTTAACAGCGCCACCCGCACGTTCAGTGGGACACCGGGCGTCGGCGATGCAGGTGTCGTAATCGTCAATGTCACAGCGACAGATAGCGGGAACCTCGCCGCGTTCGATCAGTTTGATGTGGCGGTCACGATTCCCGACCTGGTACTCACCGGCGTTTCCGGCAATGATGTGCTGACGGGCGGAGCGGGAAACGATCAACTGTTCGGATTATCAGGGAACGATATACTGACTGGTCAAGCTGGCAACGATCTGCTTGATGGCGGAGCAGGTACGGACACGATGAGAGGGAATAGTGGGAATGATACCTACGTCGTGAATGCCACGGGTGATGTGGTGACGGAACTCGCAAACGAAGGGACCGATACGGTGCAGAGCAGTATCACCTACACCCTTGGCAACTATGTGGAGAATCTGACAGTGACCGGGGCCGCAGCGATCAACGGCACTGGCAATGCGCTCAACAACAGCTTGACCGGCAACAGTGCGAACAATACGCTCAATGGTGGGGCGGGGAACGACCGTCTCGATGGTGGCCTCGGCAGCGATACGATGATCGGTGGGACTGGCGATGATACCTATGTCTTGGATCGAGCGGGCGATGTGGTGACTGAGCAAGCCGGACAGGGGAGCGATACGGTGGAAAGCAACATCACCTACACGCTCGGACCGAACCTGGAACATCTGATCCTCACCGGCTCGGCTAGTATCAACGGTACGGGAAACTCAGCCCATAACATGTTGTTGGGCAACAGTGGCAACAATATTTTAGACGCCGGTTCCGGCGATGATACGCTGGACGGTGAGATGGGGTATGACACCCTCCTTGGAGGGAGTGGTCACGACAGGCTCTTTGGCGGGTTGGGAGACGACAACCTCAACGCAGGGAGTGGAAATGATTTCCTGAACGGCGGAGCTGGTCATGATCGGCTCGTCGGTGAGTCGGGTGACGATCGATTGTTTGGCGGTGCCGGCAACGATCAGTTGATAGGTGGCAGCGGGGCCGATCAACTCACCGGTGGGTTCGGCAATGATATGCTGGTCGGCAATTCAGGGAACGACACCTACCAGTTTGCACGAGGGGATGGTCAGGACACCATTCAGGATGTCGATGCATTCGCAGGCAATCAAGATCATGCTCTATTTGAGACGACCATCGATCCTCTTGATCTCGTCCTTAGCCGCCAGGCGAATAACCTCCGGCTTGCCATTCACGGCTCGGCGGATCAGGTCACAGTCAAAGATTGGTATCTCGGAAGGACGAATCACATTGAGACGATTCAAGCAGGCAATGGAGAGATCCTGCTCAGCATACAGGTCAACCAACTGATCCAGGCCATGGCAGCGTTCTCCCAGCAATCCGGTCTTACGTGGGATCAAGCGATCGATCAGCGGCCGCAGGATGTGCAGACGGTACTTGCCGCGAGTTGGCAGTAAATGATGAGGAGGACAGGCTCAGGGCTCAGACGGCCGCATTAGTCGCTCGGCGGCTCAAAATGTCCGGAGGGGCGTTGTTGCCAAGGCACAGTCGCTTGACGCGATTGTTTGACTAGACTCCGCAGGCTCATCTCAGCGGCCCGCAAGAGTTTGGGTTCACCGGCTTGCATGAGCGTGGTCAAGAGGACATAGAGTGATCGATCGGCGTGAGATCCAGCCAAGATCCGATCGGTCACCGGATCGATCTGAGCGGTATCCGGCTCCTCATCCTCTGCTGAATCGGTGAAGAGCCATTTGAAGGATTGGGGGTTGTCGAACAGCCAAGAAGGCGGAATGCAAAACGCGGAGGCGAGAGCTTCAAGTGTACTCGTTGTGGGATCGGCCTGATCCGCTTCGATTTGTTCAAGGAGCGTCGTCGAAATTCCTGCCGCGTCTGATAACGACTCGATCGATTGGTTTCTGGAAAGTCTCCAGCCCTGGATAAATAGCCCTATCGACATGAGAGCATGATACACAATGATGGAGGGCGCTTCAATAAACTGTGCGAGAAAAACAACATTTATTTATTAAAATCAATGTGTTACAATCTATTCCAACGGCGGGTGTGAAATCGGTATAATACCGACACAAGTTTCATCGTGTTGAAGGAGGTGGGGGCGTATGTTAGGAACCGATATTCGTGGCATCATGGCTGAGGAAGAAGAGGTCCAGCGCCGACAAGAGGCGCTCAAATCGCTCATGACGATGCGGTCCAAGCAGCTTCGAGAGTCCTTGGATGATCGAATCAAGCGTGCCAGGAGCAGTGGGGATTGGACACAGTTGTCCAAGGCGGAATGCGCGAGTTTGCATAAGCAGGAAAAGGCTCACCTGCAGTCTCAGCTTGAACAGTTACAGTTTGAGCAGACTCGGACTCGGGGAAAGCTGACAGCCTTAAAACGTGCCAAAGCGAGGGCGCAACGTATCCGCGCGGCTGAAGCGGCCTCTGAACGAAGGCGCCGTTGATTACCCACTCCAGCTGTCTTGATCGTATGTGTTTCAGTGCGATGAATGGTCTCTAGGTGGCAGTCGTGCTGAAGCCACCGGTTCTCACTCGTGCAGGGGCCTCGCGGATCCGGCAACTGCTTCGCGATACGAAGGCCAGATCGAAAGAAGCTGCCTTCGTCCTTGAAGGAGCCAAATCCTGTCGTGATCTGATTCACCAGTCTCCCCAGGCCATTCTCAGTCTGATCGTCTCGCCGCGCTTTCTTTCTGTGGAGACCGAGGCAGATCGAGGGGTGCGCACAAAACTACCTGCGTCCCAGTTCCTTTGTCCGGACGCCGACTTTGATAGACTGACTGATGTTGAGATGCCGCAGGGGATATTAGCCGTCGTCCGACAACCTCGGTGGGATGAGGCCCATGTGCTCAATCAGTCGTGCGTACTTGGCCTGTATGGGAATCGGTTACAAGATCCGGCGAACGTGGGCGCGATCATTCGGACAGCTGCGGCGCTGAATTTGTCCGGAGTGTGGTTAAGCGCCGATTCCGCCGATCATTTTAGTCCCAAGGTAGTTCGTGCCACGGCCGGCACCATCCTGAGCCTTCCAGTTTTTCATGCTTGGGATTGGCGGGCATTCTCCTCGTATGGTTGTGACATCTATTCGGCGATCCTGGCTTCGACTGATCGAGTCCCCATCAGGAAGATTCGAACAAGACCCAGCCGCCTCATGATTGCGGTCGGAAACGAGGGAGCAGGGTTGGCCCCGGACATCGTGAAGGCGTCTCGCGTGAGGTTTTCCATCCCACTGGCCGAGGGGGTGGAGTCGTTGAATGTCGCGGCGACAGCGGCGATTTCGGCATTCTACTTCAGCGGATTGCGGCTCGACTCTGATGGTGGATCATAGGGAATCGGGCCATTCAGCGCAGACGTTTGAAATTAAACTACGTTCGGCCTACTATGAGGTGCAGTTCATGCGATTCAGGCTGGAGATGAGAATGGGGGTCAGGCTCGTGTTGGTGTGTGCACTCAGTCTTGGATGTGGCGTGGTCACGGCCTCTGCTCAATCCGATGGGCAGCTGTATAGCCTCGACATGATCGTCAATCTGGCCTTGGCAAAAAACCCCTTAGTATCCTCCGCGGAAGGCGTCATCGAACAGCAGAAGGGACAGCAGACGGCGGCCGGCGCTTACCCGAACCCCACTATTGCTGGTTTCGGGGGGCATGGAAATTTACGGGATATTGGTCGAGTGACCATTGGACCGGTCCTTGATCGACAGGGGGTCACGGAATACAACGTGACGGTTGGACAACCGGTCGAATGGCCGGCGCTACGTGCGGCACGGCAACGAGTGGCGGATCTTGGATTAGCGACGGCCAACGTGGGCATGTTGGAGACGCGATTGAACTTGGCGTCACAGGTCAAGGTGGCATTCTACGATCTGTTGCTGGCTCAACATGATGCTGATTTGGCGCGCCAGAATCTTGATACCGTCGAAGGTGTGGCCAGGATCGTGAGGGCACGGGTCAAGTCTGGCGAAGCACCTCAATTTGAATCCATCAAGGCCGAGGTGGAAGTCCTGAAGGCTCGGCAGCAACTCGTACGTGCGGATAATCTGGTTCGGATCAACCGCGTTGTCGTGGATACCTTGACCGGTGGCGCGCTTGGGCCGTCCTATCTGGTCTATGGCGAATTCAGGATCCTGCCTCGTGACCTGCAGATCGAAGGACTCATGGCTCGCATGATGGAGCAGCATCCAACGATTCAGCGCCTGCTTAAGTCCGTCGAACAATCGGATTGGAAGATTGAATTTGAACGGCAGGCGAGAGTGCCGACGCTCACCGTCAACGGCGGGTACTGGCGTGATCTTGGGCGAGAGGCGTTTCAAGGAGGTCTCTCTGTCCCTGTGCCGCTTTGGTACCGGCGTCAGGGAGAAATCGCCTCCTCGTTAGGGGTGAAACGCCGAGAAGAAGCTGAGCTGCTTCGGACACGCAATGAACTGGGACGAGCTGTGTACCAACATTTTCAGGATGTGCGCACTACCGCGGAGCTGATCGAGGTGTTTGAGAAAGGATTGCTGAAGCAGGCTCAGGAGGCACTGAGGCTGGCGCAGTTCAGTTTTCAACAGGGGGCGTCAAGCCTGCTGGAAGTCCTCGATGCGCAGCGGGTGCAGCGACAGATCTTGCTGGACTATGCGCTGGCGCGTCGTGACCTCTCCGTCTCGCTGGCCCGGCTGGAGCAAGCCGTAGGGGTGGCGCTGTGAAGGCCCTATTTGGTTCACGGCGAGCTTCATCAAGGTGTCTCAGCCGAGGTATGTCCGGTCTTCTGTTTAGTTTGATGGTGCTGGAATCAGGCTGCGATGGAACGCCGAGCGATGTGGTGGCGAGTAAGTCGCCCGTCGCAGTGTCGGCTCCTGGCCGCATTACGCTGTCGGCGGAGGAGTCGTCGCGGGTGGGTCTGGTTGTCCAGCCAGTGGCGCGCAGCGATTTTCGAATGCACCGGGACTTTCCTGCGATCGTGCAACCCAATCAACGGAACATGGCGGAGATCACGGCGTTGGTTCGAGGGCGAGTGGTCGAGGTGTACGGCGAGCTAGGCCAGGAGGTCAAAGGAAATGCCCCGTTGGCGATCCTGTATAGCAGTGATCTTGGGCTTGCCCAATCGGCCTATCTCAAAGCCAAGGCCAAACTTCACGTGGCGGAGCAGGCCTTCAACCGTGCCCAATTCCTCCTCCAAGAGCAGGTAATCGGCGAGGCGGAATTGCAGCGCCGCCAGGCAGAGTTGCTGAGCAGCCAGGCCGAGGCCAATGAATCGCACGACCGGCTCAAGCTGCTTGGCATGAATGATGAAGAATTCAGGCGTCTCGAGAGCAGCCGGAAGATCCGTTCGGTCGTGCCGATCGTTGCTCCCTTTGCCGGACGGATCATTGGACGCAAGTTGACACGAGGCGAGGTCGTCGAGACGACCGATAATCTATTCGTGATCGCTGATCTTTCGGAAGTCTGGGTGCAAGCGAATATCCCCGAAAAGGACATTCCCTTCGCCCATTCTATCCATGCATCCGGAGACAGGCAAGTTGAGGTGCGGATCAATGCCTATCCCAAGGAGGTCTTTCGAGGGACGATCACCTATGTTGGTGATGTGCTCGATCCCGTGACACGCACCATGCAGCTTAGGATTGAGTTGCCGAATCAGGATGGGCGGCTCAAACCTGAAATGTACGCGACGATTCGACTCTTTTCCGAAGCTCAGCCTGATCGACTGGCGGTGCCGGAGGCCGCGTTGCAACGCGATCAAGGACGCACCTTCGTTTTCGTGCAACGCAGCCTGAACGAGTATGAGTTGCGGGAAGTGCACGTCGGTGAATCCAATGGGACCGTGACTGCCATCCTCGGCGGCCTGAACGAAGGCGAACCGGTCGTGACACATGGTGCCTTTGTCTTGAAGTCCGAGTTATTAAAGAAACCCGTCTGATGGTTTCCCGTCTTCTGGACATCTCCCTCCGCCAGCGGCTCCTTATCATTATCTGTTCGATCATGATCGGCGCCGGCGGGATCTATGCCTTTCGGACCATTCCGATCGACGCCTTTCCCGACGTGACCAGCGTGCTGGTACAGGTCGTCACGAAGGCGCCGGGGCTCTCTCCCGCCGAAGTCGAGCGCTTGGTGACCTATCCGATCGAGCTGCAGCTCACGGGTGTGCCGTCTCTCACGGAAATGCGTTCCCTCACAAAAGTCGGTCTCTCGCTGATCACCATCGTGTTCGATGACTCCATGGACATCAACCTGGCACGCCAACTGGTGCTCGAGCGATTGCTCGAAGTGGAGGAACAGCTTCCTCCAGGAGCTGAGCCGATGCTGGTGCCGAACAGCACGGGATTAGGAGAGGTCTTCCAGTATTACTTAGAGGCTCCTCGCGGAACTGTAGTCGATGCTGAAGCTGAACATCAGAGCCTGATTGTACAGCGGACGCTCCAAGATTGGGTCATCCGTCCCCTTCTCAAGAGCACGCCGGAGGTCATCGATATCAATTCGATGGGCGGGTACGTCAAGCAGTATCAAGTGTTGGTCGAACCAGGCCTGCTGCGGAAATACGGTCTGACGCTTCGTGAGGTGTTCGATTCGGTGGCGAGAAATAACGCCAACGCCGGCGGGAATATTCTGGAAAAACATGATGAAAAATACATCGTGCGGGGGATCGGGCTGATCCGTTCGCTTCAAGATATCGAGCGGATCGTCGTGAAGGAAACTGGCGGAACCCCGGTGTTTGTCGGAGATGTCGCGCAAGTGCTCATCGACCATGCGGTTCGGCATGGGGCGACGGTCCTCAACGGGGATCACGAGGTGGTCAGCGGAATCGTCCTCATGTTACGGGGAGGCAATGCCCGGGATGTCGTTGAAGGTCTCAAGGCTCGGATAGACGACATTCATGCCAAGCACTTGCTGCCGAATGGACTGCGGATCGTGCCGTTTTATGACCGTATCGAACTGATCACCGAAGCATTGAATACGGTGTACAAGTCGTTGGCTGAAGGTGTGGTGCTCGTCGTCGTGGTGCTGTTTCTATTTCTTGGGAATATTCGCAGTGCGCTGATCGTCGTCGGCACACTGGTATTGGCGCCGTTGGCCACATTTATTGTCATGGGCCAAATCGGGCTGACCGCAAATCTGATGTCGCTCGGAGGGCTGGCGATCGCGATCGGGATGATCGTGGATGGGTCGGTTGTCGTCGTCGAAAACGTGTACCGCCATCTGTCGCACCATTCTGCTGCCGCAATACCAAGGCTTCAGCTGGTGACGCAAGCGGTGAAGGAAGTCGGACAGCCGGTCGTCTTCGGGATTCTGATCATTATCTTGGTGTTTCTCCCTCTCTTGTCCCTTCATGGGATGGAAGGCAAGATGTTCAAGCCGCTTGCCTATACCATCATGATCGCGCTGTTGGTGTCCCTCGTCTTGTCACTGACGCTGTCACCGGTGCTCTGTTCGCTGGCCTTGAGGCAAGGCAGTGAAGAAGATCCTTGGATCGTCCGATTGGCCAAGCGTCTCTATGCGCCGACTCTCCACTGGGCCCTCGGGCACCGGACCACCGTGGTGGTGATGGCCGTCGGCGCGCTCATCGGCGCGCTGGCGTTGGTGCCCACATTAGGCTCGGAATTTATCCCTATTCTGAACGAGGGATCCGTCGCTCCACAAACCATTCGGCTTCCGAGCGTGTCGCTTCCCGCCTCAATCGAAATCGAAAAGCGCATGCAGCAGGCGATCATGGAGTTTCCGGAAGTGGAGATGGTCGTCTCGAAAATCGGCCGTACGGAATTGGGGAACGATCCACAGGAGCCTAATGAGAGTGATCCGGTCGTACGACTTCGTCCTCTGGATCAGTGGACCACGGCCAAGACGATGCCGGAGTTGATGCAGAAGTTTCGTGAGCGGTTGACGAGTGTCTCGGGCGCGACATTCCTGATCAGCCAGCCGATTCAACAGCGGGTCGATGAATTGATTTCCGGAGTTCGTACGGAAGCCACGGTCAAGCTGTTCGGTGACGATCTGGAAGTGCTCCGGAATAAAGCCCAGGAAATCGCCGAAGTCCTCGAAGCGGTCCGAGGGGTTCGAGATATCAAAGTTGAGCAAGTATTCGGCCAGCCCTACCTCACCATTGATATCGATCGCGGCAAGATCGCGCGGCATGGGATCAATGTGGCCGATGTACGGGAGATCATCACCACCGCCATTGGTGGGGAGGTGGCCACTCGCATCTTCGAAGGCCAGCAACGCTTCGAGCTGGTGGTGCGGTTTCCGGAACAGTACCGGGACAGTGTCGAAACCATCAGTAATATTCGGGTCAGTGATCATGCGGGTGCACTGATTCCATTGGCGGATCTGGGCACTGTGCAGTTGGAGGAGGGACCCGGCCGGATTAGCCGAGATCAGCTGCAACGGTACGTATCGATCGGGTTCAATACGCTGGGACGGGACATCGGCAGTCTCGTGGCGGAGGCGCAGCAGAAAATTACTGAACGCGTGGCGCTCCCGACAGGTTACCGGGTGACGTGGGGCGGATCATTTGAGAACATGGAACGGGCCATGGCCAAGCTGCAGGTCATCGTTCCGATCACAATTGGGCTGATCTTCTTCTTGCTGTATTCAACCTTCAACTCACTCCGTCAAGCAACCCTTATCATCTTGAATCTGCCCTTTGCGTTGATCGGAGGGGTCGTGGCGTTGTGGCTCACCAAGGAATATCTCAGCGTGCCGGCGTCAGTAGGCTTCATCAATCTCTTCGGCGTGGCGGTGTTGAACGGGATTGTGCTCGTCTCCTATATGAATAAACTTCGAGAGGACGGCCATAGCTTGCACGAAGCGGTGACCTCAGGCGCCCTGCTTCGGCTACGCCCCGTCTTGATGACGGCGTTGGTCGCACTCTTGGGGTTGGTCCCCCTGGCGTTTGCCAACGGGATCGGCTCGGAAGTGCAGCGTCCGTTGGCGATCGTTGTCATCGGCGGCCTCGTCAGTTCAACGCTCCTGACCTTGATCATGCTGCCGGTCCTCTATCAGTGGTTGGAAGGCCGTTCGACAGAGGGGATTGCTCCAAGCGAATTACGAGGAGGATCAGTTCCTGCTGTCCACAGTTCAGTCGGTGACACGCCTCATGGCAATGGTGAGCTGAGGCCGACTCGCCGGCCTGATGGGATGCCATCGACGTGATGAGGAAACTTAGGCTTGAGGAAGGATGAGGTGTGGATGCCTACGCTTGCTGGTACCGTATGCATGGGGCTGGTTGCCATGATTGTGGGGGCACAGGTATCGATCGCCTCGCCGAAGGAGCCAGAATCAAAGCGCGCCAATGTTGCAAAAGGGGAAAAAGTATTTGTTCGGCATTGTGCCGGTTGTCATGGCTCGGAGGGGAAGGGGGATGGCTATTTGCTTCTGGGGCCTGAGCCGGCCAACCTCACGAGACCGACTACGAAGAAAAGGTCCGACGCGATGCTGCTTCAGACCATTCATGAAGGAAAGCCGAACATGCCATCATGGAAAACTCGTTTATCTGAAGAGGATAGTCGAAATGTGCTAGTGTATATTCGGACGTTAGGAAAGTAGAAAGCCTCAGCCGAAGATGCTACGAGATCCACGTGTCAGGCTCCCGGTTATAGCCTGCTCGCCCCACATAACAACTTCTTTTTAGAGCCTGTTAACACTACTGACCATTAGTATGAGATACTGCGTCCATGGAAATCACCGACGCCCAGTATCGCCACATCGCGCCGTGTTTGCCGACACCCTGCGGCAACGTCACGTTCGACAATCTG
>JBQTJA010000075.1:0-22975 GCA_052387595.1 Nitrospiraceae bacterium | reverse complement strand
GTTTGTGGTTTTTGTTTTTTTTTTTGTTTTTTTTTTATTTTCTTTTTTTCTTAGTCTGTCCCCTGACAACCTGTGTTTTGGTTGGTGGTTTGTGGGTGGTGGGTTTGCCCCCCCAACGCCAGCGGTCCTCAACTTTTTACCGATTTCCTCCGAAGAAGCTGTATCGCTCTGCGGGTGATGTGCTGCCTTCTTGACCAACTGGCAGAAACGGTGCTGCTGTGTCTTGAGTCGTGGGACGGAGACTCCCGCTTGGCACAACCGAGACCACACCGAGAAGTTTAGGATCCACGTGTTGCTTCGTGGTCTGCCAGCACACGTATCATGAAGGGACAGAGAGTAAGGAGACTCGTGAACAATGCCGAAGATCGATGAACTCTTTCGCATGATGATCGACCACGGGGCGTCGGACCTTCATCTGATTGCAGAACAAGTCCCGACCTTTCGCATTAACGGTGAATTGGAACGCCTGCCGGGAACTGCGGTGCTCGACAACCAAGGGCTCCATGACCTGCTCTACGAGATCACACCAAGCCCGAAGAAGGAGGTATTCGAAGCGACGGGCGATGTGGACTTTGGATATGAGATCCCCGGGATAGCCCGCTTCCGTTCCAATTTCTTCAACCACAAATACGGGATGGGGGCGGTGTTTCGGAAGATTCCCACCACCATCCTCTCCGCCGAGGCACTAGGTCTTCCGCCCGTGCTCACACGCGCCGCGATGTTGCGGAAAGGGCTGGTGCTCGTCACAGGTCCCACCGGGAGCGGAAAGTCGACGACGTTAGCGGCGATGGTCGACTATGCAAATAGCCATCGCAAAGACCACATTCTGACCATCGAAGATCCGATCGAGTTCGTCCACCAAAGCAAGCACTGCATCGTCAACCACCGAGAGATCGGCTTACACACCGTCACATTTAGCTCGGCTCTGCGTGGAGCCCTCCGAGAGGACCCGGATATTATTCTCGTGGGCGAGATGCGGGACCTCGAGACCATTGCATTGGCGGTGGAAGCGGCAGCAACCGGGCATCTGGTATTCGGGACACTGCACACGGAGAACGCCGCCAAGACCGTCGATCGCATCATTGAGGTCTTTCCTGCATCAGAACAGCCCCAAATTCGCAACACCCTGTCTACTGCCCTGCGCGTCGTGGTGGCACAAAACCTCTTCAAGCGAATCGATCAGAAAGGGCGATGTGCCGCACTGGAAATTTTGGTCTGCACCCCGGCCGTCAGCAATCTCATCCGGGACGCCAAAACGGTCCAAATCGCCTCGCAGATGCAGACCGGGAAAAACGTCGGCATGCAGACCTTGGATGACGCGATTCAGGATCTCCTCACGAAGAAATGGATCTCGCCCGAAGAGGCGTACGAGAAATGTATCGACAAGAACCGCTTCGCCAAGCTCCTCAAAACCCCGCCGGACGCGCTGCAGTAGCCTCGAGCCACGCTGTCATAGAGAACAATACGCGATTCGCTTACAACTAGTCCGTTATGGCCTCCCAGTTAGCGTAGTGCCTAACCGAACAAGAGATGAACCTTCTTTGCCATTCGAGGTTGATGGTCCGGCACCAGAGACATTGAAACAATGGCCTGACGTCGCAAAACAATCAGGATGCCCACTTGAGCGCCAGCTTTTTCTGGTTGATGGCACAATCCCTCAGGTACAGGTTGATAAGATGCTGATACGGCATGCCAAGCTCATCGGCCAGTCCTTTAAAATAAGATATTGTTGCACCGTCCAATCGAATCGTAATGGGCTTCTTGAGCAATTTCCGGTAGGGATTCCGAACCCCCTTCATCTTCGAAAAGTCGTATTGTTCTCTCATCCATCACCTCTCATAGTTTCTGGTTTCACTTCGGGTGGCTTTCCGTGCCGAGATGATCCGGATAACTCGATCACTTTCCCTGTAGCAATGGCAGACAATCAGAATACGCAGCCTGAAGCTGAGGCCCAGCATGAGAAAGCGATCTTCGTCGCCGGAGTGATCAGGATCGTAGAATCTGATCGCATGATCATCGAGAAACACCGTCTGTGCCTCTTCGAATGCCACGCCGTGCTTTCTTGTATTACTGCGATTCTTGGCTTCATCCCATTCGAAGCGCAACTCATGCATATGTACAGTGTACATAACCGAGACACCATCGGCAATGGAAATTATCAGGCAATGCGGGAATGGAATGATGAAACGCCCGTTAGAGATCTGAAGATCTTGGTTTTTACCCAGGCCGTCAGCAATCTCATCCGGGACGCCAAAACGGTCCAGATCGCCTCACAAATGCAGACCGGAAAGAACGTCGGCATGCAGACCCTAGATGACGCGATCCAGGATCTCCTCACGAAGAAGTGGATTTCGCCCGAGGAGGCGTACGAGAAATGTATCGACAAGAATCGCTTCGCCAAGTTCCTCAAAACCCCGCCGGACGCGCTGCAGTAGGCCAAGGCTGTGATGCGGGAAGATGCGTGTGGAAATTCGACATGCGCGGCCTGGCTATGTGCCCTAGCCTAATGTAGGACATGTCCCGAACAAGCTGTGGTCTCCTATCTGATGTGACAGTTGCCCTGAGCGGTGCTCACTGGCAGGTACCTCAACGTGACCCCGATTCCTCCATACCGCGAGGGGGTGATTCCAAGAATTGCTTAGACCTTTGGATTAGTCATGGTACTTCTGTATGGATAGTGTCGAAGCTACACAAGACTATACTCGGACACCTACGTCTTTGTGATCTGAACCTGTTCTTCTTCCATGAAGGGTCTCCTATGATGTTTCGCTCATTGCGTCACGTCCTCTTGGGGATTGGTGTGTTGGTGTCGGCAGGCATAGGTCCGTCTGAGGCAGCAGAGAACCTGCAACAGTTGAGCGCGGCGTGCCAGAAAGGGGCTGCGACGGCATGCTTCGACCTTGGAATGAGGTATCTGCGGGGGGACGGTGTCGCGCAGGACAATATCCAGTCCGCCACCTTCTTCGAGCAAGCCTGCGACGGGGGAGATACCAGTGGCTGCGCCAAGCTCGGCGCAATGTACGTCCACGGAGCTGGTGTCAGGCAGGATGATCAGCGAGCCGTTGCCCTCCTCAGGAAAGGCTGTGACGGAGGTGATCCCGCAGGCTGTTCCTTCCTTGGCGCGATGTATAGGAAAGGCAGAGGCGTCAAGCAGGACGACCTTCAAGCCGTTGCCCTCCTCAAGAAAGCGTGTGACGCAAGGGATCCCCTAGGCTGCTCCTTCCTCGGCACGATGTACGCCGATGGGAGAGGCCTTAAGCAAGACGACCTTCAAGCTGTTGCTCTCTATAAGGAAGGCTGTGACGCAGACGATCCCTCAGGCTGTTCCTTCCTCGCCGGGATGTACGCCGATGGGAGAGGCGTCAAGCAGGACGACCTTCAAGCCGTTGCCCTCCTCAAGAAAGCCTGTGACGCAGGGGATCCCCTAGGCTGCTCCTTCCTCGGCGGGATGTATGCCGATGGGAAGGGCGTCAGGCAAGACGATCTTCAAGCTGTTGCTCTCTATAAGAAGGGCTGTGACGGAGGCTTAGCCCACGCCTGTTCAAAGCTCGGCGCGAAGTACGCGTATGGGGTGGGCGTTAAGCAGGACAACCTCCAAGCCGTGGCTCTCTTCAAGAAAGGCTGCGATGCAGACGATGCCTTAGGCTGTTTCTACCTAGGCGGAATGTATGCCGATGGGAGGGGTATCAAGCAGGACGACGTTCAAGCCCTTGCCCTTCATAAGAAGGGTTGTGACGGTGGCGTAGCCCAAGCCTGTACAGCACTCGCCGCGATGTATGGGAAAGGCAGAGGCGTCAAGCAGGATGACCTTCAAGCTCGCACCCTCTACAAGAAAGCCTGTGACGGGAGAGATGACCGAGCATGTGACCTTCTCGTCGTGATGGGTGCGGATGGGAAGGGGGTCAAGCAGGATGATGGTCAAACTGCTGCTCAATTTAAGAAAGCCTGTGAGGTGGGTGCTATTCCAAAGTGTATTATGCTCGGCATGATGTACGCGGATGGAAATGGCGTCAAGCAGGACGACCTTCACGCGCTTGCCCTCTTCAAGAAAGCCTGTGGCGAAGGCAATGCCACAGGCTGTTACTTCCTCGGCGAGATGCATAAGAAAGGCAGGGGCGTTACGCAGGATACCGCTGAAGCCCTCAAGTATTATGGGAAGGCCTGTGATCTTAAAATGCAACAAGGTTGTGAGCTTTACGCAAGGTTGAAGACCGGCGGACGATGAGATCTTCGTACCCTTCCGTTTTCTCTGCTCTCGCACACCCTACCAGAGAAATAGCCGCGTTCAGTCTTTCAACAAATCCCCTAGCCCCTAACAAGCTACACGATTCTTCTGCACGACCTCGTGGCAAGCAGTATTCCACACTGGTGATGAGGCAGGCGAAGGCAATTCGCAATAAACCAGCACGGAAGTCCTTCCACATAGTCCTTGGTTGATGGCTTCCGATGTTCACTTCGACCGGGTGCGCCGACCTTCCGGATCAGGCCGTTCCGGTGGGACGAATCGGATCAGGCGTTGTTTGCGTCGGCTGCTGCGATTCACACATTTCGACAAGTACAGGTCGCCTTCGTCCATCAGGCCGGTTTCCAGCACGAAGTGGCCATGACAGCCTCGACATGATCTGTTCATGAACCGACGATTTCAGAGGCTTGGGTAATGAAAACGGCGTCCATAAATCGCATATGAGTCGCGATCATTGATGCATTCGACCTCCAGCATGGAGAACACACGACGACGGAATAGGCCGAGGTACGCCCACACCTTCGCCTCGGCCATCTGCCTCGCTACAGCCTTCATTTCTTATCTCAAAGAATGAGTCCTGAGCCTAGGCAGTCCAACACCCATTTTTCTAGATAAACGTCCGCCAAAGATCCACGCATTTGGTCGCTAATTCGAACCCGTTCACTGGACCCGACGCTGTGTCAATTGTGAACTCTATTCGAACTACTCCGACTCGTCGCGCCGTCAGCTTCGATTCGATATTTAGGTCGCCAACTTTGGGCTGCTCGGCGCTGCGCGGCTTCTTTGTTAAGTGGAGATGCTTATGTGCATTACAGATGTCAGCGCAAATCTGAAGTTCTTTTTTGGAATTTATGTAGCTTTCAACTTTGGTCCTGGCAGGGAACTCTGAATCATTTAAGAGCCAGTCCTTCAGATGATGGCAGTTCATGAAAAACGCATAAATTTCATCTCGATAGTTTTCGGAATGTATCTCATCGGCCCGACCTTCATCCATTTTTTTAAGTCGCTCATAGCTCCTTATAAGTCGGTCCCACTGGTCTCGGTAGCTACGGATATCAGAATCCTTCTCGGTTGTTGTAAACGTAAGGCCGTCTTTATTTATCTTGATACGGCCATCTTCACTTACCATCGATTCTCCTGAGGCTTTCACCTTCATGGTTACCTCCTACAACTAATCCATGTGATGCCTAACGGATCGGACGCTCAGTTGCCGTACTCGCCGAGCGACGGACGATGCTGCGGCCTTCGTCGGCGGCACGGCAGAGCTCGGTGAGCCGATATATGCCGTTGACGATGGCAAAGGCAAATGCACAACAGGCAAGCGACCAGAGGAGTGAGAGGAAGGAGAATCCTGTGAAGAGGCGACCGAGCCCCCAGAGGCCCTCATAGAAAGTGCGGTAGCAACCGAGGCCATAGGCGACAAAGGCTCCAAGGAGCGAAAAAGGACTGCTATGTCTCTTTTCCCCCGTGGCATGCACTAGCCGTGAGCATGCCTACAGCTTAAGCTTGCCTCCGGAATCGGACAAGAAAATCAACAGAAGGCAACAGGCCGTCTTGCAGTTCCACTTGCAGGCGCGTTGGTCGCCGCCGGAGTGCCGGTTGTCGGCATCAATCCATGCCAGGTGCGGGACTTTGCACGGGCCACCGGTCAATTGGCCAAGACGGATCAGTTGGATGCCCAGGTCCTCGCCCGCTTCGCTGAAGCGATTCGCATCCGATCCATCCAATCCCTAATGAGCAGACGCACGTCTTGGTCTCGCTGGTCGCACAACGGCGATAGCTGATCGACATGCTGATGGGGGAAAATCGAGTGCGCCTCGCTGCCCGGCCCATCCAGCAACGAGTGTAGGCCTATATTGCCTGGCTAGAGAACGAGATCGAAGGAATCAGCACCGATCTAGGTCGAAGAATCTAGGGCGTACATTACTGACCTTCTCTTGATTCACAGTGCAATTGAACCCAAATAGCGCAGTCCCACACCCCAACCAACCTTCAATAAGCCTGGAAGAAAACGTCGACAAAGGCAATTTTGTAGCACATGCCTTACCTGGACACGACTTTGAAGGTATCCGCCGCGAGGATGAGCCCCTCGGCGCCATCGGCAAGCTGGACCTTGAAACCGTCAGAATCCTGACCGTGATACACCGCGACAACTCGTACCGTTTCGCCTGGCTTTAGAGTTGCTACAACCTTTCCCGGTTCCACACCAGTACTCGCGGCCCCAGGAAAAGGCGACGACTGCTCGATAAGCCGAACCTCCGTCGGCCTCTCGGCCTCAAGCCAGTTTTCTCGCTCACCGCATCCGGCTGAAAGAACTGCGATGAACATGACGCCCGTTGCAAGAGTGCAGCTATCACGCAATCGTCTTCTGATATCAAACCGTACGTTTTCCCGCATACGCTCCTTTCAATAAATGATCCCGCCGACGACCCAATGTCGGTCATCTGGGATGTCGATCAATAGTCGCGTCAGATTCATGCGGGCCAGCTGTGAGCCGATTTCATCTTCCGTGAAGGCCGCAAGCAAGGAATTATAGAAATCCCGGCGTAAAATGTCCGGGTCATTGGCTGCGTACTGGTCGACGATGGCTTGTGCGGCCTCCGGCGAGTCCGGTCGGAGCAGATCCATCACCAACACTGGTGCCCCAGGCTTCACCAGCTGGCGAAGCTTCTGCCAGAACTGTAATGGATTCGGAAGATGATGAAGCAGGCTATTAGAAATCGCAGCGTCCACGATTCTGGCGCCGGCGACCTCTTCATACCGTTCGCACCGCAACGTAATGCGGTCTGCTAATCCGGCCTGTTTTACTGCCTGTTCTCCTAACTGGATCATTGGTGCCGAGGCATCGATGCCGATCACCTGGCAGGCTGGATACAGCTTAGCGAACCGGATCAGAATATCAGCTGGGCCACAGCCAAGATCCAACACACGACCTTGGGAAAACTCCGGAAAGTATTCCTTGAATCGATCGACGAATCCTTGATTCTCTTCCGCAAAGTCAGCCCGCGCGTAGGCCTCGGCCTGCGTCGGATCATCCATGAGTTCTGGCTCAAGTACTCGATCCATGCGAACTCCCCTTAGTAAGTATGAGGCCGCGGCTAAGCAACCCTCTCGGCCTCCACCTTAACCTTTGTCTATTGTGACAGCATCTCCTGGCCGTACCACACCACCACGCAGCACTTTCGCGTAGACCCGACTCCAGCCTGGATTGAGCTTCTGCGCGATGCGCGAGAAGTCCTCATCGCGAAACCAACGTCCATTATGGCTGCAGGGCGTCGTATAGCTCGTCACCGCGAGTTGGACCTCCGGGCCGATGCTTAACCTGACGCCGGGACACACCTGGTCCCAGTCCAATCCTGATACAGTAAGATTTTCTCCAGAGGATCCGGGATCAATCGGATGGCCTTCTTCTTGTAATTGCTCAATCAGTTCAAGGGAATACACACAGACGGCACGGTCAGGGCCGCCGTGGAACTTGAGGTTCCGCTGGCGATCGCCGACTACGCCTTTCTCACTCACCGTCGCTTCCAACACCGGAAGCTTTGGAACCCCACCGTCAGACACACTAATCTGATGCACATGGGGATAGGAAGGCCTGGTGGACATCGCTAAGTTTCTCCTTCGCACGACTCAGGTCTGAGGAATTTCATCGCCACCCAACCCTCTTCTTCTCGCCGTTCCACACACGCGAGGCCAAGACTGGACAACCGTTCCATGATCTCAGTTTGTTGTTCGACCAGAATGCCGGAGACCATGATGCGCGCCCCGCGCAGCGCAGAACAGGCCAAATCGTCGGCGAGGTCCAAGACCGTCTGCCGATCGAGATTGGCCAGCACAAGATCGGCCGCCTGCCGTCTCTCCTGTGGCAGATCAGCCAACGTACCGCACAGGACTTCAATCCGATCCGCCAAGCCATTCAGCTCGACATACTCTGTCGCACAATCGACCGCAACAGAATCAACCTCGACTCCGACGGCGAATGCTGCGCCCAGCTTGACCGCAGCCATCGCCAGGATCGCGCTCCCAGTCCCCACATCCAAGACCCGCTCTCCACCACGAATATCCTCTTGCAGCCACTCCAGCAACATACGCGTTGTCGCATGATGGCCGGTGCCGAAGGCTTGCTTCGGGTCCAGCACGATCTCGATGTCATTCGGGCTGAGCGTGACCGGTTCCCAACTGGGGCGAATCACCAACCGGCCGATCCGTAACGGCTTCACCGAACGAGTCCATGCCTCATTCCAGTCCTGAGAGGGTACTCGCTGCACCGAGAGAGGGATCGCCCTGCTCGACTGCACGAGATCTGCAAGAACTGACTGTACCGACACCAGCTTTTCCTCATTCCATTGATCTTCCGCCCAATAGAGATGGACCTCTCCCTCGTCTTCCCAGGCGCCCTGAACAGCAGCATCATCGAGCCTGCTCAATAACTCGCCGGCATCGAGGCGCTCCTGGATACAGATATCAACCCAGTCCTTCGGCATCGTCATTGCTCACTCGTGATTGGCAACACCTGTGCGCCACGCCAGAGAGGCATCATGATTTGACGTCCCCCGTCCGTTCCCAGTAAGGTCGCTTGTTATGGCACGCTCCCGCACAGTCCAGCTTGAAACGGCGGTCCGGCGAACAGATCGCCTGATCGCTCAAGGCACCCAGGTCAGCGCGACCTTCACGCGCTGGCGGCTGGCTATTTTCCTCATTGGCCTCATCGGCACCGTAACCCTCTACAAGCTCGATTGGTATCACAGCGGCAATCTAGGCGTCGGCGTATTCCTCGCAATCTTCATCACGATTGCCGCATATCATAACAGGGTGGAAACCGGGATTCATCGGCTTCAGCAGTGGAAACAGATCAAGCTGGCCCAGCTTGCGCGCATCGCCTTGGATTGGACGGCCATTCCGCCAAGACCCGGTGAAGCTCCGACCTCTCACCCCTACGCCGTCGACCTTGATCTCTTTGGAACTCACTCCTTGGCGCATCTTCTCGACACCACCGTATCGGACCATGGCCGAGAGCGCTTGCACAGCTGGTTGCTGAACCAACCCCCTCCCCCTTCACAGTGGCAAATACGGCAGTCGCTGGTGAAGGAACTGGCGCCTCGCTCTTTATTTCGCGACCGTTTGACCCTTGAGGCCAGACTGACAGGAGAGCAGGAAATCAACGGCAAGCGGCTAGCCGCGGTGCTTGAACACCCAGTCGGTCTGCCCAATCTGAGTGCACTGTTGGTCATCCAGAGCCTCCTAGCCTGCACCACGATCGTCCTCGCATCGGCCACATTGTTCGGTCAGCTCCCTGGGTATTGGATGTTCTCATTCGCCGCGTACGCACTGCTCTACTTCATGACCGATCAAGGGGAAGAGCTCCTGGAACATGCGGTCGGCCTGCACCATGAAACCGAACGGCTTGCCATCGTCCTGGGCTACCTCGAGCGTCAGGCTCGGCGACAAGGCACCGCCCTCGCCTCGGTCTGTGTAAATCTGATGGAAGGAGCCAGTCCCACACAGCATCTCAAGCAGGCCGCACAAACGCTTCATGCAATCAGCATCAAGGCCCATCCCCTTGTCCATCTGGCCGTTAACGCCTTGTGCCCATGGGACCTCTGGTTCACTCGACAACTGATTCACACCCAGCACGAGATCAAGCATGTTCTCCCGCAGTGGTTGGACTGCCTGGCAGAAGTCGAAGCGGCATCGGCTCTGGCGACCTTTGCCTCTCTTCATCCCGACTACGCATGGCCGACTCCTGTCATCTCAACCGGTGAACAGAACGGCACGGCAGCCGTTCTGCAGGCCACTCACCTTGGCCATCCACTCCTCCCTACGAAGAGCCGTATCGCAAACGATGTCGATCTCACCGAACTCGGCTCGATCCACTTGATTACGGGCTCGAATATGTCGGGCAAGAGTACGTTCCTGCGAACGATCGGCATCAATCTCTGCCTGGCGCAAGCCGGAGGGCCGGTCTGCGCACAGTCGTTTACATGGACCTGGAGCCGCCTGGCCTGCTGCATCCGTGTCGATGATTCACTCGATGCCGGGTTGTCCTTCTTCTACGCTGAGGTCAAACGGCTTAAGACGATCCTCGATGCAACGAAGGAGCGCACCCTGCCGCCGGTGCTGTTCCTGATCGACGAGATTTTCAAGGGCACCAATAATCGAGAGCGGCTCATCGGCAGCCGTGCCTACATCACCGCACTGTCGCAAGGACACGGCTTCGGCCTCGTGAGCACCCATGATCTAGAGTTGGCGGATCTGGAACAGGCGATTCCCGGTTTGATCAATGCCCATTTTCAAGAAACCGTCGCCGCCGGCGCACTGGAGTTCGATTACCGGCTCAGACCAGGCCCCTGCCCCACGACGAACGCCCTGCGCATCATGAAGCTGGAAGGATTGCCTATTCCCCCGGCTCCTTAAATCAGGCACAATGCCCCTTACGGATGATCACCTCAGCCGGGCCTGAACCCCAGTCTTGCTCCCATCCTCTGCGCGGCCTCCTGATCGCCCAATTCTGCGGGGCATTCAACGACAACGCCTGGAAGCTGATGGTCGCCCTACTGGCCATCCGGCAAGCGACATCAGGCATGGCGCCAGGCCCGGAGCTGGAAACCGTCGCTCAGACACAAACGGCGACGGCCTTCATCATTTTCACCTTGCCATTGGTGCTCCTCTCCCTCGTCGGTGGAACCCTGGCCGATCGTCTCAGCAAGCGGACCGTCATCATGACGATTAAAGTCGTCGAGGTTCTCCTGATGGCAGCTGGAACCATCGCACTCTGGCTGAACCCCGCTGGGGGAGTGCTTCCCCTGATTGTCCTCTGTGGCATGGGCATCCATAGCGCGTTGTTCAGTCCGTCCAAGTATGGAATCTTGCCGGAATTGATCCCCCATGAACGGCTCGCAGCCGGCAACGGTCTGTTGGAACTCTGGACCTTTGCTGCCATTTTGATGGGAACCGCTGCCGGAGGCTTTCTCTTGCAACTCGCAGGAGAGCAGACCTGGGTGGCCCCCTTCGCGTTAACCCTGCTGTCAGTGGTCGGTCTTATCACATCGTTTTCCATTCCCCCGGTGTTACCCGCCCGGGCAACCGGTGGCATTGATGCAACAGTTCGCGGAGCATGGGCGGCGATTCGGACTGAGCCGATGCTGCGGATGGCCATTCCGATGGAAATCTGTTTTTGGACGATCGCCAGTCTGTTTATGCAAAACGTGATCGTCTATGCGAAAGCCGTGCTCCTGCTCTCCGACGCGATGTCAGGTTTACCGCTCACGCTCTTGTCGATCGGCATCGGCATCGGCGCCATCCTGGTCGGAAAGATTTCTCGCAACCGCGTCGAGTATGGGTTGATCCCCTTGGGCGCCATCGGCGTGTTTCTGGCTCTCCTGTTGCTCGGCCTGATCGCCCCGCCATTACCCGGAACGTTTCTGTTGTTGGGGGGCCTTGGAATTTCCAGTGCCTTCATCTTTGTGTCATTGAATGCCATTCTCCAGTGGAAATCACCACCGGATCGGCGCGGCGCCGTCATTTCCTTTTCAAATACCTGTGTCTTCACGGGAATCTTACTGGGATCGCTTGCCGGCGGGTCACTGGCCAACATGGGTCTTTCTACTACCGGTATTTTCTTGGCAACAGCCGGCATGACGTTGGCCGGCATGTTGTGGGCGCTCTGGTTTCTCCCTGATACATTCATCCGGCTGGTACTCGTGCTCCTGACTCATACGCTCTATCGCCTTCGCATCGTCGGCGAGCACCATGTCCCACAATCCGGCGGCGCGCTGCTCGTCCCCAACCACGTGTCGTTTATCGACGGGTTTCTCCTGATCACCAGTCTGGATCGGCCAGTGCGATTCGTCGTGGATTCCCACTATGCCGAGCAACCGCTCTTCAAGCCGTTCATGAAGGCGCTTGGGGTCATCCCGATTTCTACACATGGAGGAGTGCGGGGCATCCTTCGTGCGCTCCGAGAAACCAGCGCAGCCGTGGACCGGGGAGAGCTCGTCTGCATCTTTCCCGAAGGCCAGATCACGCGCACCGGAACGCTCTTACCGTTCAGACGGGGATTTGAACGCATCGTCAAGGGACGGGACGTTCCGCTTATTCCTGTTCACTTGGATCGTGTCTGGGGAAGCATTTTCAGTTTCAATAACGGCCGGTTCCTCTGGAAGATACCGGAACATCTCCCCTATCCCGTCACCGTCTCGTTCGGCACACCACTGCCCTCAGGCACGACCATCCACGACCTGCGCGGAAAGATCCGCGAGCTTGGTGAGGCGGCCTGGCAACTCCGGAAATCGCATCGCCTGCCGCTCCATCGTGAATTCATTCGCTCGATGCGGCGCTATCCGTTCCGCTTTGCCATGGCCGACCAGAACCGTCCGCGAGTCTCGGCCCTCCAGGCCCTGATCGGATCGATTGTCTTGGCCAGAACTCTCAGACCCTATTGGAAGGGACAAGACCGGGTAGGCGTGCTGCTGCCACCGACTGTCGCTGGGGCGCTGGTGAACGTGGCCGCTCCGCTCTGTGGCAAAACCATCGTGAACTTGAACTATACAGTGGGAAAGTCGGGATTGGAGGAGGCTGTACGCCTTGCCGGCCTGCGCACGGTCGTCACCAGCCGTACGTTCATCGAGAAAGCAAAACTGTAATTACCAGACGGACCATCGGTGATTTGGCTCGAAGACGTAGCCAAGACGATTGGGACAGGCATAAAAGTCACGGCCGCGCTGCTGGCACTGTTTGCTCCATGCCGCATTATCGAGCGAGCCTGCGGGCAGACGACCCCGCTCACCCCAGCCAGCCTGGCCACGATCATCTTTAGCAGCGGCAGCACCGGCGAACCCAAAGGCGTGATGCTCTCCCATTTTAGTGTCGACTCCAATTGCCAGGGCGCGACACAGATGCTCCATCTGTATCAAGATGAACGAGTCCTCGGTATCTTGCCCTTCTTCCATTCGTTCGGATACATGGTGTTCTGGTTCGTGATGTCCAACAACGCACCGATGATCTTTCATCCGTCGCCGCTTGACGTGGCGGCCATCGGCGAACTGATTAGAAAATGTCGCATCACCTTCCTCGTCACAACACCGACGTTCTTGCAGCTCTATTCCCGCCGTTGTACCCCGGAACAATTCAGTTCGGTACGGGTGATCCTCACCGGCGCAGAAAAGCTTCCGGCCCGTCTCGCTCAGGCGGTCGAAGATACGTTCGGAGTCGGACCGATCGAAGGCTACGGAGTCACGGAATGCGCCCCCGTGATTGCGGTGAATTGCCCGGACTTTCGCGCAGCCGGCTATTACCAACCGGCTTCACGACGTGGAACTGTGGGCCAGCCTCTTCCGGGGGTCTCGGTACGGATTGTCGATCCCGACAGTTACACCCCCCTGCCTTCAGGCACACCCGGCATGTTGCTGGTGAAAGGGCCAAACGTCATGAACGGATATCTGGGCCGGGAAGACTTGACCGCTCAGGTGATGCGGGATGGCTGGTACATCACAGGGGATATTGCCACGCTGGATGACGATGGATTCCTGACCATCACCGACCGGCTGTCTCGGTTTTCAAAAATCGGTGGCGAGATGGTTCCCCACGGCAAGGTTGAGGAGGCCTTGCAGCAGGCGGCTGAGGCCGACACACAAGTCTTTGCCGTAACCGGGTTACCCGATGAGAAAAAGGGAGAGCGTCTCGCCGTCCTCCATACCCTGGAAGAATCCCGCATCCCCAACGTCCTGGAAAAGCTCTCCGCCAGCGGCCTGCCTAATTTGTTCATTCCTGGAAAACACCAGTTCGTCAAGGTCGATGCGTTACCGGTTCTTGGGACCGGCAAACTTGATTTACGAGGCGTGAAGCGCATTGCGGCGGAGCGACTCGCATCTCATGAAGCGTCCAGTAGGACTGAGTAATGAGGACTGTGGGCTGAGTGTTTCAGAAAGGGGCAAGGATCGAAGCTCCTGACTTCTTACTCAGTCCTCAGTCCTTTTAAGATACGGAAATGACCTGGGACAAAGCATGAAGACGGACATCGGGGCGCCTCGTGAAAAAACTTTGATCGACTGTCATGTCCATCTCGCGGCGTTACCAGATAGCGACAATGGTTGCTTCATCTCCCCGAAACTCCTTCGAAGTCCGCTCTTTCGCTTCCTGCTGTGGAAGCATGATCTCTCACCGACAGAGCCACGAGAGGCCAATCAGCGATATCTGGATCACCTCCTCACGGAGTTACGCGCCTCCCAACATGTCTCGCAGGCAGTGCTGCTTGGCATGGACGGGTTCTACGATGAGACCGGCCTGCTCAATCGCCAGCATACAGACTTTCTCGTCAGCAATGACTACGTCTTCAAAACCGTGCAGGCCCACCCCGATGTGTTTTTGGCCGGCCCTTCGATCAATCCGCAGCGCAAAGACGCCATTGATGAAGTTCACCGTTGCGCCGATGCTGGCGCTGTCCTGGTCAAAGTCTTACCGAACGCCCAGCACTTCAACCCGGCAGATCAGAGATACAGACCATTCTACCGTGCGCTGGCCCAGAGACAGTTGCCGTTTCTCAGCCATGTCGGCTATGAATTCAGTCTCATCGGGAAGGACCAATCGCTGGGCGATCCGGGTCGGCTCCGTCTGGCATTGGACGAAGGGGTAACCGTTATCGCTGCCCATGCCTGTAGCTATGGCCTGATGCTGTACGAAAAATTTCTTCCGACTTTTCGTGAACTGTGCGAGCGTTATCCGCACTTCTACGCCGATATTTCGGCCCTCACCCAGCCCCATCGACTGAAGATGCTGCTTCATTTAAGACATCACCCAGAGGTGCATTCCCGCCTCCTCTTTGGAACCGATTATCCGTTATCGGTCTTCCACCTGGCCGCGTGGGGTCGCGTAGGCTTCGGCAGGTTGTGGAACATGATTCGCACACGAAACCGCTTCGATCGGCAAGTTGAGGTCTGTAACGGGCTCCGTCTTGCTTTTCGCTCACTCGGAGACTTACTGCCGCTTTCACCACACCCTAGAGCCACACGCGATGAATCGTGATCAGATACTGTCAGCCCTTCGTGAAAGGATCCTCGCCTTCGCGACATCACGGGTATCGAGGGACCATGTCGTGACAAAGACGCTGGAGCCACGAACCAGGCAGGCTCGATTGATCTTCTGATCGATGTTAATCAGGACGGCTACCTTCAGGTGTGGGAAGAAACACAGCCTTTACAGCACCACCTGCTATTCCCCATACCAGAAGACGAACAGCTATCATCAAGACTGATCGCACATCAACGCCGGACAATTCCAGTAGCGGCGGGATACGGCACCATCATCCTCCGGTTCTCTCGTATTCTGTTCGATTCCTCAATTACACAGGCTATCGTCCTGTCGGGACGGTCCTCGCTCAGTCTACTCCGAGAATCCGTTACGACCGACGAAGCGCCAGGCTTCCACGAGCAAACCACCTACGTCGTCAATCAGGACCTATCCGTGCAGGAGCTCTTGGTCCGGATTCCCATTGGCAAGCCCTGAGAGAGGACATGGTTGATGACAGCTTCTCCGTGGAAACAAAAACGGCCGTCCTCCCGATGGAGAACGGCCGTTTCCGTTGCACAGAGTTTCGTGTCTTCTACGGGCTGACAGAGATCCGATCTTTGATCAGATCAAAGGTTTCTTTTGGAACCACGTTTTTCGCAACCAATTCACCCTTCACGCGATAGGGACGATTGCTCACGATACGATCGGCCTCGTCCTGCTTCAGTCCAAGAAAGAGAATCAAGTCGTTTGCTGAAAACTTGTTAATATTAATCGCCGCCGATGCAGCGACGGGAGAGACTGTCGCGGTTCCGGATGGAGCCTGGCTTGGTGTCAGTGTCGCTGTTTGAGCTGCCGCCCCGGCATGGGAACGATCCTTAAGCTCTTTTTGATAACGCGCGACCAATGATTTCAGCGTGTCATTATGACGTTTCACATCCTGATATTCCTGCCGCACATTCTTATTCTGCGCTGATAACGCCTTGACTTTATCCTCAAGTTCCTTGGTTCGTCCCTCGCTCGTGCCTCGCTCCGCATCACGTCCGTGCTCAATGCGCTGGAGTTCATCACGAGCCGCTTGTGCCTCATTGCCGAACTTCGCGTTCAGTTCCTTGAGGGTTCGGACCTGTTGTTCCATGGCGCCCTTCTGTTGGCGAGTCTTCTCCAGTTCCATCTTGACGTTGTCTGCCTCGGCCAACGCGTCTTGGTACTTCTTATTCGATACGCAACCCGTGGCCAACACCGCCCCAACCAACACCATCGCCGTCCACTCGCGTCTCATGCGATCCTCCCTCCATCAAATCCTACGGCTTGCCCGATCATCATGTGGAACATTCCACCTACCCGTCTGAAACCGTGGTTCTTGCGCCTTCTTTCCTTGTGTGTATGCCAACATCCCGGCATTGTCAACATATTTGCCGTTGTAGAAATTAATTCGGGTCTGACACGACAACCATCTGCCGCTTGACGGATTGTCGTCGCTCTGTGATCATCCCCCACATTCTATCGGAGATGGCCGTGATGGCTGGAACCTCTCATTTACTATTCTGACGTGGAGTACGCATGAACGAATGGGGCCCAATGCTCGCCGTGATACTGGGGATCGTCGAAGGACTCACAGAGTTTCTCCCCGTCTCGTCCACGGGACATCTTATTTTGGTAGGCCATGCCCTCGGCTTCACTGGTGACGTCGCTGCCAACGCGGAAATCTCCATCCAGCTGGGCGCGATTCTGGCTGTGATCGTCTTTGAACGGGAGAAAATCAGCCGGCTGCTGTCTGGCGCCTGGCAAGAACAGAAGGCCTTGCGGACATCCTCAGCAAGCCAGCCTCCTACCTCATGGTCCGACCAGGTCAAGGCCTCCATGCGGAATCATCCCAACTTATGGTTCCTGTTGGGGCTCGGGATTGCCTTTCTGCCCGCGGCCATACTTGGCCTGTTGGCTCACGGGTGGATCAAGTCGCATTTGTTCACTCCTCTGACAGTGGCTTCAACATCGATCCTGGGCGGCATTATCATCCTCATCGTGGAAGCGACGAAACGGACAAGCCATGCCAAGAGTTTGGACCAAGTGTCGGCGGTTCATGCCTTCTGGATTGGGCTGGCGCAATGCGCCTCCCTCATCCCAGGCATGTCTCGCTCCGGCTCAACCATCATCGGAGGGCTGCTCGCCGGGCTCGACCGGAAAGTGGCCACGGAATATTCATTTTTTCTCGCGCTCCCGACCATCATCGCCGCGACAGTCTACGAAACATGGAAAGCACGAGGAGCATTTACCGATCAGGATTATATGGCGCTCGGCCTCGGCATGCTCATCTCCTTTCTGGTGGCCTGGGCCGTCATCACCGCCTTTCTCACCTATGTCCAACGGCATACCTTGCGAGTCTTTGCGTACTATCGTATTATTCTGGGAATTTTAGTCATGTTGGTCGTCCGCTGAAAGGAGTTGTGCATGTCTTCGGATACGATTCACGTCTACGACACTTGGATTAACGGCAAGAGCGGTCGCATTCACTTCGATGTCATGACGACGGATGAAGCCACCGCCCTCAAACTTGCCAAGGAGTACCTGGTGAGCATCGGGGAACCGACTGCGACGATCACTACGAGGGAGTGCCAATTCTGTCACAGCGAACCGCTGGTCATGTTCACGGCGGAGCAGCAGAAGCAGGTCAAGGAAAAGGGCGGATTTATCGTTCGCATGCCGGCCTGATTCCCAGTTCGTGGTGTTGCGTGTTGATATTGTGAGTCAGCGATCAACGCTCGCAGCTCAGAACTCACAACTCTTTCTTGGCTTACCGTACGGAAGATATCTCCGACTCGGTAGGAGGATCTGCGCGTTTTTCGAAGGCAAAGTGAATGATGAGGAAAATGACCCCAATGGTGATCGCGGAATCCGCGACGTTGAAGGCCGGCCAGTGGTAGGTTTCGATGTAGACGTCTAGGAAATCGATCACCTCGCCAAAGCGAAGCCGATCAATCAAATTACCGATCGCCCCACCCAATATTCCCGCGACACTGATACGGCCCACCCAATCTTCCTCCGGCATCCGCAGCAAAATCGTGCCCAGCAACCCAAGGGCAAAAATCGAGGTCAGGCCAAAGAACACCATCCGGAATGCGTTGCTGCTCCCGGCCAAGAGACCGAACGCCGCTCCAGGATTCCGAATATAGGTCAGACTGAAGAGGTTGGGAATGACTGGAATCGATTCATGCAACCGCATCGTTTGCATGATCTGCTGCTTGGTCAGCTGATCGAGAAGAATAATACCGCCGGTCACCGAAGCGAGTACGAGATTGCGAAGACTCACCGGACAGCCTCCACACAGCGATCACACAGCGTCGGATGGGTCGCATCTTTGCCGACCGCGTCTCGATAGTTCCAACAACGTTCGCATTTAGCGCCGTCAGCATGGATTACTTCAATCCAAAAATCTCGTGGGCCACTCACATGATCAAGGTCATCACTAACCGAATTTGCCTCGTCACTAACTAGAATACCCTGCTGCGGGACATGTTCCGCTTTTGTCACTTCTACGTGGGAAACAATCAAAATCCCAGGGAGATCTTTCTCGTATCTCTTGTAGAAGTCGTAAGCAGTCACTGGGTCTGCATGAATAATAATTTCCCCTTCTAACGCCGAACCGATAACCTTCTCTCTGCGTTTCTCTTCCAGTTTACCTTGAGCCTCAACGCGCATATTCAATAGTTGGTTCCAATTTCTCGCCAACTGTGGATCTATCCACTTTGGACTTGCCTCTGGAAACGCAGCTAGGTGTACGCTAGCGGTTCCTAGGGTCTTTCGGCATGCCTCCGGCATCGTTCGCCAGATTTCCTCTGCGGTAAAACTCAGAATCGGCGCCATGAGTTTCGCCAGGGCCACGACAATCTCAAAGAGGACCGTCTGCGATCCTCGGCGCAATGGCGAGTCGGCTCGGAAGGTATAGAGCCGATCCTTGAGGATGTCGAGATAGACGGCACTGAGGTCCACCGAACAGAAATTGTTCAGGGCGTGGAAGATGGTGTGAAACTCAAACTCTTCGTAGGCTCGCCGCACTTTCGTGATCAGCTCCGCGAGGCGCAACAAGGCCCATCGGTCCAATTCCGGCAGCTGCTCATAAGGAACGCTATGCGTTGCCGGATCGAAATCGTACAGATTGCTCAGCAAAAACCGGGACGTATTGCGGATCTTTCGGTAGGCTTCGATTAGATGATTCAGGATTTCCTGCGAGATGCGTAGATCTTCTCGATAATCCTGAGCCGCTACCCACAGACGGAGGATCTCCGCGCCCGACTGTTTGATGACGTCTTGCGGCGCGACCACATTCCCAGCCGACTTGGACATCTTCTTCCCCTGCCCATCGACGACAAAGCCATGGGTCAGCACTGCCTGATAGGGCGCACGATGATCCGTGGTCACACCAGCGAGCAGCGCGCTATGGAACCAGCCCCGATGCTGATCGGAACCCTCAAGATACAAATCGGCCGGCCACCACTTCCGTGGTTTCAGAACAGCCGCGAAACTGACCCCGGATTCAAACCAGACATCCAGGATGTCTCGCTCCTTTTCAAATGTGGTTCCTCCGCACTTCGGACAGGTCGTTCCTGTTGGTAACAGATCACGAGCCGCCCGTTCAAACCACACATCGGCGCCCTTGGATTCCATCAACGCGGCAATATGTTCGATGACGACCGGGTCAGCAAGCACATGGCGACACCCTTCGCAGGTAAAGCCTGGAATCGGCACACCCCACACACGTTGCCGCGAGAGACACCAGTCCGGCCGGTTGTCGATCATGCCGAAGATCCGATCACGGCCATAGGCTGGAATCCATCGAACCCGCTCGATTTCCGCCAGGGTTTCCCTCCGCAATTCGTTGGTCTCCATCGACACGAACCACTGCTCGGTCGCGCGAAAGATCACTGGATTTTTACACCGCCAACAGTGGGGGTACGAATGCCGGAGCAAGCCCTGCCCGAGCAAGCGCCCGTTCGCCTGGAGATACTCGACAATCTTCGGATTGACCTTCAAGACGTGCTGTCCGGCGAACTCTGTGACGATCGAAGTAAACCGTCCACCGTTGTCCACCGGTGCGACAATTTCAAGACGCTCCCCTGTTGAGGCTTTGGCATTGTGATCGAGCACGAGCAGGTAGTCTTCCATCCCGTGTCCCGGGGCAATGTGAACGCAACCCGTCCCTTGATCGAGCGTCACAAAGTCCCCGAGCAAGACCGGTGACAGACCGGTGGACAAGGGCCGTTGCGTCTCCAAACCTTCGAATCCATCTCCGCCTTTTTTCACACCGACCACGTGATAGCGCTCGATCGCACAGGCTTTCACGACGCTCTCCAAAAGTTTTTCCGCCACAATCAGTAACTCGTCGCCGACTTGAACAAAGGCATAGTCAAAATCGCGGTGGAGGCAGACAGCCTGGTTCGCTGGGAGCGTCCAGGGCGTGGTCGTCCAGATGACGACGGAGACCAACTTCATTCCTTCCGGAAAGGAGACATCAGGGAAGATATGGCTGAGAACAGTCGGCGATGTGACGATCGGAAACTTAACGTAGATCGACGGGGACGTATGGTCCTCGTACTCGACCTCCGCTTCCGCAAGCGCCGTCTGATCCTGCGTACACCAGAGAACCGGCTTGAGCCCCTTATAGACTCCCCCACGCTCGACAAATTTCCCGAATTCACGAATGATCGTGGCTTCATACCCAGGAGTCATCGTCAGATAGGGTTGATCCCATTCTCCCAACACCCCCAGCCGCTTGAATTCCTCCCGCTGAGTCTTCACAAACCGCTCGGCATAGTCGCGACAGAGTCTGCGGATTGCCACAACATCTATGTCTTTCTTCTTGTCCCCCAACTCCTTCATGACTTGATGCTCGATGGGCAACCCATGGCAATCCCACCCCGGCACATAGGGTGCCTGAAAACCAGCCATCGTCTTTGACTTGACGATGATGTCTTTCAAAACCTTGTTCAGCGCGTGTCCGATATGAATGCGGCCATTGGCATAGGGAGGGCCATCGTGCAGCACATACCGAGGCCGTCCCTGCCCTTTCGCTTGTATCTGATCATAGAGCTTCTGCTGCTCCCACCAGGCCAACATGTCAGGCTCACGTTGCGGCAGATTGGCCTTCATGGGGAAGTCGGTTTTCGGAAGGTTGAGCGTTGCTTTGTAATCCATAGACAATGGGATCCGAGTATTCACGCAGTGATCAAACGGAATCGAGGGAATATACAGGAATGACTGGCGAGGTACTAGTCCTTACCCAATCTTGCGAAATCGCCCAAAACGTCTTCCAGCAAGACCACAGCAAGCAAAGGCACGATGTGTACAATCTACATATGTTGCGGGTTTGAGCGACGAGCGAGCGTACCCTGGAAACGTCGTTCACGATTTCACTAACTGATGGCCATCATACGGTCGAGGGCCACCTTCGCCCAGTGCTTGTCGTCCTCTGGCACCACAATGCGGTTCACGACGTGGCCTTCGGCCAGATTCTCCATCGCCCAACAGAGATGTGCCGCATCGATCCGGAACATGGTGGCGCACTGGCAGACCGTCGATGACAGGAAGAACACTTTCTTGTCTGTGAGTTCGTGTTTCAATCGATTAACGAGATTCAGTTCCGTCCCAACCGCCCACGTCGTGCCAGCTGGTGCAGCGGTGACTGTGCGAATGATGAACTCGGTCGATCCGATAAGATCCGCCTTGTTCACGACATCTTCATGGCACTCAGGATGGACGATCACTTTGCCGTCCGGATACTGCTTACGGAAGTGATCCACATGGACCGGCTGAAACATCTGGTGGACGCTACAGTGGCCTTTCCACAAAATCAGCCTGGCTCGCTTAATGGCTTCTTTGGTGTTCCCGCCGTTTGGTTGATAGGGGTCCCAGACAATCATCTGCTCGCGAGGGATACCCATCTTGTTCGCAGTGTTCCGGCCGAGATGTTCGTCGGGGAAAAAGAGGATCTTTTCCCGCCTGGCCCAGGACCATTCAATCACGGCCTTGGCATTGGAGGAGGTGCAGGTAATCCCACCATGCTCGCCACAAAACGCTTTGAGCACCGCCGCCGAATTCACATATACTGCTGGCATCACGGTCTCCTCGACCGGAATCACACGCCCCAACGCTTCCCAACACTGATCGACCTGCTCGATCGCGGCCATGTCGGCCATGGAGCACCCAGCCGCCATGTCGGGCAAGATGACTGTTTGCTGGGAACGGCTGAGAATATCCGCCGTCTCGGCCATGAAATGCACGCCGCAAAAGACGATGTGGGATCGCTCGGACCGTTCAGCAGCCAGCTTGGCCAATAAGAGGGAATCGCCGCGAAAGTCGGCGTGCTGAATCACCTCGTCCCGTTGGTAGTTATGGCCCAGGATCATGACCCGCTCACCGAGTGTGTGCTTCGCAGCGACCGTCCGCCGGTACAATTCCTCCGCCGACTGCGCTTGGTACTCGGTGATTGGCCTGGGTAACGTCGCAGTAACCGTCACAATACTTCCTCCATACGCAAGGGAATTCATTCTACGATAGACTCCTTCCACATTCAACGAACGCCCATTGAGGAAAAGTCCTAGTCACCCGCCCAAAGGAGAGGAAACGGAATGGGCCTAATAGCCGATTGACTTCGAGGTCTTGGAGTAATACGATAGCGCTCTATCGCTAGGGGAGCCTTAAGGCTGAGAGTCCGAATGATCGGACGACCCTCAC
>JBQTJA010000074.1:0-2254 GCA_052387595.1 Nitrospiraceae bacterium | reverse complement strand
CAGGATGAACAACCCGGCAGCCGACCAGTAGTGCTCCTCCGTAAAGGCTAAGAGCTTATCCCGATTGGCCTTGAGCACATCGAGGGAGAGATACGCCATGAGGTCGAACACATAGAAGGCGCCGATGACGACGAGAAAGATGACTACAACGATGACTTTGCCTCTGATCGAGGCCGGGCTCTGCGCGTCGGCTGTAAAGATCTGTTCCTTGGATGACATTGCAACTCTCTTTCTGACTCCGTACAGTCATTCTCCACATGTTGCCGGATTTACATATCAACGGAAAGCCGGGCCTGTTGGTGGCGGCGAGTCTCGTCTTGACCTATATCCTGGCGTTTGTCACATTGATGATTCGCTGGATGAATTTTTGGATCCGCGGGTCCTACTTTCTTTCCTATCAGGCCATCTTCCTGATATCGCTGATGATCTCGTTGCTGTGGTGGGTGCGCCGCCATCATACTGGACCACTTCCCGTTCTCTCAACTCTCATATACTCAACCGTCGCCGGCTATGCATCGGGATTGATTGCGATGACGCTGTATCCGATCTTCCTGCAGGATGGGATAGAACTCATCGCGATGTCACTCCGGTTCTCTACGCCTGAAGCCGTTATCGCATTTTTCTGGTTCCCAATCAGACTGCTGAGTTGGCTCTTTGGCGGCATGACCGGCGTCGTCACGATCGTGATGAGCCGAAGATTTAAACTCCTCTCCACTTAACGACTGCAGGGATGACCACCAACTGACATAGGGCTCGCTCGGAATCGAGCGTACATAAATCTAGAGACATGACTGCGGCAATCAGAATGCTTTTGGCTGTGTCATCTACAAATCGTTTGAGATAGATTTCACTCTCCCCAGTTTCTGTGGATAAACCTGTGCGCAACTCTTCTCGTGATGTGGGAATCGGCGAAATTCGTCTTGAGAGACCTTTTTGCCTATTTTTTAATCATTGTGTAAAAGGTGAACGTATGCCCCTATATCTTGTAGACTTGGATCCCTTTGTAATAAAAAAATTTGAAAAATTTGATAGTTCAATGCCTAACCGTGTTTATTCTCTCCCAGCTGAGCAATTCTCTTCCAATAGAAAAGTTATGCACAGGCACTTCACACATATCTCGAATATTACATTGACAGGTCAACATAAAAAATGTTACCAATGGATACACTATGAGATCGCAAGACCTCAAACATATTCGGGAAGAATTAGGCCTTACTCAGCAACAACTTGCTGACGCCTTGCATACCACTCGAGTATCGGTGGCTCGCTATGAAGCCGGTATGCGAAAGATTCCCGGTGTCGTATCGGTGGTGCTGAATCAATTGCGACGTAAGACAGCCGTTCCAATGGCTGGTCTGGTGGCAGCCGGCTCCCCTATCGAGCCTGTATCACAATCGGAACTCGTGGATATCCCCCCAAGCATGTTGCGGGGTGGAAAGACCTTTGCGTTAACGGTTAAGGGAGAATCCATGAAAGACGACGGCATCTTACCCGGGGATCTCGTGGTGGTGCACAAACAAGACACGGCCAAAAACGGGCAGATCGTCGTTGCCTTGGTCAATGGCGAGGCTACGATCAAGACATACGTCAAGAAGGATGTCCACATTGAACTTCATCCCGCCAATGACATGATGCAGCCGATCGTGGTCCGGCCATCGGATGAATTTCAGATTGAAGGGATTGTCATCGGTGTCATTCGACATTGTACCGTCTAGCCGATCAAAAGGAGGACACGATGCTCGCGACCGAACCAACACCTCTAACGAAAGAGCAGTTGATGGATTTGGAAAGAACGGTGGCAGCACTGGACAACCGGTTGCAGAGCATCCAGCGGGGCTTGCATCGAAGTACTGCAGACAGACTGGTGGAGCGTTTTCGAAGCTTACTGCGGTCCAAGCAGAGAGGCCAGTTCATGTCGGCAGTCTGCAATCGACATGTCCGGTTGAATACAAAGCTGGCGAGGCATGACAGTCCAAGAGCCTAGCGCACCATCAGTACGGACAGGTCCCTGTTCTGATTGCAGCATAGTCGTCGAACGGCTGATGGAATCGATCGACGGCTTTACGCACTCCACAGTGCAACTCTGCCCAGCTTGCTGGAATGCCCACTGCCAGCGACAAGTCTTCACCGGCGGATGCTGCGGATAGGAAATCGCTCCAAGAAGGGTTGTCCCGCCCCTTCCAATCTGCCCATCAGTGCGCTACAGTTCTGTTACGCCCCCGTAAGCTCAGTTAGATAAACCAGCAGTTTCCTA
>JBQTJA010000073.1:0-39230 GCA_052387595.1 Nitrospiraceae bacterium | reverse complement strand
ACCCAATGCCAGTACCAGTTCGGTCGTGACCTCCTGTGGGAACAGGCCACTCGATGACCGTGAGACAGTTCGTAACCGGGCTGCTGGTAGGACTGGCCCTGTGTGTGTCCCATGCCGACATCTTCGCTCAAATAGCCGGAAACCTAATCATCACCGGCAACGGGCCTGAGCAAACGACTGTCGAGGCCTTGGCTCGAGCCTTTGAAAAAGCCAATCCCCGTGCCTATGTCGACATCCTCTGGGATGAGAATGCCAAACCGTTACAATTGGTCAAAACAGACCAGGCCCAGATCGCCGTTACAGGGTCCGAAGATCCGGCTTTATCGGTGACTCAGATAGGTTGGGATGGAATCGGCATTTTGGTCCATTTATCGAACTTCACCAAAGAGGTGACTACACAGCAAGTTGCCGGCATTTTTTCGGGAAAGATCAAGGAGTGGTCGGAACTGGGTGGACCGGAGACCAAAATTCTCCTGATCGACAGACCAGGTCACCAGAACCTTCGAGAAGCCTTTGAAACCCGCCTTGGGATCGCAGACAACATTCCTCAGTCCGCCAAAGTGATCGGCACAGATGAGGTCGTTGTAAAGACTGTGGTCGGCACCCTGCCGCCCCTCTCGGCAGCTACCTATATTTCGTTGAGCACCGGCCTTTCAGCTGTCTCGAACGGCGTTGCTGTCCGCTTGCTGCCTGTGGATAAGGTCGAGCCTGAAGTGCCGACGGTAAAGGACGGCCGCTATAGCCTCCGCCGCCCCCTGTTACTGCTTTCAAAAAAAGAACCGAACTCCCTGATTGAGGCGTTTTCAAAATTTGCACTTTCTCCAGCCGGACAAACGATTGTTGGAGAAATCTATGTTCCAATGCCGAACAAGTAGTTCCCCATCGAAGGAGGTCATGATGTCTCCCCGATTCCTATTGCAGGTCCTGATGGTCTCGTTGTTTGGGCTCGCCGACCTCCCCCTCGACTCCCTTGCCGAAGAGGGAGTGATCGTCGACGGAGCGGGCTACACGCTGCACGACACAGAATCGATCAAGGGCCACGACGAACAGACAGTGGCGAAGGACCCCGTCTGCGATAGCAGCAGAAAACCAAAGATCGTGCGTGTGGAACCGGACGAAGCCAAGCCGGGGCAAACAATCACGATTAAGGGTGAGCACTTTGGAACAAGAGATTGCTTCCGCGGCGTGGCATTCAGTGCAGCCGGATCCATCAAGATCGACTACACGTTTGTGAACGACACGACCGTCGAAGCGACGGTTCCTGAGATCCAGCCCGGCATGTCATTCATTGATGTCGTGGCCAGCGGAGGAAACGCCCGCTCGAAAGCCTTTTTGGTACAGGCCAGATAGCAACTCGACAATATTATCTCGCGTCATGTATCTTACAGGTAGAGAATTTACTGTCTGTCTGGAAGTTCATCTCATGCAAACTTTCTGGTGCCAACGAGCCGTGCCGGTCGCACTCCTGATCGCAACCCTTTCCATGTCCTTGCCAGCTGCGGCAACCCCACCTGCCAAAGAACGACTTCCTCTGACACTCAGCGGATCAGGTTGCGACAGTAAGGAAACTCAGATAACAACCGTCTTGCAGGCCATTCCAGGCGTCACCGGCATCTACTTCAACCGTGTCCCGAACCATGTCCTCGTAGACATTACCACCGGCACCACGAACGCAGTGGATGTCATCACACGCGTCAACGCTGCAGCCGCCTCATGGCAATGCAAGGTCGAGTTTATAGAGGGCTGTATCTCGGCCTCCATGCCCACGGCATCAGCTACTCCGCACCACCCAGAGTAACAGTCAGTAGTTGAACTAGCGATTCCGTCGCTTATCGTTCAACAAGTCGAACGATAGTGCCTAACCATAGGCACCCCTTCATAGGAAACTACCCACGCGCAGTTCCCCATCGGCGATGCAGAAATCGTTCAACTGGAGCGAAGAGCGTTTTGTCCACCGCGAGTCCGATCATGACGATGACCAGCATGACCCCGATCACCTGATCCATCGCGCTCAACTCTCGTCCGTAATGTAACAGATGCCCGAGGCCGAATCCCGTCAGAATCGTCACATAAATTTCCGCGGCCATCAACGATCGCCACGCAAAGGCCCAGCCCTGCTTCATGCCGCTCAACAGAAACGGAAGAGCCGCCGGGAGAATCACATGAGTCCAGGTATGGAAGCCTGACGATCCCATGCTACGAGCAGCGCGGCTGTAGATTGGTGGGATTGTCCGCACACCGGTATCCGTGGCGATGATCAGCGACCACAAGGTTCCCATCACCACAACAAACAGCATGGCGGATTCCGTTTGCCCGAACCAGAGCAGCGCCAGGGGAACCCAGCAGACACTTGGAAGCGTTTGAAGACCCAAAGCAAGCACACCAATCGTATCTTGAGACCATCTGAAGGACGCCGTGAGAAGGCCTAATGGGAGGCCGATCAGAATGCCTAGCCCATATCCGATGAGAAGGCGCTGCACCGTCACGAGTGTGGCCTGCCACAGGGTGCCATCTTCAAGAGCGGACCAGAGGTAAATGAAGACACTGGACGGGGATGGCAGGAGCAGCGGTGACCAGATCTGGACGTTGACGGCAAGCTGCCAGAGACCGATCAAACAAGCAAAAAAGAGCGACGCGATGGCCCATCGAGCAATCATCCTGCAACCTCATTCTGAACGTAGCCCTTCAGCACACGGGTAATTTCCGTGGAGTACCGCGCGAGGTCCACGCTGTTGATATCACGCGGGCGAGGGAGCGGAATGGAGAACTCTTCTCGGATTCGCCCGGGATTGGGTGAAAACAGGATGACTCGATCGCCCAGACAGACGGCTTCGCGCACATTATGCGTCACGAAGACAATCGTTTTCCGGTGCTGGCTCCAAATGCGCTGGATATCGCCATAAAGCTGTTCCCGCGTCAGTGCGTCCAGCGCGCCAAACGGCTCATCCATCAACAGCACGCTGGGATTGGGTGCCAGGGATCGAGCGAGTGCCACACGCTGCCTCATGCCACCTGAGAGCTCATGCACGTTGGAATGCATGAAGCGCTTCAGACCCACGAGTTCCAAAAAGTACTCAGCCTTCTCCTGACGCTCCGAGGCACTCAACCCCTTGACGAGTTTCAGACCGAACAGGACGTTTCCAAGCACCGTGAGCCAGGGAAACAGCGCCGCCTCCTGAAACATCATCAATCGATGCAGCCCAGGTCCGCTGATGGTCTGGCCATCGGCTTGCACAGTCCCACGATCCGCCCGGTCAAGGCCCGCGATCAGGTTCAACAAGGTCGATTTGCCGCACCCGCTCGGACCGACCAAACACACGAACTCCCCTTCAGCAATGCGGAGGGTCACATCGTCAAGCGCCTGAACATGCAGCGAGCTGGTCCGAAACCACTTCGAGACATGTTCGAGCACCAGCTTCGTTGGAACTGCATCCGTAGCAGAAACCTGACTCTCCATCTCACTGAAGCCTTTCAATGAGTCGCGCCAAATCCGGTGTCGTGCGCATGAACCCCGCACGCTGCGCGTTGCTCACGAACTGCTGAAACTCCTCGATCGACACATCCGGGCGCAACATGATCCGTTTCCATGCCTGCGCAATCAACTCCGCTGAAACTTTAGCTTGCGTTTCCACCGACAACTCTTCCAGAACCATCTTCTTCGCCTCCTCGGGATGCGCGAGGATCCAGTCCGTGAGTTCACGGTGAGCCTGGACAAACTTTTTCGCCAATTCCGACTTGGCCTTTACGAACTTCACCCCTGACACAAGCACCGTGACACTGTCTTTCGACTGTTCGAGCAGCACCTTGCCACCAGCTTCCCGTTCAAGACGGGACACCCAGGGCTCGACTGTCCAAACCGCATCGAGCTTTCGCTGTTGAAACAACGAGATTTGATCAGGATTCGGCGTCGGAACGATGAAGGCCTCTCCGCCGGTCTGGGTGATCTTCAATCCACCGTTGGCCAGCCAGGCGCGGCAGGCAATATCTTGGGTATTGCCGAGCTGTGGAGTCGCAATGGTTTTCCCACGGAAATCTGTCGGCTGTTTGAGCTGGGAATCCCCCTGAACCACCAACGCCGCACCTCCCGCCGCAGCACCGGCAAGGAGTCGAATCTCCTCTCCATTCGATTTTGCATAGGCGTTCAACGCGGGATTCGGCCCCACATACGTCAGATCAACCGAACCGGCCAGGATCGCCTCGATGGCACTCGGGCCGGCATTGTAGACATACCATTCGACCTTCACGTCTTTACCCAGCCGCTCCTCGAACCATCCATGTCCGGTCCGTGAGAGGTGATGCGCAACCAGACCTTGCACATGGGTCACGTTCGGGAAATGGCCGACACGAATGGTCTCACCAGCAAGAGCAAGTTGCGTAGTGATAAAGATTGCAAAAAATCCAAGAACAGAAAGATAGGAATGCTTCATGACTCTCCTCACAATAGAAAGTCCTCGAGTTAGGCCACTCAGGATTTCTTCATTTGACTTCTGATTCATTGACCACTGTCGATCGTATTTCTAGGCGCGTCGATCGCCCTTGCCGCGCAATTCGGCATGCCAAAGGAAGACGAAGGCACGTGCATCCTCAAGGTCGAGGAACATCCGTCTTACCGTGGATAGCTTCGCCCTCGAATCGAAAGGTGCTGCTAACCGGGAATATACAGGACCAAGCTCCGTTGGATCATCTCAATTATGCCGGCAAGTGCCTGCCCCCCGGTGCCGGGAGCGGCTTGACTCCGATCATCGCCTCGGGAATCTACTTCCAAGGCCGTCTGGACGAATGTTCTTTATCAGCTGGATATAGTAGGAACACGCCTATACTATTTCGCCTTCCTGAACGGCAATCTCACGATGTCGCTTTCGAGTCACTTTAACTTTGATGGGCTGCGTAAAGACTTTAAAAAGCAGTTCAACACAGCCTCAACATAAATAGAACAGGATAGCTCCACAGAGCACCTGACAATGAGTGAGCTGGTCACCATCGTCAGGTACTCCATACAAGCCGTCTTCTGCTCTATCTCGCAACATGGCAGCAGATACTTACCCTAGCCATATTATCTGGTTCATGGCCGAATCAACTGATCCGGACGATAAAGACTCAGCCTGATCAGGCGTTGATAATCTGACGTAAGTGGGGCAATGGTTGAACAGTCGCTTGCTTCTGAGGCTTTTCCTTTATGATCCTCAGCACGTACGTTTTCACCGGAAACTTGTTGCGTGATCCAGCCTACCCGGAATCCTTTTAACAGATCGAGTTTCAATGCTCCTAGAGATGTACACTCTCCTGACAGAATGCGAAATGTGGTCGGCAGTTCGGTGTGCCAAGCACCCTGGCTGCTGTGGAAGCTGACGTCCGTGATGCGATACGAACCAGGTGGCAGCTTCAGCGTGAAGTCACCGTCAAGAGGAAGAGGTGTGAGTAGCATACGTGTTCCATGTGTTTCTTCTACGATCCACCACTTTGTATATGCTGGCCACTTAAGACCAGCTGACAAGGATCTTTCATCCCGAGTGAGATGAATGGCGCCGACGAGCAATCCATAATTCTTATCCATCACGGTGGTTTCCAATGATGAGACTGGGTTCACAACCGTCGTGCATCCAAGGGCAATGCTTCCTAACAGGACAGTCATCAGAGGGGCAGCATGACGAAGAATTGGGTATTTCATATCGCTCTCCTTCTTTACGGAAGTGTTTACTGGAATGACTCCAGCGATTAATCAAGCTTTGAAAGAATTAGGTGCGTGCACCATACAGATCAAACAACGCGAAGCAGGACAGCCCCACCGAAATGGGCCCTAAGCCACACGTGCTTGAATGCTAAGCGCCAAGGAAGAAAGGATTAGGCGGACGGAGGTCGAAAAAGCGATGTGGTCAACACGGGAAGATGAAGCACGGAGCGCACTTCGGTCATGGAATAAAGAAGACGAGGACTCTCCGTATCAGGCAGCGATGAAAGGGTTGAAAAGTCTTCGGAAACAAGTTCCGATTCTGCGAGTTTATCTGAATTTAACAGATCGAGGACAGTGAACGGCACGCCGAGCAACTGAGCGACTACGCAAACACAGAGCAGCACAACCAAACAAGTCAGACCCCTCTCCCAGTATGAACAATGGGAAGTTGGTAGGTTCAAAGAGTTCATAAGTAAAACTATAACAGAGGATATTCACTTTGTCATGTGGACGGTAATAGTCGCTTTTAACCTCTGCAGTCGCCGAGTAGAACATCGTAACGATCCCCATCGACCAACCTAAGTCAGCGGGCAGCTGCCGGGAGATGGGTATCCCGTGTCGCAAAACTCCAGTCAGAAAACGACCATGCGGTGTTTCTGAATCAACAATCCCCCAGCAGTTTCTGCTGCACGGATAGCAGTGCAGAGCGGACTGAGCAGCGATTCCTTCAATAATGCCACGGCATAATATCTGCAGCATGGATCCGGCAGAGGGATCATCAACCAGCGATAGCAAATTTTGTGCACAAAGACTCTACTAGACAGCCAGTGGCATCAGCTTAATCGTACATATCTATGGAGGCAAACATGACTTTGCAAACCGTTGCTCATAACGGTGACAAGCTGAAAGGTTTCAGGGTGGAAACGGACGTGCTGCAAATTTTGGAACAGCAAGGCGCACGGACGCTGAATCAACTCGAGAGCGACCTCGTCCATATTGGAAGTGCACAACTGCTATTTGCAATTGATCGCCTGAGTCGTTCAGGAAAAATTGGAATGGGACCACATCACAATCGAGAGTATCTGGTCTGGGTCATACCGGAATCACAGTACCAACCAACACCATTCTAGGCCCGTTCGGAGGAAAGAGAGCGTCAATATGGCGGCTTTCAGGAGTAGAACTTTTGTGCGTCGCATCGGTCAGAAGGCGTTGACATTCCAACTTCCGGTCATTGTCGCCGATAAAGTGTCTTATGTTCATCCTGATACGTTCCTGGGTCGGTGGCTTGTCCTAAGCTTCGTGACAGGTCTGGAACACTTCGACGTCCAACTTTGGAATCGACAAGGAAAAAAACTTGCCCAGCGTGAAACTACCTTGCTCCTTGCTCCAACGGAGACGAGGGTTCTGGATTGGAGGAAGCCATTAATTCAGGAGCAGGCATACTACACCATCGTGTGCGATCCTCTACATCGATTGCAGAGGCTGTATGGTGGACGGACAGGGGAGGAGGTAGAAGGACGTAGCCGGACGTTTGTGATTGATCCAAGGGGATCACTGCGATTCCATCTCCTTCACAGTATAACTGAGCAAGGCATGAGTGTCCTCACCGAGGTTCTCCGGGTTCATCAGGAGATCGCGACACACGGTCTGCGGACCATCGACAGCAAGCAAGACGATCTGCATGAGACTCCGTTGGAAAGTTGGAACAATTCATCAGATCGTTCGAAATTTTCGCTGGCCATGTGATGTGATTCCTGCATCACGGATGAAATCGACGAACCTGTTTTTGCATCTTCAGCATGTTCGATACTCCGGATACTGCTGCGGCAGTGAGTGATCAGTCAATGATTCCACAAATGTGAGATCAACACGACTTAGGATGGCCGACCCAGTACCTGATGCAGATAGGTTCCACGGCTATCTGCGGTGTCTTCGTGGTAGGACGGAATTAGCATGAACATGAGAATAAGGAGACAGCTGGAGTCCACTCTGACAAGCCGCGAGAGAGCGCTGTTTCGCTCTGAATTTACAGCCGAACGATGTCGCGACAAACACTGTCAGTACTAGCATCATCGTTGTCGAAAGTACCCTGACACGCTCTGAACATGTTTCGTTCCCCCCCCAGAAGGAGAATATATGGAGATTCTTATTGTCCTTGGAATCATCACCGTTAGCGTCTTGTTGTGGAACATCACTCCCTATTCGGCAAACGATGACCGGATAGACATAGCGGAACAGAAGACACAGCCGACAGGCGTGCATATTGACACCCAAGTATCAGACCATGGGCTCTTTGGCTCGGCACAGCCAACCATGCTTGTGCCGAGTATCCAGGACCGGCCACTCACATAAGTGCCTTGTCTATGTTCGTGTTTCGCTAGCTCAAAACCTGTGCGGGTGCCCTGCCCACCACCCGCCATTCTCGCGGGGCCTTGGAGCCCTCCTGGGCTCCGCGAGATCAATCAATGGACACATGCTGCGACCACACGTGGACCAGAACTCAAGGCAGCACCTATCAGATATCAAGCTGCTGATTTATCAACAGACGTCCAACACTAGTTGTTGGATCAGCAGCAGTTCACGGGACAGCGTGAGTGGCAGATATCGTTCTCCATCATGCATGGCATCGATACTGCTAGATACTTAATGCTTGTTTCTGCAGAGGGGTGTAACAGCATTTATACGGGAGGCTCTATGACAATGACACGGATCTGGGTGATTCACGCATGGCACATGCCATGCCCAATGAACGGCGTTCTCTCATCGATGCCGGTGCCATCATGACAACCGCCGTGGCTCCATCCGAGACGCTGGCTGCACTTCGTCAGACCAAGCCGGAAAAAGTGACGATTGTGCTCCTCAGCGGTGATCTTGACAGGGCGATGGCCGCATTCATTATCGCCACTGGAGCTGCCGCGATGGGAATGCGCGTCACGATATTTTTTACCTTCTGGGGCCTCAACGCAATCCGCCGGACGGGTGCAGGGAGTTCCGCTCGGGACTGGCTCCGCCGCATGTTCGGCCTGTTGAACAAAGGCGGGGCTGAACAGTTGCCACTTTCTCGATTTCATTTCGGAGGGCTTGGCACCTCGATGATCCATACCGTGATGAAACAAAACCGGATGCCAGGGGTTCCGGAGCTTCTTCGTACTGCCCAGGATCTTGGCGTGCAGCTGATCGCCTGTACAACCACAATGGGGCTGATGGGCATCTCAAAAGAGACTCTCATCGACGGGGTCGATCAGTTAGCCGGCGTCAGCACCTATCTGGCCCAAGCCAGGCAGGGGAATGTCAATTTGTTTATCTGATTTGATTGGATAGATCTGGCACTGCAGGTACGAAGTTCTGGTCTGAAAGAAGCCAGATTGCCATTCACAATGGCTGGACGCGACAGAGGAGAATCTGATGACACAAGCAGATGCCACACTTGACACGCTGGGGTTGTTCTGTCCGATACCGATCATCAACACCTCAAGGAAAATTAGAGAGTTGACAGTTGGAGAGATTCTTGAAGTCGTCTCAAGCGATGAGGGTATCAAGAAGGACATGCCGGCCTGGTGTGAAGCAACCGGGCATGAATTTGTGGGAGTTGAAGATGACACTATCAACTACCAGCCCGCCTATCGGGCATTCGTAAGAAAACGGAAGTAGCCCGACGAACAGAGCAATCGCCTTACTCGTAGCTATGCGTTACTGCAGCATGAACAATGGAGCGTGGCGTGGATTGGGATGAGATTCGCAGGAGATTCTGGCGCGGGTTTTGCGCCGGTTTGTTCCTTGCCGTGTTGGGGTACGGCGTATGGAGTTCCTGTTCATCAACCAAAGGTGATGGTCCGTCACGCCCTCCATCTTCAGCTGCGCTCGATTCAGAAGTGTCGGTAACCAAGTAGAACCTTTATCCTGCCCCAACGCGATGCCCGTTCATGGAAATACCAGCCCTCACACGAGTCCGCTTTCATTGGGCGCTCATCACAAGAAGGAGATACGGCAATGAGGCTGCCCCGTGAGGCTCATGCCAGTCCATGTATTCTGTTTCCAGTAGCACAAGCTCTTCGTGATTCACGCCGCTCGCCTGACTGGACACTGTTTCGGGGATGGCGTCCACGACAAGAGAACCGACGAGCCGGGTTGAAGGGAAGCGGGACGAGAAGAGGACAAACCCTGTTGAAGCGACTGGCAGGGTGGACGGTCGTCGAGATCGTCACACCTACCTCAGGAAGACCTGATGACTTCCGATTGAACGTGAGAAATCACCTTATAGACTGCTCGCTTCAGCAACGTCTGTTGCGACAGGGTGGGCGGCCTCATCCGTACGAATTCTTCCAGAAGATAACGTGCACTGTCTTGGAGGAAACTGCAAGTGTAGTCGCTCACGCAAGGATGTCGAGAGTGATCTCTCGATCTTCCTCGTTGATGTGACTAAAAACTGGATCGGCGTGCCATCCACAGCCCTGGTCATGAAGCACGAGCAGTGAGTCGGCAAACGCCGGTGGAAGAACCGGTACAGAAACACGACGAACCCAATTGCCACGGGTACTATCCCACCGAAGAACCACCATATACTCATAATCTTTATATCCTGTTGCCTACAGCAAGTGTGAGATGAACACCGCGCGAAGCAGTTGTTTGTTACTCTGATGGATATAAGATAGGGCGCATCTGCAGAAGCATGCACTAGGCCGGTCGTCTGTCTGAACTGCGGATAACTTACCAGAATGACCGGACGGCCATGTCAACTTGTCGCAGCAGACTCTGTACGAGTGAGTGTCCATCGGCATGTGTGCTGAAACAGACACTTCGGACAGATATAGTGGATATAGTACTCGCCGCCGACCAGCCGCTTTCTCATAGGCACCTTGCACCAGGTGCAGAATCGGTCGGGTGGGACCGTCACACTTTTAGGCATGAGAGTAGACCTCGCGTTCCATGATACCGAGACAGCGGGCTGCTGCGCATCAATGATCCGTTGCGCCTGTGTCAGCGCGGCTGCTTCGGCCTCTTCAGGCGTTCTGAAGCTACCGTCGGCACACCCTTTCCTGCATCTCCATGCTCTAGCCCCGAATTCAAAGATGACATAGTGGCAGCACCAATTTCCATTCGCGTGCTGCTCTCGCCGTCTCAACTCGATCCAACGCTTCGTATGGTCCGGCATGGTCTACCTCCCTACATTCAAACCCAAGCACTGCAGAAAGTATGCCGTCGCGGAACTAAAAGTATGAATAAGGAATCCTTGAAAAATGAACAGCGCTCGCAAGAAACAGAAACTGATCTGCTACTCATTCAGAAGCAGCTGCATCCGCCCTGTTGAATGATCAGCAGATAAGGATCGGCCATACCCATCCAATTCAACGCCCCCAAGAGCGGCAACGCGAATAATGGCAGCCGTGCTGATCATTCAACTGTCGCCACGCATCCTCTGCTGCATAATCAACAGCGGAGCAATTGAATGCGCTATATCCAGTCTTATACGACTGGCATACTTTCTGCTTTCCTAAACCATCAACACGATGACACTCTCGTTTAAACCCATGTTCCATGTGAACCGACATACGGGCCATCCTCCATTCCCTTCGATGGCAATTTCCAAACCCTATTCACCTGCTCCCTGTATCTGCACGAGCTCACGTCGGTTGATGCACCGGTCAACCGACATGGGCTGAGTCATTCGTGCTGCTTCATGATCGGTTAATTCTCCTCCGACGGGCACGGCAATACAGGAGAGGCCAAGCAAGACGGACTTCTCGCAGGCACAGCTCTAACGGTCAGCATGCTGAGCATTCGATGATTCCGTAACCTTGGTACCAGCCGCTAAGGTGTACCACAGCGCGTAGGGACTGTGTGATGACTGGAAGAAATCGTTCATGACGATCATGATCTCTTTGAAGAAAGTTTTGGTAAGCCAATCAACGACAAGCGAACTCGTGTTCGTTAAGACAGTCATGCGCATACGATCCATCCTGAACAGCCTTGGTCAGATCGGATATCACCTTACGGTGCTGCTCCTGAGTGCCGGGATCGCGCTCTCGCTGCCAGCGCTCGCCCACAAGTTTCTCGACTATTGGGCAAGCGTCGAGAATGACAAGGCGTCGTTGTTGATGATCGAAGCAATCACGGCAAGCCTCATCATCATCTTTGCAAATCTTTTGCGCCTCGCAGTCGGCGAGAGAGCGCTGGCCCACACGGCAACCGCTGCTGGCTTGGTGTCGTATTATCCGAGCCATGCGCCGAAGGCACGGCGACTGATCCGTCAACTGAAAGAACAACAAGGGACAGGGAGGACCGTCATGGCGATCGGATCGAGCGGATATGGAGCGCTGACCGACCAAGTGGGAGACCTCGCTTCAGTCCTGGAACGCTGCACAGGGGCCAAAGTCTTGCTCATGAACCCGTATGGCGCAGCAGCTCGATCCAGGATTTCCGCGATCGCCGACCCGGATTACACGATTGAATCTTTTCAACGGGAGGTTCAGCAGAGCATCGAACTACTGAAGCGGCTGCGAGCGATCGGTAAATCAATCAGACTGAAGTTCTACTCCGACGCGCCGCTGGTGAAACTGGTCATCTTGGGAGATTATCTTTGGTTACAGCATTACCATCCTGACCTGAACATCCGAAGCATGCCGGAGTACGTGTTGAAGCACAACCCGAATGATCACGGCCTGTACACCTTCTACTATCATTACTTCCTCCAGCGCTGGACTTCTCACGACGTGGTGGACTATGACCTTGATCGCGATGAGTTGGTCTACCGGGACACTCAGGGTAAATTAGATCGGAAAATACCGTTCGGCGACTAGACCTCCATCGGCATGCAGGCGATGGTATTCATGGCTAGGATCGGCGATTATGTGGTGGAACCAGGTCGAAGATCATCGGCGTGTCAGTGCCTCCTGGCCGGTATGCTCCCGGGTTAAGCCTGATCACCTCGCAGGCACGGTTGGATGCGTTACCGGTCATCGGCGAGGACTATCGGTGGCGGCGGCTGAACGAGGCGATCGTTCGGATCCACACTTAGCTGGCCGTTCAAGGGAAGAAGGCGGAAGCAGTGGCCAAGCGCTAAGCACGGCGGTCAACCGACCGGTGCCTCGCCCTGCCACAGCAACTCGTACCCGAGTTCCTTCGTCTCGGAGCACAGAGCGGCCAAGGTTGCAAACTTGGCCCGGAAGAGGTGATCAGCGTGGGACCGCTCGTGATCGTCGAACGAGCGCCAATAAGTCACGACCGCGTAATGTTCTTCTGTTGCTCCGGTTGCGTTCAGGGAACCCTCCTCCGAAACGAAGCCGGAAAACTTGAAGACTTGCCCCGCAAGGAATCCTCCTTTGTCTCCGCCATAGGTGTCCTTGACGACGCTGCATAGCTCCCCGACCGCCAGTTCCACATCTTCGAAGGTGATGCCAGGCCTGAGCGTCACGGTGTTGAACAGCATTTTAGCCCCGTACGGGATAGTGATCGGTCCAAACATAGCAACCTCCTGCAATTGAATATGACAGCCGGAGTACCTTTCAGGAAGGGCGGTGGTCAAGTGCTCGGCTGACAGACGCCCTGACTCAATTGTTTAGGCTCGATCGTGATCGCATTGGTATGGCGCGACTGCGCCTGGAGCACATTGCTTCCGGGAGGAACGCTTTACGTAAAGCCTATTCTGTTCTCCTCCATTTACACCTCATCAGCCGCCTCCGCTGGCTGCGACCCTCTCTCGGATTGGTCCAGACCCAGTAGATCGTAGCGGATCAACCGATCTCGCACGATATTCCGGCTGATGCCCAGCAGCCGAGCGGTGCGGACTTGATTCTGCTCGCAATACTCGTACGCCCTGCGAACAACCGTCTCGTCGATCAATCGATAGAGCGACGCCCCACTTGAACTGCGCTCAAATAGGTGGTCCAGTGCCGCCTCGAGAGGCGAAAGGGTCGGCGCCGCCTCACTTGTTTCCCCTTCCGAACGCACTACGGGCAGTCGAAGGTCCTCAGGGCGCACACTCGTGCCCGAACAGACGAGGAGCGCATGGTGGATCGTATTTTCCAACTCACGAATGTTGCCCGGCCAAGGATACGCGAGGAGGGCCCGTACCGTTTCAGGAACCAATTGGATTCGTTCGTGGCCAAGCCTGGGCCCATATAAGCTCAAGAAATAGTGAGCCAACGGAGTGATATCACCCGGGCGCTCCCGCAATGGAGGTAAATCGATCGTGGCCACCTTCAACCGGTAATAGAGATCACTTCGAAACCGTCCGGCGGTGACGGCCTCGTCAAGCTTGACATTGGTAGCGGCGATTAATCGCGCATCGATGGGAATCGGCCGACGCGAACCAACCCGCACCACTTCTCGTTCTTGAATCACTCGCAGCAGTTTGGCTTGCAGAGGAAGCGGAAGGTCTCCGATTTCGTCCAAGAACAAACTGCCGCCCTTGGCCGCCTCGAACCATCCGGGCTTGTCCCCGACCGCTCCTGTAAACGAACCTCGTTCATAGCCGAACAATTCGCTTTCCATCAGAGACTCGTTGATGGCGGCGCAGTTAAACGCCACGAATGGACCTGCATGACGGGTGCTCAGTTCATGAATATGGCGGGCAATCAACTCTTTCCCGGTACCAGTCTCGCCGATGATGAGCACCGTGGCCTCGCTGGCCGCGACACGTTGTGCCCGTGCAAGAAGAGCCTTGGAACTCGGATCTTCAAATACCAGACAACTTGCGCGAATGGACAGCGCCAGAGCGTGGGGATCGGGCGCTAGGACGATCGGGCTCGGAGCATTCGATGGAGGCGAGTTTGACATACGATTCCTATGGAGCGACTAGATGCTCCACTGGCCCACTCGTTCATCGATCGACTTGGGCTGAATCGTGGCTGATGTGCGCATTTGTGCCTGAACGACATGACTTCTCGCCGGTACGCTTTGTGTCAACCAGACGTTTCCGCCGATGATCGACCCCTTTCCGATCGTGATGCGACCAAGAATCGTCGCGCCGGCGTAGATCACCACATCATCCTCCACGATCGGATGGCGTGGCTCACCTTTGATCAACATTCCGCTCTCGCCTTCCTCAAACTTCTTCGCGCCGAGTGTGACAGCTTGATAAAGTCTGACCCGCCGCCCGATGAAAGCCGTCTCACCGACGACCACTCCTGTTCCGTGGTCGATAAAAAAATGGCTGCCGATCTCGGCGGCCGGATGAATATCAATGCCGGTCGATGAATGGGCGATGTCGGAAATCAAGCGAGCAATCAACGGCGTCCCTAGTCTATGCAGCGCATGGGCGAGGCGGTAATAGATGATGGCCGTCATACCGGGGTAACACAGCAGAATCTCCGAGGCACTGGTCGCTGCCGGATCCCCCTTGTATGCGGCATCCAAATCGGTGAACAGCAGCCCCCGAATGGCCGGGAGCTGTCGCGCAAAGGCGGCGGTCAATTCCGCCACCTGATGGTCAATCGCCTGATCCGCTTGTTCTTCCGATCTCTGCCCGAACTGCAATCCTCGGCGAACCTGCTCTTGCAGCAGCGGCAAAGTTTGATTAAGCGTGTGTCCGACAAAGTAGTCGACGTTCGTTTCGTTCAGATCGGCCCGCCCGTAGTGCGTCGGAAACAACGCGCCGCACAACCCTTCGACGATGCCGAGCAGCGCCTTTCTCGAAGGCAATTCACGAATCCGCCCATGCAGTCTGATGTTATGTGTCAATTCGCGAGACGCCCGAAGTTCCCTCACGATCTGATCAAGATTCCACGTGGCCGTGCCGATCTTCCTTCCCTTCGATGCCGTGACGTCCATGGATCATATCCTTCGAAATTCGTGCAACGCCTCGACCAAGACGTCGATTTCTTCGTAGGTATTGTAAAAGGCCAGCGAGGGACGGACGGTCCCCTCATGCCCAAACCGGCGCACAGTCGGTTGGGCACAATGGTGGCCGGACCGGACCGCAATGCCGTGTCGATCCAAGTATTGCCCCACCCGCTCATTCGGGATCCCGTCCATGACAAAAGACAGGACGCTGGCCTTGGTTGCGGCCGTTCCGATGAGACGGAGCCCGCGTACGGACGAAAGCGCCTGCGTCGCATGCTCAAGAAGCTCATGTTCGTATGCAGCGATCGCGGGCATGCCGATACGAGTGAGGTAGTCGACCGCCGCGCCGAGACCGATGACACCGGCGATATCCGGGGTTCCCGCCTCGAACTTTTGCGGACTTCCCTGATATGTCGTGTGCTCGAACGTGACATCGCGGATCATGTTGCCGCCGCCTTGGTACGGCGGCATCTCCTCAAGCAACGGCAATTTGCCGTACAGCACCCCGATGCCGGTCGGCCCAAAGAGCTTATGACCGGAAAAGACGAAGAAGTCGCAACCGAGGGTCTGGACATTGATCGGCATATGGGGAATCGATTGCGCACCGTCCACCAATACACGAGCCCCGTAGGCGCGGGCCAATCCGACGACCGTTTCGATCGGATTGATCGTGCCTAGAGCATTCGAAACATGTGTGAGCGCAACCAGCTTGGTGCGAGGACTGAGAAGGGAGGCGAAGGCGTCGAGGATCAATTCACCGGCGTCATTGATAGGGGCCACACGAATCACGGCGCCCGTCTGCTGGGCCAAGAGTTGCCAGGGCACAATGTTCGCGTGGTGTTCCATCGTCGTCAGAAGGATTTCATCCCCCGCACCGATATGGGCACGCCCATACGTCTGAGCGACCAGGTTGATGGCCTCCGTCGTGCCGCGGACAAAAATGATTTCCTTGCTGTCGGCAGCCCCGATGAATTGCCGGACTTTTTCCCGCCCACCTTCGTAGAGCTCGGTCGAGCGGGCCGCCAAGGCATGGGCGGCACGGTGAATGTTGGAGTTGTCCTGTCTGTAGAACCGTGACGTCGCCTCGATGACATCTCGAGGTTTCTGAGTGGTGGCGGCATTATCAAACCAGATGAGCGGGTGGCCATGCACCCGTTGATGCAAGATGGGAAAATCACGCCTGATTGCATCGACCTCCAACAACGACAATGCCGGAGTGCCCGAGGATTCCCCTGATACCACACCACCGCGCTGATCAGGCTCAGGCAGAAAGTAGAACCCCGAGGTGGATCCGACCGTTTGGGCATAGACCTCCGGCGTTTTGAAACTCCCGTTGCACCGAGGCTCGCCGAATGGATAGACCTCGGGAGAGTCCGGCAGATGTTCCCCCGAGTCAAGGTTGTCTCCAGACCGAGCGGTAGCTGAACGAGACCCCCGCTCGGTCCGACCTGATTCTGGGTAGACTGCCGTGGCTGAGGGATATCCTCCCGCCAAGTTCGTATGGTCCGGCTTCTCCACCGAAAATACCGCCGGCGTGGTCGGAAATGTCGGGGGTGTTCCGGCTATGCCGGACAATCCATCCGGTATTCCCACGAATGCCGTTGGCGCGATCGGCACCGGAGACGACGATCCCTGAAGCGGCGAGGATGCCTGAGCCAGGCCGATGGATTCCCTGTACGACTCATTGGCCAATCGGGTGATCAACGCCGTGTCGAATGGATCATCGTTCTGAGTGATCGAAGTATATGGGTTGGTCATCGTGATCAGCCTTTCGGATAGTGATACTCGTGATAGAACTTAGTCGAGACATTGTCCAGACGGGCGATCGCATCATCGGTTAGCACGGCCGTGGAGAAATAGCGGGTGATGAGGTGTGAGGCGATCCCATGATCATTCGTGCCCATATAACGGACGGAGAGGCCTGGTTCGAGCTCGCCGGCGACCCCGGCCTTCTGCAGGCCAACGACGCCTTGCTGCGATTCGCCCACACGCAGCAGCAGAATGCTGGTCTTGCCCTCCTTGTCGATCGCCAACTTGTTGGTCGGAACCAAGGGAATGCCTCGCCACGTGATGAAGGGCGAGCCGAAGAGGTTCACCGTCGGAGGCGGGACTCCTCGCCTCGTCGCTTCACGGCCGAACGCCGCAATCACCTTGGGGTGGCCGAGAAAGAAGGCCGGCTTCTTCCAGACCAGCGTCAACAACTCGTCCAGATCATCCGGCGTGGGCGTTCCCTTCCGGGTCTCAATACGCTGCTGAGGAACGACCTCCTTCAACAGTCCGAATTCTGGGTGGTTCAGCAGTTCCCACTCTTCGCGCTCCTTCACCGATTCAACCGTCAGACGCACCTGTTCACGCAGCTGGTCGATACGATTACTGTACAGGTCGGTCACCCGCGTGTGCGTGTGGATGACGGTTTGGATGGTACTCAAATGGTATTCACGCGGCTGCAATTCATAATCGACGTACGTCGCCGGCAGTTGCGGCTCACCGCTGTCGACCGTCAACAGCTCCACTTTCGCCTCACCGAATTCGTTGGCCGGTTGGCCCTTCTCAGCCTTGGCGACCCGATTGAGGCGGTACACGCCGCCATCGACGTCGACCCACGGCAACAGTTTATGGAGCCACCGCGGGGTGATCTCCGTCTTCTGCACCGCAGTGACGGTGGCCGTGGCGACATTCCGCGCCGCTTGGGCGCTCAGACTGGTTCTGGTGTCGTTCTGACTCATTGGCTCATTCCTTTCTGATGTGAGCGGGCGGCATGCCCGCGGTTGAGATACACTGTTGTTCCTTGCTCTTCTGCATACGCAAGCTCATCCTCTGCGCACATCGGGTGCGGGGGGCGGCTGCACCTGACAGACCGCCTGCTCATGATCGATCAGCGTGGTGATGGTCGGGGACGGACCGCAGAGGGCGCAGTGGGGGTTACGCCGGACTGCAATCTCACGGAACGCGCTGTTCCGTGAGTCAAAATCCAACAACCGGTCCGTCAGGGGCCGACCGATTCCAAGGACCAACTTGAGTGCCTCACTTGCCTGAATCGTCCCGATGACACCGGCCAACACCCCTAACACGCCGGCTTCTTGGCAACTGGCGACGAGACCGGGTGGGGGCGGCTGTCGGAACACACACCGGTAGCAAGCGGATTGCCCCGGCACAATCGTGGTGACCCGCCCCTCAAATCGAAGAATACCTCCGTGCACAAGAGGCTTCCCGGCGAAATAACAGGCATCGTTGATGAGAAACTTGGCCGGGAAATTGTCTACTCCATCGATGACCACATCATAGCCGCGGATCAACTCGAGCGCGTTCGCGGCCACGAGCGACTGCTCGTGCATGACGACCGCCACATCGGGGTTGAGCGCCTGAATCTTTTCCTTCGCGGACAGCACCTTCAGACGTCCGATATCCGGGGTATGGTGAATGACTTGCCGTTGGAGATTCGACAGGTCCACGACGTCATGATCGATCAGGCCGAGAGTCCCAACCCCCGCGGCAGCCAAATACAGGGCCGCCGGAGATCCCAAGCCGCCGGCTCCGACAATCAAAATGCGTGAGTGGGAGATTTTCTGTTGTCCCTTCCCGCGACCTCCGGCAAGAGAATATGCCGGCTATATCGCGTGATTTGCTCGTCCGTGAAATCCATGCTGGTCACTCATGCTTCAGTGTTCGGTGAAATACTTCTCCATGCTGATATAGCGTTCCCCAGTATCACAGAGCACCGTCACCACGCGTGTGTCAGGCCCGAGTTCCCTGGCCACCTGCTGGGCAGCCCACACGTTGGCACCGGACGAAATTCCGACAAGCAGGCCTTCTTGTGCCGCGAGAAGTTTTGCAGTCTGATAGGCATCAGTATCGGTGACGGTGATGACCCGATCGAGGATCTTCTGATTCAAGACAGCCGGCACGAACCTCGCCCCGATGCCTTGAATCTTGTGCGGCCCTGGTGCACCACCGGACAGCACCGGCGAGGCGCTCGGTTCCACGGCGATAACACGAACCGCCGGATTCTGTTCTTTGAATACTTCGCCGCACCCCGTAATCGTGCCCCCGGTCCCGACACCGGCGACGAAGGCGTCGATTCGGCCATCCAAGGCATTCCAAATCTCCCGTGCCGTCGTCATCCGATGCATGGCAGGATTGGCTGGATTTGAGAATTGATCCGGCTTGAAGTACTCAGGGTTTGCACTCAGAATACGATCGGCCTCACGTATTGAGCCCAGCATTCCTTCCCACCCCGGCGTGCGCACTAACTCCGCGCCATACGACGACAGGAGGTGAGCCCGTTCCATACTCATGGTTTCCGGCATGACAAGGATCAGTTTGTATCCCCGCACCGCCGCGATGAGCGCTAAGCCGATGCCAGTGTTTCCGCTGGTCGGCTCGACGATCGTCGCACCCGGCTTGAGCCGTCCGCTCCGTTCTGCCTCATTGATCATGTTGAGACAGATTCGATCCTTGACGCTTCCGCCTGGATTGGCATACTCCACCTTTGCATAAATAGTCGCACCACCCTTCGGTGAAAGCCGATTGAGCCGGACGAGCGGAGTGTTCCCGATCAACTCGGTCACGTCGCGTTGTAGACGAACGGTCACTGTCCCCCTCCCATATAGAACAAGAACTCGACCCGATCGCCGTCCTGCAACACCGTGCTCTCCAACCGGTCTCGATCGATCAAGGTGTCATTCACCTCCACGGCGACCATTTGTGGTTCAATCTGTTTCGCGCGAAGCAGATCGGAAAGAACCGATGCTTGGATTTCTTCTGATTTCCCGTTGACCGAAATAACCATCTCCACTCTCCCTCTTTCCGCTCGACTTCCTCTCAATTAGATAAACAAGGTGGTTTCCGCACCGGCCGTTAATTTCAGTAGAGCCGGCAACCCCATGACGGCATCCACGCGCCTCGTCACCGCTTGCTCCTCGACGCCCATGTATTCCAGCCCTGCACTGCAGGCGACCACCTGAAACGTCCCCACGAGTTTAGCTTCTTCCAACATCTCCGAAATTTTCGGGACCTTTTTGTCCTTCAGCAACCGTGCCACCTCATCGGCTGAGGCGGCATATTCCGGTGGAAAGTCGAGTTCATCGATCCTTCCCTCTGCCAATTTCTTGATCGTCCAGAACAGCAGCACGACGGTCACATCCTTGCCCATGGCGGCTGCCGTGAGACCGAGCGTCGCCGCCTGATGGAGCTTGTCATAGGTGGCGTTATGCACGAACAGTATGAACCGAGGTTTCTGCATCATGAGAATTCCCTCACGTAAGACCAGATGATTCGTTGAGCAGGGACACCCCGCCTGCTCGACTCAGTACCCACGCCTTACCCTTTCCGGAGTGTTTGCGTCCTAGAGCCAGGATCACGATGCAGGAACCCTGAACACCTGCAACTGCTTCCGATTGCAACAGCAGACAGCACAGTTGCGGGTCTAATTCGCGATAGGCCTTTGCTCAGATGTTTTTTCTTTCGTGTCGCCGCACGGAACAGACTTCCTCGTCATTGAACATGACCAGAGAACTTATTTGGAAACTGCCTCTCCAGTGCGGTTGTCAGCGCATCGGCAATAGCATGACCATGTTGCTCCATCTCCTGCCATGTTTCGGCCTCGTGGGCGTAATCCTCCTCTTGCAACTCCGTGATAAGCAAAAACTGATGAGCTCCATGCGCAACGAACAAGCCTCGCACCGTATCCTTCGGGAGATAGCGACTGACCCCACTGAAGAATGTAGCGATCTCGTCCGTATTCGAAGCATAGTCGGCCTTGGCCGCATCCTGCCGGCTCTTGTTTCCAGCAACGGTGGCTTCCGAATAGGCTTTGATCGCTTCAGAATGCTTGACCAGCAAAGCAAAAAGCTTCTCAGACGCCGCTTCGCCGTAGAACGGCGCAAACGCTTTCGCAATCTGTCTGGCATTGGCCGCCACGGACTTCTCGGCATGTTCCAGCGCTTTGCGATTATTTGTTGTATTGTCCAACGCGATATTCCGAAGCCAAAAATTGTGTCCCGACCACAGGTCACGAAGGACGGCTTTCAGGTCCGCCGCACTCCGAGGATGGCCCCCTGCCGCCGCGAGCCCTTCGTGTGCGCTACCGACGAGGCCGACGACCGCGAACACGAGAATAGCCATAACCCGAGACATCGAATTCATATAAAACCTCCATTATGTGCGATGAGCGGAAGGGTTGTTCCCTCCCGCAGGGTGATTTGCACCACTTCACTAACCGGAACTCGGCACTTTGAATACATGTAATTGTTTTGGGTGTATAAAGACCACGTCGCCTTGTTCAAGCTTCAACTCCCGATAGCGCTCCTTCGTCAACTCCACGGCAATCAGTCCTGGGGATTCCTTCGACTCCAATTCCAGATGCACTCGTGCTCCCGCAGCGTTGACAAACTGCACGATGGCTTCGAGCTGTTGCGGCATAGTCCGGCTTGGACTCAGTTCCAGATCATGAGGACGCACAAACGTCACTTCCTGTTCCTGAAGCAGATCATTGTCCGGAGAGAGCACGATGTCCTCCTCTCGATCCGAGATACGTCCCTGTGACATGCGCCCATGGAACACATTCACATCGCCGAGGAATTGGTACACGAAAGGCGTGGCCGGATTTTCATAGACTTCATCCGGCGTGCCGATCTGCTCGACGTTCCCCTGATGCATCACCACTACACGATCGGCGACTTCCAACGCCTCCTCCTGATCGTGCGTGACGAGAATTCCCGTGATATGCAGCTCGTCATGGAGCCGGCGCAACCAGCGGCGCAACTCCTTCCGCACCTTTGCATCAAGCGCTCCAAACGGCTCATCCAACAGCAAGAGTTTTGGCTCCACAGCCAAGGCGCGGGCCAAGGCGACACGTTGTCGTTGCCCCCCAGACAGTTGGCTCGGATACCGGCCGGCCATGGCCTGCAGCTGGACCAGTGTGAGCAATTCACGGACTTTCTCCTGAATCCGAGATGCCGAGGGCCGTTGCGTCCGCGGCTTCACTGTGAGTCCAAACGCCACATTGTCCGCCACGGTCATGTGCCGGAACAGCGCATAGTGTTGAAAGACAAATCCCACCTGGCGGTCTGTGATGCGCTGATCGGTCACCTCCGTACCGTGGAGAAAGATACGCCCTTGATCAGGTCGTTCTAGTCCAGCCAAAATTCTCAACAACGTCGTCTTGCCGCAACCTGAGGGGCCAAGCAGCGCAATCAATTCTCCCGACGGCACATGAAGGCTGACGTCATTCAGCACCGTGAAGGCCCCGAATCGTTTGGTGACATGATCGACTTGAATACTCATATTGAACTCCCCAGGTTGAATCATTTCTCACGAGTCGCTATGCGTACATTTTCCGCCGATCGTGAGAGGCAGTTTTTCGTTCGATCACGGTCTTAGCGATCAGCGTCACAATGGCTAACAGAGTCAACAGCGACGCCACCGCAAACGCCGAGACGCCGTTGTACTCGTTGTACAAAATTTCTACGTGCAACGGCATGGTGTTGGTGAGCCCTCGAATATGGCCGGAGACCACCGACACTGCGCCGAATTCTCCCATCGCCCGCGCATTGCACAAAATAACCCCATAAAGCAGGCTCCACTTGATATTCGGGAGCGTCACACGGGTAAACATCTGCCAGCCCAAGGCCCCTAGGGTGAGCGCCGCTTCCTCTTCCTCTCGCCCCTGCGATTGCATCAGGGGGATGAGCTCACGCGCGACAAACGGCACAGTCACAAAGATCGTGGCCAGCACGATACCCGGCAACGCAAAAATGATCTTGATGTCGTGCTCGGCCAGCCAGGGGCCCAACCAGCCTTGGGCCCCGAAGAGCAGCACGTAAATTAAACCGGAGATGACCGGCGAGACAGCCAAGGGAATATCGATCAAGGAAATGAGAATTTGCTTGCCGACGAAATCGAATTTTGCGATAGCCCAAGCCGCAGCCACTCCAAACAGGGCGTTGAGCGGCACGGCGATGACCGCCACCAGCAGCGTCAGGCGGATGGCAGCGAGTGCATCAGCATCTGCGAATGAGTCGAGATAGCCGGCCAGTCCATGCTTCAAGGCTTCAGCGAAGATGGCAGTCAGTGGAATAAGGAGAAACAGCGTGAGATACAAGGACGCTGCGCCGATCAACAGTCGGCGGACAAGCGCACTCTCTGTCGTGATCGAGTCTTTCCATTGCAAGCTCTTGTCGGCGGTCGTCGTGCTGCTGAGCAAGCTCATTTCTTCCTCTTTCTATTGATTCATGTGGCGAGCGCTGCTCCACCACTGCAGAACATTGATGATCAACGCAAGCGCGAAGGAGACCACCAACATGACCACGCCCAGGGAAGTGGCCCCCGCATAATCATACTGTTCCAACTTGGTCATGATGAGAAGCGGGGTGATCTCTGATTTCAGCGGCATATTGCCGGCAATGAAGATCACGGACCCATATTCCCCGACGGCACGGGCGAAGGCCATGGCTATGCCCGTGAGGAGGGCCGGCCACAGTTCAGGTACGACCACCGCCCAAAACGTTTGCCATCGGTTGGCGCCTAGCGTGGTCGCAGCCTCTTCAACCTCTCGATCCAAATCTTGGAGGACCGGCTGCACCGTCCGGACCACGAACGGCAACCCGATGAAGGTCAACGCGACAAGGACACCCAGGGGAGTGAACGCCACCTGAATGCCTAATGGTTCGAGATAGCGCCCGATCCACCCGTTCGATGCGTAAATCGAGGTGAGTGTAATGCCGGCGACCGCCGTTGGGAGGGCAAACGGAAGATCCACGAGGGCATCAACAACGGAACGGCCTGGAAAATGATACCGGACCAGGACCCACGCGATGATCGACCCAAAAACTCCATTGATAAGGGCTCCAACCAGCGAAGCCCCGAACGTCAATCTGTAGGAGGCAACCGCTCGAGGATCGGTGATGACATTCCAAAACTGGTCCCATGACAATCCACTGGTCTTCACAAAGAGTCCACTAAGTGGAATCAATACGATGAGACCAAAATAAAAAAGCGTAAACCCTAGAGCCAGGCTGAATCCCGGGAGGACGCTGGGCTGTTTCAAGATGATATTCATGCGAGTCCTATCCTTGTCAGACAATGGGCGACCTCAGACCTATCAGCCCCTCTCCATCGTCGCGACTCGACGATTGATGAGGTTCTTCCCGTCGAAATACCGCTCTTCTTGCACCCGATAACGCAACGCGGCTCGCGCCAACAGACGCGTCGAATCCAGCAGCGGAACGGCCGCCTGATACCCCGCCATGAGGAGCGGTAGCTCCGTGCAGGCAAGGATCACCGCCTCCGCCCCATGACCCGCCATCTCCGCAATCACCTTCTGGACAAATAGCGCTGACTTCACTGTGCACAGTCCTGCGATCAATTCATGCCGAATGATGTGCTGAATTCGAGCACGAGCTTCCTGCTCAGGAACGATGAGATTGATATTGGATTGGCGGAGCAACTCCGAATAAACCGATCCTTCCATCACCGTCTGGCTGCCAAGAATTCCCACAACACGCCACCGGCGGGCCTCAATCTCTCTCACCACGGATCTCACAATATGAATCCATGGAACCGGTGACTCGACTAATCGAAAGGCTTTATGCAACGTATTGTTCGGGCAAATGATCATATCGGCACCGGCACGCGCGAGTTTGGCTGCAGACTGGGTCATGAGCGCAGCCACCTCTGCCCAATCGTCCTGGTCGATCGCATCGAGATACTGGTGTAGCGAGAATGAATGGAGCGTCACCTCGGGATGGGCATATCGGCGCCCCATCACACTCTCTGCCTCCTGACACAAGGTCCGGTAACAGAGCGCCGCACCCTCCGCCGTGCCTGCCACAATACCGATATGCGGAATACGCGCCACAAGATTATCCATGTGCCGACACCTTTCGATACTGCCGTACATCAAAGCAAGCCGAGGCAAGCTGAGAGCCGACATCATGCTGTTGGCCCCGTTTCAGAAAATACACGGGAAGGCCGCGGCGCGACGCTTCGCCACGCACCCGTTTCGCCAGGGCATGGCTGACGCGATCCAACACGACAACAACGGCTTCTGTCGCTTTGGGAATGGTCCGGACGAGATCCCGGTGCTTCCGTCCGGACCAATGTTCCACCCGGCTGATCCTGCCTGTCGTTCGCTGCCGGAAGACCTCGGCAGAATCCCCTCCTACAATCAGTAGGTTCATAGCATCCCCTTTCGAACTTCCCATTCGGCGGATTCTTTATTTCGGCTTATAGATTTCATCAAACACGCCGCCGTCCGCGAAATGCGTCAGTTGCGCCTTTTGCCATCCTCCGAAGACCTCATCGATTGTGAATAAGTTCAACTTCGCGAATTGCCCTGCGTACTTTGCCGCCACGGCCTCGGTGCGAGGACGATAGAAATGCTTGGCGGCAAGTTCCTGCCCTTCATCCGAATAGAGATATTGGAGGTAAGCCTGCGCCACCGCCTCTGTCCCCTTTCGCGTCACCACCTTGTCCACCACGGTGACGGTCGGCTCGGCAAGGATGCTGATTGACGGAGTCACAAGCTCGAATTTTCCCGCGCCAAGCTCTTTGAGGGCCAGATACGCCTCGTTCTCCCATCCGACCAGCACATCCCCGATCCCCCGTTCAACGAATGTCGTGGTGGCCCCACGCGCTCCGGTGTCAAACACCGGCACATTGGCATAAAACTTTCCGATAAACTCCTTGGCCTTCTCTTGATCATTGCCGTACTTTTTCAGCGCATAGCCCCATGCCGACAAGTAGGCCCAGCGCGCCGCTCCTGATGTTTTCGGGTTCGCCGGGATGATGGCGACACCAGGCTTCACGAGATCGTCCCAATCCCGAATACCTTTGGGATTTCCTTTCCGAACCAGGAACACGATCGTGGAGGTATAGGGCGCACTATTGTGAGGAAGACGACTTTGCCAGTTGCGCGGAATCACCTTGGCTCTCTCGGAGATGGCGTCGATATCGTAAGCTAAGGCCAGCGTGACGATGTCCGCATCGAGGCCATCGATGACGGCCCGCGCCTGTTTGCCCGAGCCTCCATGCGATTGCTTCACCACAACGGTTTGACCTTTTTCCTTTTGCCAATGTTTCGCAAATGCGGCGTTGAACTCCTGATACAACTCACGGGTCGGATCATAAGAGACGTTTAACAGCGTGATGTCCTCGGCCTGCGCAGAGAGCGGGCTGACCGCAAGAAGCAGCGCACTCATGGCGACAACTATCCTTCTCCAGAGACTCTTCATGATTCATTCCTCCCGTTTATAGATAAATCGATCCATTGTTGGTCCAATTAGAATGCGAGCTGCATGCGGGTTGAGAAGATCCGCTCATCAGGACGATCCTGCACGTTCGTGCCGGCAGCGTTAATGGCCGCAATACCGTCCCCGGCACCACCAGTGAAGGTCGTCTGCCCATAGTTCAACGCCAGCCTCACACTCTGGTTGAGGTACCAGTTCACACCAACTGTCCACGAACGTGCACGCCTCGCGCTTTCCGAGAGATTCGCGTATGCACCCGTAAACGATGTCCCTGCTGGGTTCTTGAAGGTGTCGTCATCCAAAATAATTTCGCTATAGCGTCCCACGAGCTCCCAAGCCCCCCAGCCTTTTCCAAATTCAAAATTCTTCAGAGGCGTCACGCCACGAAACGAAGCCGTTTCGCCGGTCAAGAGATATGAAACACTGACATGCCAGGCTTGATGGTGTAACTGACGACCACTGTTAGGAGTAAAGACGGTGTTTGAACCCGGACCGCCGCCCGCAGGCGACCCTCCGGTGGTCAAACTGACATCCTGAATGACGCGGGCATATTCGGACAGAATCCCCAGAGGGCCCCAGTAATAATAGGCTTGTGGCGAGATCCGCAGCCGCATGCCATCGGCAACAGCCGCACCGCTGTATCGGAAAAGCGTATTCTGGCCGTCAGTGAGATAGCCGGAGAGGCCGTTTCTTGTTGCATCGGCCGGAGTCGTATCCGTAAAGTTGAGATTCCGTTCCCCAGTGACATCGGTGTAGGTGGCCGCCGCTCCGATGCCGAGCCCACTCAACACCGACGCGTCATTCACAAACGGTGTGGCGAACAACCGCCCTGTGAACTCTTTCCGACTATCAAACTCGGGGCCGGTGCTGATATTGCCGCCGTCACTCACCCCGCTCATGAGGCCAAAGGCGTAATTCAGCCTGTCCCCAAAGAGATCTCCATGCACCGCGATGCCCAAATCGCGGTTCGGGAGAAGCGTATTCGTCACATAGCTTCGCTCCAGGAACTTGATATCCGCCGCACTTTGCAAGCGCTCCAACCCAACGAAGCTCTTGAATTTTCCGACGCGTATCTTGAAAGCTGGATTCAATCGGGCATCGATATAGCCGTCGATAAGAGCAGCCGTGCCACCGGCAAAATCGGGCATGATGCGAAAATCGTACTTCCCGAACAATGTCCCCTCGAGGGTGGGACGGAGCCGACGGAGAAGCCAGGTATCACCGGCATCATGGAACCCATTTTCATTGAGATCTCCAGCACGTTGGTCCGTGCGGTTGCGCACATCGTTCGCGCCTTCTAAAAACAGTCGATGATCGGCCTGTAAAATGCCGCGCAGCCGAATAATATGATTCCCGTCCGCCGACTCGACGGAGAGTCCTGAGCTCCCGACTTTAGGAACCGGCACTGTTCTCTTTGCATTTTCCGCAGCTTCTTGATCCAGCTCACGCTTTCTCTTAAGAACACGCACCTCTTGATCCAGCTCCTCAAACCGCTGTTCGAGCGACTTCTCGAAAGATCCCGCCTCTTGCGCCCTAGCCATCCCTGTGAATCCAAGGGAAAAGCCTGCCAACATTGCCACCCCCCAGAACAACCATGACTTCCTCATATGCAAATTTCCTTTTCCTGCGAGGAGATCTCCGGTTGTCCGGTCAATCCACCGAATAGAGTATTCACTGCTACAGCGCCGGCTTCCAGTTGTGAGGATGGCCAATCTGCCGTGCGACCTCTCTTTCTATCAACAGTGTCGATTAATCATGTTGGATTGTCAGATTAGGATCGATCAAACCGCGTCTTCTCTTTCCGTTCGATCTGCACCACCCTGGAATCGTGGACGATGATTTCAACAGACCCAAACCGAATCCCTTTCAACGCGAGCAGGATGGCCCGCTCGACTGCCTGATCTGAGCATGAACTCGCTGTCTCTTGATCTGCTCTGGACACGACTTGTAAGTCTTTCCTTGCGAAGATTTTATTAATCCTTACATTACCGATCGTAATTGACGGTTGAATATATACATAAACTGAAGTTTGTTTGTCAACAATGTAAATAACTATTTTAGTTGTTTCCAGTTTGCCGGTTACAAGTCAACAATTTCAGCCAAATCGATTGTATATGTGTAAATCATTATTGACATATGACAATTTTACTTGCTATACACGCTCCGCCATGCGAATTCGAATGAGCCGCGAGCAACAGCTAGTTCAATTTTCCAATCACCTCAAATCTGTCCGCACCAAGCAGGGTTTCTCACAGAGTGAACTCGCCTCTCGAGCAGGCATTACACGGCAAGCCGTATCTTCTATCGAGTCAAATCTGTACTTGCCGACGACCTCCGTCGCCCTCCGGTTGGCCTCGGTCTTGGCCTGCCAGGTGGAAGACCTCTTCAGCCTTGTCCCAACTGAAGACATCGTTGAAGGCACGTTGATCGGCCATCTCCCTCAAGCTGAGACGAACACTCACCCCATCCGCGTGAAAGTGTCCACCGTTGGCAAGCGGACGGTCGTGCGGCCCGTCACAGACTTGGGCGAGCAACTCTCTTTTGCAGTTCCTGCCGACGGCTATATCACCGAGACAGACAACAAGCTGTCCGGGAATACCGTCCGCGTGAAGCTCTCACGCGATCGAGACGCGATCGAACAAGAAATCTCTGTTGCCGGTTGTGACCCGGCGATTTTTCTAGCCGGTGAACATTTACGACGACAAAAAGATCAAACGACGGTCGTCGGTTGGCCGATGGGAAGCATGGCGGCACTGCACGCCTTACAGCGTGGTGAGGTTCATGTGGCTGGATTGCATTTATTTGATCCGATCACCGGCGAATCGAATATGCCGTTCCTTCGGCGATACCTCAAAGGATCGGGCTATGAGGTCGTCACCTTCGCGACCTGGGAGGAAGGATTTCTCGTTCGTCGAGGCAATCCATTGTCCATTCGCACAGTAGCCGACCTTGCCGAACCTGCCGTCACCCTGATCAATCGAGAAGAGGGCTCTGGAGCAAGACTCTTGCTCGATCAGCGGTTGCGAGCATCCGGAATAGAACCGACACACATTCAAGGATATGACCGGATCGTGTCCTCTCATTTTGAAGTGGCTCGAGCCATCGAAGGACGCCAGGCCGATGTTGGAATTGGAATCCGTTCGGCAGCGCAATTCTTTAAACTCGATTTCGTCCCATTGCAAACAGCGCGTTACGATCTTGTCCTGCCCAAGCCGTACTTAAAGTCCCACCCGACGTTAGCCCATTTGTTCGAGACGATCGTGAGCGGGCCGTTTCGAAACGAGATCGAAGCTCTGGGAGGATACGACACCAGCGACACCGGGAAAGTCCATGCCCTGCGGGTCGTCTGATCACTTTTTTGCCAAGACTAGAACAGAATTTCACAACAACCGCCGGTATAAGAGGAGAATCCATGTCGAAGAGATCCTTGTGCTGGGCCTTGCTAACTGTAGTGCTCCTGTTTATTGGAACGAATACGGCAAAAGCCGTTGAGTATGGGGAACTGGTAGAAAAGAACGGGAAGTGGGTGTTCAAGGAGACGGAAGACCCGGTGCTCAAGTTCATCCACGACAAACACCTGATCACCGATGAAGACTACTTCAAAACCACGGATCGCACCGGAAAAAACTGGATCGAACCAGCCGACGCGGTGCTCAATCGACGGCGAGAGATCGATTGGATTCATTATGAAAGGTCACTACTTCGCCTGCCGGACTGGCTGGATCTCGGGTTCGAAAACCGGACCCGTTTTGAGTCAATGGACCATCCCTGGCGGACCAACCAAGTCATCGGAAACGGCCGAACGGACGCGCAAATAGCCTTGCGATCGCGCGTGCGCATTGGCTTAGGCGGAGACGGTCCTTTGAAACTCTTGTTCGAAGGACAAGATTCTCGTTCCTTTTTGGATAAGGACCCTGGAGACTTTCGCGATGCGACCACCGTCAATGAGTTCGACGTCTTACAGTTGGTCGGGGCCTTAACCGTGCACAACGTCTTTGGCACCGGCCTCCGCACCGATGTGCACTTTGGCCGCATGACCCTGGATTTCGGCAGCCGACGGTTGGTAGCACGAAATGCGTTCCGAAACACCGTGAATTCTTTCGATGGATTCCATTGGCAAATATCGCAGGGCAATACCTGGAGAGTCCGGGCGTTTGCGACGCAACCGGTCGTGCGGGACGACGTGAGGCTCGATCAGCAATATCACAACCTCTTGTTTTGGGGAACCTATCTGGAGAGCAAACATTTTCCGTGGTTCCAAATCGATGCCTATTATTTCGGCCTGAACGATCAGCGAGTCCCCAACGGGACCGCTCACCGGACCTATTCGACTGCCGGAGGCCGCTTGTATAAGGACCCCAAGCCAGGGGAACTGGATTATGAAATCGAGACCGCGTGGCAAACCGGCCGTCGCGGCGTCACCGACCACTTCGCCTATTTTAACCACTTTGAAGCCGGCTATATGTTCAACGTCCCCTGGACTCCTCGAGTTCTATTTCAATTCGACTATGTCAGTGGCGATCACAAGCCGGGAGATAGCCAGAATGAGGGGTTTGATACCTTATTCGGCGCGCGGCGTTGGGAATACGGGCCAACCGGCATCTGGGGGCCATTCTCCAGAACCAACCTGATCTCACCGGGTTGGCGCGTATTCCTGAACCCAACACCTAGTTGGATTTTGATGGCCAGACATCGCGTCTGGTACCTGGCGCAGGACAGGGATTTCTTCGGCAATACCGGCTTACGAGATACGACCGGGAATGCCGGTACATCGTTAGGGCACGACGTCGAGCTGCAAGCACAATGGCAAATCAGCACCAATCTTGATCTTGACGTTGGATATGTCCATTGGTTCAAGGGGTCGTATTTTAATAGCCCCACCATCCTTGCCCAAATGCCCAGTGGCGGAAATAAGGATAGTGATTATTTTTATGCCTCGATTCGAGTCCGGATCTAGAAAGGACCAGTCATGAAACAGAAAGTTCTTGCATGGTGCGTGTGCCTGTTCGTGTGCGTGGCAGTGACACCGGCTCTTGCCGAGCAAGCGTTAGTGGCCGTCGCAGCCAACTTTGTGCCGCCATTCCGTGAAATCGCAATCGAGTTTGAACATGCGACCGGCCATCAGCTTCAGGTGGCTGGAGGCTCCTCAGGAAATTTCTATTCACAAATCAAGAACGGCGCGCCCTTCGACGTGTTTTTCTCCGCCGATATGGAACGCCCCCAAAAGTTAGAGGACGAAGGGTTGGGCGTGAAGGACTCTCGCTTCACCTATGCGATCGGCCGTCTCGTCCTCTGGAGTCCTAATGCCGACCTGATCAAAGGAGAAGAGACGCTCCGGTCCAAAAATTACAAACGTCTGGCCATGGCCAATCCCAAGACCGCGCCCTACGGCGTGGCGGCGATGCAGGCGATGCAAAAGCTGGAACTGTGGGACAGCCTCCAGCCCCACATTGTCATGGGAGAAAGCCTCGGTCAGACAATGGGGTTCATCGAATCCGGCAATGCCCCGTTGGGGTTTGTGGCCTTCTCTCAAATCATGGACCCGAAGATCAGAGGAAAAGGCAGCCGCTGGGATGTGCCCACCAATCTGCACGAGCCGATCAAACAAGACGTGATCTTATTGACGAAAGGCAAGGACAATCCCGCGGCAAAAGCGCTCCTGGAGTTCATGGGTGGGCCGCAAGCCACCAAGATCATCCACTACTATGGGTATGAGTTGAAGTAGCCATGGGAGCGTTGACAGACCTGGATCTGAGCGCGCTCTGGGTCAGCGTGCGGCTGGCCACGATGACCGTGATCGTCCTGCTTATTGTGGGCACGCCGCTCGCGTGGTGGCTGGCCCATACCAAATCCCGATTGAGACCGATCATCGAAGCCGCGGTCGCGCTCCCGATCGTGCTGCCTCCCACCGTCCTGGGATTCTACATTCTCGTCGCGCTGGGTCCTTATGGACCCCTTGGCCGTTTTGCCAATCTTTCTCTTGCGTTCACGTTCACCGGGTTGGTGATCGCCTCAGTCTTCTACTCGATGCCGTTTGTGATCCAGCCGCTGCAAAGCGCGTTTGAAGCGGTCGGCAAGGGTCCATTGGAAGCGGCCTGGTCCCTTCGCGCGTCGCAGTGGGATGCGTTTCTGACGGTCATCTCGCCCATCGCATTGCGCGGCTATATCAGCGCGATTGTGCTCGGCTTTGCGCATACGATGGGAGAATTTGGGGTCGTCCTCATGGTGGGAGGATCGATCCCGGGGCAAACGCGTGTCCTCTCCACGACGATCTTCGAGCATGTGGAAGTCATGGAATACGCTCAGGCCCATGCCATTTCTGCCTTCATGTTGGCATTCTCGTTTCTGGTGTTGCTGGCCGTATACGTGACAAACCGCCGATTTCCCATTCATGTGTCATGAGCCGTTTACTGGCGCGCTTTGATCTGCGGTTTCCGGCCTTTCATCTGAATGTTGATGTGGATGTTCCCATGTCGGGCATTACCGCCATCTTCGGACCATCGGGATCGGGCAAGACGACTCTGTTGAGATGCCTGGCCGGGCTCGAGCGGGCTCCTAATGGCTTCATGCAATTCGGCGCCGATGTCTGGCAGGACGAGCAAAGCGGTCTGTGCCGCCCGCTCTACCAACGTCCGATCGGGTATGTGTTTCAAGAACCGCGCTTGTTCCCCCACTACAACGTCCGCGCCAATCTTCTGTACGGCTACAAGCGCGTGCCGGTGGAAGAACGCCGCATCACGATTGAGCAGGTCGTCGAGATTCTCGGAGTCGGCCATCTGCTTGAACGCCGCATTCATAAGCTCTCCGGCGGCGAACAACAGAGGGTGGCGATCGGTCGCGCCCTACTGACCAGCCCTAAATTGCTGCTGTTGGACGAGCCTCTCGCCTCGCTCGATATTCAACGCAAACAAGAACTCCTCCCCTTCATCCGTCGCCTTCATGAGGAACTGCGTATCCCGGTGATGTACGTCAGCCATGCGATCAATGAAATCCTCCAACTGGCCGACCGTGTCGTGCTTTTGAAGGAGGGCAAGATCATGGCGACCGGCGCGCTGAATGAGATGATCACGTCCCTACAATTCCGTGGCAATTTCGGAACGCATCGAATCGGCGCAATTCTGAATGCTCGCGTTGCAAGTCACGAACCGCAATACGGTCTGACTCAACTGGAATTCAACGGCCAATCCCTCTTCGTGCCGCTTCAGTCTGTCGACGTTGAACAAGTCATGCGCGTTCATATTCTTTCCAGCGATGTCAGTCTGGTCATCGGCCGAACTGATTGCCCCACCAGTGTCTTGAATATTCTCGAAGCGACGATCGTGGAGATCCGGGAAGTAGATCAGTCCTCGGTGGACGTGCTGTTGGACATCGGCGAACCGCTCGTCGCCAGCATCACTAGGAAATCGCTTGTCACCCTGGGATTGAAGCCTGGGGATCGAGTGTTCGCCCATGTCAAAGCAGTCGCGCTGAATGAAGAGTTGATCGCATAGCGGATTGAATCATCTGCGAGCGGAGGTCTGATCATGAATCATCAAACCATCTCTAGCGGAAGAACTCATGAACATCCTGGAGGAAGCATCCTCCTCTCCGATTCCATGGTCAACGTGGTTAAAGGAGTCGTTCATTGCCAACACATGGGTCCAATCCACACCACAGTACGAATCCGTGCGGGACGACGAGTCGATATGCGCATCAGTCTGCCGACCGACGATGACCGGTGCTTTTTCCCCGGACAGCCGGTCATCGCCAAGATTCCGGCTGAGGCCGTTCGCCTTGAGGCCGGATTATTTCGTCGGAGCAGACAGCGATTGAACCGTTGGTACGGCCGTATCGTGTTGATAAAGCCGCTGGACGAAGTGCAACTCATCACGGCAAAACTTCATGGCGAGAGCTGGGCTCTGGCTGGCGCGTGTCCGGTCTTAGGATCTCTTCATTCGCCTCGAACATGGGATCAAGTCAATATCGTCGTCGATCCTCAAAGGATTGAGCTGTTTTCTAGTCAGCGAGAGGCTTCCCGGAATCCCGAGGTATTGGAATATGGGCCACATTGATCGACGCAGCGAGAGACAACTTGCTAGGCGAAGTCCCAGTACTAACCATTACAAAAAAGGAGCATACATGAGCACAGTCATCCGATTTATGTTCATCACATTTCTCGGTTTCTTAGGATGTTCGAGCGTGTTGCTAACAGACTCGCTGCACGCACAAGAAATCGAAGGTTTGGAGGCGGCTCAGAATAATCAGCCGGCGCCGAGCAACTTGTCGCCGGAAGAATCGCGTAAACATTTCCTCAATTGCCCTGGTGGACCTTCCGCTCAATTTCGTCTCGGCGGGAAGGTGAAAAACTCCAAGACCTTCAACCTTGATACCCTTCGGGGACAACCCACTCAGACCACGGTGTGGGCATTTTACCGTTCCGGATCAAGTCCGACCGGATTCGAGACAGGTCAATGGACGGGCATCTTGCTCTATGACTTGCTGCAGCAGGCCCAGATTGCGCTGAATACCGGAGTGAAAAACGATTTGAACCGGAAAGTGATACTCGTGACGGGCAGCGATTGCTATCAGCAGGCCTTCTCCATGGGAGAATTGGTTCCGGCCATCGGCGGGCAACATCAAGTCATTGTGGCCTACGCAAAGGACGGCGTACTGTTACCGTCCGAAGGGTTTGCACGGATCATCCATCCCGGTGACAAATCCGGAGCGCGCAATGTGTCGAATATCATTCGCATCCAGGTGATCGATCCCCCGTTGCCGCAGCAACCATCCAATTCCAATTAAGATAATTGGCCGATTTTCTATGAGCTTCAAGCACGTAACACAACGGATCAAGCCGTGGTTTTCCATGGTTCTCATCGTTCTGTCGTACCTGTCGCCGGTTCCTTTGGTGCCAGCGCAGGATACGGCGACGAGCGAACCTCATGCGGCGATGGGACATGCACCCGAGCACTGTCGCTCGTCGGATGGTAGTACGTTCGAGAACCTTCAAATTGAAACGGCCGACATTCATCTGCATGAACAGTTGTTCGAGTCGGTTCTTCATGCCTCCCTCGTGCAGCGGCTGGACCATTCGCAAACTGATCACATTCGGGCCTATTGCTATCGTCAAGTACTCATAGTCATCCGTCAGGATCTCCGCACCCCGCGCCCAACCGGATGGGTGCAATTGAACTTTTTGGAAAGCGATGTCACTGCGTTGCAACGTGAACTGGAAGCAACGGCTCGCACCGCCTTCGCTGTTCTTGATGCTGAAAAACGTGAAAAGATCGTTCGGTTACGATTGAAATCAGGCGTGATGCGAAACCATCGGAAAGTCGATCGTTTGGAAGTCTACGGGCCGGAGGGATTATTAATAGGATTCGACCAACCATCCCAATAACCGCTGAACGTCTAAACGAGAAAGGCCTTGCAAGCGGGTATGCCCTCCCACTGCAAGGCCTTTGCATCCGGAGGACGCGCGACTGGGTTTCTGCACCTTCGGATGAGAGGAGAGCCGCACCACTCGGTCGCGGCTCTCCTCTCATAATTGGTTACGGGTTAGGCCTGCAGAGATGATGGGAACCCAATGGCAAAAAGAATAATGGGCGATGTGCTCACCGCTCGAGAAGCGGCACGGTATGTTCGGCTGACCTTGCCGACCTTCTACCGATATATTTGGGAGGGTAAAATCGAAGCCCCGAAGATTGGACGACGATATCGATTTACCAAATCGTTGCTCGATCGATGGCTGGGTAAAAAGCTCTCAGGCGCCGATGATGTCAGTGGACGAAATAAGCTCGCCGGCCGGGTCACGGCGATCAAGCGGGACGCGATCATGGCGCAGATCGATGTCGACATCGGTTCTCACAAGATTACCGCCGTGATCACGCGTGATGCGCTGGACGAACTTGGGCTCCGCATCGGGGATACCGCGATTGCCTTAGTCAAAGCGACCGAAGTCATGATCGTGAAAGACTAAGGTGAACGACTCTGTTAATCAAAAAAGATGGCGGACGTTCGCAAAACATTTTCGCTCCGTCGCCGTGCACTCCTGAAAGCGTTAGGACTTGGTGCATTGGTCGGCAGTGCCGGGGGGTGTGATGCTGTCGGCAGCACCTTTGGCCGCATGTTTGCCGTCCCTCCCCGTGACACGACCTACTTCACACCCAACGCAAAATTTTACGTGGTGAACTACTCCGATGGAGCCGTCGCTGTATCACGCGCGCTGAGTATCGAACAATGGAAACTTCATATCAAAGGTGTGGTAAACACGCCGATGTCGCTCGGATGGCGCGACATTTTGAATCGTGATTCTTACAATCAGGTCTCCACCTTGATGTGCATCGACACGCTGCCGGGCGGCGACAGTATAGGAACAGCCACGTGGCGCGGCATCTCCGTGAAGAAACTCCTCACCGACTGCCGCGTGGACGCCGACACTGCGCGTGATGTCATCTTTCGAGCCGTCGACGGTTATGACGACAGCATTCCATTCACCCGTGCGATGAAGGATGATGTCATGCTCGCCTTCCTGATGAACGGTGAAAAGCTTCCCCAGGAGCACGGGTTCCCCCTCAGGCTGATCGTGCCCGGCCTGTATGGGATCAAGAACGTAAAATGGATCGTGGAAATTGAGGTCTATCCGGGAGACTATAAGGGTTACTGGCAGCGCAAAGGCTGGACCGATGACGGCACCATCAAAGTGTTTTCACGTATTGATTCGCCGTGACATTACCAAACTTTGCGCGGACAAGAACATACCTTTCGCGGCATCGCCTTCGGCGGACCCCACAGCATCAGCAAAGTCGAATTGAGCTTCGATGCCGGTCGCACCTGGAACGACTGTCAGATCGAAACACCCATGTCGCCCTATTCCTGGGTGATTTGGACGTACACGTGGCACCCGCCAAAGCCGGGGAAGTTTCAAACTGTCGTCCGGGCTACCGACACGGAGGGACATCTCCAGATCGCCGAAATCGTCCGGCCCCAACCAGCCGGCGCGAGCGGGTATCACACCATTGTTTCCGAAGTCACACAACTTTGAGCACTAGCCTGCGTACATGAGCAAACCTGAATCACCATCCCTCACCCCGCCGACCTCGCACAACCAGCACAGACGCTGGCCGCGGGCTGAATCCGTGGAAGACTTCCGCCGCAACCTCGCGGCCGTCCATGCACGCATGGCCGCGGCTTGCCGGCGGGTCGGGCGCAATCCCTCCACGGTGTGCTTGCTGCCCGTGAGCAAGACCGTGGATGAGGGGCGCATCCGCCTGTCCTACGAGGCGGGCTGCCGCCTGCTCGGTGAAAATAAGGTGCAGGAGGCGTATCGCAAATGGGAAGCATTGGCCGACCTCGCCGACTTGCGCTGGTCCGTGATCGGTCATTTGCAGACTAACAAGGCCAAGTTGGTGGCGCGTTTCGCTGCCGAGTTTCAGGCACTGGACAGTCTGCGTGTGGCCGGGGCTCTGGAGCGGCGCTTGCAGGCAGAAGGCCGCGCGTTGGATGTGTTCGTGCAGGTCAATTCCTCAGGCGAGTCCAGCAAGTATGGCCTGCCTCCTGAGGACGTAGCCGCCTTTCTGCAGGCCCTTCCAGCATTCTCGGCGCTGCGTGTGCGCGGTTTCATGACGCTGGCGCTGCTGTCCGCCGATGCCGCGCGGGTGCGCCAGTGCTTCGTGCGGTTGCGCGAACTACGTGACCGGCTGCGGCAGGAGGTGCCGGATGGGATCGGGCTGGACGAATTGTCGATGGGCATGTCCGGCGACTATGAGATCGCCATTGAGGAAGGCGCCACGATCGGGCGCGTGGGGCAGGCGATCTATGGCGCACGGTCTACGCCTGACTCCCATTACTGGCCGGCGGCAGGAGAGAAGGATCGACCTCCCGTCAAATAGGTCTGTGACTAGCGAAACATTCTCACCATGCATACATCCGTTTCTCATCGGTCGATGTTACGCTAAGACTAGAAGTCACGAGGATCTTACATATATAAGGAGGACAGACGATGAAACTCAGCGCACGCAATCAATTTCAAGGAACCGTCGCCCGAATCACCGAAGGCCAGGCAATGGCCGAGGTGACGGTGAAGGTCGGCACACTGGAGTTTGTCGCCGCCATTACCGAAGGCTCGGTGAAGAGCATGGGTTTGAAGGTGAACGACTCTGTGACGGTCGCCATCAAGGCGACTGAAGTGATGGTCGGAAAGTAATGCTGTTCTTACCGCATCGCGGAAGACTTCTGTCATAGGTTTTCACCTCTCATCACGCAGCCCGTACTGAGTGAGCCGACCATCGGTAGCGAGGCGCGGGCTGCTTCTCAGCTAGAACTCGGTACCGCACATGCAAGGCGTGTATCTTGTGAATTCTGACCAAAGGCTTCAGTCAGATTGCCGGTCAAGGGCGCCGCTCGTTCATAAACTGTAAAGTGATATGGGTCCTTTGCCGTGAGGCCATACTTGTCGATCAGCATCTGATGTTGCCGTTCCGTCTGGATGTGATAGCGCACCTTCGTGATCAGCTTGAGCCCGGCACGGTTCTTCGGCAACTGATACTCGAACA
>JBQTJA010000072.1:0-7350 GCA_052387595.1 Nitrospiraceae bacterium | reverse complement strand
AACCCCCGCAGAGCTAAACCGCTTCTTCGGTGTAATGGGTAAAAATGTTGAGCACGGGGGGGGTGGGGGGATTCCCCCAGGCCCCCACCGCCAGGCTGACTAGCCTCTTGTGTCCGCTTAGCTCATTCGATTACTGTCATCTTCCATGAAGGAAGAAACCACAACATCTCCGACCCCAGAGGAAGAAGCCGACAAGGTGGTCATCTATTGGGAGCGGGAATACTCCACTGCCTTTCCGCCGGAGCGGCTGAAGTTGGATTTTCATCCTCACCGGCCGATGTTGAGTCAGATGAGGCTGGATGAGCAGCGGGCGCTGGCTGCCAGTGGATACAAGGTGTTGCCGGACGACTGTGGGCCGGTCCGCACCGTGGGCAACTACGGCTGGCTTATTCGTTGTCCGGCCGATATCAAATTACGCCGCACTGCTTCGGGGGTTCAGTGGCAATCGCCGCCGATCGCACAGGAAGAGCGTCTGCTCGGTTACAAGACCTTCTCCGGCATGTACGTTGATTTGATTCTGAATAGCGGGTATCCCAAGCTCTGTTGTGGGGTCCGCCTGTACTACCCTAAACATGTCGGCTTGATGATGAAGGATCTGCCTAACCACTTCTATCATCACCCGGACCGGACGTTTACCGTTTGGGAGGGTATCAAGACGCAGGAGTACAAGCGCACGCCGAATCAGTATGCCTGGTTGCCAGACTACGAAGCGTTCACCGCTAATTTTCTGTTACAGCTGCACAAGCCCACGACGATTAAGCGTGGCGATCCAATCGGTGTGATTCTGCCCGTCCTGCTTCCGAAACAGTTTGCACTCCAAGAAATTCAGCATCCCTGAGACATCATGTCAGGGCTGAGTGGTTGAGAGGTGCTGTATCAGCCAATCGGCAATGGCCTGCGTCATCCGTAAGAGATCTGGACCATTAGAAACTCTCCATTGGCATGAGGAAGTTGGGGTCCGCTTCATCCCCCAAGGGCTTCGTAAGGCTGTGGGCACTGTGCGGAGTGGTGGCGGGGGCTACTCGACTATATTTAAGGCGCGATCGAGCCACGCCGTACGTCACGCAGCAGTCGCTCGACGATCAGCCGCATGAAAAAGAAGCCGAGCTTTGGGTTCTGGTAGTACAGGTGATACATCATCTCATCGGTCATCTTGTAGAGCTCGCAGTCGGTCTCACAGACCACGGTCATGGTGCGCACCTTCTCACCTGAGAAGAGTCCGATCTCCCCGATCAACTCGCCGGGCTCGATGTAGTGGTTGACTTCTTGCAGCTTGAGTCGTCCGGCGGCCAGGTAGACAATCTCGTGGGCCTTGTCCCCTTTTCGGAACAGTACGTCTCCAGCCTCATGTTTGTGTAAGTGCATGTGCGGGAGAAGCCATTCCGAGATGGGCGATTCCACGGTGGCCTGTTCGATTTGCTTTGTCAACCGGATGATTTCTAGCAGCCGTTTAGAGTTAATCGGTAACAAGATGACATTGAGAAGAAATTCCGGTGTGCCAAGCAACTCAGGGATCTCAAAGTGCGCATGCAACATGCTGTAGGGGATAAAGAGGACGTTGCTGGCCAGGGACAACACACGCAGGGAAATCATATCTTTCTGCGAGTGACTGGCCAGATAAAAGAAGCCTCCCAATAGACCGATGATGGTCACGATGTCGATGTGCACAGGTCGTGGTCTTTCTAGCGATGGCTGATGCGAGCGATATGAATGGTTGTCGCTATTTCCCCGTTAAGGCCAGGTTAAACAATCGGCCTCCCATGCGCCGAGACTTGCTTCGGTATGCTCAAAAAAGATGGAGAGCTGGGCTGAGGGGCATTGGTTGTGTGTTCCACAACGTATTCGAGAAAGATCTTCCCCGGTCATTGAATGCAAATTCATCTTAAAAGAGATCGGTGAAATGTAACTGAACGACCTTATCCAGTTCAGTGGGGCGTATGATAGCGCTAATGATGGAAGAAAAGAAATCAGATCTGCCAGGGAGTGTCATCATCGGTCCTGACATTGGCAAGGATTCATCGTCATTGAGAATCTAACCGCTTCGGAAGCTAGCTCTTGGGTAAGGCGAGTGTGAGTGCGGACGTCCTGATGATGTCCTCCCATTAACCGGATCAGGGAAAGCTGGAAACTCATGCCAGGACCAATCTCGGACGAGTTTTCGAGGGCTCGGATTTAGTTCGCAATGTGTGCATAGAATGATCACCCTCCGGCAGTTGCGCTGGCTCAGGAACTCGTTATTTGATTTTGAGATAGGTTCTAGTCATACTTCACGCCCGTCCCCATCGCTGAGTGCTATAAAGTTATTAGGTAGATTGTGAACGATCGGCCTCAGAACAATGCCATACGACGTGTTATGGTCGGCACCGACCGCTCTAAAACAGCGGATCAGGCTGTTCTCTGGGCCGCTCAATTCGCTGATCGCTATGGGGCAGATCTGTTCGTGGTGCAGGTCATCTTGCCGCAACACCCTTCCACCACAGAATTCGGCACAGCGGAGCACACTCAAGCTGCGGCCGCGAAGCATGAACTGGCAGATTTCGTACAACAGCTTGCTGGGGAGCGTGGATATGCGCTCGTCGTCATGGATGATGACCCGGCGTTGGCCATCGTCCGCGCTGCTGAACAAGAAACCATCGATGTCCTGGTGGTGGGCAATTCAGGTATGGCCGGGAGAAAAGAATTTTTGCTCGGCAACGTCCCGAACCGTATCAGCCACAATTCGCGTTGCACCGTGATCATTGTGAATACTCAGTTGCTGGCCGATGGGTATCAGGCAGAAGCTCCACCAGCCCTGTCTTCTCAGACCGACTCTCCCGTCTCTGAGCCTCACATGGGAGCTCGAGCGATCAAAATCGCTACCGTGATGGCGAAGCATGGCGTACAAGAATTCTTGAGCCAACCCGCTTCATCGGATATCCCCACACGCCGTCAGCAAGCCAAGCGTCTCCGTGCCGCAATGGAGGAACTGGGTCCCACCTTTTCGAAACTTGGACAAGTGTTGTCAACTCGTCCAGATCTTCTTCCGGTGGAATACATCGAAGAACTTGCAATGTTACAAAGTCACGTCCCTCCGATGTCCGAGAGTGAAGTCGTGCGCGTAGCTGAGCAGGAATTGCGGGTGCCGTGGGAGGATGTGTTCGAGTCGATTGATCCCAAACCGCTCGCTGCCGGGACCATCGCCCAAGTGCATCGGGCGACACTCGAAACCGGCGACCGAGTGGTGGTGAAGATTCAGCGGCCCACGGCACGAGTGGAAATTGAACAGGATCTGGCCCTCCTGGAGGTTTTTGCTCAGAAAGTCGGCAAGCGTCCCGCGCTCAACCAAGTGGTGAAGATGGAGGCCGTGTTCAAACACCTCTCCACGTCGCTTCAGCGTGAACTCGACTTCCGTCAGGAAATCGAGAATATCGGCCGGATGCAGACGGTGCTTGAGGACTATGATCGCTTGGCGGTCCCTTCCGTCTACCGGGAGCTGTCCACCGGCCGTTTATTGGTGATGGAAGAAATTCAGGGTGTCAAGATTGCTCAGGCGCTGGAGGGTCCTGAACGCGTCGAGGCTGCCCGTCAGCTCTTGGAAAGTTTCTATAAACAAATCATCGTCGAGGGTTTCTTCCATGCCGATCCTCACCCCGGCAATCTCATGTGGTGGAAGGATTGTATCTACCTCTTGGATTTCGGGATGGTCGGGGCGGTGGATGCCAATGTGCGGGAACACCTCTTGTTGCTGCTGATGGCCTTGTGGAAAGAAGATACGGTGTTCCTGAGCGACGTGATCCTCATGATGGCTGGGTCGCTCGATCGGAGCGATCTGGATGTCCCTCAGTTTCAGAGTGACATCGGCGAAATGATCTCCAAATACCGCACTGCGGCTCTGGGCGATATGCAGATCGGACCAATCCTCCAGGAAATGAGTGCGATCGGGGTTCGACACGGAGTTCCACTGCCGGCGTCATTGACCCTTGCGGCCAAGGCTCTTGCGCAGGTTCAACTCGTGACTGCGCAGCTTGATCCCAAGCTCGATCCGTACGATGTGGCGGGCAAGTTCTTGATGCGATTGATGATGAAACGGATGGGGGCCGCCCTGGATCCTAGGGCGTTGGTGTATCAGTCGCAGAAGCTGAAAGTACGAGCCGAACGGGTCATCGAAGCGATTGAACACCTCATCGGTGCCCGTCCAGGCCAGAAGCTGGTTGTCAATTTCAAGGCGAACACACTGGAGGATACGGTTCGCCGTACAGGCCGGCGTCTTGCGGTGGGGCTGACGGCTGCCGCAAGTATTCTCGCCAGCGGGCTCACGGCGACCTCAGCAACTGCGGCGGATTGGGTCCCAGTCTCGTTTGGGACCGTTGCAGGACTGCTGATTATTGGATTGGTGCTCGATCTCGTGCGCGGACGTTAAACTGGGAACCTTCGTCAATATCAGGATTTTTCTCCACCGCCCTTGACTGAACGGAGGATCATTTTCTCGAGCAGATAGGCCAACACCGACATCCCAATAGATATCAGTAAAAATTCCAACCGGCCTGCAAGAGAGCGGGGTTTCGCCGTCGTGCTCATCGTGGGACCATTATTAAGGAATCCCACGTCGCCTGCAACAGGGAATTGACCTGCAGCCAAACCTCCGACTTCCAATTTCAGGATTCCACCCGTGACCGTTTCACACGTCACGAGATACGCTGCTCAGGCAGTTTTGCCACGGATAGTAGTGAATAATGCAGGATAAGGGTTCCCTTGCCAATCATGATGAATCGAATAAGATACAGATGATATCCAGTTAGATTCACTCCTGGATGTATCATGACTCACTCAACCTGGCGCCTCTCCTGTCGAATTTCGCAAGTTGCTGATAAGTAATACATTCCAAGGCTCCTCCAGAATAAAATAATCTGTGCCGGAGCGGTGATCCAGAAATGAATTATGCTTTCTTAAGAAAAGGGGCCTCGACAGACCACGATCTTGTGTTTGTTAGGCACTGCGTGATTCCACGCAGAATGTGTGGATTTACACAGAAGATGCGCGTATGCTGTGCATCCAAACATGTATACGTTCTTATAAACAGGTGACGGGAACAAAGAGGCGTCACTCATTGATGAGGGGCAACTCATGAGAGTGGCCTTGCTTCGCAAGGATGATAGGGTGATGCGCGCAAACCATATTGTCTTGGATGTGTGGGGGCAGAGAAAGGAGCGATCATCATGAGACGCTTCATGATCATAGTTGGTGCGGCGATGGGGCTTATGTTCCCGTTCCCCTGGGGTTTCGTAGCGGCAGAGGGACAAGGAAAAGCCACTCAAGCAAGCGCATCTCAGCCGAAGTCCGATCCTGTTACGAAACCCATACTGTATGTTCCACCAAGGAAAGGGGCCCCAGCTGCAGGACTTAGGAGGGGCGGGGGGACGCGCGGAACGAACAAGAGCCTCCCGATGATCAGCCTGTTGGCTCCCGACCATGTTGGGTTCACGCTTCAAGAGCAGCCGGTCCTGTTTTGGTTCACCCCGACCAACCACAACCTGTCGTATGAATTCACGCTCATCGCTGATAATGTCGATGCTCCGCTGATAGACGCGAAGCTCGCAAGCCCGGCCAGAGGCGGTGTGCAGCAGATCAGGCTTGCCGACTACAAGGCGAAATTAGTACCGGGAGTGCGGTACCTCTGGTCGGTGGCGCTGGTTATGGATCCTGATGAGCCGTCCGCCAATGTTGTGGCAAAGGGATCAATTGAACGGGTCAATCGAGACAAACTGGAACAGCCTTTGTCGGGTGACATCACCAAAGCGGATGCTCCGAGGCGCTATGCCGAAGCAGGAGTCTGGTACGATGCCCTCATGGCCATTTCTGAGCTGATGCAGTCCAATCCGGCTGATACGGACGTATCTCAGCAACAGACGGCCTTGCTTGAACAGGGGGGACTAGCGGAGGTTGCGTCGAGTATCCAGCACATGCGCAAACCCTGAGAATTTCCGGTGCTCGTGATCCTGCCACTTGACCTCGGGTAAGACGCTGTTGTTTCTTGTTTGGATGTGTTGGGAAGTCTGCGCACGGTCTTGGTACATAGGGTGTGCGTTATTCTCTGGGCTTCTCGGCAGACCCTGTTGGGACAACACGGAACGCCACCAACGCCTGAGATTTTCCTTTCAACGCCACTTCGCCTATACTTTCTAACTGAAAGCGGTTGTCGAGCAGCCGAGCTGTGCTTTCGCTGATCAGGATCCGGCAGGGGCGACGGTCTTGTGGTTCTGCAATCGCTCCCCTGCCGAAATTTTCCAAATGCGCGGCGGTGTTGACCGTATCGCCGATGGTGGTGTATTTCATGCGTTGAGCACTCCCTAAACATCCGGCGACCAATGGTCCCGTATGAATCCCGATTCGCATGCCTACCGTTGGAAGGCCATTCCGAGCATGTTCATCGTTCAGTCTGAGCATGGTTTGTTCCATCGCTAACGCACAGGTCACCGCGTTGACCGCATCTCTCGCCACTTCTTCGTCAGTCTCGCGTCTGAGCGGGACGCCGAAGTCAGCCTTGATGGCATCACCTGCATAGTCGTCGATCACGCCTCCATGGTCTATGATGAGCTGGGTCATGGCATTCAGGTATGCATTGAGCCAGTTCATTAACGCCTTGGGGGACATCGTTTCCGACACACTTGTGTACCCTTTGAAGTCTGAAAATAACACGGTGCCGATGAGATCCTGAGGTTGCGGGAGGCCTCCTTCGAGCAGTTGGTCTCGTTCTTGCCATATTTTATCGGCTACCTCGCGCGAGACGTGCTGTGAAAAGAGTTGCATCAGCCTGGTCCGGTCCTTTTGTTCCCGTGCCAGCGTCGAGGCCACGCCGATGGCGATGGCGAGAAACCAGGTGAATGCAGGGGGAATCTCCGGCACCCACCAGCCTGAGAAGAAGAACAGAACGGTCGACAGGGTGATCAGAAGAAGGCCCGCGAGTGTAATGAGAGAAAAACGCCATACGGACCTTGTCCAACTCCCGAGTACTCCCCCCAGCATTCCCCAGACCAGTGTCCAGGCAATCTCTTCGGTTTCGCCCATCACACGGAGGGGACGCCGCCCGTCAATGGCGGCGGCAAGCAGCTGTTCAGTGATGATGCCGTGCAGGAACACCCCGGGGAATTGGTCACGGCCCTGTACTCCATAGCGGACGGGAATCTGAAACACATCCGGCACACTCTCCGCCGTCACGCCGATCATGACAATGCGGTTCGTCAGCACGCGGGGGTCTATCCGCCCATCAAGCAGGTCCGTCAACGAAAATGCCTCGAGCGCCTGGCCTGCCGCACCAAAGTCCAAGAGGATCTGGTAGCCGGCATCATCCGCATTCACATACCCCCCATCCGA
>JBQTJA010000071.1:0-22861 GCA_052387595.1 Nitrospiraceae bacterium | reverse complement strand
GTCATCATTAATTCGGCCCAGCCGTTACTCTCCGATGAAGACGTTGAACGCCTCAAGGACTTGAACGTCGCCGTGTTTTATATCCCTGGCACCGAGTTGGCTATTGAAGTGGCTGGCACTGAGCTATCGACGAATATGTCGATGATCGGTTCCGTCTCTGGCATTACGAAATGCGTCTCGCTGGATGGTCTCGATGGCGCACTCCAAGAGCGGTTTGGAAAGAAGTTTGTGGCCTCTGGAGGAACGGCATCACTGGACGAAGCGATCAAGAAAAAGTTCGCCAAGAAGGAAATGCTGTTGGCTAAAAACCTGGCAACTGTCAAGGCGGCATACGAAATCGCTAGTGAATGGGCCGAAAAGAATAAGATTGAGTTGCGCGTTGGAAATCCAGCCGTCGCCGCCTAAGAGAAGAAGGAACCAACTCATATGTATAACGTAGCGCAGGTCATCGACGAAAAGTGTACAGCTAAAAAGGGCTGTCGGCTTTGCATCATGTATTGCCCGGAAGCAAATTGTTTAGACTTGAATAGCTCCAAGATGGTTGCAGAAGTGATGATCGATCGCTGCAAGGGCTGTGAGCTCTGCGTCATCGTCTGTGACGCAGCCAAGCATTTTGCTATTACCATGCAGGCCGTGAGTGCGACAGGCCAACTGATGACCAAGAAGGGTGAGTCTGCGGCTTTGGGACAAGCGTATCAGGGATAATTCGTCACGGGCTGAACTTCAAAAACCCCATGGCGTTCGCGCTATGGGGTTTTTCTTTAGGCACGAGGTAACTGATGGAACAGGAAGACAACACGATCGATGAGCTACTCAGCGAGATTGCTGGCTTAATCACCCAATACCCCAAAGCCATCGAACGGCAGGCGGCGATCATTCAAGCGACGGGTAAAGACCCTGAGCTTGTGGACAAACTGATCAAAGCAGCAGACACAATGCGTGATAGCGGTAACCTCTATCTAACATGGGCCAAACATTACGCCATGGTCTCTAAAGGCAACACAGACGCTTCTTCCGACGAAGACGAGACGGAAGATTTTGATGTCTAAAAAATCTCCCTATTCCTGGAATATTTTTGCTAAAATGTGGTTCGTTTTGTCTGAAATCTCTGTTCCCCGGTAGCTCAGTTGGTAGAGCAGCCGGCTGTTAACCGGCTGGTCGCAGGTTCGAGTCCTGCCCGGGGAGCCAATCAAGATGAACAGTGTGCATTCCCCACCGTGGAGTGCTCAATTTGTTTTCTCCCGCCACATTCACCTGTTGATAGATCGCGCATAGAAAGGTACCTAGCTTGGATTCAGGAGATGTTCCAGTGGTGCCGCCCAAGCAAAATCGGCTCACGCCAGGGGAGTACGATCGAGCCCTGGTTACACAGTGCTATGAGATCGAACGACTGTTCCCAGGCTCAAGGGGTTTTTGCGCATCTTCTTACGGTTTGAATAACTTGATACTATATTCCTCGCGTTGATCAATTTCGCACTGATCGTCAATGACTTGCGCCAGTGTTAATAGACTCTAATTCGACGTTCCTTAGAAGCGTGCCGTACCCTTGATGGGCCAAAATTCCAGACGAGTGATCCCGTGCTCTAAATCCTGCCTTGCTTGGAGGACTACCGATCGTGGAGAAGGATGATTCAACAGCCGCATACATAGCGGATGTTATTTGGGCTGCTGCGAGTGTAGTTGCGTTCGGTCTCTTCTGCTTGCTGGCTGTACGCCATGGATGGAGCTCAAAATATCTCGTGCTTTTCATTTTCATGGTGATCGGCAGCTTATTATTACGATTACGGTTGCGCCCAGCCATCCGCATCAACACTGTCTTGATGCTGATGGCCTTGGGCATAAGCTTGTGGACGAGTGAGCTGGCGCTTGCCGTCTTAGACGATCTGACTTTGGTTCAGAAACGGATGCACTGGCTTTCTTTCCAATCGGGAGAGGACCATGCGAATGAACGTGCCTCAGGCACCAATACCTCGGCCATTTCCTTTGACCGACGGAGTCGAGCGGAAGTGTTGAGCGACTTGCGAACCAAGGGTATTGATGCGTGGCCTGCCATACCACCACAGGTCTTGTTCAGCCGCCAAGGGGCCTCCTATCAGGATCCGCTCATTCAGGTCGAGGGCGCCCCGCTCTTGCCGCTTGGGGGCATTTCCTCCACCACCACGGTGCACTGCAACGAAAACGGCTACTATGTGATTTATGAGAGCGATGAGCATGGCTTTCACAATCCCAAAGGCCTGTGGAGTATGGCTCCTGTGGATATTGTGGTGATCGGAGACTCCTATGCCCATGGAGCCTGCGTGAAAACCGACGCCAACTTTGTCTCCTTGATTCGACAACATTATCCGGCGACTCTGAATCTCGGAAGTGATGGGAATGGTCCTTTACTCGAACTAGCAACCCTTAAAGAGTATGTACCGGCTCTGCGTCCCCGGCTGGTTCTATGGTTTTACTTTGAAAGGAATGATATGGGAGAACTGTTCGCGGAGAAACAGACCTTTCTGACAAAATATCTGACGCCGGGATATGAGCAAGGATTGGCAGCCAAACAAACGGAGATTGATCGAGCTCTAAAAGTACATGTCGAACGAGTAATGGCTGATCTCACCTCGCGAATCGATATGAGTATGCTCTTTAAGCACATATTTGTCCCACTCAGTTCTCTAGACGCACTTGAAGAGGTCATCACGCTTTGGCATATCAGATCTCGTCTAGCGACTCTCTACAAACCCAAATATGAACGACAGACTCGTCGACCCATGCCGGTACGGACCAATGAGGAAATTGATCTATTTGGCAAGGTCTTGTCTGAGGCTAAAACCACGGTGGCCGGATGGGGGGGGACCTTAATTTTCGTTTACCTGCCGCAGTACCAACGGTACAACAATCTAAAGTTGGCCAATCCGTATCGCGACCAAGTCCTTCAGACAGTGAGGAATCTTGGCCTCTCCGTGATCGATCTCCACCCCACATTTGAGGCCCAAGCTGATCCCTTGAAGCTTTTCCCATTCAGGCGAGACGGTCACTACAATGAACTTGGCCATCAAACCGTGGCCGAAGAGGTGCTCACGTTTCTTGGCAATATCCACTTGGAACCGAGCAAGAAGAATGACCCCGCGAGGTCCCGACCCCTGGCGGGTGCGGTGAATTAGGATCTCCCGCCGACTTAAGACACAGAGGTCAGTGAAGCGCACAGGCCATTTTGTATCTAGAGTATCGTAGAGCGATTGGCAGACACTAGCGCTGACCGCCAGTGTCCCTCCGTGGGGCTACCGAACCCCAATAAACGGGGGAAGGGGAAAGTCTCCGTGAGTAGATAGTCTCCCGAATGGCACCAACGTCAACTACACACTCGTCCAAGACTACTGGTGCTGGTGGTTGAGGAAACATGGAAATCGTCCAAAAGACTATCCCAGTTTCGATATCCCGCCCGACTGCACTGAATATGGGGCAGTGAGTCTCTCTCGAACCTGCTATCCAAACCTTATAGTGCCAATACTCGGATATGTTTTTGTTGGGAAGTCACCGCACTTTTCCTATCCAGATATCCCTTCTTTCCTAACCTGGATAAGTCGAAATTTTATCTGATAGTTTGACCAGTTCGAGACAGTTTGCAATCACTCAACCACGATCTTCTGGAACCACGATGTGCATGATTCCTCCGTGACAATAATCCTATGGTCTTGCATTGAATGTCTTTCCCGTGAGGACTTAGACTTGAACCACACAACCATCAGGAGACCATTCAAGTTCTCCGCATCGCATACTCGACATGACAACCGATTCCAACAAACTTGATATTGCCTCGTCTTTTCAGCCTCCGATCCCCCTCCGGAATGCCCATCTCATGACCCTTGTCCCTCGCTACATGGCCCGAGACACATCCTTGATTGGATTGCCACAGGAGACTCGGTTCTTTCCTGTTGAGCCACAGACACAGCTTCAGGGATTCTGTCATTGGCAAGGCGATCGCATGGCATCTCCCACAGCGGTCCTGGTTCACGGCCTTGAAGGTTCCAGCGAATCTCGGTATATGCGCGGCATTGCGGCAAAGGCGTATCGAGCCGGTTTCAACGTCCTTCGCATGAATCAGCGTACGTGTGGAGGAACCGAACATCTCACTCCGACTCTGTATAACAGCGGTTTGAGCGGGGATTACCGGATGATCCTGAACGAACTGGCCCACCAGGATGGACTCGACCGCATATGGCTGATCGGATATTCCATGGGCGGGAATCTCGTCCTGAAGGCGGGTGGCGAGCTTGGCAAGACCGAGCCAGCCCTAGCCGGAATCGCGGCAGTATGCCCGAATATCAACCCAACCGTTTGCGCTCGTGCATTGGAGGAGCCTCGCAACTTCATCTATCATCGCCACTTTCTGACTCGCTTGAAGTCGAGGCTTCGGAAAAAGGCGACGCTATTGCCGGGGAAATGGGATCTGTCCCAACTCGATCGGATCGCCACGATCAGCGAATTTGATGATCGCTACACCGCTCACGATGGAGGCTATCGAGACGGTGCCGATTACTACAACAGAGCGGGCGCGCGCCATGTGCTCGATGCCATAGCGGTTCCTACGCTCATCATTACGGCACAAGACGACCCGTTTATTCCCTACTCAATGTTTACCGTACCGACCATTCAACGGCACCCACACATACGTGTGGCCGCGCCTCGCTATGGAGGCCATTGCGGGTTTTTTCACAGAGGCCGGAATGGAGAAGACTCGTACTGGGCGGAAAACCGAATCGTAGACCTTTTGCTGGGCCGACTATGACGGACGCTGCGTCAAGCTTGTCCCCTGAACAGAACGGCTACGCAGTTTTGCGAAGTTTGCGAGACTCCATGGCTGCGACGAGCGGAGCACACCTCCATACCCAGCTGAGGATGAGCCAGATACTACCGGCAACGATAGCCACGATGAAGACCCAGCTGTAAATCACCTTGCCTAATTTCCCTAGAAACGGATCGAGCGCAAAGAGCAGCACACCGTACGCAATGGTAATTGCGAGCAGCGTCGCGCAAGGCACGACCAAACCCTGAAACGGCACGATCCACTTCCATTCCACCGGCGGATTTCTCGCCAACTCTCTGCACCCAGCCACCCGATCACCACTGAGCCACTATAGCCCACGAATTGGACAAGATCTGACGCCCGAAGTCTTCCCAGCGAGCTTTCTCGAAACAACGACACCTGTCCAAGGATCATAGCGAAGAGAAATGCTAGAAACAGAGCGACGCCATATTCCATCGCCCATCGTCTAGCGCCCATCACCCACCTCTCATGCAACATAACCGTCGGCATTCACCGTCCACCGTATGTGCCAAAGCTAGTACAAGGGGATTCTGACTGAGAAATAAACAGTCATTACTAAATCTGATCAGCTCAGACGATCACGCTGTCGAGGTGTGTCCGCACATCTTCCAGATAGGTTTTAAACGGGTCCGGCATGGGAAACGGGGCGCGACTCCGCACTTGGAAGATCGACCAATTGATGACATAGGCAGGGAACAAGCCATCGGAGGCTGAAAGCTGATCCGCCACTGAAACGGGCCGCTCACTCAGAAGATGTCTAACCAGCTCACTACGGCCATAGGCACGCGTGTTTTTGGGTGCGGTGTCCATCGCGAGATCAATGAGGCGGTCCGTCGTCACACGAGGGACACGTCCCTCATCCAATAACCCGTGATACAGCCCCTTCGCTGGATTCAGATTGTGATACTCCAAGTCTAAACTCTTCAGCATAGGATCGGTCCACTCGACATGTTCCGCTTCCCGGAAGCAGTCCAGCAACCACAGCTTGGACGCCCAATCGACACGCCCAACAAGCTTCTGGTAATCGCCGCGCAGATCATGGAGCACCGATGCCCATTGGGCAAGAACCCAATCGGTTTCTTCATCCTGCCCCCTGTAATGCTGAACGGCACAGTCAAGAAACCGTTCTTGAATATCCACAGCCGACATCATCTTGTGAGACTGTAACCGAACCAGCCAGCGCCGTTCTTGATCCTGTGAAATCTCTTGGAGCGCTTCCACCGGTTCGTCGATCTCCAATTCTTGAGGCGCATGTCCTTCCTCAATCAGCTGCAGCACCAGCCCGGTCGTCCCGAGCTTCAATGCCGTCGCATATTCGGTCATATTGGAATCGCCCAGCAGCAGATGAATCCGCCGGTATTGATTGGGGTCAGCCAGCGGTTCATCCCTCGTATTCACAATCGCCCGATTGTGCTGCACCCATTCGAAGAAATCGTTCACGATATAGTCTGCACGTTGAGAAATTTGAAAGGGCAACTCCGATATAGGCTGCGCACCGAAACCCGAACGTGGAACAAGTAACCGATCCACCTGAATCCAGGCATCCTGGATGGGGGCGGAGCCGACACGCCCAGAACCAGTAAAAATCTGCCGAGTCACAAGAAACGTCACGAGCGGAACCATCCCGCGTCTCGAAAAAGGGAATCGTCGAGATACCAGGTAGTTCTCATGCGAACCGAAGGTCGCATCCGTCTCATGGTCGATATTGTTCTTGATCAACGACACCTGATCACAGAACCCAAGAGCTTCGATCGTTCGCTGCAATAAGAGATCCCCAGCACGGTCCGACGCCACCACATCCATGAGAGAATGACATTCTGGCGATGCATACTCCAAATGCCCCATGTCCAAATAGATTCGTCCGGCGTTGGTGAGAAATCCCCCATTGCCAGGAGGCTCATCATGCCCCCGATGGTGCAAATCCAGCACGCCGCGCTGCTGAACCTGAAAGAGATGGTCACGAATCTTATGTGCAAACCACGTCGGAGAATGGTCTGGTCGATCCTCGTGGATCAAGAGTCCGTATTCAGTCTCCAAGCCGAATATACGATTCAACATGCTATGACGAGAGTGATGCGCTTAGCTCTTTGGGGAGCACGGTTTTCAGTTCATCGATCCCAAGGGCTCGATACTTGGACGGGCCTTGCACCTGGCGATCAAGCAAGGCACATTCGACCGTCTTTTCAGTAAGACATCGCCGCAGATAGGCGTAGAGCGTCTCAGAGTCCATTGCCTGCTGATCAGGGCCAGTCCCCGCCTCATCATGGCCTTCTCCCTCGTCCAGGGCTTGTCGTTGCACTCGATCACCGACCGCCCAAGCACGAATCGCCGCACCGACAGCGTCCTCAAGAGAGCCAATAGACTGTTCTTTGAGATATCCAGCCATCTTCTGCTCGACCGCCGACGTCGCGGCAAGCACCGCATACTGGCTCTTTTCCTCAAAAGTCCCATCATAGTTGATCGTCAAGAACCCATCTTTCACGGCTTTCTGTCCGATCTCTGCCAGCAAGATTTTCACGATAAAAGGGGCCTTGAATACCTCTTCGAACGCCTGCTTGATCGCCGGCGCCATACCGTACTTCACTAGACGGCCTCCGGTCACATCGGAAGCGGAGCGATTGAATCCTTCAACGTGAGCCATCTCCAACAGATTGAAGCGCAGCTTCTCGAGATCAGCCGGGTGGCCCATCCCACCCAAGGCAAGGCGATCATAAATCTCATAGAGCTTGGGAGTGCCCTTGCTCATCGTCATAAGCACAATGCCGCGCTCACAGGTCACTCCGACAACAGGGGCCCCCTCCCTAAACTGCTCGTCGAGATAGGTCCGACGATTGCCGACCGCTTCAACCCATTTATATGGCTCTTCATACATGGCGACTAACCTTTGCCTCGAAGAGAGGCTTCAATTGCGCGTCCGGCATCGTGCGCACACCGGAAGTGGTAATGAATTTGATCACGGGATAGAGACCAGCTTCTCGGTTGACGCCTCCAGTCGCGCTGTCGAACTCCGCGGCGCTCGTCAACAGTCGCAACGCCTGAACGGTCGCCTGCTCTTCCGGCATCGCGCTTAGCGGCTGTTCACCCCATGTATTCACGTAATGTAGGATTCCGCGAATGGTCGGTGAACCGGACCCGGATACTGCATAGTCCACTCCTTCGAACTCCGCACCGAGAATGTCGTAAAAATAAATCTTTGCCGCTTCCTGCTCGAAGTCGTACCCGGCAAAGATCGGCACCACGGTACCCGTACCCGCCAGCGCCGCCGGAACATTGTCTTTCAGCAGCTTTGAGAGAGCCCTAAGTGTCCCCTCAAAACTGAGTTCCTGAAGCTGTGTCCGCCGAAAATACTTGAACGAATGTTCAAGGATGCGCGCCATTTCATACGCGGTTGCTGGCACTCCGGCAATGGCCATGACACTATGTCGATCGATCTCCAATACCTTGTCAGTGCGGTCGTACATCACCATATTGCCTGCTGTCGCACGCCGGTCCCCTGCGACCAACACCCCATCGCGGTACTTGAACGCAAGGATCGTCGTAGCCGTTGTCAGTTCCTGCCCTCGCGCAGCCTGGCCCAGCACGCCAAACTCATACCCTTGCTCTTTCAACAGCTGATAGAAATCGCTCTGCAAACTCATATGTCGCTCCACTCCAATAAGGGGTACATGGCGAGGAGAGCTTTACCCCCATTCTCACACCTACCGCCTAACCCTTCACCCCCCACGTCTATTCGCCCGTCCGCTGCCGATACCGCTCTGCCTGTTTAGGATCGACCTTGCGCATCCGCTTCATAAGGCTATCCTTCTCAGGCGATCCCGTATCGGGCCGTCGCGGCCCGCCGCCTTCTTCCAGTGGACTTGGCGATTTCGGCATGGGATCAACTGGCCCCTCGCGCCGTTCCGGCATCATACTGTATGTCATGCCTCACCATCCTTCCTGTGTCGCCACGTTGCCAGCGCATCAGCCGGTGAATGGGCACATTGGAAAACACCCATGCATCGTCGGACTTCCTGTGGATCAAAGAGATCCCCCATGTCCAGACTGTGCGCGCGCAACCTTCCAGTAAACTGAATCCGTTCCCATTGCATCGAGTGAATCTGATCAGAAAAGCGCTGCACGCAAAGTCCTCGCAACCCGCCACGGGTATCGTTTGGGCCGTTCCGAATCGCCTCGTCAATTGCCTTGTCGGTCGTCATCCGCCACGCTTTCCCCTCGGCTTCCAATCCCAGGTACAACCCTTGTTCGGGGTTGATATTGTGATACTCCAAGTCCAAGCTGGCCAACCAGGAATCGTCCCAGCCGATCCGCTCTTCTCGGAGAAACGTCTCGAGCAACCACTGTTTCGTGACCCAATCCAGCTTCCCCACTAACTGTGAACGGTCTTGTGACAACAGACCCAAGGTATTACTCCACTCATTCAATAACCAATCCGATTCCTCGTCGGATCCGGCAAACTCGCGGCGGGCCGCCTCACAGTAATGCGTTTGAAGCTCCACGGCAGAAAGTCTCTGTCCATTTTTGAGACGAACCACTGCTTTCAGGTCCGGATCACGCGACAACTGTTTCACGGCAGCCACCGGCTGATCCAGCTCGATGTGAGGCATAGCCCCTCGCTCGATGAGATCGAGCACAAGCCTGGTCGTCCCGACTTTGAGCGCCGTTGCATACTCGCACATGTTGGCATCGCCGATGATGAGATGGAGCCTCCGATACTTCTCACGATCCGCATGAGGCTCATCTCTGGTATTGAGAATCGGTCGATTGTGCATCGTATCGACGCCCAACTCAGCCTCCATAAAATCGGCGCGTTGAGAGAGCTGATACCCCCCTGGGACATGTCCGGACTCCTGGGCTTCAGTCCCAACCTTGCCTGCGCCAGCGATGACTTGTCGGCTCACCAAGAACGGCATCAAGCCGGCAACGAGATCCGGAAAGGGAACGGCCCGCGAGACGAGATAGTTGTCGTGACAGCCATAGCTGTGGCCATGGAAATCCGTGTTGTTCTTGTACAGCCGGAGATGCGGGCCGCCGAGCACCCGATTGCGCCGCTCGGCGGCGCGTAGAACGATACGTTCCCCCGCGCGATCCTGAGCCAGCAGGTCTCGAAGTGTTCGGCACTCAGGCGTCGAATATTCCGGATGTGTGTGATCGTTGTAGAAGCGCGCGCCGTTCGGCAACACCAAATCGCTCTTCATGTCATGGAACGAAAATGGGCGATGGGCATCGCGTTGCGCGAACTCATCTTCCTCTCGATCCTGCTGCAAACCCGAGGCACGAAAGCCGCGAGCGTCCTCATGTGGATCCTCCCCCGCATAGTCCCAACGCCGCTCAAAGGAAGCATCCAGATGGGCCCGCACCAATTCCATCGACTCGACGACCGGATCCACCTCCGGCACGTCATCGCGCGTGATCCCGTATTCGGTTTCAATCCCGAAAAGACGCATGATCCTCAGCTGACAGGTCTACGCACAACGGGTTGACGGACTAGAATGGCCTGCGCTTGTTAACTGTTGGCCATCTCTCAAATAATCTGATTCACGAGGCGTTCTTCGGTCTGACGCCCCCGCCGGAACGACGAAACCCCAACGACCTGTTCCGGGTGATGATCCAGCAGCTTCAGCCACTCCTCCGCCGCATCGTCTGGCGGCAACATATCACCCTCTCGAAATTCCGCTGAGACGGAATCCAAGAAGTCTTTGGGTTGCAAGCCAGAGGGCTGCCCCGACTGAACCGTACGGTCGATTGCCTGTTCCTTCGCACGCTGAACGATCGAGGCCAAGATGGCTCCGCTCACCAGATCCCCCCGGTACAGCACCTTGTTCTGCCCGCTCCTGAGCCTGATCGACAGAAGCCGATTCTCCTCCGTTCGACGGAAGATGGACTCGATGATGTCTTCTACGAGCGAAGCCACCGCTCGCACGCGCTCACCGCCTCGTTCCTGAACCAACGCAGGATCCAGCGGCAGATCAGATGTTACATAGACCCTCATAATCTCAGCTGCGGCATCCCTATTCGGCCGACTGACTTTGATTTTCCGATCAATGCGGCCGGGCCGCAGCACCGCTGGATCGATCAAGTCGGGGCGGTTGGAAGCCAGGATGATGACCACGTCGTGCAGCGACTCGATCCCGTCCATTTCGCTGCAGAACATCGGCACGAGCGTGTTCGAGATATTGAAGGAACGCATGGCGCGTCGCGTTCCCAAAATCGACTCCGCTTCGTCAATGAAGATAAACGGTAACGCGCCGTCCCGGCGTCTCGCCCGTGCTTGCTCGAAGAGGTCACGAACGATCCGTTCCGATTCCCCCAGCCACATGTTGAGGATTTCAGGGCCTTTTACATGCAGGAATGCTCCGCCTGTCACCGGCGGACGCGTGTCCCCATCGGGCTGATGCTCTGGCTTGGATTTGCTGACCAGCTTGGCCAAGCTACCGGCGGCCGCTTGCCCGATAAGGGTCTTCCCGCATCCGGGCGGCCCGTAGAGAAGAAAACCCTTGGGTTGGGAAAACTTGAACCGCTCAAAGGTCTCGGCATGAAGCAGTGGATACTCAATCGCCTTTCGAATGGCAGCAATCGCCTCGTTCTGTCCGCCAATCTGCTCCCAAGTAATTTTCGGGGTTTCGTCAAGGACATGCCGGCTTGCTTTGCGATCGCCCAGTTTTTCGATCGCCACACGGTGGCTAGGATCGATGCGAATCTCATCACCTGCCTTGAGATCCACGCCAACGAGATCGGTCGACCGCTGTAGAATCAATGATTGCCGACCCATCTCCTGTTCAAACCGCAACCGTCCGTCAGGCATGGCCTCGGCCAGTTTCAAGATCGGCCCATTCTGATCGTATCCGAGTGTCTTGATCACTGCGTAGGCTTCGTTCACCAGAATCTGAGTTCCGATCTTCAGATCCGTCTCGGAGACGCGGGGGTCCACGTTGGCATAGTACTCAGCCCCACCGACGACGATGCGGGCGAGTCCCGCACCTGGAATATCCAGTAAGATGCCGATTCGATTGGCCGGTGCCGTCAGTTTGGCAACGACCTCGCCGACTTTCTTGAATTCCAGTTCACGTTGCTGATGGGCGGCTTGAGACAGCGTCACCGCATGGCGCAGCTTATACAGCAGCTTCTGCCGAGCATCCCCCTCGGGAAATGAGGCCAGACACTGCTCAATCAACTCAAGCGGATCAGTTCCTGTCCTCAGTGCCGGCTCATCGCTCCGATTGTTGGATTCATCCTGTTCAGAAGCTCTGCGATCACCCATGGAAGATCCTCCATAAAGACGGCACGGATGATCCTATCATACGCATGCCTTGAATTACCGTTGCACTAATTGACAGCCTGGAGGACCACCGAAACCTTTTCGCGCCGATTTCCACGCAGAATCTCCACACTCACCTGCTCACCAACTTTGTGCGCTTCCATCACATCCATCAGGTCATCAATGGTGGCGACCGGCTTTCCAGCGGCCGACACAATGATGTCGCCGAGCTGGATCTGCCCCATCATGGTTTCACGCGCCCCCTTGAGCCCCGCACGGTCAGCGGCACCGCCGCGCGTCACCTTGCCGATGATGACCCCCTTGATCCCCCATCGCTTCGCCATCGCGTCCGGCACGAGCGAGACGCCCATCCCCGGACGGATGAGCTTGCCGTGCTTGATGAGCTCCGGAACGATGCGGTTCACCATATCCACGGGAACGGCGAACCCAATCCCGGCATAGGCCCCGCTCGGACTCACGATTTGCGTATTCACGCCGATCAATCGACCAGCTCCATCCAGAAGCGGGCCGCCTGAATTGCCGGGATTGATTGCCGCATCAGTCTGGATCACACCTTCAATCGTCCGATTCGACATGGATTTGATGGTCCGCCCCAACGCACTCACGACTCCGGTCGTCAACGTATGATCGAGCCCGAACGGATTCCCGATCGCCAGTACTTTTTGCCCCACGCGCAGGTCATTGGAAGCCCCAACGGCTAACGGCTCCACCTGACCGTCAGGCACCTGAATTTGCAACACGGCCAGATCGTGATCAGGATCGGCGCCGACCAATCTCGCCTCGTATTCGCTCCGATCGGCCAATGTGACCTTGATCGAGCTGGCCCCATAGATCACATGAAAATTGGTGACGATATGGCCCTGTTTACTCCATATAAAACCAGACCCCGATCCCTGCGGAACCTCCATGACATCGAGCGACCAGATATCTTGCTGGATCGCCTTGTTGGCAATAAACACAACGGACTTAGTCGCCCGTTCAAACACCGCGATCGTCGATCGTTCATCGGCACTCAGCTCTGGTGGCGAGGGCGTCACTGGACGCGGCTTCCCTTCAGGGCCGTCATAGACAGCACCTAGCGGCTTGCCCCACTCTGCGGCATGGACCGGTGCGCACAGTGTTGCCGCAGCCAGGAAAAATGTAAGAGATCTGACGAGGCTATTCACCCAGGACCTGCACAACGAGTTCCCGCATTCTGGCACGGGTATCGAAATCCACCAACACGATTTGTTGCCAGGTGCCGAGCAGAAGCGCACCGGCCGCAAACGGAATGGTGATGGAGGGCCCTTGGAGTTGCCCGCGAAGATGGCTGTGGCCGTTGTCTTCTCCTGAATTGACCCTGTTGTGCTGCCACTGAGAGTCAGGAGGAACCAGACGATCCCAAAACGTTTTCGTGTCCGCGCGAATTCCCGGTTCGTCCTCAATAATCATGACGGAGGCGGTGGTATGTTTGACGAAGACCGTCACAATTCCAGCGGTGAGGTTGGAACCGGCCAAGGCATCGGCAACGGATTTCGTGATGTTGTCAACCTGCGTGCCGCCTTCCATCCGGATCGTCAGCGAAACGGTGTGGACACTCATCCTTTTCTCCAACCCGTGAGGCTACGAAGGTAGCGGCGGTCGCTCCGGGTCAGCGGCTCGCCTCGTGCTTCTTCCAAGATTGGATCGAACACCCCTTCTGCTGTCAACGCCCGTACTGCGCTCAAGACTTGATCGCTCAGGATGCCCTCTTGCCCTAACTTATCGAGATACGCAAAGGCGTCCAACAAGCTTTCTTTTTTCCGAGCATAATAATCACGCCCCCGGCGCTGATTGCTGTAGGCCTCAAACTGTTCACAGGCGACAAGAATCTCCGCCAATTGCCGCACCCATGCCGTCGCCTTCGCCAGCCGTTCTGGATAATAGTAATACAGCATCACGTGCTGCATCCAAGGCTTCCAATCGATACCCAGCGTCTTCAACGTCGGCTTCACCGCACGCAATCGCCTGGCCAGACGCCGCGCATAGCCCAGCCGCATTTCGATCTGCTCGACAGCCCACGAGTCCATGGCCACACCGGAGGCCAGCAGATCCTGGCGATACAACAACACGAAGGCTTCTGTCTCCCGGCCATACATCGTCCTCGGGTGAAGGACACGCCATTCACGAGGCCTCGTCGGAATACCCCGTTGCTTGGCCCAAGACCAAATAGTTCCAAAGAGTTGCCGATCGAGGCCGGCACGGCCCAGGTCATGCAGTAGGCAGGCAACGTGATAGAGCCGGACCCGATCGCGTGGATGTCCGAGGCGGTCGGCCACGGTCACACACATCTTCGCCGTTCGTACGGCGTGTGGCCAATCGTAGCCGCGGATGGTGCGTCCCGGTCGGTGGGGATGTGGATAATCATAGAGTGTCATGAGGGCCTTCGCGAGAGGACGGGAGACTTCCAGAGATTTCCGTCGACGAGAATCAGATAGAGCCATAGTTCGCAGCCAGAGCTGAACAACCAAACGAACCGTGGCGAGAATATCGTCGGTCGAAAGGATGTGTCAAGGCGACCCCAAGGGAATAGGCTCGCTCCAAATCCTACGGACTTTGCTCATGGACTTTGCTATGCTCACCGACAGTATGTACGTGAGAATATTCAGATGATGAACTGGGTACGCCCCTGGTGTCTTGCTGCGGCCTCGGCCATCGCCACAGAGCCGCTGTGCGGCTTCGCCGGATCACTCGACAACTTGACCGATCTGACTGGGCGCGTACAAGCCATCGTAACCTTGAAAAGTCGTGACAACTTCGCCAGCGAGTATCGCTACGACATCAGTGTCAGGAACCTCTCGCCGGACACAATCATCGGCGACTCCCTGATCATCGTGCTCGATCGCATCACCAACCTGGCCGGCGAGGATCATGAGGGTCTGACGGGAGAATCCTTCCTAAAACGCTTCGACGTGCTCGACCAAGACGGCCAGACTGACGATGGGAAACCATACTTCCGCATTCCCGCTGGAACTTCTCCCAACCTCGTTCCGCAAACCGATAGTCTGCCTGCCGTGGTCCGAATCAGGAATCGGGATTACGTGGCGGTCTTCACCCCTTCGTTTAAAGTCCTGGGACAGAAGCGGCCCCCTCCGGAGGCGAAGCGTGCGGAATCCCCAATATCTCCAGTATCTCCGGCTCTCGAACCGTCGACAGCCACCAATCGTCATGCGGTCGACAAGCTGATTCAGCTGCTGATCAAAAAGGGTGTGTTGACTGAAGAAGAGTGGCGTAAAGCCAATCAGCCATGAGGGACGCACCCTGCATGGCCTGTCAAGGAACCTGGCCGAGACAGGACCATTTTATCGCAGACCTCGGATTGTCAAAGGTCTATCTCCACGATGACCAATTCTTCCCCGGATGGGCCGTCGTCGTGTTTCAACGTCATGCAACTGAGTTATTCCAACTGGCACCCGCCGAACGTTGTCAGCTGATCGAAGAGGTCAACCGAGTGGCTGATATCTCGGCCACAGTCCACCGAGCGAAGAAGATGAACTACGAACTCCTCGGGAACCAACTTCCTCATATCCATTGGCATATCATTCCCCGCCTCGCAGGCGATCCGGCCCCTCTGGAACCAGTATGGCGGGTGCCGCATAGTCCCCTGCTTCTGACGGGAACGGCGCTTCATGAAGCTATCAACCGTCTGGCACACCTTCTTCGCCTGGCCGGGTAAACCCGTTCGCCCCACATCCCCCGCACAGATGATATAATTGAACGCTATTGTGGCGCTCTGTCGAGGCGTGAAACTTTTCTGATGCGTCCCAGATCCATACTATTGGCCCTCACTGTCACTGCGACCGTTTGCTCTTCGTCTCTCGCCCGTTCTCATTCACCGAGTGAACACAGTCCCTCCGAATCATCCGAAGCGTCTGGGTCAATTCCCGGACTAGGGTTCAACGAACCAGCCGACGCCATGACGGAGATCGCCTCGTTGCGGCGAACGATCCACCTCTTGCCGAACGACCCAGACTACCGGTTGCAACTAGCCGGAGCCCTTCTTCGTGTCGGCGATCTAGATGCCGCCGTTGAGGAGTGTCGGGCGGCCATTACATTGCAACCGGATGCTGGGAATGCCCATCTTCAGCTTGGCCTCATGCTCATGGCAAAACAAGAATGGCGTACCGCCGCTTCTGCTCTGGGAGAGGCCATTCGACTGGAACCGAATCTGCCCCACGCCCACTACAGCCTTGGGAGCGTACAGTACTCACTCGGCAATGTGACGGCCGCTGTTCAGTCGTATCGACGAACACTCGAACTGCGCCCTCATTTCCCCGACGCACATTATCGACTCGCGCTGTTGCTGAGAGTTGTGGGACGCACGCAAGAAGCGGCCCAACATCTGGAAACAGCAGCGGCCAGCGGGGTGCCCCAGGCCCGATTATTTCTCGGCAATGCCTACCAAGCCGGGCAGGGTGTCGAGAAAAACCTCGGTCTGGCGATTTTTTGGTGGATGCAGGCAGCCGACCTCGGCCAGCAAACCGCCTCCGACTCGTTGTCGAAGGTGCGGCGCCAGGCGCTCTCCTCCGAATCGACGAGGCAGCGGCGCATGGAATTGCAGAGCGCGTTGCGGATCTATCGCAACACACTTTGGAACAACTTTCCGGATATCAGCCACCCGAGTGAGCCACAATCGTTGGGGAAAGTCCTTCTCGAACAGAACCGTGCGGAAGACGCGGTTCCAGTACTTTTAAAGGAATGCTTCGCATTGAGTGAAGAGGCCCATGCTGAGCTCGCCACACTCTACGAAACCGGATGGGATCAGTACTTGAAAGTGTTCGATAAGAACATTCTGACTTGTTTTCAAACAACTTCGGCGGACGGCTTCACCCCGGCGAAGAAAATCCTGGCTCGTATTTATGCCAAGGGGCTCGGTCTCGATACCGACATTCCGAAAGCGAAGGCTCTCCTTAAAGGTCTCCCGAAACAAGACACACAATCCTTGTTCGATGAGCTAGGATTCCACTAGCCGTATGCTGGACCGGCAGAAATTCTGGCGCCTGCTCATCTCGTCGCTTCCTCTGCAAGCGTTAGGCATCGGCTTGTTGACCACACTCCTATCGGCGATGCTGTGGTCCGCCGCCCCTGCTACCTTCACGGCGCTGGATTACACTGTCTACGACACCTGGCTTCGTCACCGCACGACCGTCCAGGTGAGCCCCTCGCTGACCATCGTGACGCGCGACGCAGCCAGTGAAGAACGCTTCGGGAAGGGTCTTTGGGATCGCGGTATCCTCGCTCAGTTGATTGTGACGATCCATGAGGCCGGCGCTGCAGTCATCGGCCTAGACCATCGCTTGAACTATGCGAGCCCTGCTCACCTTGGGGGAGCCGCGAGCGATGCGCTCTTCCTTGAAGCGCTTCGTACAGCAGCACCCGTGGTCCTGATTCACGATCCCGATTCAGTCTTGTTGGCCAACGCCGCGAGCTATGGACATCTCACCGTCACGAGTAGTCTCGATCACGTATCCCGCCACATTCCACCGTCCACCAAGATCGGAACCCAAACCGTTCCGGCTTTTGGTTCAATCCTTTCCGATATCTTTCAGCGACACACCGCCACCCCCACGCAGGTTCATTTGAACCACTCGGATGCCGGCGTTCTGATCAATATCGTCAGCGACGGATCACTGGCTGCCCTTCAGCCGATCCCATTGTCATCGGTCTGGAACGCCGTCGAACGTCACGACGAGCCACTGTTGGCCTCCTGGTTCAAAGACAAAGCCGTTGTGATCCGATCAAGTCCCGGAGGCTTGGCGACATGGCTCCTACCCTCCAACTCCACGGTCGACGGCCTGACTACCCACCTCCATGTCCTGAATGCCTTACTCAACCATGAACAGATCGACTCAGTCGGCTGGTTAGGCCGCCTCACCGTCACCATCGTGCTGGCCTCACTGGCTGCCTGGAGCCTCCTACAGTTTCGTGGGATGATGGGCCTCTTACTTGCCGGTGCCGTCGTTGTTCTGTATGGAGCACTGGCCATCGCGATGTTGAGCTGGGCATCTCTCGTGATGCCAATCGCCACCCCTCTCGCAGCCTCATTATCCGTCTTCTTCGGCACAGCCCTGTGGGTGAATCTGACGGCAAGCCAGCGTCTGATCCTGCTTGAACGTGACATGATCCGCATCCAGCAAGAGTCTGCTGCCGTGAGAGAAGCCCTTGTTCTGCATGAGGATCGAACGGAAGCTCTTCAAGAAGATTTAGACACCGCTAACGCGGCCATAGCTTTTTCGGCCGGCCAACAGGAAGAGTTGACCAGAACGACACACTTACTGCGGCTCCAAATCGCTGAAGCCCAGGATCAGGAACAGGAGGCTCGTCGACACCTCCAGGAACTGGAGCGGCAGCTTGGCGATCTCCGGGCAGCCGGCATCGCATCAAGCGCGATCGGCAATGCGGAACTCAACCGCCTTCAAGTCGAATCCCGCCAGTTCGGCATCCTCACCCAGGATCGCTCTCTGCTGCGGTTGTTTCACGACCTGAAGAAGAGCGCACAGTCTTCGTTGACCGTCCTCCTTCTCGGCGAACCAGGCACCGGGAAAGAGCTCTTCGCCCAGGCCATCCACCGGCTCAGTCCACGATCGGGGAAGACCTTCATCGCCGTCAACATGGCAGCTATTTCTCCTGAGCTGTTTGAGAGTGAGCTCTTCGGCCACATGAGAGGCAGCTTCACCGGGGCGACAGGTGACCGTCGCGGCTATTTCGGTCTCGCCGACCACGGCACGATCTTTCTTGACGAGATCGGCGACCTTCGGATGGATCACCAGAGCAAACTGCTGCGGGTGCTTCAAAACAAATCATTCTATCGAGTTGGCGCCACCACTCCGACGACGGTGGACATTCGCATCGTGGCCGCGACTAATCGCGACTTACAGAAAGGCGTGTCGGAGGGATGGTTTCGCGAAGACCTGTACTTCCGGCTGAACGGGATGGTCTTCCATCTCCCACCGCTGCGTGAGCGTACCGGAGACATTCCGCTGCTCGCTGACATCTTCCTCAACCAGCTTGCCGAGCAAATCGGAAAACCTGTCCCTCAGCTGACGAATGAAGCGCTTCGTGCATTGGCCGAACATGACTGGAAAGGAAATGTGCGGGAGCTCCGCCACTGTTTGGAACAGGCCATCACGCTGAACGACGGAACCCTGTTAACCAGAGACTCTCTCAGACTTGGCGAAGAGCGTGGGCCAGCAAGGGGACGGACCGGACAGACGGTTCCTGACATAGCCGGTGATGCCGCGGTCCTGAACTGTCTGCGACGACATGGCTTCGACATGCAGTCCACGGCCAAAACGCTTGGATTGGACCGCAGCACAGTGACACAGCGTTTAAAGGGGCTCTGCTTCCAGGCACTCGTTGAAGCCAACGGCGATCAGGCCAAGGCTGCGCTGACTATCGCGGGAGACCCCGGTCACCTGCGAACCATTGAGATCAAACTGATGGACTACTATGATCACCTACGATCCGTCATCCAACCATTCACGACCGCCGAAGAAGCGCTGGGTGATTGCAGACGCCGCTTCAAGAACCTGCCGGAACGCCATTTCTTATCGGTCGAAGCACTGGTGCGGCGATATTTCGAGCAGGATCGACCCTTTCCGCTCGGAGGGCAGACCAAGCGGGCCTGGGCTCAGACACAATAATGAGACTCATGGAGCAGCGCTTCACAGACTCAGTGCCTCCTAACGAAGAACTTGTGCGCAAGATACAGTACGATCATCGCCACAGTGCTGACGGATCCAGCCAGGAGGATTTCAAAAGGCAACAGATTGTGTGACGTAGGGTCGCGTAGACCATCGACCACGATTCGCAGAACAACGAACGCCATCATCGCAGCCGGAACAGCCGCCGCCATTCTCCAGGCCCCGTCTCAGCGCCATACGGCCCAGGCCGGCATGATGAAACCGAAGAGTCCGCACGCAAGCGCCGCCAAGACGAATCCGCTAACGAGAGCTCTATCGGAGCGGCTGATGGGCTCCCGCATCATGGCCCGATAGTCCTCATCCTGCGCCGCTTTGACGCGACCCATTATCTCTGCAATCCAAGCCGGTTCAGCCTTCGTCTCGCTCACCTTATTGTCTCCCATGACATAGCCGCGCCACACCGCGACAACAGCCGTATTGGAGTCGCTCCCGTCGCCTGCCATAATCCGGACTTCATCTACCACGTCCACCGGATGCAGAAGAAGAACCAACCAAAGGTCTCACCAGTTCCTGAATAACTGAGTGACGTGTTGCTGCCGGCCTTGGCGGGCTTGCCCTTGAAATACGGGCGAGCCCAGATACTGATTGGTTTGTCGGTCTCATACGCCAGCCGAAGATAGAAATTCTGGTTCTTTCCCAGCGTGACATAATTGCCGGGCGGCCAAGTATCGAGGATACGGACAACCGTACCGGCTCGCACGTAATCCATCGGCAAGAACGCCAACGAAAGTACGAGCAGAAGTATGAACCGTTGCAGACGTGTGAAGGCCCACACAGAGGCAGCTTCCTGACGCCGACATCGCATAAATACTCCTCTAAGGCTTGCATGAGGAACACGACACGTTGCTCACAGAAGAACTCTAGCAGCGACAGACGTGCTGACAAGGAATACTGAGAAAGCTTCTAGGCGGCTTGCCGGGCTGAAGCGCGGTACGCCAAGCGCGACGGCTCAGAGCCGAAGAACTCAGGTGTCATGTGCGTGGCTTGGTTACGGACCTCGATTACACGTACAGCAGCGTTCAAAATTAGAGAGACATGCAGGTATGGGACCTGACGCGGAGCACCGCTTCTTGCTGAAAGCGTGATTTGTAGGATGCGATAATTTCCTGAACGGCCTTGTTCGGTGCTGGGTCATCAGGATGAACAAGACTCAGGACATACGATGGTTCTCGAATCACTTCACCTGAAGCCGAACGCCATTGGCCGGACGCCTGCCAGGTCGAGAAGCCTTCTGGGAAACGCGGAGTCACCGTTTCACTGAGGAATTGTGTCCACTCTTCCGGCGTCACGTGACCGGATGGCGTGTCTGTCCCGAAGTACAGTACCTCCTGCGTCGCAGTCCGGCCATCGCCGCTACACTGACTCGCATGCATCGCCCCACAACCCACGAGGGACACGAGAAGAAATAGAGCCTTCACCAAAGTCCGATACCAGTTTTGCATATTTATCGAAGTTCTGCGGTCGCCGTTCTCCGAACAGATGAATAATAGGATCTCATCGCCAGCAGATGTACTGACTCCGTCAAGCATTACCCCACTCTTGCCACCTTATGTGCTGATTCAGACCCTCGTTGGATTTGGCTGTCGGAGAAGATAGTTCGTAGCGTTTCCCGGCGGCGTTGCCAATAGTTCTGAGCCGCCGACTCCATTCTCCCATCGACACGGTTGGACCATCCCCACACCAGCAACCCGACACAGGCATAGATGGCGCCAATGATGAGATTGGGATAGGAACACCATTGAGCAATAGCCTCGGTAACCTGTGGAAACGGTGGCAATGCGTACCACCAACCAACGGCAGGAATCGAGGCCGCGACGAAGGTATAGTACGACATCTTCCCGCTTCTGACGGTTCCGGCCATGCCCTCAAGTAACGATTCGTTTTTCGGCGGACCAGCGGCTGAATGTGCACCGTGCGGCACCTGTCTTTCAATTGCCCACAGAGTCTGATCCGACGGCCAGGACCGCTCATCGTTCGTCCGGACCACCTCATAGTGATACGGAAGGTTGATCGGCGCATACCTTCCGGTCCCGTTGGCGATACGCTCGAATACGCTGATATGGATCTTCGGGCACGCGATATGGTGGGCGCGACAGAGTTTGACGAGGTCGCGGGGTTCCCACCGATAATACACACCTAATCCAGCGCGGGCGTCATAGAGCTCGTCGTGGACATCCTGGTGTGTATGCGCGTACTCGCGATCCGCCTGAATAAAGCGTAAGCCGCACCGTTCCGCCTCAGCCATCATCCAATCCAAGGCCACAAGAGACATGCCGTGCTTCACATAGCCGCCGCCCACATTGGAATGCACGCCTGCGAACCACACCTGGTCCACTTGAGCCGCCGGAATCCCCTTCTCGTTCCACAATTCTGGATAGAAGGTTCGGCGGTCGTCGTCGATCGATAAGGCATGACAGGCTCGTTTGATGCGGCTGCTGGGCGTCAATTCAGAAAACCGCATGGGGTAGATCCAGTTGAAGAGGGCCCGCAGTTCTTCAAACGGCATTCCGACCGCCCCGACCGTATCCCACACTCCGACAAAATCTATGGTCACTGCCCCATCAGGGGCATATTCATCATGGATAATCGCGCCACACGCTTCGCGCCGCGCACGGTCTTGCTTGGCCATATCAGACAACGGTTGATTCTTACGCCGCTCCGTCTCAGTCACCCGCTGGAACGCCTCTCGACGAAAGGCAGTCCAACATTCATTCACACGATTCGTGAGTACCTCATGGTCCACCTTCTTGAGGTCTAAAATGCCGCAGTACTGAATAAGCCCCGAGAGGGCCCGGACCGTATAAGCACCCCGGCTAAATCCGAAGAGGAAAATGTGATCGCCAGGCTCGTAGACACGGATCAACTCCGTATAGAGATCCTTGACGTTCTTGCGAAAGCCGTAACCGAACGCCCCACCGATCAGCTTGACTGGAGCCAGGCTCGAGGTACCCACTCCATCGTCATAAAACGCGACCTGCGGCGTTAAGGTCTGATCGTACTTATGCCCTTGAATGTCGATGGCCTCGTACAGCTTAAAGACGTTGGTCCCTC
>JBQTJA010000070.1:0-6197 GCA_052387595.1 Nitrospiraceae bacterium | reverse complement strand
CCAGCTCTCAGGCTCTATTTCTAGCGCACATTCTATTGAGAATTCGCCAGTTGCCAGGTGAGCGCGAGGACATACCGTGCGATGTTCCGCAAAATTTCCGGATTGATCGTGTCGGCGGTGTCGGTAGTCTGATGCATGTGCGGGTGGGCCCCGCCGCTTGCAATGCTGACGGTTGGAATTCCTGCCTCTTTGAAGGGTTCGTCGTCGCCGCCGGGCAAGAATCCGTAATAGTCAAGTTTGCGTACCAAACCCACCGCGTACCCTGCTTCCTTTAACGTGGATTTCTTAAACTCTGCGACACGGAGGATTAACACTCCGTCTCCCGCTCCCACATGGTCAATGTTGATCATGGCTTTCGTTGAGCCGAGGGGGATGACAGGTTTCGTTGTATAGAGGCGTGATCCGAGCGAATCTCTCTCATGTCCACTGAATGATAGAAAGAGGATTGACTGTTGAGGGCGCAGGCCGAGTTTCCCAAGGGCCCGCGCGACCTCCAGGACTATGGCCGTTCCTGATGCATTGTCGTCAGCGCCAGGAAACCAGAGGCCCGCTGGACGTCCGAAATGGTCGCGATGGGCGCCGATGACGATAGTATCCGGCCCTGTACCAGGAATCATTCCCACCACGTTCGTCAGCAAGCCGTCCGCTATCCTGGTTTTCCAATGGAGAGAGGCATATCGATTAACTCGGCGCGATCGCGTTGCTGGGGCATTATTGAGTTGTTCCTGGAGGGTGCGAAGGTGGTCCGGACTGGACTCGTCTCCGCTTCCGGCGAGGAGCGTCTCGGCCAATTTCGTGCTGATCCATGCGCCAGGGATGGCTTGGTCAGGGGAGATCTGCCCATACAATGCGCTGGGCCTTCCCGTGGCGCCGCGGCGAATTTCATATGGGCTGATTATCGGCCCTGTCGCGGTCAGATAGGCTACGGCTCCTCGATCTCGCGCGAAGCGGACCTTGTCGGCGTGGCTGACAGGGCTTGCGTAGTGATCCGGTTTACCACGCAGGAAGAGCACGATGCAGTTCTTCACATCGACGCCGGCATAATCGTCGATTCCTTGAGCGGGATCGACAATGCCGTAACCGACGAAGACAACCTGCCCCTGGAGATCGGCAGAGGGGGAGTCAAAGACCGGAAGGTAATCTTGACTCAACTCCGCTACGACCAACTGGTCCGATACGCCAGTACGAACGACTGGTTTGGGGTCGATGAATGGCGTGGAGATTTTCGAGGCCATGATGCCGGCGGGCTTTTCCTTCTCAGCTCCGAGAGAGGTGAAAGAGATCCCGTTGTTGTCTATGATCGGTAGTTGTATTCCTGCCGCAGTCAATTCCTGTGCAACCCATTGTGCGGATCGCAGGTCATCGGCGGATCCGGTTTGTCGTCCGTTGAACGCCGGACTGCTTAACGTGCGCACGTCGGCGAGCATTCGTTCGCCCGACAGGCTATTGAGTGCATCAGGCCATGCGCGTTGGTCTTCCTCCGATTGCGCGTAACATTGGCTTTCCAACGGAAACAGAGCAAGGATGATTCCCAGGAGAATGATTACAATAACGGAGGGGGAGCAGCTGTGTGTCGAGCCGTTCATGTAGTGAGCCCTTTTAAGATGGCGCAAAACTATATCATAGACTGACTCGTTGCAAGGCGGTTCTACTTTGTGCGCGTGTTAGAGGTTGGGTCCATACAGCCTTGCCGTGGTTGACCCGACCGTCTTTGTCTCAACCCGCTTGTTCAGTGTCTCACGCCATCGGACTGCAAGGGCCGGACACGCTGCGAGGCTCTGAGCGGCTTGAATATCATCCGTCCGTCGATGCATCACGTCGTTTGCGGAGGCCACTGTCCATTCGGGGCAGGGACGTTCTACAAGTATCAGGCGTGACCCAGCCTGAACCGTTCCCTCTTTGATGACTCGGAAATACCATCCAGTCCGTCCGCTCTCTTGTACAAGGAGGGCCAGGTCCTTTTTGCGCCAGCGCCGTGCTAATTTCCAGCAGGGCTGCCGTGGCTGTGAGACCTGAACGAGCGCCGATCCCACTTCAAACATGTCTCCGAGGCAGACCTCAGTCTCAAGCAGCCCTTCTGTGGTGAAGTTTTCTCCAAACGATCCGAAAGAAAATTCGGCCACTCCCAGCACCTGTTGCCAATAGGGGTAATGTTCGACGGGATAGACGTTCACGGCTTTTTCAGGGCCACCGTGATTCTTTAGATCCGCCTGGCCATCGCCGTTCAGGTTTGTCGTGCCAAGCCAAACTGGGGCGGTGACAGGAAGCTTGAAAAACCCAGTTGTCCAAGCCTCATCGAAGCGATCGGACGATTCTCTGATCCCCACGGTCTGTGGTTGCCCAACTTGCAAGGAGATGATTGTTCCAACCGCCGGTTGTTTCACGAAAGGTCCTCTACTTAGCTATCTATGTTGATCATTCAAGTGATCCATACGAAGCACGGTGCGCCCGCAATTGTTGAGACAGGTGCCGGTGATTTCCTGCGGATCTGTTGCGATGTGGGCAAGCAGACGGGTGTCTGTACCTAAGGAAATGGCGCGTATTAGGGAACGCATGGGCATCAGTGCTAGGAGATCCCCGTTCGATTCAAGACCCCGCTCGACCGGTACCAGGTACAGAGACGTTTGACTCCACGCAACGCGGGCCCTGCTCCTCCAATGGCGACCGCATCAACGAGGCAATACCATGCGCTGGCGCCACTGGGGGGATTTCCTTGTGCCCATCCCAGGAGCGGGTCTATCGCTGCCCATTGCCACGCACCGACGGTCGTACCGATCAATTCAAGCCACGTCGTAATGAAAAATGCAGCGAGATAGACCAGCGGTGAACGGCCTGCCACCAGCCAGATCAAGAATATGCTAAACAGCAACGCACCGACCGCATCCCCGCGTTCAGCATATCCGGTAACGCCCCAGATGGCCCAGGTGCCCCATACGCCTATGACAAACAGAGCAATTTTTCTCGGATGGCGTACAAAGAGGCCGGATCGTGCCAACGCAACGGCGGTCAGGTACACCATGCCGTGGCCCGGTGGGACGTAAGCCGGTACATTCTCGAATCGGTATGTGTAACCTCCCATATAGATGGAGGCGAAATGCTCTCCGAGCGTTGCAAAGATCACTGCAATCAGGACTTGTACCCGTGTTTCTTTATTTTCACCCAGCAATAAGGCTCCAAGAAAAACCCATGCCAAGGCTCCTAATGCATGCTGTCGCTCAACGCTGGCACTGATTTCAAACAAGGAACTCACGGCAACGCTTAGGAATGTAAATGCAGCAATGCCGTAATCGCGTAGGCGATGCGTACTGGCCGTATCCGTGTTCGGAAAATGCCTGAGAGCGGTGCGCCTGACCTTATTGAACCATAGTTCGGGCGGAGAAATGCGTGACGAAGCTTCCATATGTCAAATGTGATCTAGCGGGTGGCAACTTAGGTAGGTTTTCAGGATCGGTGCATTCAAGATTGTTCAGCCTGCAGTAGAAAATACAGTTGGCATCATACAGGACCCCTATCGAACGGGCAAGTTCCAGGCAAGTGCCAGATGGTCAGGTAATCATGCAAGAAGCTATTCAGAATAGCTCTCATCGGGAGCCCCACCCAGATTTATGAACAGACATAAGGCTGCAGAGGTAACACACCTATTGCAAAAGAAGTGAAGAGATCAACGAGAAAGTAGTGGAGAAGAGGGGGGAGGCGAATGAGTGAGGATGAGGGGTAAAGAAAAACGCCGGTTCGTCATTCCATCCTGTGATGGAGACGAACCGGCGTTTCCTTAGACCCAGACTAGCTTATGCTCCCATCCGTGTGAAGACCGGGAGTACTGGAGCCCAGACTGGATTGATGAGTCGCTCCCCTGACTCGGTCCAGGCCATGAACAATCCTGCAAAGCGCTGGTCCGGATCGTGGAGAATGTCCACCAACCGTTGCACTTCCCACAGCACGTCCTTGGACTCGACTTTAATGTCAACTGTTTGGCCAGGCTGGATTGGGGCCTCATTATCCATCGTCAGGCCGGCTGATGCGACCAGCTCGGCTGGATAGTTTGGATCAACCCGAGATGCACCAAACTTGTTGGTAAATCTGATACCTGCTGTCGTGAACTCACCGATGGTTACCGGTTGTGTGCCGTTATTGGTCGCATGAAGAACCATGCGCAATGCGCGGCCCGGAACATCGTACTCTGCATGAATAACGTCAATCGTCAGCGGGTTGGGCTTGATCGGCATAGGCTTGATCTTGGCCTCACCAGCCTGGAGAGGGACGCTAATCGGGTGCCGTGCTTCTGCAGCCATGTACCCGACGACCACAACAACCAATGTAAGGACCAATACTGCCGTGCCCACTTTTCGGTCGATAGGGTCAAGCAGGATCTCGTCCCCATACGCCGCCAAGACTCGAGCGCGAATGAGGTACATGGGTCTGATGGCAAAGTATCCCACCCAGAAGATGCCAAGGGCGGTCCACCAGATATGCCACCCAATTCCAGTCATGCTTCCCATCGTCTCCGAATCAAATGTTTCATTGGTCAGTGTCTTGACCGGATTGGTGAAATCCTCATAGCGACCCGTGATGTCCATCCATCCACCTGGTCCCGCGATTGGACCGGCTTCCTTGACGGCAAACATAGGATGGATGTGATGGTGGCCTGGAAGTCTGGCCTTTAATTTGATTATGTACTCATAATCACGGCCGATTTCCATTGGCCCCGAGACGAACATCGGCGTTCCATTGACCTTCGAGCTCAGACGCACGAAAACAGAGCTGGGTGACCCAACATTGATGAAGGTACGGGTCGGCTTCACCACCGCACGAGGCCAATCCTCGGATAAGTGGAACTTTCCCTTCAGCTCGGTCACATCATTGACTGGGGTCGATTTTCCAACCCATTCAGTGTCATACCAATTCACAGTGCGCATCCGCAGGAATGGCTCCTGCGAGCGCTCCCCGTGAGCGAATGCAGGGGTAATGTCGAGGGCCGGCGTGGCTGCCAGCGTCACCACCCCGCAGAGTCTAATCATCCACAGTTTGAAGACGTGTTTGGCAGTCATGCTTTCCCCCCAGAAAGTTTAGCTTTGTCGCCTTGTGGTCCCAAAGTAGCGTATGCAAATACATCGTACACCTTCGTGGTCCGCTGTCTGTCATCGGTTATGTAGAAGTACGAGGTACAGAAGAATTTCCCGAACTGCCACCACAGGATGTACGTCAACGAGGATGCGAATGCGGAGAAGAACGCGGAGATCATGGTGCTGTGACCGCCGAATGTGCGCAACGATCCAACTTCGATCATCCGAATGTACTCAGGAGTTCCCGTACGAACATACATGAAGCCCATATAATCCGCCCATGAGAGCAATGCGCCATCGACGACGAGCGGCGTATGGCTATAGGCAAATATCGGCCAGTTGCTCGGATAGAACAATGCGGCGAACATCCATGCTCCAATCACTGCCGTCAATGTCCAATTCCTGGTCAACAAGAGTACGATGTCAAGAACCAAGGCACCGGGAATCGCTGTAGCCGGCATGACGAAGTTGGGTGGATAGTTAGACCACCACCACCAGGAAGTGTAGACGGCGATCCATTTTCCAGCGCCCAGCGCCAGAATGCATAGCGTCGCACCGAATGGCTGTCGGTAGTTCACCCAGTTGTAGTACTGGAGAGCGGCGCAGAAGGTGATCAGGGTAACCGGCGTCACGATCGGCCACCACTGACGGTCTTTCCAATCGAGCCAGAAGTCCCAGTCGCCACACAGCAGGGCCGTGTGCATATGGAAGGTCCCGACGATGGTGACGAACAAAATAGGAATGAAATAGATATAGTCGATTTTTCGAGACATCGCTACCCCTTCAGGGGGTAACTTCGAAGCCTTGATAATCTCATCGGTTCTAAACATAACTGACATCCTCCGTCATTTCAGTCGGCCGCAGCCAACCAGGCGTTCTATTTCCTGGAGCGCCTGGTTGACCACCTATACCGACCCATTGGTTCATATAGCCTGCATCCGCCAATTGCTTTAGTAAACGGTCTTGGCACCTGGGCCCACCTGGCTGGGGAAGGGATCCAGAATGGTCTTGGGGGCGTTGTTCCAGATCACGTCCGCCAGATTCGACATCCGGCTCACGATCTGCGCCGCGACACCACCGGCGGCTCCAAACAACCCGCACCAGCCCAACGTCACAAAGCCCCAATGCAACGGC
>JBQTJA010000069.1:0-10568 GCA_052387595.1 Nitrospiraceae bacterium | reverse complement strand
TGACCACGAATCCTTCCCTGGTCGTCAAGGAGGGCCGAAGTTTCAGGGAAATGCTGCAAGAAGTCTGCAAGATCGTGGATGGACCGATCAGCGCTGAGGTTGTGAGTGTGGAAGCTGACGCCATGGTGAACGAAGGTAAAGAGCTCGCCAAGATCCACAAGAATATCGTGGTCAAGTGCCCGCTGATTCCGGAGGGCCTCAAAGCCACGAAGCGCCTGGCGGCCGAGGGGATCAAGGTGAACGTGACCCTCTGTTTTTCACCAACACAGGCACTGCTGGCGGCCAAAGCCGGCGCCTGGTGCGTCTCGCCTTTTATCGGGCGGCTCGACGACATCAGCACAAGCGGCATGGAGCTCATTCGTCAAATCTTAACGATCTATAAGAACTATGACTACAAGACCTTGGTGTTAGTGGCAAGCGTGCGCCATCCGCAGCACGTCGTCGAGGCGGCGTTAGCAGGCGGTCACATCTGCACAATGCCCTACAGTGTGTTTCAAATGCTCTTCAAACATCCGCTGACCGATGCTGGGCTGAAGAAGTTTTTGGACGACTGGAAGGCGAAGGGGCAGCAGTAGCAGTTGTCTAGTGGGGGTGAGCTCCACGCTTGCCGGACGTTCACCCTCACTCTTCTTTCAAACTGACGATACGTAGCTGTTGATACTCTCCTAAGCTATGCCGAGTCGATTTCTTTTCTCGCCCTCTGAAACACCGAGTGAAACATCGAGCGAGTCAATTTTCCAGTAAAGGTGTTTTGCTGGCTAGGGTGATAGGAACCCAGCAGGATCACACTCCATGGCAGATGATAGGCCACAGCATGCCCAAACTTGGGAACCGGTGTGGGGATGATTCGCCCCATCGCCCGGCAAGTCTTAAGGTAGTGATCGAATGCGATCTTCCCCAGAGTGATCACAATACGGTGATTTCTCAGAAGACGCACTTCCTCCTGCAAAAATAGGCTGCAGCGTTGAAACTCATCGGGCAAAGGTTTGTTCCCCGGCGGTGCGCACCGCACGGTGGCTCCGATGTAGCAATCCGTCAGCAATAGGCCATCGTCTCTATGTTGCGAGGCAGCCTGGTTAGCGAACCCATACCGATACAGGGCGTCATACAGCCAGTCCCCACTCCGATCACCGGTGAAGACGCGGCCTGTTCGATTCCCCCCATGTGCCGCAGGAGCCAATCCAAGCACATAGAGCCGAGCTTGGCGATCTCCGAATCCTGGAACTGGCCGTCCCCAGTAGGTCCAATCACGATATTGCTTCCGTTTCTGCCGTGCAATCCCCTGCCGATAAGTGACCAACCGGGGACAGGCCATACAATCAGTGATAGTCTTGTTCAGAACGGTTAGGGCTCGCATATGAGACGGCAGTGTAGCACGGACGGGCCCCCTATTCTGCTTGCCGGTGATTTAGTGAGCTGTTAGCATAATTTCTTATTTTGTGGCGGCTTGTGTCTGGCTGTAATAGAGGAGTGTGAGAATGATGATTCGTGGTCTGAAGTCCTTGTTTGCTATGATCGGAATCGGTTTCGTGATCCTGTCAACGTATCCCTCAGCCCTGGCCGCACCGGAAACAACACAGAATGGAAGCCAAAAATCAGAGGCGGAGAAGGATCTCCTCATACCGGACCTGCTAGATTCGCAGCTCGAACCAGAAGACCGTTTGGTCATTTTGCCGGAAATCAAACGCGAGGGAGAACGGTTCTTCTTGAGTTCATTCAAGCTACCCGACAAGATCACATTTGCTGGCGTGCCAGTTCCCCTGGATAACTGGCAAGTGAGAGAGCGGATCGAGTACGAGTTCTATCAGTTTTTGGAAGATCAAGGGGAAAGCATCATTCTTGCCAAACGAACTGGACGGTGCTTCCCTCCTGCGGAAAAACAGTTGGCCGACACTGGTTTGCCGGATGATCTCAAGTACATGTTGCTAGTCGAGAGTAAGTGCATTTCAGCCGCCTACTCGAAAGCGAAGGCGTCAGGCCCCTGGCAGTTCATTCCCTCCACAGGGCGCCGGTACCGGCTAAAGAGCGATGCCGTCCGAGATGAACGTCGGAATCTTGAGATGTCGACCGAAGCGGCAGTGAAGTACCTCAAGTACCTCAAGGACTTCCAGGAGAATGATTGGTTTTTGGCCATGGCCTCCTACAATGCCGGTGAGGAACGAGTCCGCAAGCTGCTCAAAGAGCAAAAAATTACCGACTATTGGAAGATGCATGGTCCACGCGAAACCATGCGATATGTCCCTCGCATCATCGCCGCGAAAGAAATCTACTCCCAGCCTGAGAAATATCTTGGGTTGACCAAGAAGGACCTCTATATGCCGCTTGAGACCGAAACCATCACGGTGAACGTTAAGGATTCCCAGCGCGCACTCACCTCGATCGCGGAAGAGTTCGGCACCTACCTGCTCGAGCTCAAGATGCTGAATCCTGAGTTTAAGAAAGATCTGCTCCCTCATGGCACCTATCAAATCCGCGTACCTCGGCAGACCTGTCCTAGCCGCTGCTTCAAACAAGAAAAGACCCCATAACGCTCATTGCTATGCGACTTCGCCTCCCCTCCTCTCCCGCACGGCCACTTCTTCACAAGCTGATCGCTGCGGGACTGAGCACTGCCGATCCCTACCACGCCCTGCTCAAACACGTCGCACTTGATCGCCGTTCCCTGCGTGTGGGCCGTCGCACCTACAACCTTTCACACATTGACCGTATTGTCGTGGTTGGTGCCGGCAAGGCTTCGGCAAGAATGGCACAAGCACTAGAGACTGCACTGGGGCCAAGGCTGGACGATGGACTTGTCATCGTCAAAACAGGTCACACACTCGCGACCACACGGATCACCGTCCTCGAAGCCAGCCATCCAATTCCCGATCGTGCTGGTCTTCACGCGACTCAACGGCTTCTGCGTCTGACACAATGTCTGACGCCTCGAGATCTGCTGATCGTGCTCCTGTCCGGAGGTGCATCAAGCCTGCTCCCGGCTCCAGTCGCTGGTGTGACGCTGCCCGATAAGCAGCGCACGACGCGCCTGCTGCTTCACAGCGGTGCAACCATCAACGAAATGAACATCGTGAGAAAACATTTGTCATTGATCAAAGGAGGCGGGCTGGCCGCGTCAACTCGGGCGAAGATTGTGACCCTCCTGCTTTCAGACGTCATCGGCGATGATCTCGGTTCCATCGGCTCTGGGCCGACAGCAGGCGACCCCTCGACATTTGCGGACGCAGTGGGCGTGTTGCAGCGATATCGAAGCTGGCGTGCCGTACCCAAGGCCGTACGCCGCTACCTGAACCGAGGTCGAAAAGGAGATGCTACAGAAACTCTGAAGCCTGGGTCACGACGATTGCACAGTGTGCACCATCACATCATCGGTAACAACCGGATCATGCTGGATGCCGTCGCGCGCGCCGCACAACAAGCAGACCTCCACACGAAGTTCGTCTCCCACCCGATCACGGGAGAAGCGCGCACAGCAGTGAAACAGTTGACGGACCTTGCCAAGGCAATTTCGGCGGGGCATGGTCTCTTGAAGCGCCCATGTTGCGTGGTGGCGGGAGGCGAGACCACGGTGACAGTGACGGGCCGTGGGAAGGGTGGACGTGCCCAGGAATTCGCCGCTTCTGCGGCATTGGAGATCGCCGGTCTCTCCAACACATGGATCGTAGCTCTAGGCACCGATGGAACAGACGGCCCCACCGATACAGCCGGTGCGATTGTCACTGGAAGCACCGTCGCGCGAGCAAAGAAACTCGGCATTGATCTCCGTTCTTCCTTGGATCGGCACAATACCTACCCTGCTTTGAAAGCTCTTGGATGTCATATCCATACCGGTCCGACAGGAACCAACGTCAACGACCTTTATCTTCTCCTCCTGCTCTAGCTACTATGCCGGGCTATGATCCGTCCCATCGTCCTTCCCTTATCTCAGTGCACCGATCTCGATCTTGTGGGAGGCAAGGCCATTGGACTTGCTCACCTCATTACAGCCGACTTCTCTGTTCCTCAAGGATTTTGCATCACAACAGAGGCCTATACACAGAGCCTGCATGCGTCAGGGTTTATTGAGCATGAGGAATGGCAGAAGGCCTGTGCATTATCAGGAAACGAGCGAGCGTCGGCGCTGGCCGATTGCCGGATTCGTATTGGACGGATAGAGACTCCCCAACTTGCCGCTCAATGTCTGACTGCGCTCCAAGGTCTTGGTCAACCACCAAATACTCGCTGGGCTATCCGATCGTCGGCCACGAATGAGGATGCGGCCCACCTCAGCTTCGCTGGGCTCTATCGCACACACCTTGGCGTGGCTCTCTGCGATATTGATGCTGCGATCAAAGACCTCTGGGCCTCGCTCTGGGAAGAACGAGTGGTGAGCTACCAGGTTCGGCAGAGCAACCACACGGCTCCGAGAATGGCGGTGGTGGTCCAACCGATGGTCGAGGCGCAATCCGCCGGAGTCGCCTATTCCATACATCCCGTGACCGGACGATCGAATCAGGTGACGATTAACGCCGTACCCGGACTCGCAGCACCACTGGTCGACGGCACGGTCAAGCCGGACCAGTATGTCGTAGAAGTGACCGACGAGGGGCTACCAATTCGGGTTCGTCGGCGCATGCTTGCCCGTAAGTCCGAGCGGCTATTGGTTTCGAGTGATGGACTGCGCACTGATCCCCTCAGTGAATCAACCACATTCCAATCGCCACTCACTGATGTTCAGCTCTTTTCCCTCACCGAGACTGCCAAACAGATCGAACGGTCCTTCGGACAGCCAATGGATCTCGAATGGGCGTTTGATACCCGACACTTGTGGATCGTGCAGGCCAGACCGATTACCGCCATCCGCCCTTCCTCCGATCTCACCAATGATGACTGCGAGTGGTCACGTACGAATTTCAAAGAGACGCTGCCTGAACTGCCGAGCCTGCTGAGCCTCTCATTTCTTGAACGGTTCATGGACGCCTACATCCTCTCGCACTATCGAAGACTTGGATGCCGTATCCCCGACGGGCTCACGTCAGTCCGTATGCTCAAAGGGCGCCCTTATCTAAACGTCACGCTTTTCCATATCTTAATTGCTCAACTTCATGGAGACCCCTCCATGAACACCGAGCAGATGGGTGGTGAACCACTGCAGACCATACCACGGGTCCAGCCACTCGGTTGGCTGGCCTTTGTCCGCGCGGGATGGATGATGTGGGCAGAGATGCGGCGGGTGCAACGGCACGGCCCTCGAGTATTCGAGGAAATGAAGGCGCTGGCCGCAAGATATCGTCGTGATCACATTCTCCACCTCTCAGTAGAGGAACTCGTGCCCGAGATCGACAAGCTCGGCCCCTGGTTGGAGGGCCGTGAAGTCACGTTTGGCATTGCCGGGGGAGTTGGACAATGTCTACAGATTTTCAGTCAATGCCTGCCTCGGTGGCTTGGTCCAGGCTGGAGGAGTCTGCTGAATGCTGCCCTCCAAGGACAAGGGGCTGTCATCAGTGCACAGCAGATTCTCCGGCTCACTGAGCTTACGGACATCGCCAGAGATGAAGCAGTGGCGAACGCATTTCTCACATCCGAACCATGGAACCCATCGACGTTTCGAATGGCTCTCGCCGACAGCACATTTCTGCGCACCTTTGATAAATACCTTGAGGATTATGGCCATCGTGCGGTTGGCGAATCAGACGTCATGGCCCCGCGTCTCGCCGATAACCCGGAACCGATACTCGCTATCTTGCGATCCCAACTCATCTCCACCGCTCCTTCTCAGGAAACCATTCGCTCGCGCCAAGATGAGACGAGAGCCGCTGCACTGGACCAGATCAAACGGCGAATCGGTTGGCGTCTGGACAGATGGGCCCTGTTCTTGTGGTGTTACCGTAGATTGAGCCGGTTCTTTGCCCTGCGTGAAGCCAACCGGCACCACCTGATGTATTACTCAATCGCGATTCGCACCCTCTTGTTGCGCCTCGGAGAACTGCTGGTCGAGCGGAGCCAGCTCAACCAACGTGACGATATCTTTTTTTTGACAATCAGCGATCGAGCCGACCTGTTGGCTGGAAGCATGCGAGATTGGAAGGCTGAGATTCGGGCGCGGCGAACTGAGCATGAGCACAACGCAAAGATTGAAGTTCCCGACACAATTCACGACTGGGAAGCTGCGAGCGAACAAACCGTGACATCTGACAAATCCGAAGAGAACGGCATCCTGTCGGGCATGCCGATTAGCGTGGGAACCGTGGCAGGTCTAGTTCGAACGATCCGTTCAGCGGCAGATTGGAGCAAGGTGAGGCCGGGAGAGATTCTGGTGGTCTCCGTTATCGATCCCGGCTTGGCTCCTCTCTTCGGTCTTGCTGGAGGCCTGATCGCGGAAATGGGTGGCACGCTGTCTCACGGAGCCATCATTGCGCGCGAATATGGACTCCCAACCATCGCCAATGTCGCAGGCGCCATGACACAACTGGCTGATGGAATGCAGGTCTCCATTGATGCCGGATCAGGGACCATTCGTATAGAGCCATTTCCCTAACTTGCCATTGACTAGAGCTGATCGATCCAGGCCTTCTGCTCCTTGACCTTTTTCAATTCCTTGCGTAGTCTTCGGTCAAATTTTGAGTCTTCACGCTATATGTAGCGGTTCATTGCATTGGGACTGGTAACATGGATCAATCACTCGTTGACATCATCCCCCTCGCGATCGGTTTCGGAGCAGGACTGCTCCTGGGTGGAGTGTTTGCCGGGCTGTGGATCACCAGTCGTCTCCGACCTCAGGCTCAGCGGGCGGAAGCCATGGTGGATGAGCTGCGAAGACAGGTGGACCAAGAGCGAGACGTGATTGCCTCTCTCCGCCACGAGTTGTCCGACGCTCAACACGCGCGGGTCACCGCGGAAACCAGAATGGAGGACGCCGCTCGCCAGCTCACAGACCAGAAAGTCCTCATTGATCACACACGTCAGGAACTCATGGGGTCATTCCAGGCTCTGTCCGGCGAAGCGTTGAAGCAAAATAACGAGGCATTCTTGAAGCTCGCCGCCGTGTCGTTTGAAAGCCTTCACGTCAAAGCAGAGGGTGACTTGGTGCAACGGCAGCAGGCTGTCGATGCGCTGGTCCGCCCACTTCAAGAATCCCTGCAACGCTACGATGAACAGTTGCGCTTGTTGGAACAATCTCGGCAGTCGGCCTACGGCGGCTTGGATCAGCATTTGAAGTTATTGGCGGAATCACAGCAGCGGTTGCAGCAGGAGACGGGGAACCTGGTGAAAGCCTTGCGGGCTCCGACCGTGCGAGGCCAATGGGGCGAGCTGACGTTGAGGCGAGTGGCTGAACTCGCGGGTATGGTGGACCATTGCGATTTCGCCGAGCAACTCTCTGTGACTGGTGACGAGGGACGTTTCCGACCGGATATGGTCGTGCAATTGCCAGGAGGACGCCAGATTATCGTGGATGCGAAGACCGTATTGTCGGCCTACCTCGATGCCCATGAGGCCCAGAACGAGGCCCAACAGCTGGAGGCTTTGCGTCGTCATGCAGCCCAGGTCAAGAGCCGCATGGACGAGTTGTCGTTGAAAGCCTATTGGACACAGTTCGATCGCGCGCCGGAGTTTGTCGTGCTGTTTCTCCCAGGTGAGCAATTCCTCGGAGCGGCGCTGGACCAGAATCCCCGTCTTATCGAAGAGGGGTTTGCAAACGGAATTGTGTTGGCGACCCCGGCGACGCTCATTGCGTTGCTCCGTGCAGTCGCGTACGGCTGGCGCCAAGAACGAATGACCGCCCATGCAGAAGAAGCCGGTCGGTTGGGCAAGGAACTGTATGAGCGCATGGCGGTGCTGGCTGAACATATGAACGACGTCGGCCAGGCTCTTGGGAAAAGCGTATCGGCGTACAACCGCGCCGTCGGTTCTCTTGAAACACGCATTCTTCCCGCAGCCCGGCGATTCAAAGAGTTGGGGGTCTCGTCGGATCGGGACATTCCGGTGCTGGGGCCGACGGAAGTGGTCCCACGCAAAACTTTGCCGTTTGATATCGAATGAAGGAGCAGGCATGACCGACGAACAAGCCATGGTTGAAGCATTTCACAACAAATTCGAGATCGTGGCACAAATAGCCCCGATGGATGTGAATGAGGAGACGAAACACCTACGCGTTCGACTCATTCAGGAGGAGTTCGACGAATTGAAGGAAGCCATGGCCTCCGGAAATCTCGCCGCAGTCGCCAAAGAAATGGCGGATCTCCTGTATGTGACCTATGGAACCGCAGTTTCCTACGGGATCGATATGGAACCGGTGTTTCAGGAAGTACACCGGTCGAATCTGAGCAAAATCGGAGGCTACAAGCGGGCCGATGGAAAATGGGTAAAGCCCTCCACCTACTCGCCGGCTGATATCGAACCGATTTTGGAGGTCCAGCGGGAGCAACTGCCGGCGGAGCAGCGATCGATGCATGAGGCTGCTGCTGGTGTGCCCCGGAGTTCATGAGAGACCCACACTGTCCAAGTTGCGGAACCCCCTTCGTCCGAGTCGTCTATGACGAGGGAACCATGGAGCGAATCTTCAATCGCTTCAGGATGTTCTCATTCCGGTGCCAACTCTGCACGGCGCGCTTCCGTGTCCATCAGAGTCAGCCCCCAGGCCGACCCTCTGTCTCGGATCGACGGCAATACAAACGCTTACCGGTGTCGTTCAGGGCCAACCTGCTCGCAGAGAACGCCATGCGGATGGACAATCGCGTGACGGATATCTCCATGGGAGGGTGTACGCTCGAGACGACGACTACTTTGCCTCAGGGCTCGTTTATCGAGCTGGTCATCAAACCGGCTTCCGACGAAGAGCCCATCAAGATCGAGACGGCCATGGTCTGTTCTTCACGACCGGAATCGATGGGCATCCGATTCCTCGAAATGGTGGCGGATGACAAGAACCGCCTCAGCCAGGTCATCCTTAGCTTATTGGTAGGACAAAGCCTGCATCCTAATCTTCTCGCCTAAAGAAGCCTCGCTCTATTAGGAAGACTGCCGTGGCGAGACGACCAGAATGTTATCGATGAGCCGAACTGCTCCAATACGCACCGCTCCGAGCAACACCACCTTCCTGGCCACCTTGGAGAGTGGTTCGAGGGTTGTCGGATCGCACACCGCTAGATAGTCGATCGTGAGAGCTGGTTCGCTTTGAATCACCTGAACCATAGCTGACCGTACGGCTTCTCCATCAGTGACGCCTCTCCGGATCGCACCGGCGCCGGCTCGAAGACTCTTATACAGCGTGACGACGCGCTTTCGTTCCTCCTGGGACAGATAGACATTGCGTGAACTCATCGCTAGTCCATGCTCTTCGCGCACGGTAGGATGCACGACAATCTCCACACCGAGGTTCAGATCCTTTACTAGCTGCCGGACCAGTGCCGATTGCTGGAAATCCTTCTGTCCGAAAAGCGCGAGCTGAGGACGGACGATTCCAAAGAGCTTCGTCACGACGGTCGCAACACCGGAAAAATGATGAGGACGTATCTCCCCTTCCCACCGGCGTGCGACTGTCGGAAGTGTGACCATCGTTTGAAATCCGCTCGGATACATCGCCTGCACAGTCGGCTCAAAACAGACATCAACTCCTTCTTTTCGGCAGAGGGCTTGATCCTGCGAGAGCGCGCGTGGGTACTTGGCTAGATCTTCCTGGGGACCGAACTGTGTAGGGTTCACGAAAATGCTGACCACGAGCGCATCGCATCGCAACCAAGCCGCCCGTATCAGCTCCCGATGGCCCTCGTGCAACGCCCCCATTGTCGGAACCAGTCCGATCTTCACCCCTTCTCGCCTGAGTTGTTCGCTCCAGGCTGCCATGGCCGTGGGTGAACGAATGATTCTCATGAGCCGGACGGTGAGCTGCAGGCCGGACGTGAACCGTATCGCGTGGAGGGCTGAGGAAACACAAGCTGTACCTGAGACTGATCCTTAGCGTCCATCAGTAACTGGGCAACCGATTGGTTGAGCGTCGGGTGGACCCAGAGCGGATCGAGCTCATTCATCGGCATGAGGACAAACCGCCGTTGATGGAGGCGAGGATGTGGAATGGTCAACCCAGGTTCCTTGATCACATGCTCCCCATAAAAGAGGATGTCTAAGTCGATCGTGCGCGGACCAGACCGATTGTCTTCATCTCGATCAAGTGCCCGTTCAATTTCCTGGAGTGTCGAGAGGAGGCTGCGGGGAGTAATGTTCGTTTCAAGCTGCACCACCCCGTTGAGGAACCATCCCTCTCCGGGATCGATCTGGTCGCGTACTGGTTCTGTTTCATACAGCAGTGAGACGCCTTGAAGGCGAGAATGTGGGAGGAGGCTGAGCAACGTCACCGCTCGATCGCACCAATCGACTCGATCACCGACGTTCGATCCAAATCCGATGAAAACCGTCTCCATAGCGAGTTAAGCGTGAAGGGTAAGAAGTTTAGAATCCCACTTTTTTGATCCGCTCGACCGCTTCCGCCAACCGTTCTTTGGTCGTGCAGACCGTCATGCGGATATAGCCTTAGTTCGCTGGATTTCAGCTGTTCAGGCAAGTAAGCGTATTTCGCCGGGCCAAAAAATGCAGAC
>JBQTJA010000068.1:0-22596 GCA_052387595.1 Nitrospiraceae bacterium | reverse complement strand
CGTGGCACATAAGAACACCGTGATCCGACGGGCGCTCGAAAACGATCCGTTGCATGAAGAGCTGATCCCCCGTGAGTATGTCGAACGGGTGATCCAAGAACACGCGCAACAGACCGAGGGCGCACAAGGGCAACGACTGCAAACGCTTCTGTTTGTCAGTGAACGGCTGACGTTGTTGGCGAATGCGCTGGAATATCGTTTGGGGAATTATGGGACGACGCCGACGTTCCCGACTCCTGCAATCGGCAAGGCGGACCTGAAGTTGCAGAATGGGCAGGAACTTCCCGCGAAATCGTCGGCAGCGGACAAGAAGCCAGAACATACCCCGGCCTTCGTGTGATCGTAGCGCGGTGGCCACCCCGCGCAGGTGTGGCGGTGGCTCCTTACTCAGGTGGTGGGAGCCGCCGTCTCATCCTGTGGGCGTCCATCCCGGTGGTCAGACGCTCGTGAGATCGTTGCTCCTATTCGATTCTAGGCGGTCGAGTTCAAGGGAAAGCGGTCTGAACGCGGGGCATAGAGTACGGAAGGACCTGTCGATGATGTGTTCACGCTGTAGGGGATTGCTCATGATGGAGCAGGCTGAAACCATGGACGGTAGATTGTGCATGCTCCGCTGCCTACTATGTGGACACCGGGTTGAGCCGCTCATGAGCCATCATCGCCTGCATAGGCCCGAACCGTTTCGACAACTTCCCGCCAAACCGAATCGCGGGTGTACGACGCGACGGCGCACCCAGACCCGCTAACGACACCATACCCCGGTCACGTTCTCATCACAGCTCCCTACCCAGTGAGTATTCCTTACGGGCCCCCTTGCGAATACTAATTGCCCGTCCTAGAATTTGTGCATCGTGCATGAGCGGTTGCTGTGGGTGAGCCCTAGTCGTTAGCTTCCGCCTCTCAGAAATCCAGAACTCAAGGAGAAAGTCATGACAAACGCACAATCAGATGATAAGCGCCCCACACCAGACCCTGCGGAAGACAAGGCTTTCTTCCCTTCTCCCTATTCGTTGAGTCGTTTCACCTCCACCAGGTCTGATCTGAGCGGTGCGGATTATCCTAATCCCTACACCGGTGGCCGCTGGAAGATTCTGGTGGTAGGATCGGATGAGCGTTACCTGCTCACCGACAACGGCACAATGTTCTCAACTGGGAACCACCCCGTGGAGACTCTTCTGCCGATGTACCATCTAGATAAAGCTGGTTTTTCGTTCGATGTCGCGACGCTCTCCGGCAACCCAGTCAAATTCGAGTTGTGGGCGATGCCATCAGAAGACAAAGAGGTGCTAGGGCTGTTCGCGAAATATCGCGACCAGTTCAAGCAGCCGCTGAAGCTTGCGGACGTGGTCAAGAAGGCTCTTGGTAATGATTCGGACTATATTGGTGTATTTATTCCCGGCGGTCATGGCGCTCTAATTGGTCTGCACGAAAGCGAGGATATGAAAGCTGTCCTTGAATGGGCAATCGTGAACGACAAGTTCATGATCTCGCTATGCCACGGCCCTGCCGCTTTCCTTGCCGTTGGTCATAATCCACGCTTTGCGGGTTACAAGATCTGCGCCTTCCCGGATGAGCTTGACGCCCAGACTCCGGACATTGGCTATATGCCAGGTCATCTGACGTGGAAGTTTGGTGAAAGGCTGAAGACAATCGGCTTCCAAATCGTCAATACGGATATGTCGGGCGCGACGCATCGGGATCGAAGGATGCTGACAGGAGATAGTCCTCTTGCTGGCAACGCACTCGGAAAGCTCGCAGCCAGGGCGCTCCTCGAAGCGATCAGCAAAGAGTAAGTCCTACCAGTACGTCGCCAGTTTTCCCGTTGCCGTGTTCCAGCAACCGTGTGCTACAGTTTCCGCCGAGGGCAAACGGTCGGCTGATCCCCGACCGGCGGTGTACGTCCTGACATCGCTGCCCTCATCTTCTTCAATCCAGGACACACCGGCTGGGACACCGGGCATGCCGAAGAAGAAACCCTCCAAGCGTGTTGATCCGTTCTATACCCTCACGGGAGAGAACCACGGGCAGAACGTCCGACACCTTCAATATCGCCACGGGTTCGTTGATGCCCTACTGAACGAACGGATGATCCGGGAACGGTTCGTGGAGTGGGTGCAGGTGAGCGGCTTACCGGAGACGACTCAGCCTATATCCGATCCGATGCGTCATGCTGCGAATCGGCATCTTCTGAAATTGACGTTGGGCGTTCAGCTCGCCTATCACCGCACTTTCGACTTGAATCTTCCCTGGCTGGCTGTCGCCCTCGGTGAAGCCTATTGGACGTTGTACGTCGCATCCGTCACGGGTAATGAATTCGTTCGTGAGGTGGGCTATAGGCCTCGCCTGGCGCAGGGTATTCAACTGACGGTGCACGAGGATTCCAAGCGGGGATGGGCTCGTGTGAAGCGTGAGGGCAAGGCGGCGCTCAAACAAGCGAATCTTCCACGTGGGTACATCCCAAAGGATGACGTAACCGCACGACGGGATACCCGATGGTTGGTGAAGGCCACCCTCGGTGGAATCTCGATGCGCCAACTTGCGAAGGAGCACAGCGGCAACGCTGACGCGCACGGGATCGTGCAACAAGGTATTGATCGAGCGAAACACTATCTTAGCTTTACCGCCCTACCTACGTAATCATCCCCGGCCAACAAATTTTCTTCAATAACCGCTCACACTGTTGGCCTGGGCAGTGCGTTCGCGTGGTGCTACTAACCACGCATGGACACCAACACACCCAACGAAACACTTCCCGACCTGCTCAAGCCGCGTGAGGCGTGGCCGATCCTGCGATCCAGCCGCTCGACCTTCTACCGAAAACTGCGGGAAGGCGAGATTCCTTCGATCCGGTTTGGACGCCGCCGGTTGATTCGGAAAGAGGATCTCCTCCGGCTGATGACGCCGAAGGAATAACCACCATGCCGACACTGACGATGACCCCGCACGCGATTGAAGAAGCCGTCAAGGTCGCCATGGAGGCGAGAGGCATCACACCTCCGGACAAGATCATCGCGGACGGCAAGCTTCGCCGGTTCAGCACGAACGGCAGAAAGGACGATGACTCAGGTTGGTATGTGCTGTACGGCGATGGCATTCCAGCGGGGGCCTTCGGTTGTTGGCGATCTGACATCAAGCAGACCTGGTGCGCTGGGAAACCGGAGACGATGACCGCCACAGAGCGGGCGGCGTATCGGAAGCGGATGCATGAAATCCACGAGCAACGGGACGCCGAGGAACAACGGCGGCACGCCGATGCCGCGAAACGAGCCAGGGCGATTTGGGACGCCGCTACCTCGGTGCAAGAAAACCATCCGTATCTCGTGCGAAAGCAGATCCCTTTCGATCTTGTGAAGTATTGGCTCAAGGTTGATGCCAACAACAACCTCCTCATACCGATTGAACAATGGGATGGACTATCCAGCCTCCAATACATCTCACCAAACGGCGAGAAGCGATTTTTGAAGGGCGGAAAAGTGCAAGGCGGCTGGTGCAACATCGGCTATTCCAGTGATAACACGGTCGGCCTGACCGAAGGCTTAGCCACCGGATGCAGCGTGGTTCAAGCGACAGGGTTGGATGTGTTGATCGCCTTCAGCGCCCCGAATCTGCTCACCCTCGCACGAGACCTTCGGGAGCAAGATCCTACGACAACGATTGTGATTTGTGCGGACAACGACTTCCACGCCGACGGTAAGTCGAACACGGGACTCCTGGCAGCCGAGAAAGCCGCCAAGGCAGTCAACGGCGTCCTGGCAGTTCCGCCGGTGCTCGATAATTGCCCGACCGATTGGAATGACGTGTTTGTGAAGCAGGGCCTTGAGGCCGTGAAACAGGGGATTGAGGCGGTGATCTCTCCGCCGAAACCAAAGGAACAGCTAATGGATGCCAGCGAGTCCACCGAGACGACACCAACCGCCAAAACTCCATCAGAGGCGAAACCTCCAGAATCCACCGATCCCCCATCTAAAAGTTCAGATCCTTCTCTTTCCGGTGGTCCAGGCGGTCCAAGCGGGGCAGACGCAAGCCAGGAGCAGGAAAACAGCGTGGACCGCCTGAAAAAAGAGGACGCTCCCAAGCGGTCCAGCGGTCCAGAACCGGGCGAGTTTCCCACGGTCGAGGGCTATCAGATCAAGGAGGACGGGGTTTTTGAGTCGGATAGTCGCCTGACTCTTAAACCCTGTGGCGTTCTCGCGTATTGCCGAGACGGGGCCGCACAAAACTGGGGGGCATTTGTCGCTTGGTTGGATCGAGATGGGCAGTATCACGAAGCTGCCTTTCCCGTGGGCCGATTTCATGAAACTGGCAGTGGAATTCTGATCGACCTTGCAGGGTTAGGCTTGCCCATTGTTCCCGGTATGGAACGGCGCGTGTTGCGCTATTTGGCGAGTAGCAACCCAGGCACGCGCTATCGTGTCGCGACTCAAACCGGGTGGACGGATAGCGGGGGCGCGTTTGTTCTCCCAAACCGCACTCTCGGCGGACCGTCCAGCACGGATAAGGAACGGGTGGTTTATCAGCCGGATCGACATTCCCCCAGTAGATACAGCGTGAGAGCGAGTGGAACCTTGGAGGAGTGGCAGGCGGCAGTGGCGGCTCAATGTGTCGGCAATCCCATTCTAGCGTTCTGGCTCTCGGCGAGCTTCGCGGCACCGTTGCTCTATCTCTTGCAGCTTGAGGGAGGTGGCTTTCACCTATTCGGACCAACCTCGAAAGGCAAAACGACGGCGGAGCAAGTGGCGGCGTCCGTTTGGGGAGATGGGAGCGATCCGGCAGAGGGAAGAGGGTCCGCCTATGTTCGAAAGTGGAATCTCACGAAGAATGCAACGGAGGGACTGGCAGAGGCGTTCAGTGATTTGCCGCTGTGCCTCGACGAAGTGGGGGAAGCGGACGCCCGTGACTTTGGACGGACCATCTATCAACTCGCGGGAGGCCAGGGCAAAGGACGCATGCAGGCTGATGCGACGCTCAAACCGCCGAAGGTGTGGCGGACATTGTTACTCTCAACCGGCGAGCTTCGCGCAGCAGACGTGATCCAGAGCGAGGGCCGTCGATTGAAAGGCGGGCAAGTGGTCCGATTGGTGGACATTCCGGCAACAGATCCAGTGAGTGGCAATGGCATCATCCAACACCTTCATGGAAGTGAGAGTCCAGCGCGCTTTGTCGATGCGCTTAAACGTGCCTGTGCAGAACACTACGGTCATGCAGGTCCGGCGTTCATCGAATCGTTGATTCAGGAAGGAATCCCAGAGGTGCGTGCCGAGCTGAAAGCGGCACTGCGTATACTGGTCGATAAATTCACACCGAACGGTGCATCACCAGAACTTCAGCGAATCATCAAGCGGGTGGCCGTCGTGGCCCTGGCGGGAGCAAAAGCTTCTGATCTCTCCATTCTGCCGTGGTCGAAGAACGAAGTGATCCACACGGCAAAGCTCATTGCTGGCCGTCTCTGTGCGGCCCGTGAAGGGGCGGAGAGTGATACTGATCGAGCCATTAAGGGGGTCAAGGACTTTCTCTTAAAGCATGGCGGAAGCCGCTTTCGGGAGTTAGGGAATAGCACGGAGACAGTCTATGACCTGCTGGGATACCGTGATGCACTCACCGACACGTTTTACTTCACCCCGGCGGGTTTCAAAGAAGCCTGTGGCGACCACGATAGCCGAGCGGTGGCGCGAGAGCTTAAAAGCAAAGGCTATTTGCGCACCCCCGACGACGGGCACCTGACGGAACGAGTCAAGGTAGCGGGTATGGAGAGGACCCGGCTCTATGCTGTCTCAGCGAAGGTGTTGGATGACGAACCCGTGAAAGTGGGGTAGTAGCGCCTTTGTGGACCGCTTGGACCACTTGGCCTTTTGAGTGGACCACTTGGAAAAACCGAGCAAACGCCGCATTAGAAGCGGGGTTGGTCCGTCTGGACCGCTTGGACCACCAAAAAACAAGAAGGGTGAGGTTGGTTGGATGAAGTTTTTGGAGTCCATCAAGGAAATCTTGAAGCAGGAATTTGGGAGTCCTCTGGACGAGGTGTTACCCGAACCCGTTGTGGATACAGAGAGCGAGGCTTTAATCCCTCCCTTGCTCCCAGGTTGGCTCATCGCGCACAGGGACCAACGAGGCCGCCTCCGTGGCGGATGTGATGAGCGAGAGGTGGGAACCGTGAATGGCTGTGAATGGACGGGTTCAAGCTGGATCGTGACGCTGCCGAACGGAGACCGGCTCCCCCTCTCGAAGATCGTGAGTGTTGCCAGGACCGACGCACAGGGCCAGGTCGTTGCCGCCTGGACGGTGCGGGAACATGGCTACGACGGAGAGCGAGGCGAGTCATGAAAATCTCGCGGCTCTATTCATGCCCTCGCTGTGGCAGTTCATACCGGCACGACGACGGACACCATCACGCGGTCTTTTTCTGTCCCGCTCGACCGGCGATCCGACTGAAGTCATGGCTGGACGGTGGCAAACGATACGAACCGAGGGCGGGAAGATGAAAGTCCGTCCCGATCCCAAGACTGGCAACGTAGTCATCACCATGAGCGCCAAAGAAGCGGCACGCTACGCGAAAGTGTTGTTTGAATCGGCCCTCAAGTCGAATCCTGAAATGCTTGTGGACCATACCCAAGAACCCTCGACTGTGACGGAGCACGGAGAAGGATGAACGGTAAGCCGGTCGCGATTCCCAGCCTAGACACCCTCCTGTCTGATCCGTCTCAGATTGACGGCCTACCGCTCGATGTCCTGAAGGGGTTGTGGGTCGATGTTCGCAATCTCGAAAAGGTGTTGGTGGTGCGGATGCTCATGACTCCCACTCAGAACACCAGTAAATCAGATGCACCACAGACAGAGCGATGGTTGTCCACGGAAGAAGCAGCTAAGTTGTTTGGCCTGAAAGAGCGATGGTTGAAAACGCATAAAGACAAGCTCCCCCACTCGAAACCATCGCATAAGGTGCTGTTGTTCCCAGAACAGAAGTTGCGAAGCTGGCTGGCCGCGCACAAGGCGCACTGAGAGGGTTACGTGTCTTTCGGAAGTTTGCCTTGGCGTTCAAGTTCGGCAAGCCGAGCTTCTGCCAGGCCTAACAACCAATCGCGGGCGGAGAGATGCTCCACGGCGGCAGCCTGCTTGATCCTATAGAACAGCTTTTCAGGGACGCCACGAAAATTGAACGCATGAATGGGAGCCTTTTTCTTGGACGCCATGTCTCACCATAGCACGATGATACAGACGGGACAATGTGGTTGTGGTGAATCTGTATATATTGATACACTGTATCATAGTGTACAGTATCCTCATGCACCACAAGGAGGACCGCATGGCTAAACGAGGAAGGATTTTTCGACGCACCAAGAAGGACCCCGTCACGGGTGAGCGCGTGGAAGTTGGGCCATACAAGATTCAGATTTGGCTGAATGGGAAAGATCGGAAATTCTCGACGCATTCCACCAACCGCGAAGTGGCGGCGAAGATGTTGACGAAACTATTGGCCGCCAAGGACGCGGGGACGCTGACTGAAGCGATGCTCAAGCCATTGAGGTTTAAGGATCTGCAAGCAGCGATTGAGCTGGACTATCGGCTACAAGAACGACGCTCGACAGATCGGATGCAAGATGCCTTTCAAGCACTCAACTCCAAGTTCGAGGGTTGGAAAACGAGCGCCATCACGAAGCAGCGTTTGAAAGAATACGTGATGGAACGACTTGAGGCAGGCATCGCTCCAGCGACCGCGCTCTATGAACTACGGATGCTCCGACGCGCCTTCCGCTTGGCAGAGGTTCCCTGCCCCACTTTTCCCTCTATCGAGGTCAACAATGTCCGCAAGGAGTTCTTCGAGCCACACGAATTTCAAGCCGTCGTGGACCGACTCCCCATCTATCTTCGGCCCGTCATGAAGGCCGGTTACCTGATGGGATGGCGGATACAGTCTGAACTCTTGCCCTTGGAGTGGAAGCATATAGATTTCAAGTTGGGCATCATCACCATCCCGATTGGTTCGACCAAGAACGGTGAGGGACGCACCTATCCATTCGGGAAGTTCCCTGAACTCCTAACCCTGTTTCAAGCCAGATGGAAGGAGCGAGAGGAGTTACAGCGAGCACGGGGGATTGTGATACCGTGGGTATTCTTTCGGGTGACCAAGGCCAAGGTCCTGCCGATCAAGAGCTATACGACAGCTTGGGACAACGCACGGGTGAAGGTTGGGCTCGCGCATAAGTGGGTGCATGACTTTCGACGCTCAGGCGTCAGATCTCTCCGACAGGCAGGCGTCCCGGAGAGCGTGGCTCAGGCCCTCACCGGACACAAAACGCCGTCGGTGTTCAGACGGTATGACATTGTGGACGCAAAAGACATGAGTGTGGGAGTGGAGAAATTAGCGGCCTTCCATGCTCACCAGTCCGTCCTACAGGACAATTACGGGACAGTAACGCCACTTCCGGTGCCGACCAAGAAGGAGCAACATGGCTAAGTGCTTGATATCGTTTGGTGCCCAGAGGGAGGGTCGAACTCCCACTCTCTTGCGAGAACCGGATTTTGAGTCCGGCGCGTCTGCCAGTTCCGCCATCCGGGCACACAGTTACGCTTCACGACTGGTGTGTTTTTAGCATGCCGCCGCCGGAGGGTCAATCGGGATCAACCCTGTCTGTGATTATGCGACAAACAGGGAACACGCTATTCTACTCTTCTCTTGCCTTCCAACTGACCGCCTTCCAGATGGTGAACGCTGCATTGTCGTTTGCAGGTCTGCGAACAGCCAATCACATGAGGTCGGTTCTCTCATGGATTCGCACTTGACGAATCCTGCGTGTGAAACCCTGACCTTTTCTTCATTGGAACATCTCTGATAGAATGCCTCATCATCAATACGATAGCATCTCAATAGTCAGCCTTTGATTATTTAACCTGACGTGACATCGAAAAAAGGAGCGCTCGGATATGGCAGAGGTTTCTTGTGTGACATGCGGTCAGACCGGTGAAGCCATCACTACTCCCTTGTTTCTCGGCAAGCTTGAAGCAGAAATAAAAACCAAGGTCTGCACAGGCTGCTGGAAGAAGTGGGAAGGTATGCGGGTGATGGTGATCAACGAATATCAGGTCAATCTCGGCGATGAGAGCGGCCGCGAACTCGTTCGCAAGCAGATGAAAGCTTTCTTGAAACTGGGAGAACAGGTTGATTCGTCAAAAGTTGCCGAAAACTATCGCCCGCCGACCAGCTAATTCCGCAGCCCATACAGAAGACTTTTAGCCGTGCGCGTCAAGTTTTCCCTTGCATTGTCGCTGGGTTCGTTGACATTGAGAATCCGAAAATGCTAGGTTGCCATGTTTCACCATTCATGTCAGGCATAAACAATGCGTGCGAGAGGATATCGGTTCGGAGATGATCACGCAGATGCAGGTCAAGGGGCTCATGTTTGACCCCTACAATAATGCGTACATCGTCATCCTCCGAGACGAGGATCAATCGGAAATGCTCCCGATCTGGGTCGGGAAATCGGAAGCCAGTTCGATCAGTCTGGCGATTGAAAATGTCGCCCCGCCCCGCCCGATGACTCACGACTTTATGAAGGCCTACTTGGATGCATTCAACGCCAAGGTCATTAGCGTGGTGATCACCGACCTCAATGAACATACCTACTTTGCCAAGATCCATTTGACCTACGCGGACTCGGAGTATACCGTTGATTCACGTCCAAGTGACGCCATCGCCCTCGCGCTCCGGACCCAAGCTCCAATTTTTGCGAGTGAGTCTGTTATTCGAAAGCAGAACTCGGAAGAACTTGATCAGTGGCTGGAAAATTTAAAACCTGAAGACTTCGGAAAGCTGGACTCCTGACACATTCTCGTGATTAGTCGTATGGAAGAGCACGCGCCTCAAACGGCAGAACCGTTGATACAGCTTGAGGTCAATCGAGTGGTAGAAGACTCGACGACGGACACCAGGATCGTCGTGCTGACCCGAGCCGATGGCACATCAGACCTATTTATGGTATGGGTAGGTGCCTCAGAGGGTGAATCCATTCGACGTGCCCTGGACACATCAACGACACCACGACCGATGAGCCACGATCTAATCAAGAGTTTCGGAGAGCACCTCGGCGTGAAGATGGAACGAGCGGTCCTCACGGACGTCAAGAGCAGCACCTATTACGCGACCGTCTTCCTCGAACATAAGGGAGTCGTACGCACCATCGATTCCAGGCCGAGCGACGCGTTTGCATTGGCGCTCCGCTGCCAGGCACCCATTTATGTGACGCAGGACGTGTGGAAGCGACGCAGCGGTCAGAATCTTGATGCCTGGCTGTCTAAACTGGAAACGAAGAATATCGGAGCCCAAGAAGTCTGAGATCTCTCAGACTACTGGCACAATTGCAACGGTGGAGAACAAGATGATGACGTATTTTGAAAATCCAACTCACGTAAAAGAAACCTGGCATCTAGTGAACGCCGAGGGGAAAACTCTTGGCCGATTGGCGGCGCGAGTCGCGAGCATCCTACGGGGGAAACATCGCCCGACATTCACGCCGAATGTCGATATGGGTGATCATGTGGTCATCGTGAATGCGGAGAAGATTCAATTGACCGGCGACAAGATGAACACCAAACTGTACCGGCGCCATACAGGGTATCCGGGAGGGTTGAAAACCGCCTCAGCCGCGCACCTGTTTCGGAAGGACCCGACGCAGCTCCTGACCAAAGCAATCAAGGGCATGCTTCCTAAGAACCCGCTTGGCAATGGCATGGCGCGGAAGCTCCGTGTCTATGCCGGGTCTGATCATCCACATCAGGCTCAATGTCCTGAACCTATTTCTCTCTAGAGACATGTCCTCAACCAGAAGGAGACGAGTCGTATGGCAGTGGTGACACAATACGCAACGGGGCGGAGAAAATGCGCAGTGGCCCGAGCCTGGGTCACTGGCACCGCAGGCGATATTACCGTGAACGAGAAACCATTGGAGAAGGCGTTTCCTCGTCTCACCCTCCGCCAAATTATCCAACTCCCGCTTGAAATGGCGGGCCTGATGGGCAAGTACTCCATCAGCGCGACCGTCTATGGCGGGGGCCCGACCGGGCAGGCTGGCGCCCTCCGTCATGCCATCGCGCGAGCGCTCGTGGCGATGACTCCCGCAACCCGCAGTCCCCTCAAGAAGGAGGGGTTGCTCACGCGTGATTCACGCGTGAGGGAACGAAAGAAGTACGGACAGAAGGGTGCGCGCAAGCGATTCCAGTACTCCAAGCGCTAGACACAGGGGCCGACGATCCGACAGCAAGGGGAAGGCTCCAAGCCTTCCCCTTTTTTATATCTTCCGTGTGGAAGGAAGCGTTGGCCTAAGACCGCGCAGGATAATCGATTGTGACCCATGAATAAACAATTTCGAATCGCCATCGCAGGAGCCAGTGGATACGCCGGTGCGGAACTTGTTCGGCTTGCGGCGGCCCATCCCTATTTCACCATCGCCGCCGTGACATCTGAAAAGTCTGCGGGCCAGTTGGTCTCATCCGTATTTCCAAGCTTCAAGGGAATCCTCGACCATCAATTTGAAGCCTTGGCACCGGAAGCCTTGACGGAGCGGGCGGACGCCATTTTTCTCGCCCTGCCGCATACAAAATCGCTGGACCCCGTTGCGGCCTGTATCAAGGCAGGCAAACCTGTCGTTGACCTCAGTGCCGATTACCGGCTGAAGGACGCCGGCACCTACGAGAAGTGGTATCACACGCCGCATAGCCATCCACATTTGCTCCAAGACGCCGTGTATGGGTTACCGGAACTCCATCGGTCCGCGATTGCTCAGTCAAGACTGGTGGCTTCACCTGGATGTTATCCCACGGCCGCAGTCCTCCAGTTGGCGCCTCTCTTCGCCAAACAACTTGTGCAACCGGAGACGATTGTGATCGATGCAAAGTCTGGCGTGTCAGGAGCAGGACGAAGCCCGGCCCTGCCCTACCATTTTCCAGAAGCGCACGAATCCTTAGAGCCCTACAAAATCGGTCAACATCGCCATATTCCTGAAATCGAACAGGAACTATCTGGACTCATGAACACCGTCGGCTCCGTGACCGTGACATTTACGCCTCATCTGGTCCCGATGAATCGAGGCATCCTGAGCACGGCATACTGTAAACTGACACAGAGCCTGCCACTGTCTGACCTTCGAGCCTTGTATCGAGAGCAGTACAAGGGAGAACGGTTCATCCGGCTCTTCGAAGATGTGACCCCTAATCCGCGTTACATTAAGGGAACAAACTATTGCGACATCGGCGTGTATGTGGATTCTCGGGCCGGATGGGTTGTCACCGTGGCAGCCGTCGACAATCTCGTCAAAGGGGCTGCCGGTCAGGCGATTCAAGCCATGAATCTCATGCTCGGCATTCCTGAGGAAACAGGGCTGACAGCTCCGGGCAGTTATCCTTAATTGCAACCATTCGACCACTGCCACAAGCCGGCATCCCACACGCCGCACACCATACTTATGAAATCAAAGAACGTGGGTATTACGACACCGCTGGGGTTTCAAGCCGCTGGAATCCATTGCGGGATCAAAAAACCAGGCCTGCTCGATTTGGCTCTCTGCGTGTCGGACGTCAGCGGGCCGATCGCCGGAGTGTTTACAAAGAATCGCGTAGCGGCGGCGCCAGTACTCCTGGATCGGCACCATCTACGGTCTCATTGTGGGCGGGCGATCATCGTCAACAGCGGGAATGCCAATGCCTGTACGGGTGAACAGGGGCTGGTGGCGGCGAAGACGATGGCGACCGCCGTGGCGCAGCAGCTCTCCATTCCCGTGCATCACGTATTCGTCGGTTCGACCGGTGTGATTGGTCGTGTGCTGCCGATTGATCGCATCACCACATCCGTCCCAACCTTGATCGCACGTCTGAGCATCGCAGGAGGCGCTCAAGCCGCCCAGGCGATTTTAACCACGGACTTGAAGCCAAAAACCGTCTCGGTACAAGGAAGAATCGGCGGGCGCGTCGTCACCATCGGGGGCATGGCCAAAGGTTCGGGCATGATCCATCCCAATATGGCCACCATGCTGGCCTATTTAACGACCGATGCCGCGATTACTCCAGCGGCCCTCCAACAGGCGTTGAGATCGGCAACTCATCAATCCTTTAACTGCATTACGGTGGACGGTGATACCAGCACGAATGACACTGTTCTCTGTCTGGCGAATGGCCTGGCCCAAAACCGACTAATTGAACGAGATGCCAAGTCCCATCGCGACTTCGAGCGACTGCTCACTGATGCCGCGCAGCAATTGGCTCTGATGATCTGTCGAGACGGCGAAGGGGTCACCAAAGTCGTCACGATTCGAGTGCAGGGGGCCAGCACGACAGCAGCAGCAAAACGAGTCGCGGACACCATTGCGACATCAAATCTGGTCAAGACCGCGTTGTTTGGGGAGGATGCCAATTGGGGCAGGATCATCGCTGCGATCGGGCGATCGGGTGTTGCCATCAACCCGGACAAAGTCACGGTTCGATTCAACGACATTGTCATGGTACAACGCGGGATAGGAATGGGGCTGGAGGCGGAGCGCAAGATCGCACAAGTCTTCAAACAGAAGGAGTTTACGATCACCGTCCAGCTTGGGCAGGGACAGGCTCATGCCCATATGTGGACAACAGACCTCTCCTATGACTATGTCCGTATTAACGCAAGCTATCGATCTTAGTACACAGGTAGCTTGAAACCTCGGCAGGACTATGGTAGCGTCCCCGATCTGGGTCTGACAGGGGGTTGGGTCTCGTACCAAGCGAGAACGGCCCCATTCATTAAAATAACTATCAGCGTCGATACGCTGCGCGGCTTGAGATGAAGGGAAGCGATTCCCTCGCCCCATGTGTGGGCGCTCTGCAAGCGTGAAAGGAGGTGAAGGCATGGGAGTAGTGGCGATCAAGGAATTGTTAGAAGCAGGCGTTCATTTCGGGCACCAGACTAACCGCTGGAATCCCAAGATGAAGAGGTTTCTATTCGGTGAACGCAGCGGCATCTATATCATCGATCTTCAACAAACCCTCTCGCGGATGGAGCAAACCTATGCCTTCGTCCGAGACCTTGTGGCAGCGGGAGAGTCCGTCTTGTTCGTGGGCACGAAGCGGCAAGCCGCGGAAATCCTCGAAGAAGAAGCCAAGCGAGCCAACATGTATTTCATCAATCAACGTTGGCTGGGTGGGATGTTGACCAACTTCCAGACCATTCGACGAAGCATCGACAAGATGAAGAAGATGGAGACGACGCTCCTCAACCCTAGCGAGCATGGCCTCAAAAAGAAAGAAATCCTTCTCATGCAGAAGGACATCGCGAAACTCCAAAAGTATCTGTCCGGCATTAAGAACATGCGCGGCCTTCCAGGAGCGGTCTTTATTCTGGACACAAGAATCGAGAAAATCGCCGTGCAGGAAGCCAAGCGGCTCGATATTCCGGTCATCGCTATTTTGGACAGCAACTGCGATCCAGACGACATCACGTATCCGATTCCTGGAAATGACGACGCGATTCGCTCGATCAAGCTGATTACATCAAAAATTGCCGATGCCTGTATCGAGGGTGCGCATGTGAAAGCCCAACGCGAAGAAGCAGAGTTTCAAGCCACTCCTGTCAGCGGCGACAGGAAGCCTGCCATACGCGTTCAAAATGTTCCCGTGCCGTAAATTAACCTGATTGATCCATCACTGGATCATCCTCATCGACAGAACGAAGGAATAACGACATCATGGCAGGATCCAGTCAGCTCGTAAAAGAGCTTCGTGAAAAAACAGGCGCCGGTATTCTGGATTGTCAGAAGGCCCTCAATGAAAACGGAAATGACGTCGAAAAATCCATCGACTATCTGCGTCAAAAAGGACTTGCGGCGGCGGCCAAGAAAGCTGGGCGGGAAACCAACCAAGGGCTGGTTCATGCCTACATTCATATGGGTGGCAAGATCGGCGTCTTGATCGAAGTCAATTGCGAAACCGATTTCGTCGCACGGAATGAGGAATTCAAAGCCTTCGTCAACGATCTTGCGCTTCAGGTGGCGGCCGGAAAGCCTTCATTTGTGAAGCGCGAAGATGTTCCGACTGAGACGTCCGAGAAAGAGAAAGCGATCTACGAAGGGCAGGCCAAGGAAATGGGCAAGCCTCCCGCCGCATGGCCGAAGATCGTCGAAGGCAAGCTTGAAAAGTTCTACCAGGAAAATTGCCTATTGGAACAATCATTCATCAAAGACCCGGCCGTCACCATCAAGGATCTCCTCGCTCAGAAAATTTCCAAGATCGGCGAAAATATGAACGTCCGCCGATTCACCCGTTATCAATTAGGCGAAGCATGAGCTCTGCCAAATACCACCGTCTCCTTCTCAAAGTCAGTGGGGAGATGTTGGCTGGCGAGCAGGGTTACGGCATCCAACCATCCATTTTGGAAAACCTCGCGGAAGAAATTGCCTCCGTCGTCGCCCTTGAAGTTCAAGTGGCGGTCGTTATCGGCGGAGGCAATATTTTCCGTGGCATCGCGGCAAGCGCATCCGGTATGGAACGAGCCTCAGCCGACTACATGGGAATGCTGGCGACCGTGCTCAATGCGCTGGCACTCCAGAATGCGCTGGAGCGGGTCGGAATCATCACCCGCGTTCAATCCGCCATCGAAATGCGCCAGCTTGCAGAGGGGTACATCCGTCGAAGAGCAATCCGCCACCTAGAAAAGAACCGTGTGGTCATTTTTGCCGCTGGCACGGGCAATCCCTATTTTTCAACCGATACGGCCGCCGTCCTGCGTGCGATGGAGATCAGCGCACAAGTGATCATGAAGGGAACGAAAGTTGACGGCATCTACGATGCCGATCCCGTGACCACTCCATCGGCCAAAAAGTATGAGAGGATTTCGTTTCTGTCCATTCTCAATCAGAAGCTCAAGGTGATGGATTCCACGGCGATCAGCCTCTGTATGGACAATAAACTGCCTCTCGTCGTGTTCAACCTGAAAGTCAAAGGCAACTTTAAACGCGTGGCATTAGGCGAACAGCTCGGAACCCTGGTGACGAGCAGCGATCACTAGTCCCATCACGAGGTGTCTTCATGTCCAACGCAGCCCAAGTTCGGCAAGCATTCATCTCTCAGATGGATCAGGCTCTTGAACACTTGCGAAAGGACCTGTCCGGTCTCCGAACGGGACGGGCTTCCGTCGCCTTGCTCGACGGCATTCGCGTCGATTACTACGGAACCATGACCCCGCTGAAACAGGTCGCCAGCGTCTCCACCCCCGAAGCACGGCTCATCTCCATTCAACCCTGGGAACCGAAACTGATCAAAGAGATTGAAAAATCCATATCCAATTCAGGGTTGGGTGTGACACCATCAAATGACGGCAAGGTGATCCGAGTTCCGCTCCCTCCCCTGACGGAGGAACGCCGCAAGGAGCTGACAAAGATCTGTAAAAAACATGGTGAGGAGACGAAAGTCCAGATTCGAGGTTTTCGACGAGATGCGAACGAAGAGTTAAAGAAACTCCAAAAGGGTGCCACACTCACCGAGGACGAACTGCGTAAGGCCGAGCAAGAAACCCAGAAACTGATCGAGCAATATGGCCAGAAAATTGATGATGTGATCAAGAAAAAGGAACAGGAAATCATGGAAGTCTGATTCTGACTTCCGGATTCTCACTTCGTCGCGTGCCGATTACGCCACCCTTCCTTCCGACCGTCGCCACCGTAGACCTGGCGGCACTCACACACAATCTCTCCCAATTTCGCCGGATTCTCTCCCAAAAATGCGACGTGATGGCAGTCGTCAAGGCCAACGCCTATGGTCATGGCGCAATCGAGACGTCACGGACACTGATACAGCATGGTGTCACCCGCCTGGCCGTCTTCTCGACGGAAGAAGGGATGGCGCTTCGGCAAGCCGGCATCACGGTGCCGATCGTCGTCTTAGGGCCGGTCTTTCAAGAACAATTCGGTGATATTTTCGCTTCCCAACTCACCCCGGTGGTGAGCGATCCTTCCATACTCACTGCGCTGGCCCAGGCTGCTGCGTCGCGTGCAATCTCCTGCCCGATCCATCTTAAAATCGAGACCGGCATGGGGCGGTTGGGTCTGACGCAGGCTGAGCTGGATGCACTCATCAGCTCATATACGTTTCCTCCAGCGTTGCAATTGGAAGGGCTCATGTCTCATCTGGCCGATAGCGATGGTCTTACGCCGGACGCCACCGAGGAACAGATCAGTCGTTTCAACAGAGCGATACAGGTCGTCGTTGAAAGAGGCTTTCGAATTCCCGTCATTCACCTATCCAATAGCGGAGGAGCGGTTCGCTTCCCATCCGCCCACTTTTCGCTTGTTCGGCCGGGAATCATGCTATACGGATACCACACCCTTCCCAGTACAGTTAGGCCTCCTGATCTAAAACCGGTCCTCGCACTCAAAACTCACATCGCCCAGATCCGGACCATCCAACCAGGAGAAACAGTCAGCTATAATCGAACCTTCACAGCAAAGCGCCTCACACGCATTGCCGTACTCCCGATCGGCTATGCCAATGGCTTGAGCCGACGGCTTTCGAATCGTGGCGCTGTGCTCATTCGAGGACAACGAGCCCCCATCGCAGGATTGGTCTGCATGGACATGGTGATGGTGGATGTGACCGAGATCCCTGGCACCGCCGCGGGTGACGAGACGATACTCATCGGGCGCCAGGGAAATGAAGAAATTACGGCCTCCGAGATTGCCAAGTGGACCGATACGATTCCCTACGAAGTCCTGTGCGCAATCAGTCCCAAGATTCCTAGACTCTACCTCTCCCCCTGAATCCTTCCCCTGCATCTGCTCGTTGACTGACTCAGGGATATCAACGAGGTGAGAGACAGGGCCTTTGGTTAGAAACCGATGCGGACGGAAAGCCCACCTGTGTGCGCGGTGTTTTCATAGAATCCATTGACGCCTGCTCGAATCCCGGTATTCCCCTCGACGGTTCTGGGTTCGTAGAGTGCCACCTGGTACGACAGGTCCACACCAATGGTTTTTGTCTTTATCGAGCCGATTCCAAGATTTCCGCAGGCCACCAATCCAAAGAGCGATCCATTTCCCTTACAGAGGAAACCAATTCCCGTTGAAATAATATGAAGGTCAGCCGATGGGGTCGCTGGATTGAAGGTGGAGTTTGGGACCTGTGTTTGCAGATTCGAATAGCCGCCACGCACAGCGACCTCCCACCCTGGCAGTCGATCCATCTTCAGCCATCGATATTCGGTTCCAATTAAAATGGCATAGGTGCTTTTCCAATTTTGCGGCTGTGAAAGGATAACCGTTCCATCGGATTGCCGAAGATCTAAGTTTCTGACCGACTTCCAGCCAATGTAGTCGACGTTCAATTCGAGTTTCCACTCACGTTCAGCATTTCGAACCGGCCACACCGCGATCCCACCGGTGATGACTTGAGGCAATACCAAGGTTGTCGTGGTGTCTCGGACCTTCACCCCGTTGACCAACTGCACACCATCCAAATGGAGCGTGGCCTGACTTCGGTAGACAACGGCAACGTTCACAATCGGCAGTCCATCTCCGTTCCGCAATGCGGTGTATAATGTACCGACGTTAAAACCAAGTGCTGTGTCTTTCCCATTCAATTCAACCTTATTGCCAGGCGGGAGGATTCTTTGAAATTCTGCATGACCCTCTCCGAACAGACCTGAAAAGGTGTAGATGTCGACACCGGCTCCAATCGAAAGATCAGGAAGAAGCTGATACGCGAACGTCGGCTTGATATCGAACAACGGCAAGGCACTGAATGTCGCGGTAGCATTAAAAGGACTACTATCCGGCCATCGTGTTGCTGAACCAAACGGGGTTGTGACCCCAACCCCTACCGTAAGCTTATCAAGCAGGGGGATGCCAAGGCCTTGGAGATTTGCCGTAATATAGTTATGGGCGGGGGGAGGCCACGCGACAACCCCATCGTGATCACCAGCCGTCGTAGTACCGTCCGGACTTCTATGGCTGAGCGGGCCACCGACAAGGAGTCCCCCCGCCATGATTTGCACGCCACGGAGCTGAGTCATCCCAGCTGGGTTGTAATGCAACGCGGACGGATTGTCGGCCTGAGCCGCGAAGGCATTGCCCATCCCAGATGCAGCTGCTCCCTGTCCTTGAATGCGAGGAACCTGAGCAAACGTCGGTACGGAACACCAGATAGTGATGACAAGAATCAACAGCAGCGAGAATCCGCATATGGTGGCACATCTAGATATGCACTGACTTTGAGTCTTCCGGACAAACCCGCAGTTGTACTGGCCTAGCATACGGTGACGGTCATGCACGCCGGAACCACCGATCCATGGCTTGTTGAAGTTCGCCTGCGTCGAAGGGTTTGAGCAGATAGGCTTGAGCGCCCAACCCAATAGCCCGCACGGCAAGTTCCTGAGATCCCGACGCTGTAATCATGATAATCGGAAGGCGTTGATTAGTCAGACGCACCCGTCGTAGCACTTCCAGGCCGTCGATCTGACCGATTCCGATGTCGAGAATCATCCCATCGAACTTTCCTGACTCAAGAAGTGTCAACGCGTGACGGCCATCGAATGCCGAAAACGCCTGATACCCTTCTGCCATGAGTCGGTCATGAAGCAGTTGCTGAATGTCAGTATCATCGTCCACCACTAAGATGTGTTGACTCAGGAGATGGGATTCAAGTAAGAGTGGGGCCTTCACGGCATGGATCGGAATCGTGAAGGACAGTTCTGCGCCACCCTCGGGACGATTACGAGCTGCCACCTCCCCTCCTTGCAGCTCCACCAGCGTTTTCACGATTGACAGTCCCAATCCCAGCCCTTTGGGGGCGGTGCGCTGGCCTTGCTGGATGCGGAAGAACGGGTCAAAAATCTTGTCCCGGTATTCCGGAGCAATACCAGGGCCCGTGTCCCGAACCAGAACCATTGCCGTGCGGTGAGTCGGCAACTCGCAGGCGACCGACACGGTTCCGCCCGGTGGGGTGAACTTGATGGCATTTTGCACCAGATTGACGACCGTCTGGATTAACCGATCGCGATCCGCCCATACGACGACGTCCGTGCCGACACAATGAAATTCCAGTGACTGCTGCTTGGCCTGCGCCAACGGTTTCAGTTGCTCGATCACGTCGGCGAGACAGGATTCAAGCTCAACATCGGCCGGATGCACCTCCAACCGCCCAGTCTCGATACGGGTGCGATCCAGGAGATCCTCAATCATTCGAACCAGCCGATCTGAATTGTCCGACATGCGCACAAGATAGCGCTGCTGCTTCTCGTTCAGCGGTCCGGTCAATCCGTCCAGAAGATTTTGGATGAATCCCTTGATGGACGTGAGCGGTGTTCTCAATTCATGAGACACATGGGAGAGGAATTGCGCACGCAAACGGTCGGCTCGCTCAAGGGCTTCGGTACGCTCTTTGACTTTGACCTCCAACCCCTGATTCCACTCTTCAATCTGCTGGTAGGCTGAAGCATTATCCAGCGCGATGGAGACTTGACTTGCGACGGTCGTCATCACTTCCAAATCGTCTTCCGTCACGCTTTGGTTGTGCGAGCGATCGACAGTCAACATCCCCCAGATACGGTCTTTAGTCTTGATAGGAACCACAACCAAGGCTTTGGTCCCGCTCAATTCGGCCAAACGCTGATTGAGGGGATGGAAGCGGTGCCGTATCGATTCGATGTCCTTGACCAACAGTGGGCGACCTTGAAGAACCACCGTCCCCTCGGGACTCTCTCGATCGGTGATCGGAAACCGACAGGACTGGGCGAACGTTTCAACCTCCGGAGGCGCGCCGATCAGACGGATATGTTGGACGCTCTGCTCACAGGGATCAAACATGGATACCATGGCACTGTTGTAGTTGAGCTCGTGCGTCAGAGCTTCCAATACCTGGTGCAAGAGCGCATCTCGTTCGAAGGTCGATCCGAACGAGAGCCCCGCTCGGTGAAGCGCCGTGAGTTGCGCCACTTTCCGACGCAACTCCACCCGCATCTGCTCTTGCTCCAAATAGGCCTCTCTCAATTCCTCATGACGAGACTCAACGAAGGTAATTTGCTCTTGGATCAGGGCCTCGCGTCGCTCGCTCTCACGAAGCAGCCGTCGATTGACCATGATGCCGACAGCGAGAGTCGGGCACAGTCCCACCAGCAACACCTCGCCAAGGCTCACTGCCGGATTCAAGACGCCAGCTCCTGCCATGAGGGCAAGCCCCACCACCCCTCCCCATACGAACCATGTAAAATTCTGCCGCGCATGGGGCGAGGGCTCAACGCTGGTCGCTGCCGATGGGTGTGCGGCCTGGGCATTCTCGACGCCGGCGACTGACTCACTGCTCAGTCGAGTCGGACGTGTCTGCTCAAGAGGTGAGCTCGCTCGCCAGAATCGCTTCCGATACCGGCTCTCTTCCTGCCATCGAATTGTCCACTGACACCATTCATCATCATTGCCGATACAGGACGTCTCGATCGCTTCCGCCTGAGAGAGGCCGTGGATGCGATGGGCCATGGCAACCATGATGCCTTGTGCGGATTGACACACCAGGCAGGCACACCGCCTGCGGTACGATCCGAACTGCCGAAGCGTCCGGTCGGTAAACCGCATCCCTACCGCAGCCGTGCTGCTCGTGACTTCCACCACGCGGAACTCCACGGACCCAGACGTAAACTTATTCCCAAAGTAGGGAAACATCGTGTAGATCTGCGACAGCGAAAAGGGGCGAGTCAGGGCCAGCATGATGGGCGAGACCTTTTCGGCCCCTGCTTTAAACGCAAAGCGGGGATCGCCCGAGATCCGTTCACAAAACTCATAAAGATACGAGGTAAATTCGTACGAGTAGCTGTTCCACGGATTCTTCAACAGCTCCGGAGTCACATGATAGATGGGATCCTTGATGCGATCATTTAAGAGGCGACATAACTCTTCGACTGCTTCTTTTCCCGCCGGCGCTCCTTCCGCAGACGTCACTAGCTTCTCTAAAAAGACTGTCACTGCTCTGATGCTGACGCCGCCAAGGTCTCGGATCGTCTGACCCTGTTCATCCAACCCGAACGGGCGAAACACCATGGCGCCCTGCTCAAGAATGGTTCGATCTTTTGGTAAGAGTTCGATGTTCGGGAGAGACTTGGTCTCGACAATGTCGAGCGTGCTGCTTGTCATGGCGTCATCCCCTTAGACAACAGGTCCATGGGACGGAACTGGTCGCAGTATTGAGCGCAGTCAGCCGGTACGGCGGCCGAGGAATCGCACAGAGCCAGGGGTGTTGATCACCTGCTCAGTTCACCTACGGGAATAGCACGTATGGCTCGCGGAGTATATCGACGACCGCGTAAGCTTTGCAATACGAAGGTTGAGCCCCTTCCATCTGTGGGGAGAAGCCGGTCAAAAGGTGGGACTGGCTGTGGGGAAAACACCGGAGGGGCTGACCCTCTCAGTTCGTGGGACACGTGTGTCCGCAGAGTGCCGAAGGAGGCACGCTGCTATTGTCTCACTGACCGCTTGAGTTTTTTTTGAACGCTGGCCACCTTGCTCTGGAGGCGTCCAGAATGGCCCTTTCGGTAATCAACTTTTATCGTGCAGGAAATGCGGTTGCAATCCTTTTTCATCCGTTCATAGCATCGCTGCACCACCG
>JBQTJA010000067.1:0-2271 GCA_052387595.1 Nitrospiraceae bacterium | reverse complement strand
AGGTAAAAGGAAAAGGTCGTTCCTTGACCGACAACACTCTGCACCTCAATAGTGCTTCCATGCAGCTCCAAAATCCGCTTCGTGATTGCGAGGCCAAGCCCGGCTCCGGTATCACCTGCTTGTTGTTTCCGGCCACCCCGATAATACCTCTCGAAGATATGCGGCAGGTCATCCGGTGGAATTCCACAGCCGGTATCCGTCACGTGAGTCAGGATACGCTCCCCCATACGGCTCCAGCTCACCGTGATCCGCCCCCCTTGAGGCGTGTGTCGAATGGCATTTTCAATAAGGTTTTCGAGAACCCGCTCAATCAGCCCAAGATCAGCCGAGACAAACGGGAGATCTTCATCCAGCTTGGCTTGCAGCGTCACTTGCTTGGCCTCGACAATCACCCGAAACTTTTGGACTATGTCCTGCACCAGTTCACCCAAAGAAAATGCTTCACGGCGAGGCTTCATCTCCTGCGAATTCAGTTTGGCGAGTTCAAACAGTTCCGCAATCAGGTCTCCGAGCCGTTTGCTCTGTGCCGTAGCAATTTCCAGATACCGCTGTCGCTCTTGAGACGAGAGCGCGCCTTCCTTCAGCACCAAGGTCTCAAGATATCCCCGGAGATTGGTGACAGGGGTACGCAGATCGTGTGAGACATTGGCGACCAGTTCCCGCCGCAATTGATCGGTTTCTTTCAACTGGCGGACCTGTTGACGAATGAGCCTCGTCATGTGTGAAAAGGTTGTCTCTAGCTGATCGATATCATCCTCGCGCCTGGCCACGGATGGTGCTGCCTCGGCGGGAGACGAGACACCCGGCTGTACAACCAGTTCAGCGTATCTGAAGGTCTCCATCGCCAACGCCAGCGAGTTGAGTCTTCGCGTCAGGAGTTTCAGGCAGAGCAGCCCGGCCAGAAGCGTCAGTACCAGGATGGCTCCGACGGTCCAGACGCTCAATCGAAGGATATGACTCTGCTCCAGCATCTGCATGACCGAATCAAACTCTTCCCCGCCCAGGATGATGTACAGATAGCCTTCGATGGAACCTCCCAAGGTTTCAATCGGAAACACCGAAAATGCCTTTTGCTGCGTGAGATCACGAGGGTCATCTCCCAGAATTGGAAAGTCCTCGGCGCCGGACAAGAAGCGATTGAGCGGATCAAGCGAGATGCGTTGTCGTTTGACCTTCCCGGGGGGAGCGGAAAAGGTCAGAATTGTGCCCTGCGGATCAAGCAGATACAGCTCAATACTGGGATTGATCACCATCAGCTGGTGAAAGATGTCCTTCAACACCTCGTCATTGACCCGTCCCTCCTGCATCAGCACCTTGTCGGACACCATGTGCTCGGCTAAGGTCCGATTCAGCTTCTGGCTGACTTCTTGAAAGTACAAGCGCGTGCTGTAGAGCGTGAGCGCCACCGCCACGCCGCCGATCACACAAAAGAGCCCGAAGAGAAGGGCCGCCAATTTTCCATACAGCGTGTTGAACATGACGCTACCGTTCGGACCATTCTTCAGAAAAGCTGTAGCCGACCCCCCACACGGTCAAAATGTATCGAGGCCGACTGCTGTCATCCTCAATCTTGGCCCGCAACCGATTGATGTGGGAGTTCACGGTATGCTCATACCCCTCATGGGAGTACCCCCACACGTCGTCCAACAGTTTTGCACGGGTATAGACCTGCCCAGGATGCTGCGCAAATTGAAGCAAGAGGTCAAACTCTTTGGCCGTCAACTCAATCGATCGGCCGCGCAGCTGGACTTTTCGCTTATCAACCTCGATCACGAGATCACCCGCACGAAGAGTCGAGGGCTTCGCCACCGGCGCCTGTGCGCGGAGGGCGTCCATGCGCCGAAACAAGGCTTTCACTCGTGCAAGAAGCTCCAAGATGCTGAACGGCTTGGTGAGGTAGTCATCTGCACCGACTTCCAACCCCAACACTCGATCCAGTTCCGTCGACTTCGCGGTGAGCATCAGGACCAGGCTGTACTTCGATGAGGCACGCAGTTTCCGGCACAACCCCAATCCATCCATTCCTGGCAGCATCAGATCGAGAATGATCAAGTCATAGGATTTGGCGAGGGCCTGCTGAAGACCTGCCGGACCCTCCTGCGCCACATCCACGTCATACCCCGTGTCGCGCAGATGGAGATGCACGAGCTGCGCAATGTCAGGATCGTCTTCAACGACAAGTATCGTGCGAGGTGCCATCTGTTCCCCATCCTGTCCACCGCCGACCAATCGACAATGACCGGACCAGCGCCGGTGTGAGCGCTCCAGTAC
>JBQTJA010000066.1:0-24082 GCA_052387595.1 Nitrospiraceae bacterium | reverse complement strand
GTGAGGAGGCGTCGGCCACGTCGCCTCCTCACCATGCCCAGGTCCTAGATCTTCCTCTGCCCTACACCACATCACACGAATAGTTGTCCGATCGAATACTTCCTCGGCAACGCTTCCAACAGACTCGACCACCCGAGAGAACCCATGTGACCGACGAGAGCTCCCCTGCACTGACAGGCCCTCCATCGAGATGGAATCAGCAAAGATGTCCAGATGCGACCAGTTACGCCGACGCAGTGCACCCCATGAGATGAAGATACGGCAAAAGAGGACGAAACGACTGGCAGGCTGAGATTACGATAAGGAAGACGCAGCGTGGCAAAAGAAAGGGGAGGTGATGGCCACATCACCTCCCCCAGTTCCTTAGCGCCGGGAGAGACTCCATGGCGGAAAGAAAGCAGCACATGGATACTAGCATGAACCTTCCCTTGAAAAAAGAATAAAGATATCCATGTAATCAATAGCTTGAGAAATTCTATTTGAAAATACTACAGGGAAGGGCCATGTGACCCTCTCCCTGAAAACTACAGCATTGGCTGGAGATTCACCTGTGTTGAGATCGACCCCACAGGAAATGGGCCACGGCACAGAGAGGATCAAATCATTACAGTGTTCAAGGATACCCAGGCGGGCATAGATGGTCTAAGAGCGCTGCCGCAACGTGGCATCTTAAGATGCCACGTTATAAAAGGTGGGAGAATGAGATGATCAGGACGTGTGAACCACGACAAAACCGATCAGTTCGAGAGGAACGCCGTCTGATTCCATGGACACACCTATTTGACAGGAACTCATAGGCGCTTAGGTTCTCACAGATAGTGACCGGACGGTTATTGCCTACACGGCTGAAAGAGGCTGCCAGAGGGCCGGATGGTTCTCACTGAAGCGGTTTAGCGTTTCATGGAATCGATCGCCGGCTTTACCCGCTCCACAATTCAACTCTGCCCAGCTTAGAGGATGCCCACTGCCAACGACAAGTCCTTGCCGGCGGATGCTGCGGGTAGGGAATCGCTCCCAAAAGGGTTGTTGCGCCCCTTCCAATCTGCCCGTCAGTGCGCTACAGTTCTGTTACGCCCCCGTAGCTCAGTTGGATAGAGCAGCGGTTTCCTAAACCGAAGGTCGTACGTTCAATTCGTATCGGGGGCACCAATTTTCACCTAATTTCATTAAGGAATTACTGGGTTGCGGAGAAACATAGATGGACGGAAAATACCTACAGACCTTACTGATGTTCATTTTCTTATTCCTTTCGCTTCTATCAACTTAAGCTATACTTCTCCCTATGGCTCCGTTTCAAAGCAAGACAAGCAGGTCTTCCACACTAGAAACGGTTCTCCGCCTTCATGGATTTTTCCATCACCGCTTGCAATCTCTTGGCGTCTCTCCTATCCAAGCCGGAATGTTGCTCTATCTTGACCGTCACCCTCAGTGCCAGGTGATTGAAATCGCTTCGGCGCTCTGCATTCAGAACCTCTCAGCGGTCAAAACCGTTCAACTGATTCAGAGAAATGGATGGATACGCAAACCACAGGTCAATGCGAATAGGAAGATCGTCAAGCTACAGCTCACGGAAAAAGGCACAGCCCTCGCTCAGAAGATCAAAGAGAACATTGAAGTCACTGACAAACTCTTCGCCCTGGCCGACAGCCGTAAGGCTGCTTAAGCGTCTCTCAACATTAGCCACCAAACAGCACAACTAAGTCCGCCAACCCCTCGCCCCGTCGCACCAAGCACAAGCCTCCCCCCCTTTGTCCTGGTAACGCAAACCGAATAGGGAAAGCCTTCTTCAAAAATTCAAGGCTGGAGCGAAGCCACACGCCTCATTGCTGCTTGCCATAAGCCTTGACACCTTCCCATGGTCGGCCTAGCTTGGCGACACAATGGAGGTGCGATGATGGTAGACGACACGAACAAACAAGCCGTTGTGGTGACAGACATCCGTATGCCGTTCTTCTCGATGGTCATTTTCATGGTGAAGTGGGCCATCGCTGCAATCCCGGCCTTGTTTATTCTTATCGTATTCGGAGTCCTAACGTGGGGAATGCTCGGTGGGCTCCTCCTCTCGTTGACCATAGGCAAACACACAGACTCAGTTCGCTCCCTGGGCACCGAAACGCCCACTTCTGTATCAACTTCTACAGAGTCGACACCACCCGTGCTGATCGTGGCAGAAACCATGGACAAGCCCTGGCTACCTGGTGGCAAGTAGTGGAAGATCATGGCCCCGCAAACCCTTCTCCATTCGCCCCTCGCGTCCTTTCTCCGCTCAATACCCTGTTTCCTATTTCCTCTGGAATGCTCAACGGCGTCCCTATCCTAATGGACCCTTTCGCTGACCGGCTGCCGTTTGTCCTGGAACTTCCCCATAACCAAACCTATTAGAAACGTGCATTGACAGCACCCCAAGCAAGGCGTAGCATTCCACAAATGGCGCGGATTTCTGTCTTTCTGGCAGTTCAGCTCGTCATCCTCACCTTCAATGCTTATGCCTGCGTCCTGCCATTACCACAAACAAGTGCGATGGACTGCCCTTCAGGGATGGAGGAGCCTATACGTGGGACATGCGATGCCTTTCTCGAAATAGGCCCGCAATCACATTTTTTATCCCACGACGCCGCAAACCCATTCCATCTTGCATACACGTTGCCTATTCATCTTCTTCCCGATACGTTCGTTCCGCTTGTTCGAATCACTAACCCACCACATAGCGCCAATACACACATCCATCCATCGATCCACACAACTATCCTGAGGATTTGATACCACCCTTTCTGTTTTGCGTTCGACTCTAGGCCCTAGGCAATTCATTAGGCTTTCTTCCAGGTCCACGTACTCAGCGTGGGCCATAGAGTACGAAAGGGGGACGTATGTCAGATATCAGCAGAAGAACATTTGTGGCAACCGGTGCGTCACTACTGGCTACTGGTGCGTCGTTGATGATGTCGCGAGGGGTGGAGGCTGCCACACACGATGCGGACCATGGTCCGATGCGAGAGCCTCAGGCGCTCCCAGACTCTTCGCTTCTCCACATGTCAGGCGAAACGACCACCATGGACGGCCACCGCATGAGCGAGGAGATGCAACGCTGTATTCAGCTCTGCCAAGACTGCCATGTGACCTGCATCCAAATAATCGATCATTGTTTAAAACTTGGAAGTCGGCATGCAGCCCCTGACCATATCCGGTTATTGAAGGACTGTGCACAGCTCTGTACGACAACCGCCGATTTCATGGCGCGGGAGTCTTTGCTTCACGACCGCACGTGCAGCCTCTGTTCCGAGATCTGTCGGCTCTGCGCGGAGAGCTGCGAACAGGTAGGAGGAGGCGATCCGATGATAAAGCAGTGCGCCGAGCTGTGCCGTCGATGCGCCGGATCTTGTGAACATATGGCATCGAAAAGGGCACCGTAGCACGTCGAATCACAGAATACCTCATACAGAAAGTACACACCCGGCCGCCATTCTTGGCGGCCGGGCCATTCAGAGTGGTTGAATCGGATCTTCCCTGCCCGCGGCCCGCAGCCTGGACGTCACGGCACATCCCCGTCAAAATTTGCTGTTTTCTTGTCAGGTTCACCCCCCTCAGTTAGACTTTTTTCACACAACCATGGCACGAGCACGCGCAGCAGACCATCAGCGGCCCCGATCAAAAACCGCTTTGATCGAAGAGGCCACACTTGGAATCGCCAAGCTTCAGGAAGTGTTGGCAGCGATCAATGACCTTGGTCAAGAAGGCTTTCCCTATCGGGATGCCGCACAAAGCAAAGCCGAGATGCAGTTTCGCGAGTGCCTGCGTCACGCGTTCGGTGAGCGCTCTCAGGAGTTTCAGACCTATCGCAACTTCAAACTTCGTACGGCAGACAAGGCAGAGGTGGCTCAGAGCCTGGCTGCCATTAAAGGCCTCATACTCACCTTGGAGGACCGGAAGCTGGAACTTCAGGGGCTCAAGCCTCCACCAAAACCTGAGCCATCTCCCGAGGTGAAGCTCAGCAATACAACCCGCATGGTACTGGTCCCGTCTACACCCCCGACCACCGTGATGGAACAGACATCCTCACCGATGACTGTCGCTGTGGCCAGGACAACAAATGTGGAAGCGTCAATGGCTCCTCTGATCCCCACGCCTCACTCACAACCATTCATGCCGGAGCCTGCGATCGTTGCGCCCGCACCGCCCCTGATTCAAGCGCCGCCACTGACTCCGACACCTGCACCATCTCCAACACCGTCGCTACCACCCACGCCAGTAGCACCCCAGCCACCTTCTCCCTCCGTCACCACCCTCATCCTTTCCTCTCCTCCCGCACCCGCAGTTCAGCCAACGCCATCAGTAATTGATAGACCAATAGAAGTCGCGCAAGCACCCCCATCACCCGTGACAGTTTCGATCGCTTCCTCAATGCCGACACAACCGCAAATCCATTCCCCAACCCCTGAGTCACCTAACCCGCCGATGCCCCTCAACAGGCCTCCTAGCATGGTCCACGCTCCGCAAGATCCCCCTGCAGGCAAGCAGGCAATCGGCTTGAGTATCGCTCGTGTGGTCGAGTCCACACTCGACCAAGACCCCCTCAATCTCATCAGAAAAGTCTGCCTTCGTTTCCACTCCGTAGCCCGCCAGCTCAGACTTCGGAAGGACTATCGTCCGACACTTGAGGTCGATGACGATCATGACCTACAGGATCTCTTGTGCGCATTGTTGAAGGTGGAGTTCGACGAAGTCTCGACCGATGAATGGACACCACCCTATACAGGAGGTGCACCAAGAACGACGCTCCTGGTAAATCGAGATCAGATCGCAATCGTGGCGAAAAAGACCGGACCAGGAGTGACCACGAAGGAACTTGCCGATCAGGTCGCGGCGGACTCCGCCTACTATCGAGCGCAAGGGCGATGCGCAACCGTATTTTGCTTCATGTACGATCCGGAAGGCCGTATTGGGAGCCCGAAGCGGCTGGAAACCACCCTAACAAGCGTGAGCGAGCACTGCAGGGTCGAAGTGCTGGTTGCGCCAAAGTGAGACCATGACTAAATCAAATGTAAAGAGGATTCCTTCCATGGCAGCATCATCCAAGACCATGAAAGTCAAGCCAGGGTTGACAGGACACAATGACTTTGCTATAACGCAACCCACTTCCGGGGCCATTCCCTATACCATTCATGGTCCAGCTCCGGGAGATCAAGGGATGTCTGACCGTGCGTACGTGCTCATTAATGTTCTCCCTGGTCAGACAGCAGCTGTCGTTAAGGCGCTTGGGGAAATTAAAGAGATAAAAACGATTGATCCATGTTGGGGCAAGCCGGACATCATTGCAATAGCAGACATAGTGGACCAAGATGCGTTGACCCAACTAGTCTTGAGTCGCATACATCGTATCGAAGGAGTGACACAGACCGATACTCACCTCGTATACCGGCTGAAGGAGGCCAGAACAAAATGATCCGAAAGGACTGTCTCGCCATCGTCGCCCTTACCGTTTTCGCCTTTGGTTGTTCCAGCGTTCCTCAGCAACCCCCCTCAGCACCAGAAGTCGTCGAAGTCACATTGCCTGCATCGGCAGACCGGGTGAAAGCGGCTGTGACTAAAGTTTTGGCAGACGACAACTACGATGTGGATTGGAAGGATGGAACGCAGCTTCAGACAGGCTACAGGGACGAACAGCCCAGTATCTGGGATTGGCTCGTGAGAGGACGGTTCGGTGTAGTCAGGAGTCGTGCCCAAGCGGCTGTGACAGCTGAAACTGACCAGAGCTCTCGTCTCCGGCTGCAAGTCTCTTCGGAAGGCAAGCAAACGATGTTCGATGGATGGAGTCCCACCCAACCTCAAGTCCCTCAAGGTGCTGATAATAAGCTCCGTTTGATAAAGAACGAGTTGAAGATCGTACAGACCACGTACACGACCGAAACCTTTTACGGATCAAAACCTTAGACAGGCTCTTTTTCCGAACCTTCAGTCTCTTCTCCAAGATCCAGGCCGAAACGCTCTGCCATACGGTAGAGCGTTCGTCTATCGATGCCAAGGATCTTTGCCGCTTTCACCTTATTTCCCTTCGTTTCCTTGAGTACGCGAGTCAAATGCCGCTTTTCCACTTCTTCTAGGGTCAGAGACACCTCATCAAGCTGATCGACTTGTGAGAGTCGTGCATCAGCTTCATTGGTTGCGTGCTGGCGAATCACTTCCGGTAAATCTTCAGGCGTCAGAAGAGGCCCGTGGCTTAACGACACGGCGCGTTCAATCGCATTTTCAAGTTCTCGAACATTGCCTGGCCATCGATATTGAGTCAAGAGTGCCATCGTTTCCGGCAGGACTCCTCGCACCGCGTGCTCTGTCCCCGCCGCGCACTTTTGTAAGAAGTGATGCACCAGCATCGGAATGTCTTCCCGCCGGTCAACCAATGACGGCAACGTGATCGGAACGACTTTCAATCGGTAGAAAAGGTCGTCCCGAAACTTTCCCTCCTTCACCAGTTGCTCAAGATCTCGATTAGTTGCCGCGATGATCCGGACATCGACTCTGGTGGATGTTGTACTCCCGACTCGGCGGACTTCCTGATCCTGCATGACCCGTAATAACTTCACTTGTAACGCCTGTCCGAGCTCACCGATCTCGTCGAGAAACAGCGTCCCTCCAGTAGCTGATTCAAAGAGCCCGATCTTGGTCCCAACTGCCCCCGTGAAGGCCCCTTTCTCATATCCGAACATTTCCGATTCCAGTAAGGTATCGGGCAACGCACCGCAGTTGACCGGGATGAACGGCTTGTCCCGGCGTGGGCCGTTCGTATGAATAGCCCGAGCAATGAGCTCCTTGCCGGTTCCGCTTTCCCCCTGGAGCAGGACCGTGCTTTTGCTCTCCGCCACGCGCGCGACCAACTTGTACACTTCCAACATCGCCGTGCTGCTCCCGACTAGCGGAGACCACGCGTCTTTGCTCTTCAACTCCTCTCGGAACCGCGCATTCTCTTGAAGCAATCGGCAGTGATCCAACCCCCGTTTGACCACCAGCTTGATGTCCTCTTTCTTGAACGGCTTTGCCAAATAATCGTACGCCCCTTGCTTGATCGCTTCGATCGCGCCCTCCAGAGAGCCGAACGCAGTAAGCACCACCACGGCCGTATTCGGATTCACTCGTTTGAACTCCCGCAAAACCGTGAGCCCGTCCACCGCACCCATGCGGATGTCCGTCAGCACCAAATCGACCCGTCCCTGGCGTCCACGCGCAATCACCGCTTCTCCGCCGGCAAAGGCCTCGACGTGATACCCTTCCTTTCTGAGGGCTTCCGCTAACAGCTCACGTGCAACCGCATCGTCGTCGGCCACCAAAATCGTCGCTGGTTGCATCACGCCTCCTCTTTCCTATGAATAGGTTCTCGTCGCATCGCCGGCAACGTCATCGTCACAGTTGTGCCACGCCCAATCTCACTCGTCAACGTCAGGCTGCCACCATGAGCCACCACCGATTCGCGGCTCAAGAATAGTCCCAAGCCGGTCCCCTTGCCAACCGCCTTCGTCGTAAAAAACGGTTCAAAGGCTTTTTGTGCGTCTTCCCCCGGCATACCACACCCTGTATCCAACACCTCGATCGAAATTACTACCGGCGACATGCCCTCTGCGACCAGTCGACCTCGCTCCAGTTCGGCTGACGATGCCTCGCGACTTTCTGCCGTGACAGTGACTTTTCCCTGGGCGGGGGTTGCGGCAAGCGCATTGGCTAAGACATTCACCAATACTTGATGGATTTTCCCCTTGTCCGCCCACAGCAGCGGAAGGTCTTTGGGAATGTCGACCGCCAGAGCAATCCCCTTCTCTTGGAAGGCCGGCTCCATCAAGACCGCTGAGGGGCCAACTACTTCCTCTACAGGAAGCCACTGCGGCTCAGGCTGGCGCGGCCTGGTAGTAGACAATAAATCCTGAATGATTCGAACGACCCGCGTGAGCTGATCATCGATGATGGCCACCCGCTTCCTCATCTCCGGCGTCACACCAGGCTCCTCGGCCAGCGCCTGGACATGCCACGCGATCGAGTGCAGCGGCGTGCCCACCTCGTGCGCCACGGAGGCCACGAGCTGTCCCACCGCAGCCAACCGTTCCGACCGGTTCAGCTGATCTTTCGCCTGGACCAGTTGTGTGTTGGCTTTGAGCAAATTCTCGGTTTCTCGGGCCAGCGCCGCCCGCGCCGCCTCCTCTCGTCCCTTCCGCTCTTCCCAGCTCACACCCAGGTACGCCACCGACAGCAGAACGCCGACGACGACACTCCGATTGATGACCGCAGCTTGAAACCGGCCCGGCTTCGTCGGTTGGAGGAGCCCTGAATAGGTCGCCATGACACAGGCCAGCACCGTCACCAACATGATCGTTCGATTCCGAAGGGTGGTCACCAACAAGATCGGCAACACATACCCATATGCGCCGACGACGTTGGCCGGAGCGAATTCTTCAATGACCAAGATGATAAGAAAACAGGCAACCGCGATGGCTAGTACGAGGCGGTCACGATGCGGCATGGCAATCATCGATTCGCTCCGCCTGGCCGAGGATTAGAGCCTCTGAATCGAGAACGTACGGATTCCTTCACAGAAGTACTTACACAAGAGGGCGGGTTAAACGCAACAGAGCCGCGAGTCGTTCAAATCGGGAATCTTGGGCCAACTCCTCCACCGGCAGACTCAACTTCCGACACCAATTCGGGTGCTGGTCTACCGTCCCTGGAAGATTGGCCTGCACACGGGTGCCGATGACATCATCGATGTTAGCCAAGACCATCCACGCAGGGGTACGGGCCAGATACTGATGAATACCTTCCATCAACTCAGTCGTCATGATCGGCACCTGGGCAGGATTTTCCGATACACCAGCCGGCAGGAGTCCTTGAGACTTCAAGGCCGTAAGAATCCCTGCCTTTTCTCGATGCCGCTCAGCCCACATCGCGTTTCGCGCGTCCTCCGAAGGAAAAAGTCCTAGTGTGGATCGGGTGTCGATATCCACGCCTTCCCAATACCCCACCAATGTTGGAAGATCGTGGGTTGTGACGACAGCGAGTGCTTGAGCAGGATACTGCGTCGGGGGCTTCCACCCTCCCCAGTATTCTCGCTCAAAATAGAAGACTCGGTACGATAAGACACCAGCTGGTCCGAGTCGGTCGCGCACCCAATCGGGAACGGTGCCGAGATCTTCACCGATCACCAGCGCCTTCGCCCGCACACTTTCCAACGCCAAGATCGCCAGGAGTTCGTCATCCCGGTAATGCACGTAGGTCCCCATCGCTGGCGGAAGACCACGGGGAATCCAAAACAGCCGGAAGAGTGCCATGACATGATCGATCCGTATCGCTCCCCCATAGCGGAGATTATTACGGAGCAATTGGATAAAATACTGGTAGCCGCTCGCGCGCAGACGCAATGGATCAAGTGGCGAAAATCCCCAATTCTGTCCCTCAGGGGCAAATGCATCAGGAGGCGCACCGCAGTCGGCCTGGAACGCCAGGACCTCTTGATTCAACCACCCATCGGCACCATAGCGATCGCTTCCCAAGGCAAAGTCATGGTACAAGCCGATCGGCATGCCGGCCTCGTGCGTCTTCTTCACCACCGCAAGCAACTGGTCCGCAGCCAGCCATTGCAGATATTGGAAAAATCGCACCCGCGGCATCCGCTGACGCCGAAATTCCTCCACGGCCTCCGACGTTGGAGTTCGATAGGATTCCGGCCAGTCCTCCCATATAGCTGAAGTCGAGCATGCAGACCGCCGTTCTTCCTCCAGCGCTTGAAACACTGCATAGTGCGCCAGGGATTCACCTTCCCGCTCCGTGAAGTGCCGGAAGTGTCTCCCCCGATCCGTCATTGGCTTCAACTCCGGTTCGACCCCTTCGAAATTGTCCCGCACAAATACCCGATAGCACAGTTCGAGCACCTCACGTTTCACCGACCTCACCGCGTCATAGTCCACGAACTCGCATCTCCGAGCCGCATCGATCCTCGAGCGAACAGAGGGATCGGCAAGCCAGCGTTGCACATCCGGGCCCGTCCAGCACTCTGAAACCTGGGTCACATCGATGTATAGGTCGTTCAAAAACAGGCGGCTGGTGGGTGAATAGGGACTCATATGATAGGGCTTGGCATTCCTAAGTGCGTGAAGCGGATTCAGCCCGACCACCGCAGCGCCCAGACGTTTGCCTACCCATTCGATGACAACACCCAGATCTCGAAAATCGCCGACCCCCCAATTGTGATGGCTTCGCAACGAATAGAGCTGCAAGGCGACACCCCACCATCGCACACCCTGCTGAAGTTCATCCGGAATGTAACAACGTTCCGGCGCGACGATGAGGCGGAAGGTGGTTTCCGTCTTCGTGCCGCCTCCCTTTGCATGAACGGTGACTGAGTAATAGCCAAGCGGCAGGTCTTGCGGAAATGCCAACGCGACACGAACAAATCGACATCCCTGGATCGTGCGGGTCTCTTCGATTGTGAAACCAGGCTCCTCCGCTCGCTCACATTGTGTTGCTCCGTTCTCCGCGTAGAGTGCCCACTTGACGTGAAGCGCGGAATCGTCCGAACTCTCGCATGGCACATACAGCGACCAAACCCCCGCCTCTCGTCCCAACCGCAGCACATGAACGGGTTCACAGCCCCTAAGCCACCACCGGTTATCCCATGCCTCTAACTCCGCAATGAGCTCCTCGCGATTCGAAGCCCGCAGATTCATGGCAACGAGAATGGCCCGTCGTGTCTCATCCGTCGTCACATGGTGCGTTCCAGCGATGTCGTAATAGTCGGCAGCAATCCCTGCCCGGTCGGCCAGCATGTGCAAGAGGTCGCTTTCAGACTGATCGTACATACCGGGAGTGTGAGTGAAGGGCTGGATCAAGTCAAGGCAATGCAGACTCTGGACCCGTTGATGGGATCGTCAGGAAATTCACCGATACAGGTGTCATTAAGGTGGCGGGACCACACGGACCGAACGCCGGCAGGTCAACGCTGGCTCACGCCCTAAACAGCTTCTAGCTCAGGGTATGGAGACTGCCGGTTGCACGGGCGAAATTGACTCGAGCGGCGTTGAGCTGAAAGAGTGCGGTGACGAGGTTTTCTCTGGCACGGGCTACTGACGAAAGCCCATTGGTGAGTTCAAAGTGGCTGGTGGCGGTCAACACGGCATAACGTTCTCGCGCAAGATCCAGTTCCTTCGTTGCCATCCGTAATCCAGTCTGCGCGATGCCAACTTGTTCCTTGGCCGCTGCAAATGAGGCAAGAGCGTCGTGTACTTCCATCTTGATTTGATTGAGCACCGATCTCATGCGTAACGATTCTTGCTGCCACTGGCTTCTGGCTTGGGCGATACGGCCCTCACGCTGAGCTCCGTCAAAGATTGGGATCTGAAGAATCAAGGCCATATTGTAGGTGTCGAGCGTGTTATTCCACCGATTGCCGATGAGCCCATACTCTCCTTGAGCCACCAGCGACGGCAACCGCTCCCCTGTGATGGAAGCATAGGTCAGTTCCAACGCTTTCACACGGGTGTACTGCGCCTGAACCTCCGGCCTTCGGCTCAAGGCCTCTTCCACCGCCCCCTGCGGCGTCGAGACATCCCACACATCTGTCAGCCATTCATCGGTCAAAACAAGAGGCATCTCTGTCGGCAATGCCAGGAGATTGATGAGACTCAATTTGGCATGTTCAAGATCATACCGCGAAGATGACCCTTGTTGCCATTCCGCGGCCAGTTGCGCTTCCAGCCGTGCGATATCCAACCCTGTGGCCAGCCCCCCACGTTGCCGCTGCCTGACAGTTCCGAGTAATTCGTCCATGACCTGCTGATTCGCCTCGTGCATCTTGATCATGGCGGTGGCCTTTAACCCTTCCATATAGGCAAGGGCCACGCTCGCCATCGTGTCCAATTTCCTGGCTTCCGCCTCCTGCTCAGTCATCTGTAGCGATTCCCGTGAGGCCCGCCATCGCTGAATCAAACTGAGGCTGAATACGTTTTGTGTCACGCTGATCCTGGCATCGAAAATGCTGAATGGATCCGTGCGTACTGGGGAAAGTCCGATAGTACCGAGAAACTGTGTCTGCCGGGTCTGTCGCACATTGCCGGACACATTGGGCAGCATGGCTCCCAATTGTGTCCGCACTTGGCCTTTGGCCTCCTGGATTCGTTCTTTGTACAACAGGACATCAAGATTATTATCAACAGCTGCGGCCAACGCCCCTTTCAAAGTGAGCTGAAGAGGCTGCTGCGGAAGGATTTGAGACAGGCCACTACTCGGTCCAACGGTTTGACCATCAGCCGATGCGAAGTCCGCAGCGAGCACTCCGACAACCAGCAGACAGAGCCCAAGCGGAGCAGATGAATTCACCATCCGTTCACCGCTCCCTCAGGCTTTCCTTCATCGATTTGAGCAAGGGACTCAGCAGATACTCGATGATGCGGCGCTGCCCAGTCTTGATCTCAACGGTCACGGCCATACCAGGCGAAAGATTCACCAGTTTGCCTTCGACGTGCATCGTTGACCGATCCATACTGACTCTCGTTGGGTACATCAGCCCGACTTTTTCGACAGGAACGGCATCGTCGGAGACGGTCAGCACAGAGCCGGGGATCGTGCCATACAACGTGAATTGGAACGTTTCGACCTTAATCTCGACCGGCTGCCCTTCCTTCACAAACCCCACATCCTTGTTTTCGACCTGCGCCTCGACTTCGACCGGATGGTCTTGCGACACAACCATGAGCAACTGCTGGGCTGGGGTCACAACACCACCAACGGTATGCACCGCTAACTGTTGCACCACCCCATTGATCGGCGCGACAAGCCGCTGCAAACCCGCCTTTTGGCCAGCCTTCGTGACTTCTTGCGCGAGCGAGGCGGCTTTTGTTTCGAGCGCCGATAGTTCCGCCTGTTTGCCCTGCTGAAACTCTGATGCCATAGCCCGGTAGTGCTTCTCCGCCTCGGCAAGCGCCGCCTGGTCTTGTTGGAGCTTCTTCTTTTGCCCGGCTAACTCTTGCGCCTTGTCGATGCGCTGCGCTTCGGCCTGGAGAAAGTCCATCTTCGTAACAGCTTCATGCTCCAGCAGTTTCCGATAGGCCTCGGCGCGTTCCACCTCCATGGGGACCGTGGCTTCCAAACGGAGGATGTTCTCTTTGGTTTGCTCGACTGCAGCCTGGCGCTGATCAACCAGATGTTGAGCCGCCGCCATCTTGGCCTGGTATTCGGCAGACTGGTCACGCAGCAACTGTTGCTGCAACAAGACATAGGCTCTCTCAGCATCGGGAGATGCCTCAAACGTGGATTGTCCTTTGATCAGGGCCCGCAATCTCACCGCTTCCACCTTCGCCGCTCGATATTCATTGAATGCCCGGTCGCGATCGGCGCGATTGATGGTCGAATCGAGATCGATCAGCACATCGCCTTGTTTCACCGCTTGTCCATCCTGGACATGAATCGATGCAATAACCCCCGTTTCGTACGGCTGGATCATCTTCGAGTAGCCGCTGGGGATGATCTTGCCTTGTGCCGTCGCCACGATATCGATCCAGCCGAACGTGGTCCACAATGTTCCAGCAGTGAAGGCCAAAAAAATGGTCCAGAGGACCGCTCGGCCGATCGGCGAGGGAGGTGCCTGCTGGATTTCCAACACAGCCGGCAGAAATTCTGTGGCACGCCCCCCAGGAGCAGAGGCGCCAGCCGGCAGGCGTGATTCGGCTTGCCACGCTGCTTTCCAAACTGTCCAGTGCCGTGAGAACGCTCCGAAGGCCATCTGTAACCCTTTACCCCGTACAAACTTGATGCGCGTGTAAGCGCGCATAAAACCCACCGACATGGAGCAGCTCGCCATGCGACCCCTGCTCGACAATCTCTCCCTTTTCGACGACGTAGATGCGATGGGCGGGCCGCACCGTACTCAGCCGATGCGCAATGATGAAGACCGTACGCCCCTGGCTGATCTGCGCCATGTTCTGCTGAATCACCGCTTCGGATTCGTAGTCCAGCGCACTGGTCGCCTCATCGAAAATCAAAATACGGGGATTCGCAACCAAGGCCCGTGCGATGGCGATTCGCTGACGCTGCCCACCCGACAACGTACATCCGTGCTCTCCAATCACGGTGTCATACCCATCCCCCAGTTCCAGAATGAACTCGTGGGCGCCGGCCAATTTCGCCGCCTGAATCACCTGTTCCATCCCCAACCCTGGATCCGTCAAGGCGATATTGCTCCGCACCGAGCCGTTGAACAGGAAATTTTCCTGTAGCACGACTCCCACTTGCCTGCGAAGCCAAGCAGGATCGATCTGGGCTAAATCCACGCCGTCTACCAAAATACGCCCCCGTTCCGGCACATAGAGACGCTGCAGCAATTTGGCGATCGTGCTTTTCCCGGATCCTGATCGCCCGACAATGCCAATCACTTGTCCTGGCGCGACGGCAAACGAGATCTTGCGAAGGATTTCCGGACCGTCGGGCCGATAGCGAAACGTGACTTCGTCGAGCCGCACCTGGCCCACCACTTGAGGAAGCATCGTCCGATTCGGATTGTACGAAGGCTCTGGCTGCGTATTGAGTACATCGCCCAATCGCTGCACGGAAATCCCGACTTGCTGAAATTCCTGCCAGAGATTGACTAAACGCAGGAGCGGTCCGGTCACCTGCGCCGACAGCATGTTGAATGCGATCAATTGCCCGATACTCAGGTCGCCTTCGATCACACGGTAGGCACCGACCCATAAGACGGCAACGGTGGTCACCTTTTGGACACAGGCAGCTGATTGGCCGGCAATCATCATCAGGTTCGTGGCTCGAAAACTCGACCGGACATAGCCCGCCAGTTGTTCCTCCCACTTCCGCACGAGCGGAGGTTCGACCGCCATGGCTTTCACGGTTTGGATCCCGCTGACTGCTTCGACTAAGAACGCCTGGTTTTCGGCGCCTCGGTTGAACTTTTCATGCAAGCGTGCTCGGATCGCCGGAGTAATGGCGATCGACAGCAAGACATACACTGGAAGCGAAGCCATGACCACGAGCGTGAGCGTGGGACTGTAGAACCACATCACGGCCAGGAAGACGATCGTGAAGACCACATCCAGCACCACAGTGACCGCATGGCTGGTCAAGAACTGACGGATCTGCTCCAACTCACGCACGCGTGCGACGGTGTCGCCGATCCGTCTCGCTTCAAAATAGGACAAGGGCAGCGCCAGAACATGTCGGAACAGTTGAGCGCCTAGGCTGACGTCGATCCGATTCGTCGTATGGGCAAAGAGATAGGTGCGGAGCCCACCCAGCATCGCTTCAAAAGCCGCCAGTGTGATCATGCCGACGGCCAATACATGGAGCGTGGTAAAGCCTTTATGGACGAGCACCTTGTCGATGACCACTTGGGTGAAGAGCGGGGTCAACAGCGCAAAGAGCTGAAGGAAGAACGACGCCACCAGCACTTCGCCGAAGAATTTTCGGTACTTGACGATCGCGGGGATAAACCACGTGAAATCAAACTTCAGGTCTTGCAGACGGACATGCGCCCGCTTGGTACACAATATCAATTCTCCGGTCCACACCGCTTCGAACTGTTCGCGGGAGAGGACGAGCGGGCGCGCTTCGATTGGGTCCTGGACCAGCACCTTATCCGCTTCGACCTTCGCCAGCACGACATAGCGGCCGTCAGTCCGTTTTGCCATGGCAGGCAGCGATGTCCCCTGGAGTTTGCTCCACATAGTTCTGACCAGACCGGCCTTCAATCCGAGATGTTTGGCCGCACGGAGGAGATCGGTATCTGATAGGGCTTGCCCGGACTGTGCAAACTGATGCCGCAGCTGGGAGCCATCAGCGGGAAGATCATGAAAGCGAGCAAGGATGAGGAGAGAGATCAGGCCGCTGTCTGTCGGCGATCCATTCAAGGAAGCAGTGGAGCTGTGAGGCACCCGTTGCGGTCCCGAATTGTTCATGGAAGCCACTTTTGTGCTGCCCCTACCAGATGAAGTCGCTACGTCATGGTCTGCGCGCCGATTGTATCAACGGATCGGAACTGTTCTGACTTCTCTTAGAGGGGGGATCGTCCAACGGAAGTGGTGTAATTGAAGCAGTCCCGTCGCCGGACGGATGAGGAGAAGTGGCAGTGCACCCTATGCAAGTGAAGGCGGCGAACGCGGCCAGTTTCACATTGCGGGTAGGAGCCCCGATAAATGGTTGAGAGGCAAGGAGTTGGAAGGTTCGCTCACGGATGAGAAAAGAGGGGCAGCAACTGGCTTTGCTATCCACTTTCCATTTTCGTGATTCTCAGGTCTTATCAGCGCTTATGTCAGACTGGCAAAGCGGAGAAGATGGCAGGGTGACGATCACCTCTCAGCGTCGGCACGTCAAGAACCTTGGACCCCTGCGGAGAGCACCACACACCTAGTGGGCATCATCTGACCTAGTCTTGCCGAGAAATAGGGAATGGAGATAGATTTGATAGGCTAGAATAAGCAGGAACCCACCCACAAACCAGCTAATCCCAGCGGTTAACCCATAGGAATCGGTGGCTGCGTTATAGACGGTAAGGCTGAACGTCAGATCCGTCGTTGAAACCAAGATGTACGGATGCATGCCGAACATCACGCTGGCCAGCATGAGAAAAATAAAAACACAAGACGCAAGAAACGCAGAGAGATCGCGCCGGCAAAGCCTGAAATAGAGGCTGTATCCCAGCGCAATGACCCCGATCACCGGCGTAAGGTACACCCCGGGGTGACGGGAAAAGTTGAGACTCAAGTTTGGTTGGACCATTGGCACGGCCATCACGGTCAGCGTCGTGCACCCTGCTGATACCCACCCGAGAATCCAGGCGGCCGAGACGGCCCGTTCATACAGGGCGCCTTCTGTTTTCATGACGAGGTAATTCGCGCCATGGAAGGCCAGGACCACCACGCTGGTCAGCCCCAGGAGCACGGTGAACCAATCAAGGATTCCAGGGTTCGATCCAGGCTGAAAGTTCGTCCAGAGGGGAACAAAAAAATACCCATCTCGATTGAGGGGCACTCCTCGGATTAGATTTCCCAATGCCGTGCCGAATACAATCGCCAGTAGCAAACTGGACGTGGTAAAGGCCGTATCCCAAGCTTGCTTCCATAGCACATGGTCAACCTGGGCCCGTAATTCTAACGCCAAGCCACGAAAGATGAGCAGCCACAATACGAGGATAAGTGCGAGATAGAAGCCGCTGAATCCGGACGCATACGCCTTGGGATAGGCGAAAAACAGCACGGCGCCGGCCGCGATCAACCACACCTCGTTCGCATTCCACACTGGACCGATTGAAGTGAGTGCCGTTCGCCGCTCCGCTTCGGTCCTGGCGACGAACGGATAGATGATGCCGACGCCGAAATCAAAGCCATCCAAGACCACATACATGGCCAGCATCACGGTGACAATGACAAACCATGCGGTTTCTATTTCCATTTAATGGCCCGGTCCCTGAGGAACGCGCGTCGCGGGCAAGGCGATTGAGGCAGGCCCCTGTCGAATGAGTTTGCTAATGAGTAAGAGAAACAGCAAGCCAAGGAGCAGATACAACCCCAAGAACCCAATCAAGGTGAAGAGGGCATTCCCCGAATGCACGAGCGGTGAGGTGCCCTCTGATGTGCGCAATAAGCCATAGACCAGCCAGGGTTGCCGCCCCAGCTCGGCGGTCATCCACCCGGCAGACGTGGCAATGTATGGGAACGGGGCACACAACATCAGCCACCACAGCAGCCACTTCATATCAAACAGCCAGCCTCGCCACAAAGCGAGGAGGGCCACGCCAAAGAGAGTGACGAAAATCGTCCCCAATCCAGCCATCACATGATAGGCATAATAGAGAAGCGGAATATTATCCGGCCACTCGTCGCGAGGAAACGCATCGAGCCCTTTTACTTTGGCATAGAGATCTTTGTACACGAGAATACTGAGCGCTCCAGGAATCTCAATCGGGTTGTCGATGGTCATCGTTTCAAGATTGGGTTGCCCAATCAGATAGAGACCGGCCTCTCGCTCTGTCGTGAAGAGGCCCTCAAACGCCGCCCCTTTGATTGGTTGATAGTGGAACACCTGATCGGCATTGCCATGCCCCGTTGGGAAAATCATCAGTCCAGACGAGATCGCGCCGGCAACGACACCGGTCCGAAGAAACGCTTTTGCATGGGGCAGATACTGACCAGATAACACATAGTACGCACCCACCGCAGCAACCACGCAGGACGCCGTGACGACTGCGGCTGTCATGTTGTGCGTGAATTGCCAGAAGAGCCATGGGTTCGTGAGCAGTGCGCTCAGGCTGGTGACAAACACCCGGCCGTCAGCTGCGACCTGATAGGCGACGGGGTGCTGCATCCAGGCGTTCGTGGCCAAGATGAAGTAGCCCGACAACCAGGTACCGAGAAAGAGCATCAGGGTGGCAAACCATTGCACTCGGCGACTGAATCGCTTGCGAAACAGCAGGATGCCGAGAAACGAAGATTCCAGGAAAAAGGCGAAGACTCCCTCCATGGCCAGCGTTTGCCCGATTACGCCTCCCGCATAGTTGGAAAAACGAGCCCAGTTCGTTCCGAACTGAAATTCGAGCGGGATCCCAGTGACGACGCCGAAGCCGAAATTGAGGGCGAAGATCTTCGTCCAAAAGTTTGCCACTTCCTCATAATGTTCATCGCTAGTGAGCAAGACCCGGCTGCGCAAGTAGAGCAGCAGCAAGGCCAGCCCCATCGTTAACTGCGGAAAGAGGTAGTGGAAGGTGGCGGTAAAGGCAAATTGAAGCCGATCATAGAGGAGCGCACTGTTCATTGCTGTGGATGAATCCTAGAAAGAGCGCACACCGGATCTCGCAATTTCGTTACTGTAGCAACAAAACCCAAATGGCCAAAGCATTGCGAGAAAAGTTAGCGAGAGATATAAGGAATGCGTTTATGACGCCGCTGGCGGGTCCGTAACGGGCTTTGCTCGAAAGTCTTGAATAGTGTGCCAGAATCGCAGAACATCGAGGGTCAGGGCTGCACCATACGAGGGGCCATAATCTCGCTCTGAGAGGTGGCCCATGCTGTCATTCCAGGTTTCGAAGCGCACCGGCCCGGCGGACGCGGCCAATGACCAGGCGAACTGCTTCTGGCTCTGCCCCGTGGTATTCACGAAAATCCCGGAGTCCCACATAAGCGCCAGCTCAATTTCCCACGTGGGAATGGTTTCTCCCGACTCGGTTGTCCGGTACTGACCGAATGCGATGGCTGGTTGCACCAGTCCTGCCGTGCTTCTCACGGCATGAAGCACGGCCCCGTTGTCCTGATAGCTGATTCGTCCCAGCACGGATGCCCGGACGTTGATATCGCCCCACTTCTCCGAACGCCACACCGACGGGGTAATTTGCAGTCGACGGATGCCACCTCGCAGAAACCCTTGCTGATAAATGGTTCCAACGGAAAAACCCCCGCCGGCAAAAATGACCTTGCGATCAAACAGAGAAATCCATCGCGTTACCGACCCATCGATCATCACATCGGTCTCTTTCCGAGCGTCCACGGTCGGAACCGACGGGAGTTGGCGAAGTTGATGCACGACCTTATTCTGGAAGTATTGGCTCGGCTCATCGGCAGTCGGGCTGATCCCGGCCGTCAGGTTCGTGCTCCACCCTTGGAAGATCCCGCCCCAATGTTGGGTCCAGCTGAGTGTAATCAAGTTGAAGCCGAGTGTATTACCCACTGTGGAATCGTATTTGTTTCCCAAACCATCGACGGGGGTAAACCGATTGAGGGTCAGGCCTCCCGTCAACGTGGAATACTGATCCGGGAATGCCGTACTTCCCCAATGCACTGAAGGGGCAGGGTTTTCACTCCAGGCCGGAGTGGAGATGACTCCAAGAAGCAGCAACACACCACTGATCTGCGTCACGCTTCGTCGCCAAGACCATGGTGTGACTCTTAACGACAGCTCCCGCTTCATTGGCAGAGACCACCTTTCATGAAAGGCACCAAGCCTGGGTACGACCAGTCCATGAAGGAACACTCCCAGTATATTGGAATGCCGGAAACGGACGAATTCTACACGACACGGATGGAGCTGGCGACAAAATTATCGACGACTACAACGATCAACCCTTCGCCTGAATGACTCAGACTAACTGATTTAGAACTGCGTCTCTCGACAGGCTTCTCAATCCTATGCTAGCTTACGAGCTCGTTTTTCTATACTCATTCCTTTCCACGCGAGAGCTGACAGGCTCAGACATGTTCAAGAAAATCTTAATCGCCAATCGCGGTGAAATTGCCATGCGGATCATCCGCGCCTGCCGCGAATTGAACATCGCCACCGCTGCCATCTATTCCGAAGCAGATTCGACAGGGATTTACGTCAAGAAGGCGGACGAATCCTACCTGGTCGGACCTGGGCCGGTGAAGGGGTTCTTGGATAGTAAGCAGATCGTCGACCTGGCCCAACGGATCGGCGCCGATGCCGTCCATCCTGGGTACGGGTTTCTGTCTGAAAATGCGGAGTTCGCTGAGCTCTGCCAGGCTTCCGGCATCACATTCATCGGCCCCTCTACCCATGCCATTACCCTGATGGGCAGCAAGGTCAAGGCGCGCGAGCTGGCCGAATCCACCGGCGTGCCGATCGTGCCAGGTACAGATGGGGCTATCGCCAGTGTTAAAGACGCCCTGGCCTTCGCAAAAAAGGCGGGCTATCCGGTCATGATCAAGGCGAGCGCCGGCGGCGGCGGTCGCGGACTTCGTGTGGTCCGGTCCGACGATGAGCTGCGAGAGAACATGGACGTGGCGGCGCGCGAGGCCCAGGCCTCCTTCGGCGACGGCAGCGTCTTCATCGAAAAATATATCGAGCGGCCGCATCATATCGAATTCCAAATACTAGGCGATCAGCATGGCAATATCATCCATCTCGGGGAGCGGGACTGTTCGATCCAGCGACGACACCAAAAGCTGATCGAGATCGCCCCCTCGTTGATTCTGACCCAAGCGCTCAGGGAAGAGATGGGCAACGCCGCCATCGCCATCGCGCGGGCGGTGAACTACGACAACGCAGGAACCGTGGAGTTTCTGCTCGATCAAGAGGGAAAATTCTACTTTATTGAGATGAATCCGCGCCTTCAAGTCGAGCATACGGTGACAGAGCAGATCACAGCCATCGATATCGTGCGGAATCAGATTAAGATCGCGGCGGGCCTGCCGCTCAGCATCCAGCAAAAGGACGTGATCCTCCAGGGGCACGCAATCCAATGCCGGATCAATGCGGAAGACCCGAAAAATAATTTCCTGCCCTGCACGGGCACGGTCACGGCCTACCTCTCTCCCGGTGGAATTGGTGTGCGCATCGACGGCGCCGTGTACAAGGATTACACGATCCCGCCCTATTATGACGCCCTGCTGGCCAAGTTGACGGTTCGGGGCCGCACCTGGGAAGAAACCGTCAGCCGGATGCGCCGGTCCCTTGAAGAGTACGTGCTCCGTGGAGTGAAAACCACGATTCCCTTCATGGAAGCGATCATGCAGGAACCGGACTTTATTGCGGGACAGTTCGACACATCGTATCTGGACACCCATCCAGAGTTGTACTCGTATCACGAGTTTGAGCAGCCGGAGGATCTGGTGCTGGCGCTGTCTGCCGCGATCGCCGCCTACGAAGGACTCTAATTCGAACAAACCCTCTGCTTCCCAAAGAAATGTAGTAATCATCATGGCGAAAAGACGACCACCAACGAAGAAACCGCAGAAAAAGACCAGAGCATCCGCTTCGGCGATCAAGACCTCAAAAAGCGTCGCGTCCCGCCCCAGCGAATTCACGATCACACCGGCCGCCGGTAAACCGGTCCTGATCACGGATGTCGCGCTGCGGGACGGCCATCAGTCATTGCTGGCGACGCGCATGCGCACGGAAGACATGCTGCCCATCGCGCAAAAGCTTGATGGGGTCGGCTATTGGTCGCTAGAAGTCTGGGGCGGCGCCACGTTCGACACCTGCTTGCGCTTCCTCAAGGAAGATCCCTGGGAACGGCTCCGGGCCCTGCGCGCCACTATGCCCAACACTAAGCTCCAAATGCTGTTGCGCGGACAAAACCTGGTCGGCTATCGTCATTACGCCGACGACGTGGTGGAGCGGTTCATCGAACGGTCGGCCACGAACGGCATCGATGTCTTCCGCATCTTCGACGCCCTGAACGACGTGCGGAATCTCGACCGGGCCGTCAGTGAAGTGAAAGCCTGCGGCAAACATGCGGAAGCCACCATCTGTTACACCGTCAGCCCGGTCCATAGCATCGACCGGTTTGTGGATCTGGCCAAGAAGTTGGAAGATCTGGGAACGGATACGATTTGTATCAAGGACATGGCCGGACTCTTGGCCCCCCTCGACGCCTACCATCTGGTGCGCCGGCTGAAGGCTGCCGTCAAGGTCCCGCTTCATCTCCACTCGCATTACACCTCCGGTATGGCGTCCATGACCTCGTTGATGGCGATTCTCGGAGGCCTCGATATGCTCGATACCTCCATCTCTCCGCTGGCAGGGGGAACCTCGCACCCGGCGACGGAAACGCTGGTCGCGTCACTCCAGAATACTCCTTACGACACGGGACTGGAGCTCGCATCCTTCCAGCCAATCACCGAACACTTCAGAACGGTTCGCCGAAAATACCGCCAGTTCGAGAGTGATTTTACCGGCGTGGATGCGGAAATTCTCATGTCGCAAATTCCCGGCGGGATGCTGTCGAACTTGGCCGCGCAGTTGACGGAGCAGAATGCCCTGGACCGGATGAAAGAAGTCCTCGACGAAGTCCCGCGTGTGCGAAAGGAAATGGGCTATCCCCCACTCGTCACCCCGACCAGCCAAATCGTCGGCACGCAGGCGACACTCAATGTGCTGACCGGTGATCGATATAAAGTCATCACCACCGAAACGAAAAACTATTTCTTGGGATTATATGGCCGTGCTCCTGGACAGGTCGATCTCGACGTGATGGCACGCGCCACCGGCGATGAAACGCCAATCAAAACCAGGCCAGCTGATCGCCTGGAGCCGGAATTGGATGAGGCGAAAAAAGAGCTTCCGGACTCGGCTCAGACCGTCGAGGACCAGCTGTCGTTCGTGCTGTTTCCCGCCATCGCGCGAGACTTTTTCGAAGCCCGCGAAAAAGGCGAATTGACCCCTGAGCCGCTCGAATTGGGAGCGGCGAAAGGGCCTACCACTGCCCACGAATTACACCTGGCTCCCGTGGAATTCAACGTGACGGTCCACGGTGAGACCTATCATGTGAAGGTCTCGGGCTCTGGCCGAAAGATCGACGGACGCAAGCCCTACTATATCCGTGTCAACGATAAGCTCGAAGAAGTGTCGCTCGAACCCATCCAGGAAGTGCTCGCCGGTGTCCCGGAGTCCCAGGAGACGGAGTCAGGAGGAAAACCCAAACGTCCCAGACCATCAAAACCAGGTGATGTGGCTCCGCCCATGCCCGGCCGAGTGGTGAAACTTCTGGTGGCCGTCGATGATCGCGTCAAGACCGGCGATCCTCTGTTGATCATTGAAGCGATGAAGATGGAAAGCCGGGTGCCGGCGCCAATCGATGGGAGAGTCGTTGCGATCCTGACTGCCGAGGGCGACAATGTGAAGACGGATGAAACGGTCATCCAACTGGAGTAATCCCATCAACGGCTCGATCCTCCGCCCATGCAGAGTCCGGCATCTGGTGACCCTTGTCCTATGGCTTGTATTGTCCTTCATGACCGCTTGTGCTCCGCCCTCACAGATCCCGCCCTATTTTGAAACGTTAGAACGGACCCCGATCGAGCGCATCCCGATCAAAACCGTTCTCGTCCATGATCAACGGATCGCGTATCTCGATATCGGGAACGGCCCGCCGATCATCTTGATCCATGGCTTTGGCGGATCCATGTGGCAATGGGAACATCAGCAACATGCCTTGTCAAAACATTTCCGTACCCTGACACTCGACCTACCCGGTTCCGGATTGTCCGACAAACCGGACATTGAGTATCTGCCGGATCAGATGTTGGATTTCTGTCTCGGATTCATGGACGCTCTGCAGATTCCTCTCGCCACCGTGGTCGGGAATTCCATGGGCGCCGGC
>JBQTJA010000065.1:0-45088 GCA_052387595.1 Nitrospiraceae bacterium | reverse complement strand
TTGGTCACGTTCTATCCTCGCTTCACATGAGCCGTCTGGACTTTGGCTCAACTGGCTTCACCGGCTGACAGACATCGCACTGACATAATTGTCGTAGCAATGCATAGGAATAGATACCGGTATCGTGGCCATCACTCCACTTGAACTGAAACGCGTAGCGCCCCACCGACTCAATGTCCTGGAGCATAATCAAGAGCGGCACATCCTCTGACTTGAGACGGCGCTCGCCTGTCCACTCATCGACACAGGCCGCGCAGGGACAGTGCTGCCGGAGATAACGAACCGAATACTTCCCCTTATGGCCATCGCTCCACTGAATCCCCAATACTCCCTTGTCGAGCCACTCCATATCTCGAGGCTCCAGAGCAGTGGCTGTCATGTGTTCCCCTCTCATGGTGTCTTATTCATCCTGGCGATGCGAACGACAGGAAGTCAACAGGTGGCAGCCGTTTCCCGGCAACAACCGTGACGTACCCTTCAATCGCTTCCTCCACCTCATTCCGCACTTGCCCCGTTGCTCGCAACCGCGTGAGTACCGTAGGAGCCAGCCGAATGGCCTGTTGGAGAAACAAGAGGCTGCCTCGTGAAAATGCAATACATCGAACTCGTTGACGGGCAGCACAGGTCAGACACACGAGGCCTCCAGCGCTCGGAGAAAATTGAGGCTCCCCCACGAAATGCGTCTTCCCACAGGCGGCACAACGCTCGGTCTGCGGGCGAAACCCCGTCAATCCCAGCAGTCTGATCTGAAACAAGAGCGCCGTAAAGGTTGGGTCTTCGCTTGCATGGAGCAAGGCGAGACCCTGATCCAGGCTATCAAACAAAAGCGGGTCAGGATCTCCATCCGGAGTGATCGCTGTGACAACATTGACCATTCGCGCCGCCGATGCCATCAAGCGAAGGTCTTCCCGTAACAGTTGAGAAGACCGTACCAAATCTACCTGCGAAATCCGAAACAGGGAGTCCCCTGTTTTTTCAAACAGATTCAGACGGCATACGCTAAATGGTTCGATCGCGGCCCCGAAACGGCTTTTCTGACGGCGGGCACCACGGGCTACCCCCCTGATTTTACCAAGATGCTTGGAGTACAGAGTGACGATTCGATCGGCGTCCCCCCACTTGCGACTCCGCAAAATGATCGCCGTCGTCTTTATTAGAGGCACGACTCTCTCCGCTCCCAACCGCAACAGAGGCATGGGAACGCGCTACATCCTGTCACCGGAGATGCTCTAAGAAAAGAGTGGCCAATGTGAGATAGATTGTAATCCCCGTGATGTCGTTCGCCGTCGTGACAAAAGGTCCAGCAGCAACGGCCGGATCGACTCCCACGCGTTTGAGCAGAATCGGCATAATCGTCGCCATGCTGGTCGACACCAGAAACGCAATGATCAGCGACGATCCGAGGACCATGCCCAAAAACCCTTGATGCAAAACCCAGGCAACCAATGTCAGGGTTACACCGCAAGCCAACCCCATAACCAAGCCGATCTTCGCTTCACGAAAAAAGACAGGCCATACATGAGTGAGTTCCACGGAACCGGTGGCCAACCCTCGAATAATCAGCGTCGAGGACTGCAACCCCACATTCCCACCCATCGCCGCAATCACAGGGATAAAACTCACGATCGACACTACCTCCTGGATCGTATAACGGAAATGCCAGAGGATCGCACCAGACAAGAGACTGCCGATTAGGTTGGTAAAGAGCCATGGCAACCGCAGTTTCGCCGAGCCGAAGCTCGACGGCTTCAAGCCCGTGTCTTCCTCGATCGCCCCGGCCATTTTCAACATGTCTTCGGTCGCTTCTTCTCGGATGACATCGACCACATCATCGACCGTGATGATGCCCACGAGTTTGCCATCCCGTTCCACCACCGGAATCGCCAGCAAGTTATAGCTGGCCACCTGGCGCGCGACTTCTTCTTGATCCATGTCGATCGCCACGCTCATCACCTCTCGGGCCATGATATTTTTCAGTGGCGTCGTCGGAGGGACCGTGATCAGCTGTCGGAGCGAGAGAACACCAACCAGACGATCATCCTTGTCCGTCACATAAATATAGAACACCATTTCCGCATCGGTGGCTTGTTGTAACCGGCGGATCGCTTCCTGTGCCGTGGCATCCTCCGGCAAGGAAAAGAACTCCGTGGTCATGATCGCGCCTGCCGTATCCTTTGGATACTTAAGGATGTCGGCAACCTCGGTCGAATCCTCGGTCTTCATCAGGGCAAGAATTTCTTTGCCGCGCTCTTCAGGAAGAAATCCGAGAATGTACGCCACGTCGTCTGGACCAAGGTCTTTCAAGAGCCACGCGATGTCGGAATGCAACAGATCTGCGAGTACTTGTTGGATGCTTTCACCGTCGAGTTCACTGAGTGCTTGCCCACGCTTGCCTTCACCACGGACTAGTTCGAAGATCTCTCGTTTTTCCTTCGGAGAGGAGAGATGGGTCACGACTTTGGCAATGTCCGCGGGGTGCATACGCCCCAACATCTTGGAGAGGTTCGTGATGGCTCCGCGGCGCAGCAACTTTTGCACAGACTGGATCACAATGTCCGATTTTGTCTGCCCACGTTCGGTCTGATCACGCAATACTTCACGCAGCACATCGCGTTCGGACTGGTGCGGTCGCTGGTCCGGTACTTGCGGCTCTATCGGTCGTTCCATCGGCTGCATCATTCCTTAGTAACCCAACTCCACCAAGGTCTGCTCGTCCTCACGCCAAGATTTTCTGACCTTCACCCACAGCTCCAGAAACACTTTCATACCGAACAGCCGTTCCATGTCCAACCTGGCCTGTGTGCCGATCAATTTCAAACGCTCTCCTTGTTTGCCTATCAGGATGCCCTTCTGCGTCTCTCGCTCCACCAAAATCGACGCCCGAATCTTCGCCAGCTTGCCCTCCTCGACGAATTCATCGATCTCGACTGCGACCGCATACGGCACCTCCTCCTCCGTCTCTTGCAGCACCTTCTCGCGGATCATCTCAGCCGCCAGCGTTCTCATGGACTGATCGGTCATCACATCGTCGCCGTAGGCTCCTTCTGCCGACGGAAGATAGGGAACCGTCACGGCCAGCAACCGATCAATATTGTCGTCGACCTGAGCAGAAACCGGCACCACTTCCGTCCATGCGAAGAGTTTGCCATACCGTTCGAGAGTTGGGAGCAGTTTCTGCTTGTTGACAAGATCAATTTTCGTGATGACAAGGATGACCGGACGCAGCCGTTTGGCCAACGCCTCTTTCATATGCTTGACAGCAATCAGATCCCCGGGACCCGGAAGACTGGTCGCATCCATCAGCATGTACAAGAGATCCGCATCTTCCAAGGTCTCCACGGCGGTACGCAGCATGCGCCGATTGAGCAAGTGCTCGGGTTTATGAAGCCCCGGCGTATCGAGAAAGGCAATTTGTGCTCCGTCCACATGCACGACACCCATAATGCGGGTCCTGGTGGTCTGGGGCTTACTCGACACAATCGAGATTTTTTCACCCAACAGGCAATTGAGCAACGTCGACTTCCCGACGTTAGACCGTCCGATGATCGCAACTGTTCCAAACTTCATGGCTTTGACAACGACTCCGGTTTCTTGTCAGGGTCTGGCACCAACTGATAGACAGTCTCTCCCTTACGCACGTACCCCAACTGTTCTCGAGCCAACTGCTCGATTTTAGCGGGGTCATGCTGGAGACGAGTAATATCGTGCTGCAATGTGGCACTTTCTCGGCGTAAGCTTGAGAGTTCTTGTTCAAGATTCCATGCATGATCGCGCATGGAGAGATACCGAGTCAGACCCATGTCTCCAGAAAACAACCCCACGAATAGCCACACACAGCCACCCGCGCCGATTACCTGCATAACGATAAGGATGCGCTGTCGCCATTCCAGCCATTGCCGTCCACGATTCTGTTTGATAATCATCTGTGCATCCGGCGACGACGGAACCAGCTAGGCCCTGACCTGCACGGCCTCTCGACCACGATAGAGCGCCACGGCTCCCAGCTCTTCTTCGATTCTGAGCAATTGGTTATATTTCGCCACACGATCCGTGCGGGATAAGGATCCCGTCTTGATCAATCCGCTATTCGTCGCAACTGCCACATCCGCAATCGTGGTATCTTCGGTCTCACCGGATCGGTGTGAAATGATCGCTGTATAGCCTGATCGTTTCGCAAGTTCGATCGCATCCAAGGTTTCCGTCAGGGTCCCGATCTGGTTGAGCTTGATCAGAATCGAATTCCCGATACTCTCCTTGATGCCCCTCGAAAAGATTTCGACGTTCGTGACAAAAATATCGTCTCCAACGAGCTGCACCCTTTGGCCCAGCTTCTCCGTGAGGACCTTCCACCCCTTCCAATCCAGTTCGCTCAAACCGTCTTCGATCGAAAGAATCGGATAGCGGTCCAAAAGCTTGCCGTAGTAGCTGATCATCTCATCCGACGAACGCTCCGGATTCTTTTCCGCTTCGAGCACATACCGTCCCTTGTCATAGAATTCGCTCGCCGCACAGTCCAACGCCAACGCGATATCTCGCCCAACCTTATAACCCGCTTCCTCGATTGCCTGGGAGATCAGACTCAGCGCTTCTTCGTTCGATTGCAGATCTGGGGCGAACCCACCTTCATCCCCCACGGCCGTGTTGAGCCCCTTCTTCTTCAAGAGAGCCTTTAACGAATGAAAGACCTCGGTGGCCATGCGGAGGGCTTCACTGAATCGACTTGCACCGACGGGCATGATCATGAACTCTTGGAGGTCCAATCGATTATCGGCATGCGCTCCGCCGTTGATAATGTTCATGAGCGGCACGGGCAGTACTCGAGCATTCGCCCCGCCCAGATAACGATAGAGTGGCTGCCCCGTTTCATTCGCCGACGCCTTCGCCACAGCCAATGAAACACCTAAAATCGCGTTGGCGCCCAGCTTACTTTTGGTTTTCGTCCCATCCAACGCAATCATGGCCCGATCGACGCCGGCCTGATCGAATGCGTCCTTACCGAGTAATTCCGGAGCAATGACCTTGCTGATATTCGAGACCGCCTTTGAGACGCCCTTCCCCATCCATCGTTTCTTGTCGCCGTCACGGAGTTCGATTGCCTCTTTTTCTCCCGTTGACGCACCGGACGGCACAGCCGCCCGCCCATTCGCGCCGCTCTCGAGCGTCACTTCGGCTTCAATCGTCGGATTACCACGTGAATCGATAATCTGTCTGCCCTTGATTTCTCTAATCGCGCTCATGCTCACATCTCCTACTTGTACAAATCACGAATTTCTCTACCAACATGAATAAACTTGTACTCATATAACTTGCGCGCTTTTGTGGTTCGTGGAGGCCTATGTATTATTTCGGTCATCAAACGCCGCAAGCATCCTTCAAGCTTTCTCATTCTCTTGTAACGAGGTTGTCTCACTGTTTTCGCAATTCGTGTAATCTCCCCATAAGTCATCTTCTTCCTCCAAAGCGCGGGTGGCGCCGACTGGGTGCCCATTCGCCCGCAGCGTAAGGGCCCCACTGCGGGATGGGTGGAGCGAGGACGAATGGGCTGGTCGGCAACAGGACCCGCAATTACCCCAGCTTCTTCTTCAACAACTCATTCACTTTTCCCGGATTCGCTTTCCCTTCGCTTGCCTTCATCACCTGTCCGACTAAAAACCCCAAGACTTGTTGTTTCCCCTCTTTGAACTGTGCGACCTGCGCTGGACTCTTGCTCAATACCTCAGTAATAATCTGCTCTAGCGCCCCTTCGTCTGAGACCTGCGTCAACCCTCTTTCCTGGACAATCTGTTCAGGAGCCTTCCCACTGCTATAGAGTTCCGGAAAGATTTCACGGGAGACTTTTAAGCTGATGATCCCCTTGTCCACCATCTGCAACAGGCTCACCAGCCGCTCAGGCGTAACAGGCGACGCTGAAATATCAGTCCCGGAGTTCTTCAACTCTCGCATCAACTCTCCCATCACCCAATTACTCACGATCTTGGGTTGAGGGAACTGTTTCACGCAGCATTCAAAATAGTCCGCCATGCCTTTCGAAGCCGTCAGGATAGTGGCGTCATATTCTGGCAACCCATAGTCCGAAACGAATCGCTTCGTCCGCACAGCCGGCAGTTCCGGCAAACGGCTACGGAATCCATCGATCCACGCTTCGTCCAACTTCAATGGCACCAGATCCGGATCAGGGAAATAGCGATAGTCATGGGCTTCCTCTTTGGAACGCATGACCGCCGTTTCACCACGCTCAATATTCCAGAGCCTGGTTTCCTGGCGGATTGTGCCCCCCTCATTCAATACTTTGGTCTGCCGCCTGATCTCATACTCGACCGCGTCCTTCACGTACTTGAAGGAGTTAATGTTCTTCAGCTCGACTTTTGTCCCAAACTCCTGTTGCCCCGACGGACGCAGCGACAAGTTCGGCTCACACCGAAAGCTCCCCTCCTCCATGTTGCCGTCACAGACGTCAAGGTACATTAAGATGTCCCGCAACCCTTTGAGATAGGCCACCACCTCGTCCGCCGAATGCATGTCCGGTTCCGTCACGATTTCCAACAGCGGTGTGCCGGCGCGATTCAGATCGACCCGGCTCCCATTGGTACCAGTCTCATGGATGTTCTTCCCGGCATCCTCTTCCAAATGTGCACGACGAATGCGGATGCGTTTCGTCTCCCCGCCGCTGTCGCGAACCTCAATCCACCCATGCTCGCAAATCGGGGACTCATATTGGGAAATCTGATACCCCTTGGGAAGATCCGGATAGAAATAGTGCTTTCTCGCGAATCGATTGTTCGCCGCGATCGTACAGTTCAGCGCCAAGCCGGCACGAACCGCCATTTCGACTGCCATTCGGTTGATGACGGGCAAGCTGCCTGGCAGGCCAAGACAGACCGGACAGGTCTGACTGTTGGCCGACAGACCGAATGTCGTGCCGCACCCGCAGAACATCTTGGAGTTGGTCCGCAGTTGTGCGTGGACCTCCACTCCGATGACCGTCTCAAAAATCATCCTCGATCAGGCCCCTCATCGGAGGTGCGACCGCGTTCGCGCCTCATGGCTTCACGTCCAGCATCGAATGCCTCTCGCAGCACCGACTGCTTCGTTTCGACAAACTCCTTGCCCTGATCAACGACTTCTTCAAACACCTCACCGGCACGCCCAGCAAGATCTCGAAGATCGTGTTCCGCACGGCGGGCATACCCACGAAGTCGATCACGCGATTCGCTCCCTGCTTCTGGCGCCAACAACAATGCCGCGACCGCACCCATCGCGGCCCCGCTCAGAAACGCCAAAAAGACCGCCGCTGATGTTCCTCGTTCATCCGCCATTGTGTGTCCCTCCTTCATGTTTCATGCGTTCCCGCACGACGTGAGTGGCTGCCTTGAAACCCGCAACCATGCTCGCCACATTGCTCAACAACGTCCCGCTTGAACCACGAACGACATTATGGACCTGCTGCACCGATTCGCCTATTTCACCCACTGCATGCAGCAAGACAGCCGCATGTTCAACTCCCTCGCGTGCCTGACTTGTTACGTCGTTCAAATTCTGGCTTACCGCACGCAATTCAACCACCAGGGCAGGCAGCTCAGTGTTCATCTTGGCCAGCAGCTGTTCGGACTCAGCGACTGTCTTTCGAACCTGCATCAAGACAGGGACGAGATATCCAACCAGCACGGCAAATACGACAGCTACGAGGAGTGCCGCGATCTCAACAATCGTCATAATTGCCCCTTGTCGTGGTTAGTCATCTCCATCCGCCCGCTCTCCGCTTCCTTCTCGCTGTCCTCTGACTGCACCGGTCTACCGTATGAGGGGCTTCTGGCGATGCCATTGCGTCGATTGCTCATACGCATGGGCCGCTCGAAGTATCGTCTCTTCTTCAAACGCTCGCCCGATCAATTGCAGCCCGATCGGAAGCCCCTCTTTGCTGGAGCCGCAGGGCAGAGCAATTGCCGGCAATCCAGCTAGATTGACCGAGATCGTGAAAATATCGGAGAGGTACATCTGCAGCGGATCTTCACTCTTTTCACCGAGTTTGAAGGCCGGAGTCGGTGTCGCCGGGGTCACAATGAGATCGACTTCTTGAAACGCAGCATCGAAATCCTGGCAGACCAACGTTCGTACGGCTTGAGCTTTCCCATAGTACGCATCGTAATACCCGGCGCTGAGCACATAGGTCCCCAGCATGATCCGACGCTTCACCTCCGGACCAAACCCTTCCTGTCTCGTTTTCATGTAGAGATCCAGAAGATCCTTGGTCTCCTTGGCACGAAAACCGAACTTCACCCCGTCGAAACGAGCAAGATTCGAGCTGGCTTCTGCCGTGGCAATCACATAGTACACCGCCACAGCTGCATCGGTCCTCGGCAGACGGATTTCCTTGATCTCAGCTCCAAGATGCTTCAACTCCCCAATAGCCGCTCTGACCGACTGTTCGACATCCTGATCGAGTCCTTCAGTGAAAAACTCAGCCGGCACACCAATCTTCACAGTTTTGAGATCCCGTTTTTTCAGCGCTTTCATGTAATCCGGAACAGGCCGGTCGACCGATGTGGAATCCATTGGATCATGCCCTGCAATGGCTTGCAGAAGAAACGCCGCATCGGACACATCTTTCGTGATCGGCCCGATTTGATCCAGCGAGGAGGCAAACGCGACCAACCCATACCGCGACACCCGTCCATACGTCGGCTTCAGTCCAACCACGCCACAGAAGGCTGCCGGCTGCCTGATGGATCCGCCGGTGTCTGAGCCAAGCGCGGCCACGCATTCCTCTGCCGCCACTGCCGCCGCTGATCCTCCGCTTGATCCTCCCGGCACACAACGCAGATTCCAAGGATTCCGGCTGGGGCCGAACGCGGAATTTTCCGTTGATGATCCCATTGCGAATTCATCCAAATTCGTCTTACCCAGCACAATGCACTCCTGTGCGCGCAACTTGGCGATGACCGTCGCATCGTACGGCGGCACAAAATTCTGCAACATGCGAGAACTACAGGTCGTAGGAATGCCGTCCGTACAGATATTATCCTTAATGGCAAGAGGCATTCCGGTAAGCGGCTGGGTCTTCCTCCATCCCTTGAGCTTGCGGTCCAAAACGTCCGCCTCCATAAAAGCTGACTCTTTTGCCTGAGTGACGAAGGCCTTTACTTTTGGCTCAACCTGGCCAATGCGCAAGAAGTAGGCACGCACGATCTCCGTGGCTGTCACTTCCCCTGCCTGGAATTGTTTCTGAAGTTCGCAGAGGGTTAGTTTATGAAGAGACATGACCTCTCGTTCCCGACTGGTGATCTGCACACGAACCGACACGCAGCCTCATCGGTCAGCATGTCCGTAGCGCATCAGCTCACCGCCACAATTCGATTTTTTTCATTCACTCGAACGATCTTGGGTGTGTGCTTCTTGATCTCTTCTTCGCCGTAATACTCATAACAAAAGATGATGATCTGGTCCCCGACCGCCGCCTTTCGTGCGGTGGGCCCATTTAAAATGATCTCCCCTTTCCCTCGCGTACCGTTGATCGCATAGGTCATGAATCGCTCGCCATTGTTCAAGTTCGAGCAGACAATCGCCTCATAGGGGAGAATCCCGGCCGCCTCCATCAAGTCTTGATCGATTGTCAGGCTGCCTTCATACTCGAGATGGGCACCTGTCACTGTGGCACGGTGAATTTTCGAACGTAACATTTGTCGAAACATGTATCTTCCCGTTATTCGTCAATCGCTGCGTGCTTTCGTTGTGGTCAACGTGCGAGCCGGCTCCCTGACGATTAACGCTCCTCTAGAATTTTAGGAACAACAAACCCATCCACTTCACGCTCCGGCGCATTCGCCAACGCCTGCTCTGAAGACAGTGATGGGCGCACAAGATCCTCACGAAACACATTCACGTGTCCCATGACCGTGGCGGTCGGTTCGATTCCCGCCGTGTCGTACTGACTCAACGTATCAACATGCCCGAGAATCTGGGTCAACTGCTTGGCAAATGTCTCTTTTTCAGCAGCGCTCACCGCCAATCTCGCCAGCTGCGCCACCTTCTCGACATCCTTTTGCGTAATCTCCACTCTCGTTCCCCTTCTTCCTCCATCCTCTTCCCAATGAGGTGCACAGGTGGGTCCCTTACTGCGCGCATTCAACGAGGGCCTTCTGAGGCCGCGCGTTGAGCGAGCAAGGGGACCCACCTCTGCACCTCATTCCACCGTCACGCTTTTTGCCAGATTTCTCGGTTGATCGACGTCCGCCCCGCGCAATACCGCGATATGATACGCAAGAAGCTGAAGCGGGATGGTAAACAACATCGGCGAGATCAGCGGGTGGGTATCAGGAACGGTGAACACCGCATCCGCAATCTTGCCGAGTTCCCGCTCTCCTTCTGCCACGAAAGCAATCACCGGCGCGTGTCGCGCTTTTACTTCCATCAGATTGCTGACCGTTTTGTCATACAGTTTGTCTCGGGGCGCCAAGACCACGACCGGCATATCCTTGTCGATCAACGCAATCGGACCATGCTTCATCTCGCCCGCCGCATAGCCTTCGGCATGGATATACGAAATCTCTTTCAGCTTCAGCGCGCCTTCCAGTGCGATCGGATAGTTGATCCCGCGTCCCAAGAATAAAAAATTACGCTTCTTGTAATATCGCTTGGCAATCGCCACGATTTCAGCCTCTCGCTGCAAGACGCGCTCGACTAATACCGGCAACTGCACCAACCGATCTAACCAGGCTTTTCCGTCTGCCACCTTCATCACATTACGAACTCTGGCAAAATGCAAGGCCAGCAAATACAGCGCCGTGAGCTGCGCGGTAAAGGCTTTGGTCGATGCGACGCCGATTTCCGGCCCGCAATGCGTGTACAGCACCCCATCCGACTCACGCGCCAAGGTGCTGCCGACAACGTTCACGATGGAGACCACACGCGCCCCTTTTCCCTTTGCTTCTCGCGCAGCAGCCAGCGTATCAGCCGTCTCGCCGGACTGAGAAATTGTGACAAATAGATCGTTCTTCCCGACGAGTGGGTCGCGATACCGAAACTCGCTCCCGATATCCACCTGAACCGGTGTACGAACCATTTCTTCAAATAAATATTTCCCGACCTGGCCTGCATGCCAAGATGTGCCACAGGCGACGATCCAAATCCGCTCAACCGCCGCGAACTCTTTTGGTGTGAGACCGATATCCGGCAGATCCGCTTCGCCAGTCTCATAGGAGTACCGTCCGCGCATGGTATCAAGAATGGTCTGCGGCTGTTCGTGAATTTCTTTCAGCATGAAGTGCGGATAGCCGCTCTTCTCCGCCGCCGACGCATCCCAGGTAATCCGCGTTGATTTGCGCGAGACCGCATGGCCGCCGACGTCGGTGAGATGCAGGTCGTCTTGAGTGACGACCGCCACATCCCCTTCTTCGAGATAGGTCACTTCTCGCGTGTGCGCGAGCATCGCCATGACATCGGAAGCGATGTATGAGGCGTGCTTGGTCCGCCCAACCACCAACGGGCATCCGGACCGCGCGGCAATCAACGTCCCAGGTTCTCGTTCTGACATGACGGCCAGTGCGTAACTGCCACTCACATCTTTCGTCGCCAACCGTACGGCATCAGCCAGCAGCTTCCCTTTCTGAAGGTATTTATCGATTAAATGCGCGACGACCTCCGTATCGGTTTCCGATACAAATTTGTAGCCGTCCTTTTCCAATTGCTGTTTGAGTTGCTGGTAGTTTTCAATAATCCCATTGTGGACCAACACGCAGCCTTTGGACCGATGCGGATGGGCATTCTGTTCTGAAGGCTTCCCATGGGTCGCCCAACGAGTATGGCCGATTCCGACCGTCCCATTGAGATCTTTCGCCTTGAGCGAATTTTGAAGATTGACCAGCTTGCCCACGCTCCGCCTGACGACAATTTTCTCCCCCTCCATGACGGCGACTCCAGAGGAGTCGTAGCCCCGATACTCCAACTTTGCCAATCCCTCGATGAGAATCGGAACCGCCTCTTGATTGCCGATATATCCGACGATCCCACACATAGGCATTGCTCCCAGATCTGAGTCGACTAACGGGCGAATGAACAATCAATCCGCCGCGATCACCGTCTCGCTGACTTTGCGCGCCCCCTCTTCATAGTACTCGAAGTTTTTTTGTTCTTCTGTTTTCTCGGGCTGCTGGACGCTTTCGCTGAATCTTCGCCCGGCGTACCAGCGCTCAGCAACATCCGACGTTTCGCTGCCCAGCCGACTCGATTGACTTGTAATACTCGGGCGATCGCCAGTGAATCAGCCGGCACGTTCTGCGTCACGGTCGTCCCCGCCGCCACCACCGATCCCTCTCCGATCGTGACCGGCGCAATCAGCTGCGTATCGCTTCCAAGAAACACATTTTTGCCGATCACCGTTCGATGCTTTCGCGCTCCGTCGTAGTTACAGGTGATGGTACCGGCGCCGATATTCACCCCTTCTGCGATCGTGGCATCACCCAAATAACTGAGATGATTGGCCTTGGAACCTTCGCCCAATTCAGTGTTCTTCATCTCAACAAAATTTCCGACTTTCGCTTTCCGCCTGACCACCACACCTGGACGAAGATGCACGAACGGGCCGAGATGTGCGTCATCATGCACTTCCGACTTAGAAAGCACGCAGGAGTCTAAAATCTCGGCGTGATTGCCGATCACACAATCGGTGATACGGACCCCGGACCGGATTGTCGTCCCTTCACCGATACTGGTTTTGCCTTCAAGACTCACGTTTGGATACAGCACTGTGTCTCTTCCAATGGTGACTCCGGCGTCAACCCACACGGAGCCAGGATCCCGCATCGTGACTCCGGCGTCAAGCCAGCGCTCGCGAATCTGCTGACGGACGACCTGCTCTGCTGCCGCCAGCTGTTGCCTGGTATTGACTCCCAGCCCTTCTTCGGGATCTTGAAGGGTCACCGCCGCAACAGGCCGCCCCTGGGCCACTGCCATTCGAACAATATCCGTCAGATAGTATTCATTCTGAGCATTGCGTGGCTCCAGCTTATCCAGGGCCTCGAAGAGAAAATCTCCGGACACGACATACGTCCCTACGTTGATTTCTTTGGTAGCCCGTTCCGCCGGAGTGGCATCACGATCTTCAACAATCTTCAGCACGTCAGACGAAGTGATTTCACTCTGGTGAGACCCGCCGGACTGCCGGCGGATGACTCGACCATAGCCGCTGGGATCATCGAGCATCGCCGTCAAAATCGTCACCGTGGCGCTCTGGAATTGATGGGCCCGCAATAGTTCCCGCGCCGTCTCTTCTTTTAACAACGGAGTGTCACCATTCAAGATAAGATAATTCGTCGGACGCGCCTCGTCGCCCAGACAAAACACGGGACGGCTTTGCAGCACCGCATGGCCGGTCCCGAGTTGCTCGGCTTGCTCGACGATGCTCACGGACTTTGATCCCAGCCTGCCGGCAATGCCTGTTTCAATCACGTGCCGAACCTTGTCGGATTGATGCCCAACCACAACCGTAATACGATGGCCCGCGAGTTGAAGCGCCACATCAACAGCGTAGAGAACCATCGGCTGACCCGCGACATGATGCAACACCTTGACTTGGGTGGACTTCATCCGCTTGCCCAACCCGGCCGCCATTACAATCACGCCTAGGCCGGGAATACGCGAGACCGTTGTGCATTGATCTACTGATGGTTTCATCGAAGACTCCGGAAATAAGAAGACCGCAATTAGGTATCAGAACCCCGCGTTTATCCGATCGGCACACCGGCATCCGGCTGTTTGACCTGACTCCACTTTGGCTCTCCCCTTAGGGCCGAGGCCATTGCACCGGATGGCGTATAGAGACCACCCGATACAATCAGCTTCATCGCTTCTTCAATACTGATATCAACCGATATCACTTCCCGTTCCGGCACTAAGAGAAAATAACCCGATGTCGGATTGGGCGAGGTCGGCACGTACACATGAATCAGCGCCTCCGGGCCCAATGCCGTGGTCTCGCCTTTCGTCATGCCAGTCACAAACGCAAAACAATAATGGCCGTTCTTTGGGAATTGAATCAAGACCACCCGGCGATACGACCCTCGCTCCGAAAAAGACAGGATATCCATCATGGACTTCAGCGTGGAATAAATCCCCCGGACGAGGGGCAGCCGGTTGAGCCAATCTTCCCAATGACCCACAATCTGACGCCCGATGAAGTTCGCCGCAAACAACCCGACTAAAAAGATGAGCAGAACCAGCGTGATGATCCCTAGGCCGGGAATATAGTGATCCGGCACCAACTCCGCGACAGCATCGCCCAAGATGCCGTCTACCGCAACGAACAGGGTCTTCAGGACGAGAATAGTCCCCCAAATAGGAGTCACAAGCAGGAGGCCTGTCAGAAAATAGCGCCTTAGTGCAACCTTGATCATGAATCACGGACCCCCAGCCATTGAGGAGAGCATTGCGTGATTCATCTTACAGAGTTCCTGACAGGCCTCGCAAGCATTTTATTGTAAATTTCAACGGGTTATGTGCCTGGACCAGATGAAATCAAAAAAGGTACTGGTCTTGCTATTCGCCTCGACCTGACATAGGATCGCTCCCCGATTGCGGCTGACATGAAAATTGCCAATGAGTAGAACAGCTAGAAAATCGACGGGCATCTTCATGACGCTGGAAGGCGGTGAAGGAAGCGGAAAAACAACACAAGCTCGAAGACTGTGCGAGCGGCTGACCGCCCAAGGCCTGGACGTGCTGTATACCCGAGAACCGGGAGGGACGCTCCTCGCCGAGCGTCTGCGCAGTATGCTACTCGACCATTCGGGAGAAAGCATCGCCCCCGAAACGGAAGCCTGCCTTATTTTCGCGGCCAGACGCCAGCATGTGGATCACGTCATCAAACCCGCACTCGCACGCGGAGTGACGGTCGTCTGTGATCGATTCTCAGACTCGACGATAGCCTATCAGGGATATGGACGGGGGTTGGATCTACGAATATTACGCACGATGAACGACTGGGCGACCGGGAAACTGGCTCCTCAGCTCACGTTGCTCTTCGACGTCCCCGTCGCTGTCGGACTCAGCCGGCGCCGCGGCCGCACTGCCACCCAAAATCGACTCGATCGAGAAGCCGAGCGGTTCCACCGAAAAGTCCGTACGGGGTTTCACGCGTTGGCACGACGAGAACCTCGACGCATCATGGTAATCGATTCCACGCAACCACTGGAGTCGGTGACACAAACCGTAGAAGAACTGGTCATGAACTGGCTCAAGACCTATCGCAGACGGACATCGAGACGCTGATAGCCCATGCCTTTCGCCGATATCACAGGCCACGAGCAACCCATCTCCCTCCTTCAAGCGACGGTGTGCAATGGACGCTTGGCCCATGCCTATCTGTTCTATGGCGAAGCCAGGATCGGAAAGTTGATGACCGCCGTGCGACTGGCTCAGGCGCTCAACTGCGAGCAACCCTCACAAACAGAGGCTCAGGACAGCTGTGGCCGGTGCCGATCCTGCCTTCAGATAGCCGCTCGGACGCACCCAGATTACTTTGTCATCGAGCCCGATCCGAAAGCCGCCACGCCGCAAATCAAAATCGAGCAAGTGCGGGAGATCGAACAACAGTTCGTTTATCGTCCACTCATCGGAGAGCGAAAGATTTGCCTGATTGACGACGCGGACCGACTGACGATCGGTGCAGCGAACGCGCTCCTCAAAACCTTGGAAGAACCTCCCGGTGATAGTCTCTTTATCCTTGTCACCAATCGGCTCCATGCGCTTCCGATCACCATTCGATCACGCTGCCAAGCGCTCCGTTTCACGACACCCGCCCGCACCCAAGTTGAGGCCGCCTTGATCCTCAAGCGGGAGATCCCTCCTGCTGACGCCCGTTTCCTGGCGGTCTTCGCCGATGGCCGAATCGGAGAAGCACTCACGCTAGATGTGGCAGACGTTCGCGTGCGACAACAGGAGTGCCTGACATTGGTGAAGCCGGAAAGTTTGATGTCGAGCGCGACCATCCTCTCGGCAGCGGAAAGCTTGGCGAAGACGGACCGTGGCGAGGTAACGCTCACATGGCTCACACGATGGATCCGTGATCTGGTCATCGTCATCGTCGATGGAGATCATGATCAAATCCTTCACCTCGACCACGTCACAGATCTGCGACGATACGCCCAGCGAGCGGACATTGATGCTCTCCTGACCCTCTTGAATGACATCGAGCGAACCGAACAGCAAGCCACGCGGCACCTCAACGTGCAGATGGCACTGGAAACGACGTTCCTTCGCCTGCGCGAAGCACTCGGCCTTGTCCCCGCCGGAGCCGCAACCTAGCCAAACGCGACGCCAACCTGATATCTTGCCCCCGATATGGCGGACACGAACCCCTTTTACATCACCACCCCGATTTACTACGTCAATGATGTCCCGCACATCGGCCATGCCTACACCACCATAGCGGCCGACGTGCTGGCGCGCTACTGGCGGCTGCGCGGACGCGAGGTGTTTTTTCTCACCGGCCTCGATGAACATGGCCAGAAAGTGCAACAGGCTGCAGCCAAAGCCGGCATCGCCCCCCAGGCCCACTGCGATAAGCTTGCGCCTCAGTTTCAAACATTGTGGCAACGCCTCAACATCTCGAACGATGCGTTCATTCGAACGACGGATCTCGAGCACAAATCCATTGTCCAACGATATCTTCAGGAACTCTACGACAAGAATCTCATTTATAAGGATTCGTACACCGGTTGGTATTGCACGTTCGATGAACGGTTCTGGACTGAGAAAGACGTGGAGTCCGGACTCTGTCCGGACTGCAAGCGCCCCGTCGAACAGCTCAGCGAGCACAACTACTTCTTCAAGATGGGGCAATATCAGGACCGCTTGATCGAGCACATCAAGGCGCATCCGGATTTTATTCGCCCGGAGTCGCGACGCAACGAAGTCCTCGGGTTCTTACAAACCCACAAACTCGGCGACCTCTCGATCTCGAGACCAAAGTCACGGCTCTCCTGGGGGATCGAACTGCCATTTGATAACAACTATGTGACCTATGTCTGGTTCGATGCGCTGGTGAACTACCTGTCCGCGCTGGAATATCTCCCGAGAGAGAAGCCGACGGGAAACCAATTTTGGCCTGCGAATGTCCATCTTGTCGGGAAGGACATCCTGACGACCCACGCCGTGTATTGGTCCACGATGCTCATGGCGTTGAATCTACCGTTGCCGGAGACCATCTTTGCCCATGGCTGGTGGACGGTCGATGGCGAGAAGATGTCCAAGAGCCGCGGCAACGTCGTCGATCCCAATAAGATGATCGATGAAGTCGGCGCGGATGCGTTTCGCTATTTCTTACTGCGCGAGGTGCCGTTTGGACAAGACGGAGATTACTCCCTTGTCGGAATGGTGACGCGCATCAATAGCGATCTTGCCAACGGCCTGGGTAATCTCTTGAGTCGAACGCTCACCCTCATCGAGCGGACGCAAGGAGGGGCCGTACCGGCTCCCGGAGAAATCGGAGCGGCTGAGCAAACACTGCAGCAAACTTCCGTGACACTCTTGAACGGAGCGTTGTCGGACCATCTGGAGCAATTAGAGTTCAATCGAGCCTTGGAGGCCATCTGGCATGTCGTCCAACTTGCCAACCAGTATGTCGACAAGACTGCGCCTTGGGCGCTGGCCAAGGATGAACGCAACGCAGGACAACTCAGAACCATCCTGTACACGATGGCTGAGACGCTCCGCTGCCTCAGCCTAGCCACATATCCCGTAATGCCTAAAAGTGCGCAGTTAATCTGCGGTCAGCTTGGCATCTCAACCGAATTCACACGCCCTCTGCTGAAAGATAAGATTGCATGGGGTGGGTTAAAGCCAGGCACCATCATCCATAAAGGCCCGTCGCTTTTCCCACGTGTCGAATCAAAACCAGGAGTAAAACCAGTGAGCGAACCATCTATCCCGTCACCAACACCCTCTGCTGCGCCAACATCCACAGCGACTCTGCCGGCAACACCCCCTGTGGCAGCTCCCGCCGCCACGCCGCAGATCACCATCGACGAATTCATGAAGATTCAGCTCAAAACGGCAAAGGTGCTCTCCGCCGAGCGCGTGCCAAAATCTGAAAAGTTGATCAAGCTGCAAGTCTCCCTCGGCACAGAACAGCGCCAGATCGTGGCCGGAATCGGCAAGAGGTACGAACCTGATGCACTGGTCGGCAAGACGATCGTGATCGTGGCGAATCTTAAGCCGGCCAAACTCATGGGTATCGAGTCGCAGGGCATGGTACTAGCTGCTGGCGATGCCGACGTGCGCGGACTGCTCACCATTCAAGAAGAAGTAGACCCTGGCACGAAGGTGAAATGACCCGATCTTCCTTCGCCCTGGTGGGACTGATCTTCTCGCTCACCCTACTTTCTTACCTCTCGACTCCGGTCCAAAGCCAAACACCTCCCAATATCCCGCTCAACGGCCCACAACCCACGGTGGTGCTGGTCCGAGTCGTCGCGCACGGGGCCATGGTGCTAGGCCGAGAAGTCGGTGGAGCGCGCGTGACGATCACGGAGGTGGCAACGGGCCAAATTCTAGCTGCGGGTCTGCAGGAGGGCGGGTCCGGCGACCAAAATCAAATCATGCGCACACCGCACATGATAGAAGAACCAGTCTACAGCTCTCGCCCCTCCGCGGTGTTCACCACAACGTTGCAACTACACAAACCGACGTTGGTGGAGATCTCCGCCGAAGGGCCTCTGGCCTATCCTGCCGCATCACAGAAAACGAGTAAGACGCTACTCGTGATTCCAGGACAGGACCTCACACATGACGGCATCGTGCTACACCTCTATGGGTACCTCGTCCAAATTGAGCGACCCACATCGCAGGAACCGCTGATCGCGAAAGACGACGTGAAACTCCGAGCCTCAGTCAAAACCCTGTCCGGTTCCTTGGTCCGCCCCCACGGAGATTGGGACTCACGAAAGATCCGTATCTATGGAGAGGTGTTGATCGGAGACCGAATCATTGAGCGGCTGCAGATGTTTTACGATGAAGGAAGCCGCACATTTGAAGCTCCATTCTTTGTGCCACCGTCAAAGGACGTTCCCGACGGGATCACGCTGCGTGTGATTGCGATGGATCTCTCGACCGGCAATGCAGGAATGGACCAAGCCACCTATCCAGTACTGAGCGAACGCCTGCCAACCAATTCCGTTCGATAGTCAGCGGCCAACTTCCTTTGATAGAAACCTTCGGCGAGACTTGCTGCATCGCGTTCCTCGTGCGAAACTGTCATTCATGACAGCACTGGCTTCGTATGCACATCTCCGATCCAGACTCCGCCTGGCTCTGGCCATCAACGCCGTGATCATCGCGGCTGAGTTTGTCGGCGGCTGGCTCCTCAACAGCATCGGGCTCATGAGCGACGCGGGCCACAACCTCGTCGACCAAGGCTCGCTCTTTCTCGCACTCTATGCCCATCTCCTTACCGCACGTCCAGCCTCCGAGAGCCGGACCTTCGGCTATCATCGAGCCGGCATCATCGCGGCGTTTCTGAACAGTTTCATTCTTCTCCTGACCGCCGCTGGCATCGCACTGATCGGCCTGAAACGACTGCTGCAACCGGTTCCCGTCGACGGTGGCTGGGTGATGATAGTCGCGACCGTCAGCTTTGTGGCCAATCTCGGCATTGCCCTGTTACTCCAGCATGGCGCAAAAGACGATCTGAACATTCGCAGTGCATTCTGGCATATGCTAGGAGACGCATGGGTGTCGCTCGGCGTGATTGTGAGCGGTGGCGCGATTCTTCTGACAGGATGGACCATCCTCGATCCGCTCGTGAGCCTCCTGATCGTCGGAGTCATTCTTCGAGGAGCCTGGCCGATCTTTAAAGAGTCGATGGATGTCCTGTTGGAATCAACCCCACCAGGCATCAGCGCGTCTCAGGTGGCCGCGACCATGGAGGCCATCCCCGGCGTCACGAACGTCCACGATCTTCACATTTGGGCGGTCGAACCTCGGCTGGTCATGCTTACCAGCCACGTCATGATCGAACATCATCGCATTCCGCTGGAATTGCTGCAGCTGATCCAGAACCGCATCACCACGGACTTCGGCATCAAACATATGACCATCCAGCTAGAAACCGAATGCTGCGACCCCGACGACATCCACTGCGACCTTCGAAAACTGACCGAGCAGCACCACGAAGCCCATACCTTCGCGCACCACCATTGACTGCTTTGTCTCTGCCTCAGCTTATCTCGGACATTTGCTGCGCTCACATGGGCTACTCCTGCGGCATCTTCATTGATCCGTCCGGTAACGAATGGAATGATTTCCTCTACACGACAAACAAACTGGTGACCGTTATAGATGGGAAACCCAAGCGAACTATCGGCGGAGAAAAGATCCTCGCAGAGCCGGGCGACGAGGTATTCATTCCGAAAGGCGCTCATCACTCCGTCAAGAATGTTTCCTCCTCCACGACCCACTGGCTGTACTGGTATGATTAGCAATCAATACAAATATGCCTGCCGCCGACGAGGGTTGGGTGGCTTTCGTATGATCCCCTCGAAACCCACCCCACCGCACTGTGTTTTTGACATGACAAAGCATCATGCGATTCTGCTATCCTAGCCCCCGCCGTTGCCCCTCACCATCCACCTTTCAGATGCATGAGGCGAGAGGTCTGACAACCACCGACTAGCCAAAGGAAGAACCCGATGCTTCCTCATTCGATACAGAATACTCTTCTTACATTGTCCTTAGCGGTATCCTTGACGGGCTGTATGGTCAAGCAGTATGACGTGCACCCACCGCCGCCGACGCTGCTGCCGGCAACCCCGCCCCCCCTCTCACCGGCCACAGAGTCCACCATCAACTTTCCTGTTCAGATGAACCTCGCGCCGTTTCTGGCTACGATCAACGATGAGAACGTCATTGCAAAGGTGTTCGATCAATCAGGCAACCCCAGCAAGCACTCGAAAGGCGTTGAATACAAGTATTATGTGGAGCGGGATGATTTTACGACTGAGCGCTCCAACTCCTACCAATCCATGAGCTCCGATCAAGGTGCCGTGCTCCGCGATTGGTGGAAGGGAATCGACCTTCCGGGGACTCGCCTTCCCCTCACCGCTGACCTTCGTTCTCACCTTGGTGCACACGCACCGACACCTACCGTCAAGGCACCAGCCGACTGCGGCACCGGCCAGGAGCGGTTACGAAAAACGACGCTGCATGGTGGTATTGCAATTGACATGACTCCGAACTACGGTCTGTCCGCGTCGATCGCCGATGTGGCGGTTCACACGATCGATACATGTACCTCTCGCATCACCACGACGGACCTTCCCCAGGACGTCAGGAACAGATTGACGGACGCTGTACGAGGAGGCCTTCATCAGGCGGTTGCGCGCCTTAACGCGAGCACGGTTCGCCCTCAAGTGGAAGAAGCATGGAACGGGTTGCGCGCGCCAATACAATTGGAACCGAACGCGTGGCTCCACCTCAACATCGAGAAGATCAAACGGAATGAATACTCGATAGATAGACAAAGTCTTCATGATACGCTGCACATAATCGCCAAACCTATGATCGTCTTCGGTTCCGAACCACCTGCCGCGGCCGCGGCACTTCCTCAACTCGATACACAACCGGCTTCCCCTGGATTCCACGTCGTCGCTGACATCCCGCTGGACTATCCCTCGCTGTCCCGATCACTTGCGGCGCGGTTGAAGGGAAAACGTGTCGCCGTGAAAGGAGACTTCATTGTCATCACCGATGCGGCAATTTTGGGCCGTGGTGGCAATCAAGTGGTTCTGCGGATTGCGTTTGGAGGAGATGCGATCGGCCACCTGTATTTCGTGGGGAAGCCTGAAATGAACATGTTGACACAGTCCGTCGAAATCAGTGGCCTCCGCTTGGACCACGATTCCGAACAGCTCTTACAGAAGGACGGCCCGAATTGGCTCGCCCACTCTTCCATGAGAGAACTCGTGATGGGTGAAGCCGTCCTCGGCGTGTCGCCGGCGATCGACCGTATGCGCGACCTGCTTCGAACGGCACTGAATCGATCAATCAGTCAGCTCTCCCTGCAGGGAACCATCGCGTCGGTGCAAGGCATCGGCGTGTTCGCTGATGTGAACTCGCTGTACGTTCGAGTGATGAGTGACGGATCGCTCAATCTGAAAGTTGAGAGCAAGCCCTAATCCCTGTTAGCGCAGAAGCACCAAGCAGAGGGAGAGTGGGCCGAAAGCGACGGAGCTGGCCATGACAGGAAAACCGACCTTGAAGCACTGCCAACAAGCAATCCGGTAGCCGGCCTGCCTGGCGATATGCACAAACACGACGGTGTAATCCACCCCGAACTCATGCCCTAAGACGGATCATCGTACGAGCCTCCACATTCTCCTGGGCCGGCGGCGACAACGCGATCAGAGTTCTCTTCGGCTATCTCATTCGACGCCATCGCAGAGAACATTTTCTCCTTCCTAATCACGGCTGGAGCCATTAGGATAGGCCAATGTCTCTCGATCTGACCATTCAGCAGGATGATCTTGATCGCCTCATTGCCGGCACTCACTGGGCCCCTCACACGGTTCTGGGCCCACACCCCACGACGATCGACGGTCGCCCAGGCTTCGCAATCCGGGCCTGGCTCCCCCAGATCAAGGATGTTGAGGCCGGATCCAACTCCATCTTCAAACCCATGACTCGCATTCGTGAGGAGGGACTGTATGAGGCGCTGCTTCCAAATACACCACTCGCGCCATCTTACACACTTCGCCTCACACGCCACGACGGCACGGTCACTGAAATCCATGATCCGTACGCATTCCCCCCCCTGTTAACGGATTTCGATCTGCACCTCTTTACCGAAGGAACGCTGTACAGGGCCTACGACAGTTTCGGCGCCCATCTCCGCACCGTTGAGGGCGTCTGTGGAGTTCACTTTGTTCTGTGGGCCCCCAATGCCACACGTGTCAGTGTGATTGGAGACTTTAATGGTTGGAACGGTCTTTGCCATCCCATGGCGAGCCGAGGATCTACCGGACTTTGGGAACTCTTCATGCCCGATCTACCGGAAGGCACTCTCTACAAATACGAAATTCGGTCACGAGAACACGACGCGCTTTTGAGGAAAGCCGATCCCTATGCTGTCGCGAGTGAGCTCCGCCCACGGACTGCCTCAGTCGTGCGTGACTTGTCCACCTACACCTGGCACGACGGCGAGTGGATGGCGGCCCGATCGGAATGGGATCCGCTGACCGCTCCCCTCTCCATCTATGAAGTCCATCTCGGATCATGGATGCGAGTACCGGAAGAGAACAATCGCTGGCTCACCTATAAAGAACTCGCTATGAAACTGATCCCCTACGCAAGGGATCTGGGCTACACACACCTGGAACTCATGCCTGTGACGGAACATCCGTTCGATGGGTCATGGGGCTATCAAGCGACCGGTTACTTTGCGGCCACCAGCCGATATGGAGATCCCAAAGGGTTCATGGCGTTTGTCGATTCTGCGCATCAAGCCGGTCTCGGCGTGATCATGGACTGGGCACCGGCGCACTTTCCTGACGATCCCCATGGATTGGCCCAGTTCGACGGCACACACCTCTATGACCATGCTGACCCGCGCCTCGGCTATCACCCCGATTGGCACAGCCGGATTTTCAACTACGATCGAGTCGAGGTACGCACCTTCCTTCTGAATAGCGCCCTCTTCTGGTTGGACAAGTACCACATCGACGGATTGCGCGTCGACGCCGTGGCGTCCATGCTCTACCTCGACTACGGCCGACAGTCCGGTGAATGGATTCCCAATGAGTTTGGAGGCAAGGAGAATCTTGGGGCCGTCTCGCTCTTGAAAGAGCTCAACGTCGTCGTCCACCGAGAATTCCCTGGAGCCATCACGATCGCGGAAGAATCCACGTCATGGCCTGGAGTCTCTCGGCCAACCTACACAGGAGGACTCGGTTTTACGTTCAAGTGGAACATGGGGTGGATGCACGACATGCTGACATTTTTCCAGCACGACCCCATCTACCGCCGGTTCCATCAGAACCAACTGACGTTCGGTCTGCTCTACGCCTTCAGCGAGAATTTTGTTCTCGCCCTCTCTCATGACGAAGTGGTGCACGGCAAACGCACGTTGCTCGACAAAATGCCGGGCGATGTCTGGCAGCGGTTTGCGAACCTCCGGCTGCTCTATGGCTATATGTACAGCCACCCCGGTAAGAAAATGCTATTCATGGGCGGAGAATTCGGCCAGTGGCGGGAATGGAACCATGACACCAGCCTGGATTGGCATCTCTGCGAGAATGAGCCCCATCGTGGGCTACAACGTTTGATCCGCGATCTGAACCGAGTCTATCGCGAGGAGCCGGCATTGCACGAGATCGACTTCGACTGGAGCGGATTTCAGTGGATTGATTTCAGCGACGCCGACAACTCAGTCATCGCCTATCTTCGAACGGCAAAAAGCACGCAAGCGGCCATCGTCTGCCTATGCAACTTCACGCCAATGCCTCGCCACCACTACCGCATCGGCGTCCCAGGACCCGGTTGGTATCGGGAGCTGGTCAACACCGATGGGATCACCTACGGCGGCAGCAACATGGGAAATGGCGGTGGTATTCACGCCACTGAAACCCCGAGCCACGGCTTCCCATATTCATTAACAATCACTCTCCCGCCCTTGTCCATTCTGTTCTTAAAACGATAGTCCGCTGACGAGCGATAGCACCCTAATCCGACGCAACACCTCCCTCCTCATTCCCGTTAAGGGCAGATGGGGTCTAAGAAGGGAGTGTTCGATGAGTGATGAGGAGGGAGCTACCAATGCCGAAAGGGGCCTGAGTCCAAATGTACGTAGCTTGAACGTTTATAGGAGCCGACCCCGCCGTACCGCAGTTCGAGCGCGGCCTGGCGAAGCTTCGTGGTGGGAACACCGGGGATCAAAAGATCGATCGCCTGTCCTTGCATGTGCAAGCTATTCTTGGCGACATGTTGGTCAGTCCGAACTAACATGGCGTTGTACTCGGGAGACCGAAAGCCAGAAATCACATGAATCTCTTGCTGACTGCCGAGTTTCTTTTGCACCAAATTCACGTGCTCCAACACACGCACATCCATAGCCCCCACTTCACCCGTGTAATGACAGCGCAAGAGGTAATTCACATCATCGAGCGCTGGCAGGTCATAGTTCCCGGCCTCGTCTCGGTAGGTGACATCCAGCCGCTCATTGGTCCACACGTTCACCAGCGTCAGCCTGCCCTCAGGAAGCTCACGAGCCTGCACTGGCTGTGGGCCAACTAATCGCCCACTCAGCAAGAGAGTCCCCACCAAGGAAACCTGAAGAAACGCGCGCCTTGTCCAGGCCCATTTGGACTGATCTGTAGTGTTCACTAAAACAGCTCCTGAAAAGAGTTAACGGTAATCATGAAAGGAACGCTTGGCCTTGTAACAAAAATCCAAATTGCGGTCAAATAATTTGTACCAAGAAGCCCCAAATAGCCTCATCATTCCATATAAACGTATGTAATAGCATCCATCTGCACATTAGCCAGCGTATGATTTTCCATTCAGTTTCCAGAAGTGGCGGGATCTGATCATCCACCGGAATGCCTTCGGTTATGGCTTGCCAGATGAGGCCAATCGGACTGATATTCATTTCACCTCTTGCACCTATGCTAAAAAACATTTTCTTTCTAGACTGTTTCGCGGGTGCCAGGTAAGATCAGAAAAATCAGTAGAGTCTATATGGCGACTATCCTAGTCATCGACGACGAACAATCCATTCGAGGGCTGCTGAAAGAAGTCTTGGTCAAGGCAGGGCACCGCGTACTTGAAGCCGAGGATGGACGCAAAGGGCTCACGCTCTACCAGAAAGAGCCAGTCGATCTCGTGATTATGGATCTGTTGATGCCAGAAACGGACGGCCTTGAGGCCACGCTTCAGCTTACTCGAGAATATGTCGATGCCAAAGTCATCGCGATCACGGGCGCACAAGGCGACCATAACTTCCTCGATGTTGCGAAACTCTTCGGAGCACGCCGAGCCTTTGAAAAGCCATTCGACATCAACAAACTTCTTGATGCGGTGAAAGAAGAACTTGCGGCCTAGGCTTTAAAGCAGGCTCCCCTCCCACATCCCTCCGATCAAGTACGAGCCGAACTCTTTCAAGCGGCACAAGCAGGCAACGGGCAGCCAGCGTAAAACCCTAACAACACCAATGCATTATGCTTGCTCTTTGTTCACGGTCAACACCGTGACACATCGTGTATACTGACGACATCGGATGCACCGAGACAATCATTGAGCTTTTGAGATGATCGTACGATGAGCCTTTGGACAGGACTCAAGCTAAAGAGCAGCGTGCTGTGGTTTTTACTGGCCGCACTCTCTATCGCTCCCCTGCTGCCGTTGAGCAACTTTGTCGGACATCCGCACTGGGACCACATTCGCTGGATCCCTTTTCAAGATTTTGCTCTTTCCCGGAACATGCTGAAGGACATTGTCGGTAACACGCTCTGGTTCATGATGTTCGGATATCTGCTTCGCTACCAGCTGAATGAGGATTCACGCACTCTCCAGACCATTGCTACAATCATCGCCATCACAGGCGGCATCTCGTTTTCGACTGAATTCTTCCAAGTCTTCTGCCACAACCGCACCGCTTCGATAACGGATGTGATATGCAATGTGCTCGGGGCCGGTCTCGGGGGATATCTTGCTCAGAAACAGCGTGCCAACAGCTACGGAACCATAACCAGCGATGTGGGAATGGAAGGTAATGGGTCAAAAACGATTCGATAGATATCCCCGCCTTTACAGATAGAACCTCCCGTTGGATTAGAGTAGCCTTCGATCACAGTCGCGCACTCAGTGTTTTTCGAGCAAGGCCTCGCATCATAGCGGGGTCGGCATATCCCACTTCACTCAACGCATCCATCAGATGCGTCCCCTTCGAAGAGACCAATTCCCTTGCTTTCGCATAGTTCTTCGCGCTGAACCGCGCAACCGCCGGCTGACCGTTGACGATCTGACAGGCCAGCACCTCGCCGTTCACTTCGAGCGTCCCACCCTGTTCGATCAGCATTTTTGCCTGTGCCACAGCAATACCATGAAGCTCGGCAAACTCTTGCAATCCACCAGTTTCGACAAGGCGCCCATCCGGCATGATACAGAGCCGCTTGAAATGTGGCGACCAGTCCTTTCGGAAATCGATGTACGTGATGTCACCGCCCTTGGCGACGGCACGATCCAACGTTCGGTAATCAAGGCCCAAATTTTTCTGCCGTAGCTTGGCTTGCAGCTCGCCAGGCAGCGTCCTCCCAAACACGTCCCACGCCGCATCAGCCAGTGGAAGCGCCCTGGATCGAGCCACTTGCTCCGCCTCGGCGAACTGCATGAGATCCAGCGTCCAGGTTTGTTTCGACCCTTGCCCGGCTGAATCAATCCGGCAGGCGAATACGCCTCGAGTGAGGATACCGCCGACTTGCGGATACACATAGGTTCCGCCTTCGGTCAGCAAAGCCGTCATCGTCTCAAGCGGCACGTCATAGCTCTCTGAAAGGATCTTGGCATGGGCTTGAAGATCCTCTGCCTCCGTCATCGCGCAGACAGTCACATTCCCTGGGGCATCGAACTCCGAATAGTCTTCGACAATGTTGTAGAGCACCGTCCGCTTCGGCTTCTCAGCCTTTCGCTTGATCTTAAACATTGCTCCTTGCCCCCACTGTTAACGTCTCACTTTTCACTTCCTCACACACAAGATGTCGGTACGGCGGCAAGGTCTGCAAGCGTCGATCTTCCACCGGCCCACCAATGGTGAAGTGATAGAGGGATTGCATGGCCAACGCCTTCACACCAATAGTCTCGTGAACCGGGTCATCGAAGAAGCAGCCGATTCCCGTCGCCCGCACTCCTGCCGCCTCCGACTCCAGATACAAGACCTGCCCAAGCACGCCCGCTTCCCAAAACATCCGGGGATACCACCAGGCACCCCGTTCTCGCAACGTTCCCTCGAACTCAGCCAACATTCCGAAGGAGAACGCACTGTCGCCGGCTATGTCCTGATGGCAACTCACCTGCACTGCTAGCTTGCGGGCATCGCCTTCGAGCAACCAGTAGAGCGGGAGACCATCAGGACACTCCGGTACAAGGATCCATGTCAGCTCGGAATTCACAGCTTGTTGAATGAACGTTAACTTCTTCGGATCACGGACGAGACAATAGAGCCCAGGCGTCAATCCATCCACCCGATGGACAAATATCAAGAGATGAATCGCCGGATCATAGGGCCACACATCCCACGGCATCGGCCGTTCCAACTGTGGCCTTTCCACGCAAGGCATGACTCGCTGCATCATCTGAAAAAACGTGCTGGTGGAAATTGACGTCTTGCCGTCGAACGATACAGCGCTTCGGCGCTGGCGAATGATGTGGCCGGCCGATGTGCCAGCGTCGTTCGTCATTCGTGAAGCGTGAAGCGCATCGGATGAAAGTGGTGAACCGGTGCGAACCGAAACTGTCAGGTGGTCAGCCTGCGTTTTCCACGAAGCATCGGCCACTTCGTCGATAATGTCCCAGTGGACCCCATGTTCTTGGCTCAATCGATTTGCTTTCCCATGCCAACTTCCGGCAACCAAATCTTTCACAATGGTTGAGTCGAGGAACAACGGTATCTGCTCGCGCTTCACGAACGACGCTTCACGCTTCACGTTTTCAGATGGCCAGATCACCGCCAGACAGTCAGGCTGCTCCAGCTCAGCCTCTCCAAAGTCTTCCTTGCGATCCGTCCCGAGTAACATCGCCACCGTGTCTTGATCCACATCATCCAGCAGAGTCATATTCCAACCTAGCGTGGCTGCGGCAATCCGTGCGCTTCCGATCGCATGGCCAACATCATGATTGCAATATCGAAATGCCCGCTCGCCATATTTCCAGGCTTCTCGCCAATGAACCGAGGTCAGGCCGAAGAGGAAGGCCCTGGCTGGGAAGGGAGCCAGCAAGCAGGCGAGTCGATCCGCAGAGAATTCCGCGCGTATTTCCAACCCATGTTCCCTCGGCGCGTAATGGTAGAGACCTGGTTTCAAGCTGAACCCATCAATCTGTGGCAGAACAATGTAGCCTTCCGTCGGATGTAGATTCCCTGACGAGGGATTACTCCGGAGAGCCCATTCTGATTCTCCCGCCTTTTTCCAAGCGGACAAGGCGAGTGCAAACTCAAACAATCGCGAAAGCGATGGCACACTGAGAGGCTGACAGGGAATGGCTCCCCGTTCATAAATCGCTCCGTATGCCGGCGACAACGGCTCTTCATCTGGCCTGAGCAATGGAAGAGAGATGAGCTGAGCCCCCTCAAACCGACGAAACGGATCAGGCTGGTTCGCCCAATCAAGAAACCCCAACGAGCGGGCATAGCGATTGAAATGGTGCTTCGTCTGGATGTGATAGTGAATGACCCGGTCGATGGAACCGGCTTGTGCAGCTCGAATAGATAATGGAGTGTTCATTGCTGACTGTGCCCAGTCTAACGAGGCAGAGCAAGAAAAGTAAAATGCTCTAGACTTGGACAAGATACATGGTAGCTTGCCCTGAGCAATCTTTTGAGAGGGACAAGCGATCATTGACCATGACGAAATAGCGCTGAACCGGCAAACGATCATTCGATCTCTGACTGCAGCAACCTTTTTCCTGGTCGTTGCCAGCATTGCAGGACAGGTTGCAAAATATGCGTTCGAGCACGAGGTATATGGATTCGCCAATCTGTTCTACGTAGACCGCGAAGGCAATATCCCCACCTTTTTTTCAGCATCTCTACTGCTCTTGGCATCCCTCCTTCTTGCGCTCATCGCAGTGCTCAAGAGAAGATCCCATGATACTCATTGGCTCCAATGGACAATTCTCTCACTCGCACTTCTATACATGGCGCTTGATGAATCTTGTGGCATCCATGAAATGCTGGAAAGACCAGGCAAACGGCTGCTAGGCCAGCGCGACGGCGGTGACATCTTCCACTTCGCTTGGGTCATTTTTGGCATGGCCTTTGCCGTGGCTTTCGTGCTCTCCTACCTGAAATTTTTCTTCCATCTCCCTTCGCCAACACAAAGACGATTCTTTGCTGCGGGAACCGTATTTCTTAGTGGTGCGCTGGGTATGGAACTTCTGGGAAGTTATTACGCCAGTTTACACGGACAGAAAAATTTTCCGTACTCTATGCTCACCGCGATAGAGGAAGGTCTTGAGATGACAGGCGTTATCGTTTTTATCAATGCACTGTTGAATTACATTGTTGATCATTATAAAGCAGTGCGATTGCGCCTCGATCATTTCTGACGATGTTCTTAGTTCATGGTTTCTCCGAATAGCCCTAGCACTCCGTTCCGCTTGCAAGAAGTCTTGTCAGCCTCATTGACCTCCTTCCCCGATCCAGCCTATGCTGCAAGAATGGATGTGAGGGCAATGTATGCGTTTTGATCCCGCCCTTGCCGCACAAGATGCCTTCAGCCAATCAGAAGCCGAACTCGGCTCGGACTGGGGCCGCGCCGTTGAGCTCGAAGAAATGTTTTCTTCCAATGCTGGTGCAACCGCGCGTGGGGCCTACGAGGGGCTGCTGGCGCTCGCGCAACGCCATCCCAAGGCCCACTCGTTCCAGGCGTTCTGCATCTACATCACCTGGCAGCAGGTGACGGAAGAGACCATCGCCCACCACTTCCAGACCGGGATCAGACTGTCGGAAACCTATCTTGCCTCCCAGGACGGTAAGGATCACCAGAGCATCGCCTACGTGACGGAACTCTACGAGTCATTCCGAGCCGGGTTGGGATTGGATGAAGAAGACGAGCTGCAGGTCGAATATCGGCGAGATACACCGAAGGGGGGAGACTGACTCAAGCCGTATCTCATGAAGCGTCGTTCGTATTGCGCTTCGGATATGGTCTCCATTCTGCGCTTCACACTTCACGAATAACGATTCACCATCCCATGTCGGACAGCCATAAACATCGCGCTCGCATTTTTCTTCATCGCGGTGATCTGGCCCAGGCTCGCGCCGCCTGGGAAGCGGCGGTGGCCGATGACCGAAGTGCCAGCAGTCAGCAAGCCCTCTCGGATTCCCTTGGAAATCTCGGCAACACCTGCGCCCTCATGAACGATTTTCCACGCGCGGAACAGTGTTATCGGGAGGTGCTTCAGATTCAACGGACCGAGTGCAATCTCACCGCCGTGGCCCATACCTTGGTCAACCTCGGCAATCTGCTTATCGCATCCAACCATCCGGAGAAAGCCCGCCCCTACTATTTGGAGGCTATGGATCTTCTGCGCCAGTTACAAGACAACCGAGGACTCGGCATCCTCTACAACAACCTCGCATTGCAAGAGGCCCGTGACGGCCAGTGGGACCAGGCCGTGGCCTCATTTAAGCAAGCGCTCGATCACCATCGAACGGTCGGCAACGAAGAAGGGCTCGCGGTCACCTATAGTCAGCTCGGCAAATGCTATCTCGATCAAGGTGACCTCACCGGAGCTGAACGCTGCTTGAACAACGCCTCGGAACACTACATCAAACTTGGAAACGAACCGGCTGAGGCCGCCGTTCTCCGCCTGCTCTCGACGGTCTACGAGACGCGCCAGGACCATACCTCTGCTCGACGATGTCTTGAGCGTGTGGTATCACTCGACCACCGCTACTCCTTGCCCGATCTCCACACCGACTCCGCCCACCTCGCCAAGCTCGGTCCATCCGGATAATTCTTTCCGCCCCAGCAATTCATCACTTCTCACGGTCTTTGGCCGTCGCTCAACCTTCTCGTACGTCCAGTCAGCTCGAACTGCAAGAACTTCTGGACAGAATTCAATCCTCTGCTAGCTTTGAAGCGTCACGCCTGGACGACTGGCAATCAAGTTTCACCTCACACAAGCCGACAAGATAGTGACCTGGAGATCGTATGACTTCGCTCGTTCGACGGTTCACGGCCCTGGTATTCAGTGCGATGATGTCGGCCTCCTTTGCCCAAGCTGGAGAGGTCTCGCCCACAATCACGGTCGGCACACAAGAGGTCGGACTCACCGCCGGCTACATGTTCTCGCACCGCCTGACTGATCTGCACAAAACCCAACAACATGGACCGGCGCTGATGCCTTCCTGGATGATCACTCTGACCGATCCAGTGGGTGACGGCTGGTACCGCGGGCAAGTCTCGCTCGGCGCGGAGATGGTCTACCTGGAGTTCCGAGAACCGTTACTGACGCACGGCATCGGGTTCACGCCGAGGATCAAGTACACATTCGTCGCCTTGGGCCGGCTGCGGCCCTATGCGGAATTCACCGGCGGACCGTTCTGGACCGATCTTGGGGGTCGGATTCGGGAACAAGCCAACGAGTTCAATTTTATCTTGTCGGGCGGCATAGGGGTGTCCTGGTTCATCACACCGCAGCTCGCCGTCAATGCAGGATATCGTTTCCATCACATTTCTAATGCCGGCACAGCCTTCCCGAATCTTGGTCTGAACGCGAGCCTCCCCTTTGCGGGGTTTTCATTCTTTTTCTGAGGAGACGGCGATCATGACAATAAACATGTTCCGATGGTCGGTCCTGAGTCTTGCTGGGTTCGTGCTGTGCAGCATAACGGGATGCACCAGATGGATCGACGTCAAACCACCTTCCACTGATCCCAAAGAAACCATGACGCACTCACTCCCCAATGATGAACGAGTTCCACTCGTGACTAACTCGTTTCACCTCTCAAGAAACGGGTCCTCGCAATATCCCTCCGTGGACCTCGAGCGGCGGATCTTAAGCAGCGTCCAAGAAACCAGTCTGTTTTCGACCGTGATGCCCCTGGGAGAAAAATCAGATTCGCTGGGAGACAAGGCTGTCTCAGCGCGCATTATCGTCGAGGAAACCATCGAGCCTCACTCCTGGCTCTCGGCGTTCAAAGGCATCGTTATCGGAGGATCCATGTTTCTCCTCTCGCCCTTCATTGACCTTGAATATGGGTATGCCGCAACAGTCGCCCTGGAGCTTGAACGGTGGGATGGCCACGTCACACGCTATGAGGGCCGCTCATCCGGCACGGTCTATTACAAACTCTTCGGCGCCACACCGGTCATGATCGATGAGCTTAAGGGACACGTGACGGAAGCCTGCCTCACGGACCTGACTCAACAACTCGTTCGAGACACCAATCTCTATATGGCCAGCAGCGCCCCGCTCCTGGACAGCGGCATTCGCACGGTGACTGTGAAAGCCAAAAGACCAGCGACCACATACCCCACTCGTGCTCTTGTTCCTGTCACAGCACCGTAGGAAGACTGGGGCATTCTCTCCACCCACCGATCGCATCTGGCCGATCCTGCCGTTCTAGTGCTATAGTGTCACCCCATGGACATTGATGCGTTCCGTCAGATGGTCGCCAAGAATCCCAAGGGATTTCTCGGCCGCTATGGGCTCGGCAATAAGATTCTTCAGGAACACGGCAGCGTCGAAGAAGCGGTTGAGCATCTGACGATTGCCGCACAATTAGACCCGACCCATGTAGCCTCTCACCTGGCTTTAGGCCGTGCGCTAATCCAGCTGGGCAGGAATTCCGAGGCCAAGCCTGTTCTGACTGCGGGGATCGACGCTGTACGTTCCGGCCGATCGAACGGCGGCAAGGACCTCGTGCCTGAGATGCAGGAGTTGCTACGGTCGCTCTAGATGCATGCGCCTCTACTCTTATCGACGGAAGGAGTCTCTCCGTGAACCTCGACGATGCCAGAAAGCGAATTGAATCAGCCGTCACGCAATATGGTCAACACGCTGCCCCGGCCATCGACCTTGTCATGGCCGAAGTGCGGTCTGATATGGGGGCCGGCGCATTCAATGAGTTGGTTGACGAGTTCGATCTTGAGCTGACATACAATATCGCTCCAATGGAATCGGATCATTCTACTAGTTGAGGTAGACGCCCCCTGCTCTATCGTTCACTCGTGATGCTCACACGTTCCTGCCTATGCCGCTGATCTGGGCTGCTATCTCAGGACATGGATTTGGTCACGCCGCGCAAGTCGTGCCGGTGCTCAATGCACTAGGCCGTCTCGTTCCGAACCTTCGAGTTCTTCTTCGCACCGCCGTCCCCGCATCATTCTTCACAGATCGCCTCACGATTCCCTGGGAAACAAGCGCCGTTCAGCAGGATATCGGGTGCATTCAGAATGGCCCCATGACAATCGACGTGGAGGCGACCTGGCACCAACATCACCGATTCCACGGCACTTGGAATGATCGCCTTCAAACTGAGATTGACGCCATGCGTGCTGCCGCTCCGGATCTTGTCTTGGCCGACACTCCGTATTTAGCTCTGTCGGCCGGGAAAGCTTCCGGTATTCCCACCATTGCACTTGTCAGTCTTACCTGGGACCTTGTCCTATCCGAGTACCAGGCCCCTCCATCGATTGACGGACGAACAATCATCCAGTCGATTCGACAGGCCTACGGCGCGGCTGATCTCGCGCTACGAATTACGCCAGCTCCTACCATGACGATCTTCAAGAAATTGATCGATATTGGACCAATCGCCGAACCGGCTCCTTCAGCTCGTGAACAACTCACCAAGTTTCTGAAGCTAGCGCCTGGAGAACGTACCGTGCTCATCGGATTCGGCGGTGTTCCGTTGGACTCACTCCCGTTTGACATATTGGAATCGCTCACCGGCTATCGATTCCTTTTCGACGGTTCGATCCCATCGACAAGCAGGCGATTCCTTTCTACAAAATCTCTCCCGTTTTCGTTTAAAACATTGTTGGCCTCGGTTGATGTCCTCATGACCAAACCGGGCTATGGAACATTAGTGGAAGCCGTGGCGCTGCAGACACCTCTGGTGTATGTGCGACGGTACAACTTTGCCGATGAACAACCGCTGGTGGATTATCTCCATCGGTATGGACGAGGGGTGGAACTTTCGATGAGCGATTTCAAAACAGGCAAATGGGATCTGGCACTCACGAAGGCCCTCGAGTTGCCAGCGCTTCAGACGGATCCACCTTCGCCGACTGGGGGCGCAGAAGCCGCAGCCCTTATCGCACCATACTTTCTGAATCCTAGGAAATAAGATGTGCGCATCCTAATCCTCTGCATCAGAGTCTTCGACAGCATCAGTACCCGCATCATCACGTTTCTGTTTCGCATTCAGCAGCTGCTGACCGGTGTGCTCCCGGCCGTCGCGTCACCCGACGAGCTCACTCGGTATCTTCAGGCCCACTATGGGCACACCTATCACAATGCGCCGGCTCAATACCCTGAGTACTCCCCTATCTGGGCACTCGAACCATGGGAAGAAGAGGTGTTGGCCCACCATATGAGCAAGATTGGGACGGTCTTGGTTCTAGGGACCGGCGTAGGGCGCGAATCCATCGCCATTGCGCAACTAGGCTATCGTGTGGTGGGCCTCGAACTGCATTTTGATGCATTGCACTGGGCCACGCGGCAGGCGACTGCACGGGGTGCATCCGTCTGGTTTCTCCAGGCCAGTTTCCTGGCTATACCGGTGAGAGCCGCCAGTGTCGACTACATTCTATTGCCAAGTGTCATGTACAGCGCGATCCCCGGGAAACGTCAACGACAGACCTGGCTGCGAAGCCTACGTACCTTCCTCAAGCCACAGGGACGGGCCATTTTGAACTTCATGGTTGGTCGGGAACCCGAAACGACGACCCAACGATTGACGCTCGCTCTGGCCAGACACATCATCAAGCTGCCCGGAGCCAACAAGAATTACCAGCCGGGCGACACCTGCCATCAAACTCACTTCCTCCATGTCTTTATAACAGAAGAGGAATTACGTTCGGAGGTGACCGAGACCGGCGCAACCATTCATGCGCTCAACTGGGTCAGTGGTTATGTCGTCCTCGGATGGCTCACGTCCATCGATCCTGGATCGTGATCCCGCTGCGCGGTGCGACCACGAGTTCGAAGAAAACCCCTGGAAGGCACGCGATATATTTGGTATCCTCCGGGCGATGTCTTCTTCCCCTGTCTACGCGAAGCACTCCGATTTCGTGCAGCGAGAGGTCGCAGGCGAATGTATCCTGGTTCCGATCCGTCGGAACCTGGCCGAGGCCAACAGCATCTACGTCCTGAACGAGACCGGTGCCGTCTTCTGGAATTCCATCGACGGAATACGCTCAACTCGGTCCATTGAACAGGAAATCGGTGCCATCTACGCCGTCGCTGCGGAACAGCTGCATGACGACTTTGAGACCTTGCTGGCAGATTTGCGCATGATCGGAGCTATTCAGGAGGTACCCACTCACGATGGTTCAGCGACGTAAGCTGGATCACCTGCCTGACCGCTTCCCCCTCGCCTGTCAATGGGAAGTCACCTGTCGCTGTAATCTTCATTGCGTCATGTGCTACACGGACTGCTTCAATGAACCGGAGCGGATCCGACAAGAACTGTCAACCGCCGAGCTGCTTCGTATTATGGAAGAACTCGCTGAAGCTGGCTGCCTGGAACTCTGCCTGACTGGTGGTGAACCGCTCGCACGGTCCGACTTTTTCCAAATCTATGAACGGGCGATCAAATTAGGATTTCTGGTGACGCTGTTTACCAACGGGACATTGATCACCGAGCCGATCGCCGACCGCTTGGCGGCGCTCCCTCCTCACCGAGTCGAAATCAGCTTACACGGGATAACGGAAACCACGTTCGAACAGGTCACGTTGGGGCGAGGATCGTTTCAGCGGTGTCGGCAAGCCATCGCCTGGTTGACCGAGCGGCGTATCCCTCTGACGCTCAAGTCGACAGCCCTGACGTTGAACCGACACGAGATCCTCCCAATCAAGCGCTATGTCGAAACCATCGAATCCGTGGGCTACAAACTTGGTGAAGAGATTCGACCGGCGCTTGATGGGTCCGGTGCTCCCTTTCAGTTTGCACTTGAATCGGAGACTCTCGACGAACTCCATCGACAGGATACTCAGCTCCTGCGCGAGGCCTGCCAAAAACAAGTCCCGGACACACACCCCTGCCACAGCGGGGTGCGACGATTTCACATCGACGCCTACGGCTTTCTCCAACTGTGCTCCGGAAACCGCGCTCAGGGGTACGATCTGCGGAAGGGATCGTTTCATGAAGGATTCTATGACTACCTGCCTTCCTTCGGCTGTCGATGGAAACGCGAGGCAACGTCCGATCTGCTCCGCCCCGAGGTAACACATGTCTGACGCGCGAAAGCTACCCGCTATGGCCTACGGCGAGTTCAGCCGACGGATACATACTCACGCCACAGACGCCCATCACGTCACGAACGCGCAGCTCGAATTGACGTACCGATGTAATCTCCATTGCCGCCACTGCTATACCGATCCCTACAACGATAAGGACTGGATCGCTCAAGAGCTGTCCCTCTCTGAGATTATCCGACTGATCGACGACATGGCCGAACTCGGAATTCTCTGGTTGAACCTGACGGGAGGTGAGGTGTTTCAGCACCCTCGCTTTTGGGACATCTATGATCACGCGTATCGCCGCGGCTTCTTGCTCCAACTCTATACCAACGGCACCCTGTTCACAGAGGCGATGGTGAGACGACTTCAGGCTCAGCCTCCGTTTACAATCGATATTTCCTGCCATTCAATCGACGAATCCTCCTTCGATTGGTTCACTCAGGTGCCTGGCTCCTTTCGGGCTTTTCGGCGCGGGCTGGAGCTCCTTCGAAACGCTGATCTCCCCTTTACACTGAAGACGAAAGGAATGAATTGGAACCGACAGGAGCTGCCGGCGATCAAAGATTTTGTCGAGTCTTTCAGGCAACCATTCAGTCTCACCACGGCACTGTCACCCAGGCTCGACGGCGATCTGTCTTCCCTCTCATACCGATTGGCACCTTCCGATGTGGCCACGCTGCAGTTGGAATTGATGGGAGGGGCTCCTTCCGAAGAAGAATGCCGGATGGCCACGGAACTATTACAACGGCCTCTGGATCGACTCTACCGCTGCGGCTGCGGCACCAACACGATTCATATTAATGCCCGAGGAGAACTCGGCACCTGCACGTTGCAGTATGAGCGACGCTATTCGCTGCGAATCTATTCCCTTCGCGACGCGATCGACCGGCTATTTGCGGACATTGCATCCCTACACTATCAACAAGACGTTCCCTGCGGAACCTGCGAGCTTCAGTCCTTCTGCGACAAAAAGCCGACAGAAGCACGCTGGGAATGCGGGAACCCCGAGGCACCGGTTCCTTATAATTGTGACGTGGCCTTAGCCCGTGCGGAGATTGCAACAAAACAGACACTACTCCACCCCCTTGGTGTCTCTCGTGGCTGAACATCTATCAGCTCTTTGTTCAGGAGGAATCCCGATATGAATGGCAAAAAACCCTATACTCCACCCCAACTCTACGAAGTGGTACTGGACCAAGAGCAAGCCATCCTGGCCACCTGCAGTCTGGCCACGATGGCCACATCCGCGGGAGGAACGGCAGGCTGCCGCGCTCCAACCGGATGTAGCAACTATCCTGATGCGAGTCCCACTGGCTGCAAGCGTTCGGTGCTGCCAGCCACCTATATGGGACGCAGGTGCCACGATTCCGGTCCTCGCGCATCGTAGGAGATGAGATGGATCTGACGGTTCAAATCGGCGGCTACACCGTGCACATTCACGAACCGAATAATCATCCCTGCCTCACCTGGCCGCTTCGGCCATTCGATAGGTTTCTCGCCCCTTCGATTCCATCCCCGGATATTCGTGTCGACGTGACGGTTGTCTCCCCCCTCCCCGACCTTCCGGCAGGAGAGCTTGGATTCGATTCGTCGCACGGCTGTTGGAAGCTCTTCGAATCGACGACTGGACTGCTGTTCGAATCCCTCGACCCCAAGACTCTTCAACCACGGGTGCGGGCCTGTATTTCAGATGACTACCGTGCAGTCCGGGCATGGATTCTCCCCGATCTAGCGGGTGGACAAGTCGGATGGAGCCCTATGCAGCTCTTTAATCCACTCATCGAAGTCTGTTTTTTGTCGCTCCTCGCCCGTGAAGGAGGAATTCTCTTACATGCGTCGGGCCTCTCTTTTTGTGAACAGGGCTATGTATTCACCGGCCCTTCAGGGGCTGGCAAATCAACCATGGCGGAACTGTTCACCGACCGAGGCGCCACCGTCCTGAGCGATGAGCGGGTTATCGTGCGGATGCAGGGCGCCAGCTTTGTTCTGTTTGGCACGCCGTGGGTTGGGTCAGGGCAGTATGCCGCGAACGCATCGGCGCCGATGACTGCGCTTTATTGTATTCAGCATGGGCAGGAGCGACACCAGATCGAGACACTGAAACCGTCCACAGTGGTAACCCGGATACTCCAGCAAGCGTTTCTTCCCCACTGGGATCGCTCCGGCGTAGAGACCACGCTGGAGGTACTCACCTCGTTGACCACGGCGATGCCCTGCCGAAGCCTGGCTTTTCTGAACCGGCTCGACATCGTCGATTTCTTGCTTAGTCACTCATCGGAGCTTCACACGGCCATCACATGAAACAGCTCGACACCGATACGTTCTTGGCCGAGTTATCATGGAAGGCGCGACAGCGGCGCCATCCAGACAACGTGACCTTTGAACTCACCTACGGCTGCAATCTGCGCTGCGTTCATTGTTTCAACCCCACTCATCGTGCATTGCCGCATGAACTCACCACCCGAGAGATCCAGACGATTCTTGATCAACTGGCTGAACTCGGCGTACTCACCGTGACGTTTACCGGCGGCGAGCTTGGCACTCACCCGGATCTTCAGGAGATTTTCCGCCACACCAGAGAACTCGGACTTGTGATTCGAGTACTCACCAATGCCACTCGGGTGACGACCGAGTTCGTACGCCTGCTGCATGACGTCGGCGTCGAACAGGCCTGCGTGTCCATTTACGGCGCGACAGCTGCCACGTATGAACGGATGACGGCCGTGGCGGGATCGTATGCCGCGTTTCGTCGTGGACTCGCTCTTCTGGCCTCAAGCGCTGTCCCGATCGTCGTGCGCATGCCAGTCACCTCCCTCAACTACGAGGAGATTCACCGTTGCCGATCCATCGCCGAAGAATTGAAATGCAAGTTCCAGTATTCGTTTGATCTCACACCGACCGTAACCGGAGACCTCACTCCGCTCCAATACCGGCTTTCCGCTGAAACGAAGATCCGTATTGATCAAGATATGCTCCCTCAGTGGGGATCGGCACCGGTCGAAGAACCCTGCCTGGCTGCCGGCGAATTCATCGAATGCGCCTGTGGCCACAGTCGGTTTGCCATTACACCGTACGGCGAGATGAATCTGTGCATAGCCTTTCCAATTCCCCGATACGATCTCAAGACCGGTACGGTGCGCGACGGCTGGGATGTCCTGAAACGGACCGTCGACGAGGCGCACCCGAACCACCGGTATGAATGTCCAACTTGTGATGTCAGATCCTACTGTCGGCAGGGACGGAATGATGCGTGGCTGGAAACCGGTGACATGAGCGTCTGCCTGCCCCACTATCAGGAATGGGCAAACTTGGAGCACCGCACCCATGCCCTCCTCAACCCTCGACGACCTGCTTAATGCTTATACCCGGGTCGGTGTCAGAAACCGAGCGATCCTTGATGAATTCGCGCTGATCGCGCAACAGTTTCATCAACACGAGATCGGCTTCATTGTGCTGAAAGGCGCGGATATTATTTCGCGCCTCTATGGCGTGCAGGGAGCGCGGCCCCTTTCGGACGTGGACCTGTTGGTTCATGAATCGGATATACCCGCCATCGATCGACTGCTTCGCTCCCTCGGCTTCACTCCGCAAATCGACGGCAATCCTTCCTATGCGTCCTCCGAGCGAGGCCTTGCCCTCGACCTGATCACGACCATCTGGTACCTCGATGAGCACGGCCTGGAGGAGCTATGGAAACGCGCGCCTACACGACGTGTCGGTGGCACCACTATTTCGTGTCTCGACACAGCCGATCTGGTGATCTATCTCACGGCCTATGCCGTGGTTCACCGAGGAGAGCTTTCCGCGGCATTCGTCCAGGACATGAAACTGCTGATCGAAAAAGAATCGCCTGCATGGCCTGCGGTCGTCGCACGAACCAAACAGGCCCTGCTGCAGGTGCCTCTGTATCATGGCTTGCATCATGTGCGGAAAACCGTCCCCATAGTCGCCATTCCTGATACCGCCCTGGCCTCGCTGGCTCCGGTGAACCTGAGAGAGCTGATGCTAGCTTGGCTGCTCAGCAGACTGGTGACTCCGAACCCGCTTCCAGAAGTGGGCCATCTTCTGTTGTTCCTGACGCAACCGGGCACGAAAAAGTTGGCTTGGTTGAAGCAACGCCTCTATCCCTCCACGACGTTTCTGTCCTACCGGTACGGTTCGGTGGGACAAACCATGCCAGGGAGAATGAGACTGTCGCGCTGGTCTCACCTGATAGAAGCCGTGTTTTCCCTGAGTGGGCGAGTGCTCAGGCGACTGATAAGACCATCGAAGCCCCGCGTATGATCGCTCGACTCCTCAGCCCATTGACCGCCTCAACACGCTTCTCGGCCAACCAGCTCCCTGAGGCAGCTCAGGGCACGGCGCTATGGAAAGTCATCACTCCTCTCGTGAGTTCCGAGAGTATGACCCCAACGCTCCAGATAGGCGATGAGCTCGAACTCGAGCAGCCGGACAATCTTCAGGTTGGCGACGTTGTCGTGTACCGAGAGGATCGCCAGTTTATCTGCCATCGGATTCACCGGATCGAAGGCCAGCGGCTTTTCCTGCGAGGGGATGCGACGCTCAGCTCCTTTGAAGAGGTAGATATCCGACAGGCCATCGGCCGAGTAGAGCATCTCTTGCGCAACAAGCAGCGTATTGCCCTTTGCCCCTCTACAGGCCCACAGAGCGGACCTTCCCTATGGGTTCGAGCATCCATATGGGGGTTAGGACCGGGAAGAGCTCTCGCCCTGCGGATCATGAATTCGCTCGCGAGCGTGCCGGGCATCGAGCGCATTGTTCGCCACATCCTGCGTGCATGCATGACCATTGAGATGATGGAGCGAGCACCACTCCATGCGCTCGAAGGGTATGTGGCGCGACAACAGATTCGCCTCGATCGACTCGCGTATTGTCGCCAGTATTTGTCGTCTGTGAAGAGTGCCGATATCATGCTGATCGTCCGTGCAGGACCTCTCTATCTGGGCACCTGCACGCTCAATCCCTGGCACATATCCATGCGACCGCTGCTCCAACGTCTCACCACGGCAGTCCTCTCTGAATCGGTTGACTTGCTCTCGCCAACCCGCACTCCACTTCATACCACCCAGCGACCACCCATACACGGAAAGCAATAGTATTTCTGTTTTCTGTCGTCGATCGACCTCCGCACTGTTTTGCGCGATTTCTTCGTAGAGCAAATCGAGGGTGCTATAGTGTGGACCGGTTCATGGATCATTACTTCGATCTCCTCAAACCACGCGCTATGGACACAGCGTCTCAGTTCGCCGCCTCGACTATTGATCCCAAACTCGTGGCCCGAGTCGCTAAAGGCGAGCACCCTGCCCTGAGCCAACTCTACGATCAATCCAGTACCGTCTTATTCAGTCTGGCATTGCGTATCCTCGGCAACCGCGAAGAAGCCACGGACGTCCTCCAGGAGCTCTATCTCGACGTCTGGAGAAAGGCCGTTCGCTATGATGTCGGTCGAGGCACCCCCATTGCCTGGCTCATTACACTGACACGCAGCCGGGCTCTCGAGCGATTGCGGGCACGCGGCCCTCGTACTCCCCGCCACATCAGCTCGTCCATCGACGATGCCCGGACAAGCCAATTCGACGACCGCCAGAGCGATCCGTTTGATTCACAGACCGACCAAGAACTACGGCATCTGATCAGAGAGGCATGGGCGACCTTGCCGCAGAAACAGCAACAAGCGGTTGAGCTGGCCTACTATGAGGGCCTGCCCGATACAGAGATCGCGGCACGGCTCAATCAGCCGGTCGAGGAGGTGAAGACCTCCATCGTGCTCGGCATGGCCCACCTCCGCGATGCATTGCACTCATATTGGGCACAGGATGAAGCGGTATGACACATGACCAGTTAGAAGCCGCTGTCCCTATGTACGCCGCCGGAGCGCTCGAGCGGGTTGAGCGACGGGCTTTGGAGGCCCATCTGCTTTCAGGATGCAGCTCCTGTCACGCGACGCTGAAAGAGTATCAGTCGGTAGCGGTGACGTTACCGTTCGGACTCGCCATCACGCCTCCTCCTCGATCCTTAAAAGGCAAGATTCTGTCGTCCCGTGTGTCGCCCCCTGCCACTGAGTCAGAAACCCAATCACCCTCTCAACCAAGCCTTCAGCCGGGTGAATGGATGAATCATCTCTTCCCGCCGTCATCCCCACCGGCCACATCATTCAGGTGGGCGTTGGGAACGGTCATCGTGATGGTCCTGATCATCCTGGTGCTTTTTGGATGGAACTCCTCCACCCACATGGCCGAAGACAGGGAGAAGCTAGCTCAGCTGCAGTCTCAAGCGGAGGAAACGAGCTCTCAGCTGGCGGCGCTCCAACAACAACTCAGTGAACGAGCGGAACTACTCGCCCAAACCCAAGAAGAACTGCAACGCCGCATGGCTGAACTGGCAGAGGTACGAGATCAGTTGTTTCAGCGAGAAGTCGAGCTAGAAGAGATAAAAGACCAACTGCCCCAAGCACGTATCAGAACGACACCCATGCCCTAAATACTACGGGTCATCGCCAGCTCCTCAATTGTCCTCACTCCTGTCCCTCTCTCCAGCCCCTATGCTAGCATGCACCGTGACCATTAAGAACTCCACGACATCACCCTTGCTGCCGCCAGAACCGAACGATTCTTACTACATGGAGCTGGCACTCCAGCAGGCAGCTCTGGCCCCGCAGGCAGGGGAAGTCCCCATCGGCGCGGTCCTCGTGCACAACCACGAAGTGATCGCGGCGGCTCACAACTACCGAGAAATTTCACAGGACCCTACGGCTCATGCGGAGATCGTCGTGATCCGTAAAGCGGCCGAACAGCTCCGAACGTGGAGACTCACTGAAACGACACTCTATGTCACGCTCGAGCCTTGTCCCATGTGTACCGGAGCGATCGTGCAATCTCGCATTGCGCGGCTTGTGTTTGGAGCCTGGGATCCCAAAGCTGGTGCCTGCGGATCGATCTTTGATATTCCAGCCGAGCGCCGGCTCAACCACCGAGTGCAGGTGATGGGAGGCTTGCTCGAACAGGAAAGCCGTGAGCTCCTCCAAACGTTCTTTCGAGCCAAACGCAGTGCTCTTTCGGAAAACAGCAGTTCCCCGAAGCCAGCCTCCTAGCACCGAAGCACGGCTAGCAGGCCACTGTGACAACCGGAAGAACCACCTGACAACACCCCCCCACGTTCCTCGATCATCGACGGCTCACATTGAGAACCGGCGTATTACTATCGAATTAGGGAGAAACCATTGGAGAGGAAGGCTGTCCAATAATCCGGTTGATTTCCATGGCATCCAACACTTCTTTTTCCAGAAGTGCTTCCGCCAGCGCCTTCAAACTGGACATCTGTTCAGTCAGCACTCGTTTGGTCCGCTCGTAGTTTTCTGTGACGAGGCGCTTGATTTCTCGATCGATCTCCAGCGCCATTTCATTACTGACATCGCGCTTGGTCCCAAAGGAGCGGCCGAGAAACATCGATTCTTCTTTCTGCCCAAACACAAGCGGCCCAAGCTTTTCACTCATGCCCCATTCGCAGACCATTTGACGCGCAAGGGCCGTGGCGCGCTCCAAATCGTTGCCAGCTCCGGTCGTGACCTGGTTGAATACCAGTTCCTCTGCGACTCTGCCGCCCATGAGGATTGCCAGTGTATTGTACAAAAACTCTTTGGAGTAATTGTGACGATCATCGGTCGGCAGCTGCATGGTCACACCCAGCGCGCGGCCTCTCGGAATAATCGACACCTTGTGGACAGGATCGGTGCCAGGCAGGAGTTTGGCCATCAAGGCATGCCCCGCCTCATGATAGGCGGTGACCCGCTTTTCCTCGTCCGTGAGAACCATGCTCTTGCGCTCGGGACCCATCAAGATCTTGTCCTTCGCCATGTCGAAATCTACGGCTCCGACTTCGATTTTGCTCTGACGTGCAG
>JBQTJA010000064.1:0-12420 GCA_052387595.1 Nitrospiraceae bacterium | reverse complement strand
CATCAACGGAGGACTTGAAGCCGACCGAGTCAAAGCCGCGGGGTATGCGGATAGCAAGCCAATCGCGACGAATGAGACGGACAAAGGCCGGAGTAAGAACCGGCGCATGGAAATCGTGATGACCCAGACAGCGGAGTCAGGGATTGCACTGGGCGAGGGGAAAACCCAAATCGGCAAGAAACCACAAGATGGGCCACACAAGCGGTGACCCCTCGTTGAGAGCACGAAACTGATGAGGATGAAGACGGGAGGGTCCGCCTCCCTCAACTCCGCACTAAAACCCCATCCGTGGCTCGTCGCCGCGTTTACGCTGCCTTCCTTATAGCCGGCTTCGAAGCCGCTCGTAGCCTTTCTTCAACTCGTCGATCGCCAGGCCCAACGCGGCGCCAACGGATTCCGCCGTCTTCCCGGCTTCCTCCCGTGCCGCTTCCAGCTTAGGCTTTGTTTCCTCCCACTGCTTCTCCAGACGAGCCCATTCATCCTTCGCGTCCGCTTTCGCCAAGTGAAGCTGGACTTGAAGCTCATCGCGCTGTTGCTTGAAATGCTCCAACGCGTTCGTGATCTGCTCTTTGACGTCTGCCATGAGATGTGCTCCTTTGTGAAAAGTGGACGTACACTGCGGTAACTTCTGTGGTGCGCGCAGTCGAGAAAGCAGTCTTATCGGGCATGAGATCCCACAGTGAAATGAATGGTGCGCGCTCCAAGGATTTCGATGCGTCATGGTCAAGCTATGGCCGGGAGTGTATCGCGTCGAGCTACATAAGAACTAGCCCCAACCCATCCTTTACTCAGGTACCCGATGCATTCCCTGTGACAAGGCATCCCGCTTGAGTCTTCACCGTGATAGAAAGAAAGCACTCCTTTCAAACCGCCTCATTGACAGAAGCGCGCATGAAAGTGCAACATACGGCTCCCATTGATCTATAAAAGCGCGCATCCGACAGCGTGACTGTCTGATGCAATATGCCTCGTGGTTCACCAAGGATGCGTGCAGGAAATACGATAAAGAAGACGTTCAGCACCCGCTTACATCTTACAGAATTAAGGAGGCCAGAATCATGGCACTGCTGATTACCGACGAATGCATCAACTGTGGCGCCTGCTTACCGGAATGCCCGAACGAGGCCATCTTCGAAACGCGCAGCGGCGCGGAAGAGAAGGGACTTCATGTGGGTGACGGCCAGGGAGTGGGGGATAATATTTACGTGATCGCTCATGATCGATGCACCGAGTGCGTCGGCCATTTTGACGAACCTCAATGTGCGGCCGTCTGCCCGGTCGATAATTGTTGTATTTCTGATCCGTTGTATCCGGAGGGGGCCGATGTCCTGCTGGAACGAGCGAAGACCCTCAATCCTGACAAGGCGATCGATCCGGCAAAGGTATGGAGCGGCGTGCGGAACTGATCGTTCCGCTTAGAGGTCCCATTCCATTCTGGATTGCTGAGAACGCCGCTGATGCTGTTGTGTGTGCCTTGGCCTCACCGAAAGGCTGAGTCATGGCTGAGAAGGCTCCACGATTTCTGACCAATGCCACCGTCATCAAGGTGTTGGCAAAAGTCTTTGCGTTCCAAGCCATCGAGATCAACCTCTTGCGTGCTCATGCGGGAATATCCGATGCGAATTGGAAAAGCCTGAAACGGGACGCGTTTAAGAAAACCTACGCGAAGCAACGCGCATTTTATGAAGATCGCTTGACGGGCGCGTTTGCGCTGGAGCAGATTTCCCAGTCTGAACGCGAGACCAGGCTGCTTGAACTTTGGCTCAAACAAAGCGAGGAGTCCCCCAAAGACGAACTATAAGCCGAAATTTCAAAACGCATTTTGATCACGGAGTTCCCGTCGCCCAGAAATCAGGAGCACCTAAGCGAGCACTCGTGCTGGTTTCGCACATTGAAGGTCTCACCATTGGAGAACAGCCATGAGCACAAACCGTTTTCTATGGGTGCAGGCCGGGCGGGTACTTCTTGTCGGAGCTGCCTTTTGCACGCTATTGGCCCTGACAGAGGAATCTGTACAAGCCCATGGTGAGGACCTATCCGAGCCGAATCCATCGCACTCAATCCCGTCCAGCCCATCAAATCCATCAAGCCCCGAGACAGCCGGACGGCAAGCAGCTTGCTGGGCGCTCACCATTCCCTATGGTGCCGCGAAAATGGTCTATGCGATCGGCGGAGGCATTGTGGGCGGCTTCGCTTGGGCGGTGACGGGAGGAAATATGGCGGTGGCAAAGTCTATCTGGATTCCTTCGATGACAGGCGACTACATCGTCCAACCGCAGCATCTCACCCGAGAGAAGCACCTCTACTTCGTAGGCGTGTCGTCAGAGGGCCCTCGGTCATAACACCCGCCTTACGACCTTCAGCGACCTGCAACCGGAGTTTGGACAAGAGCCTGGGCCAGCGTGTGTCGGGAGATTCAGCATCTAGCGTCGTCCTTCCATGCCATCTCGATTTCGTGCCAGCAGGACTCCTGACGCACCATCCCCGGGTAACTCCCAGATATGGAAGACTGGAGGCTCCGCAGGATGTCAGCGTCCAGGCAACTACGATTCAGATCCTTGAATCATCCTACTGATTCAACGGCATCCGCATGACGGGCTGATCCAAAGAAACCTGGCCGTTCTCTCAATCTATTCACTGAAATAGAACAAGAGGCAACCTCAATACCTATGCTGTTGGAAGAGTTGGAACGCAAATGCCTGTTGCCGGAGAGTGGCGAGCTGATTACACTAGATCGTCCGTCCAAACAGGGGCGACCGATCGCCCCCCTATGAGGCCGCGTCATGCGACTCGCTCTGACTGTACTCTTCACGCTGCTCACTGGATGTGCCGGATCCGGCCTCGAGCATGGGATTGATCCAGAATCCAGAGCCGATATCGTTTCCGACCAAACAGACAGTGTGTGGACGGAGAAGCGCAAGGCACTGTATCAGCAGGCCAGCGAGGGTCTACGACAGTCTCGTGAACGGTATATCACGACTACTCGCCCAGTCCTTGAGCGCAAGTTTCGACACGAGCACCCCGAGTTAACCGATACGGAAGTCGAGACGCTAGTCAATGAGGCGCTGGCGAACGGATACCGCCACGAGGCGGAACCACGACCGGAAGGTCCGGCTAGGCTACCTGCGCAGCGTCCAATAAACTGTATGCCTTCCCCAGGGGGTTGGCCTTCCTCTCCAAATTGCTATTAGGAAGCGCGGCACGCACAAGATTGTACAGCTTCGAGTAGCCTCAGGTATCCCTAGTGGTCGGGCCACGTTCAAGGTCCTCTTTAAACAGTCGTAGAAGATGTTACAATGGTGAGCCAAGATTAACCGTGACAGCGTACCCGTTTGAAGGTTTCAGATTCAGTCAGCCCTGATGATGGGGATTGGACGATGAACCTGGTGACCTTTCGCTTCCGCCAATCGCAGGCCGTGGACTTTTATTGGAACCTGGAGCTGGCCAAGCGTGGATCTCTACGCGAATTTAAAGTACATCCCAACATCACCATTTATGAGTCGGCGTTCGACCTCCTCAACCCGATTCAAGTAGGACACGCCTTGTCCCTGGCCAAGGCCTTGGTGCTCGACAAGCGAGCCGAGGTCTTCTCGGGAAACACGTCGTGGCCCATGATGACCGTCCGTGATGTCTTGCAGTGCTATCAGCAATCGATGCAGGTCGAGGACTATCATGCGCATTGTTGGTTCAAGATCCGGCTCACTTTTGATCTGGCCGTAACACGACTCGAGGTGGAGTCCGACGACTCGGGGAAGTCGTTCGTATTTCCATGTCGATGCGCGGCCACACAAGCGTATGGCATTCACTATGAGCACCCAGGAACGATCTATGCCCAACTAGACTCGGCCTTGTGGCGTGCCGGCACACGGTGGTGTCCGCGGCTCCAAGATCTCTCAGAAATAAAACTCGTGAACGTGGAGTTGCAGACTAAACGATGAGGAGCTACAGATGTCCAGCGATTCGCCTGCAAAACTCACGCTACCAGGTGAATCGTGTCTCGCCGCATCCCGGTTTCCCTCCACAGGCTTAGGTCATCTAGAACTGGGAGCTGATCTCTCCCTTCGCAATGTCAGGCCGGGGCTCACATTGCATACAAGCGCCGACCTCCCAAAAGATTGGTCACTTGCATGCACAGAACAAGACGCGATTCCAGTACGTATTCTCAGATGTCACGTCGTGAATCGGTGTGAAGTGGCGAGATGAGGCTAGAGAAACCGGACGTTCTTGACCGCGGCCGCCACTACGAACGTTCGCGTATTGTTGGTTTTGTCGTCGGCGGGAAAGAGAAAGAATCCAGGACGTTGGGCATCATATCCCGTAGTCGTACCGACCAGGACTTCCCCATCTTTGAACGTCACTTCGATTTTCTTCCCGGAGAGGGCCTTCCCGGCCACAAACGTCTTCCGTTCCTCGTAGGAAGTATCCCCTGAAAAATTGCGGACGAAAAAGACAGCTTTGAGATCACGAAGCGCCACTTGTTGCCCGGGTTCTGACCCAACGGCTTCATTGCGCCTGACATGAAAATGAGGAGACGTAGGGGAAAAATCCTGGGAGTATCCCTTCAGTGTCTTGCCATTCGCATACCGTACGACGATCTTGGCTGGACCGATCATGCTTCCTCCACTCAATCACGCACTCTAAGAAACACACTACGTAGTATGGTCGCAGGATGACGTTCCTCAAAGAACTTTGTCTTTTCCTAACAGGAAGGATTGTGAGAGAGGAAACGGACTGGGGAATCAGGCCAAATACCCAGCTTACGCAACATAACGGTCTGACCCCCTTATATTTTCTTCTCGATACCCTCTCAGTGTCGCACGCACAATACAAAATCCAACCCCAGCCCTTCCCCTGAATATCCTGACACTACGCTCTGAGCGTCGATTTCCTGTACATATTCTTGCTATGATGTCGCCTATGCGACTTCAGGGAGTCTCCTTGTTCCTATTCGCCGTAGCTCTACTGTTTTCGGGCTGCGCCTCCTGGTTCATAAAAGGCGAGCCTCCGGAGGTGCTCGTCACCAACGTCACGCCGCTGGACGCGACACTATTCGAACAGCATCTCCGTGTCGACCTCCGGGTCCGCAACCCGAACGACTTCGACTATCACCTGACGGGCATCGATTTCACACTGAATCTGAACGGGAAACGTCTGGCTCGTGGCCTGGGGAGCAAGGAGGTGACGATTCCCCGGTTAGGTGATACCGTGATGACGATCGACACCACGACCTCGACACTCGACATCGTGCGCCAACTGCTCAAGCTCTCTCAGAAACAGGAATTGGCCTACGACATCAAGGGCGTGCTGCATAGCACGGACGGGCGATTGCCGTTTACTAATACAGGCACACTCGTCAAACCTGGCACGTTCTCCGGTTCATCGGCTAGTTCTTCCGTAACTCCGCAGTAGCGCTTATACGGTCAGAAACGGTATCCGCCCCCGTAACTCCCGCTCTCTAGAAGTGGTTTATACGTTTTCCTCCGAAACAGACATCTGAATGGCAGGTGCTAGACTTAGAAAATGGCACCGTTTCGATCAGGTGTGAGTCCGATTCCCTGTTGGATGGCGCCCAGCCTTCTCGCTGGGGTTGTGTTCCTTAGTCCTACCAGTGCTGCTGAACCAGAACAGGTCTCCATTCAGACGCTCTTGTCCCCGCAAGTCACCTCCTATCAACAACACCTGGTGACGGTCGAAGGTATCACGAGTGCACTCGACATCCTCCCACCAACCCTTGGGAGTTACTCTCTCCACAGCAATCCATGTCTTCTCCATGGGCGTGCATCCTTCGTACTGGAGGATGAGACAGATTCGTTACCCATTGTAGTCCTGGGAAGTTGCAATCCAGGTGTGGTTGAGGCGTTGCCGAAGGATGGGGATCGAGTGCGCGTCACCGGGCTCGTCCAGGTGCTGAAGAGGGACGCACCGCGAAACGTCAGAGTTCAGGCCGCACAACTTCAGATCCTTGAATCACACTGATTCAGCAGTACTCACTGGACGGCCTGACCAGAAGACAGGGTCCGACGCATCAAATCATTGTTCCCTGGCATGCATAGAATAGGACGCGACCCCAATACAGGCGATACGGCGGCGCGTCTCTCGTCTGAAGACCGCCAACAGAGTCTCGGGCGAGGGCTCCCATTGTGTCTTGGCAAGTGGAAACTCGAAGAGCACTGAATGGTCTGCAACAGGGATGGTCAAAAACGAGGGAGTTCTACCCACCTTCTGCATGCGATCGGGAATATGTCCATCAATTGACCTCGGACAAATGCTTGAGGGCGGTCTGGATGTGTTCGACTCCTACGTCGGCATGACCAGCTTTGCTATGTGCGATGGCTTCTTTCAGATGATAAATCCCTTCGCTCACCTCCAAGCTTTTGCCTCCCATCTTCGCAAAATCCAGCGCCGTTTCCGCATGTTTCACAAGCTCGTCAGCATGCCCCGCTTTACCATGGGCCACTGCTTGCTTTGCGTGAGCGATGGCTTCGCTGACGTTACCCGCTGCGGTCGGATAGGCATTCACCATGGGCACACTCACGAACGCTCCAAGCACCACCACCATGAGCGCTGCACGGTAGTATCGACTGATCATCGTTTCCTCCCGACGCGGTGAGAACACACTGCCTAACAAGACTGTAATAAAATCGCACCTTACACAGCGTTTCCGTAACCTGTCAAGAATGTTCGGCCCCACGACCTGTTGCAAAGCCGGGGTCAGATTGAGGTGACCCGGATTTGGCAGACACCTTGAACCGGGGACAGGATTCCCCGAGGAGGTGTCAGATGGGTACACGCAGGCAGTTTCCACCCAAATTCAAGTGCGAAGCCGTCCAGTTGCAGGAGAACGGGAGCCGACCTTTGAGTTTATTGCTCACTGGCATGCACAGAGCAAGACGCGACCCCAATACTTATTTTGCTTTAAAATCTTCCCCTGAGCGCCAGACATTTAACCCTTTGTTTCACCTGTGCCACCCTCCATCTCTGGGAAATCAAGCCGGTTCGACAGAAAAACGGTTGCTAGACCTACTGTGATGAAGAGCAGGGATAGGACAAGAACACCAATGATGGAGTGTGCCCGCAACTTGAGCTGACCTATAATGGTATAAACCAAGTACACGGATGGCAAGGTAATGAATACTACAATGTGAAGGCTACCTGTTAGATGGCCCACGACTCGTTCAATCTTACCGCCATCGTGCATAAGAATTCGGGTGCCAAGAATGTAACTTGGAGGCAGACGTAGCTCATGAAATCCGACCTTCCCGATGGCCTTGTAGCGAGCAATCTGGATGTAGTCGTAGGTTTCACCGATGTGGCGTCTCAAGTACCCGATTGCGCTTGCCGTGCAGAAGAGCCCCGATAGAAAGAGCAGGTAAAGATCGAGGAATAGCGCGCTCTTTGGGATTACAACGGAACCAATTCTCAGATCCACAGACGGCTCCAGGGTTGCCAAGTAGTGTAGAAATATCCCCAGACTAAACGCCACATAGATCATGCGAAACTGCTTGTCGCACTCAGCCAGATTCTTATGCAGATGATCAAGATAACGATCGACTTCGGATTTTTCCTCATTGTGAATGATCTGTAGTATACTCGATCGAAATCTTTGCTTATCCATCTCACATGAACTCAGTTTTGTGATATTGCCCCTTGGTCGCGGTAATGAAGTCTACTGCAAACCCTCTTAGGTATCCAGCACGTCCAATTCCAAGATGATCAAACTGGTCGTTCTGCAAGGCCACAGTATAGAAAATCCTCCATCCAAGCTTGCTTGTTACCTTACCTTTAGGGGTAGCCTGGATTGGTCCTCTATTGCGCACGTGGAAGGAGCATCGGCCATGAGATGAACGGCGGAAAGAGTGAATGCCGCCTCATAAGAAATGGTCCCTCCAAGCTCGCTCGTTTCCCCCCTCTCTCCTGGAGCGGCACCTGGACTGGTTCCACTGCGCCCGTTGAGCGAGCACCGCCCATAGTCTGAGAATCCGATCGGTCCCGCGTGTGCGCTCGGGGAGCAAGGAATCAGTCCGGGTGTTGTTCCTTCCCTCTCTTTGCGGGGCCATCCCCGCATGACATGATGGGCCTCGCGTCCCCGCATCGCTCTGATGCGTAGCCCAATCACCAAACCCCTGAACTTTCCTCACAACTTTCTCCACTTTCCAACTGTTCTTCCTCGGCATCGCCGTTGCTCAAGCATTCCTGTGTCGGCAAACGAAACCAACGGTCGAGAGGAGGTGAGGATAGGACGCAGTCGCTTCGTAGCTGCTGACTCGTTGGCTCGAGACTTTCGGACTTTCTAACTTTCACACGTTCAATAACGAGGAGGATTTCGCCATGCCACAGAGTGCGTCACAAGTTTCGTCAGGGACTATCGTCCCCACCATCAAGGGGCCGGAGAAAGATACGAAAGAAGTCATAATCCTGGGCGCAGTCGTCCTCTTCCTTGGAGGATTGCTCGCCGCAGCCTGGCTCTACAGCCAAACCGGCGACCAGGTACAGACCTCTCCCACCATGGAGAAGGTCGGGAATGTCAGCGTCCCGGGCCTTCTTATGAAATCCTCGGCCTTACCCCAAACTGGGGCTTCATCTACCCACCCCACCCAGATCACGACTCCAATCCTATCGATCTCGGAGATTATCCATGCCGATATCTACTTCGAAGTCAGCCGGAAGGGATTGACCGACGAAGGGAAAGCTCAACTCGCTACGCAGGCCGCCATGCTCAACCAACATGAGGAGTACGGCGTGCTGATCCAGGGCTATACGGACCAGCAGGGGTCGGCGACCTACAATAAACAGTTGGGCATGAAGCGGGCGGACACGGTCAAAGCTGAATTGGTGAATACCGGCATCGCCGAACACCGAATCAAGGCTGTGAGCTTGGGCGAAGAAGGCGTGTTGTGTGTCGATACCAGCGACGTCTGTCGGCACATGAATCGTCGCGTGCATCTCGAGGTCCGCAAGATCGGCCAGGAGCACATGATGGTTCCACCTGCCCCGACCACTCCGTCCGATTCGCCCGAGACCACCATCGACCCTTCATCCACTATGGGTGAGGGTGGCACGATGGGAGAGAGCTTTGCTCCCTCATGGTCCGAACCAGCCCTCATTCCTAAGCCTACAAAGAGCAGGTGATCACTCGGTGAGCCTTGGGGACGAACCTCCGCGTCGTTCCCAAGGCTCCATTGAGATACGCGGTGGTTGCAGAAGAGAGCTGGCGGCGCTCGGGCCAGTCGAGCATCTCGAACGTTCGTGTCCGAATCGGTTCGCTCTATGCCTGTCGAAGAGCGCATGCCTCCAAACAGGTCCTTCATGCGTCAACATGCTCACCGCACAGGCAGTTCAAAACGCCCTACAAACACATATCTAAACATAGGCTTCGAAAGGATTTATTCTTTGTCTGCCAGACACGAGATGTTCCATCAGAAACGAGGGCCTGACTCCTTGACCGATGGAAGTAGCGACTCTCACAAACCGTTTCGCGCTCAGAAGAGGAGACGATTGTGCCTGAGACCAGTCATTTGGCTCTGGCTTTGAGACATTGGTCTCTGGATCTTTTTCCCCATTCACTGGAGCCGTCTTTTCCTCTTCGTCCCCTTGACAGAGATGAAACGTCGCTCCTGTTGCTGAGAGCCGTCATCCCCAGAAATCTTCCGAACCTGTGTATAACCATGGGATTAGTGGCAGGCTCACCGACATTGGCATGGGTTGTCTAGATCATGTCAAGGTATATTCCTAGGAATATGCAAGAAAGCAATGAACTTAGGCTGGTACCACTATTACTTGTGGCACAATCGAAATGAGGCGGATGCCTACAAAGTAGGCACTTCGCTGAATTCGCACGCCATACGTACCATCTTTCGCAAGATACTGAGACTTGCTCACATGGTTATCCACAGAAGATGTGGAATAAGAATTCTACTTGTGGCGAGTAGGCCTCGTGGATTTCCACTTCCACGGTGGGATGGGATTGGGCTCGGACCACAGGCCTGTCCCCGCGGCTCTGGCCAGTTCTTCCATGTCTTTGAGGGCTTGATCGCCAGCCCCTCCCGGTTGCACCCACGCCAATCCCTCTTTGACCAGCTCCTGGGCAATCTGTCGCCCGTCCGGCAACAGAATATCGGCGGTAATCCGACCCTGTCGATCCCGCTTCATATCCCGTACGACAACCTCGCGATTGGCGACATAAGCAGCTGTGGCATGTTTCGCCTGTTTTCCATAGGGTTGTTTCAGTTCGGGACAATCCACCCCGCGAAGATACACCATGTCCTTTCGGCTTTGATAGTAGATGGTGAGGCGATCTCCTTCGTGGACAATGAAGACCCGCGCGACGAACTCGCCCAGAGCAAGCGCAGGAGAGACGAGGACCAACGCCAGCACCAGGACCGTTACGATACGACGGCTCATCATGATTTTGTATGCTACCGCCAGTAACCCATTCAGCCAATCATTTCTGAGTTTGCGACAGAGATGCTTTCCGTTTGGAGTACAGATACACGATGGTTTTGCGGGGAATGCGTCAAACCCTCACGCTCTTCCTGGTGGATAACGATCCTGACCTCCCCGAGTACTCGGGGTAGCTATTCCTGTATACACCTGTTAGGGTATCGATGTTTCACTGCGGAGGGCCTCGCATGAAACACGAATTTCAACGGCCTGTCACCGATGTTGTTCCTGCCGAGAATCTGATCGGAAGCCTGACCTGAGCCGTTCATCAACTACGTCTTCGGCCCTCTCCTTCCCCTCTGAAGTCCTTCTCGTGTCTCGGACAATGTCATTTTGGAAGGAGGAACCCCCATGGGTTCAAAATTGTATGTCGGTGGATTGCCCTATTCGGCAACAGAATCTCAACTCACCAGCCTGTTTGCTGAGCACGGCACGGTCGAATCGGCCCGCGTGATCGCGGACAAATTCACGGGGCAGTCACGTGGGTTCGGCTTTGTTGAAATGGCGACCGCCGAGGAAGCCAAGGCAGCCATCACTGCCCTGAACGGGTCACAGATGGACGGACGGTCATTGACCGTGAACGAAGCGAAGCCAATGGAGCCACGTTCCGGCGGCGGTGCGGGTGGAGGCGGCTCACGATTCGGTGGTGGAGGGCGCGACCGCAACCGCTATTAATTGCACGACACATTCTGTCTGAATACGAAAGGGGCGCTTCACTCGAAGCGCCCCTTCAATCCCTTCGGAATGCCGTTTTCATTAAATCTGACTTCTACGCTTATCCCCACGTACGGTGAACTTCGCTCACCTGTTCACCACCCTCGGTCTTGGCAATCACCCAGTTCACGTCGTCAGGGATAGATACGACTTTGAGCTTGGCCGCATGTCCATCGGCTGCTTCCAGAAGTTCTTCCACCACACGAACCAGGTTCTCATCATCCCGCGGGATGAGCTTTCCATACTGATTCAAGCTCGGTTCCCGAGGCCCTGCTGCCTGCGGCCAATAGGCACCGCGATCCGTCTCCGCCAGTGCCTGAGGTTGGCCTAGTTCCCGCAGCCTGATCAGCGCCTTATGGCTGATGCAGAATTCATCGTAGCTTCGGTTGATCACGATTCGCTTCATGTTCGCCCCCTTGGTTGAGGCATCCGTTGTCGGGACGCCAAATGACAGCCTGCCTACGACCTCGGAACTTCTTCCTTATACCCAAGATAGTTCCCTGACCAATGCGCGTAGCGGCGGTCGGCCCACAGCGCAATCTCGGCTTTCTGGAGTTCTCCATATCGCTGCTGAAGCACTACGCCGAACGCGTCAAAATCTCCCTTAATCTCAACGAGATCCGCCTCCGTGATGTTCACCCACTTGGCCTTGAGCGGCGCTTTGAGTTGCTCCCAGAATTGCCCGAATTGCTCCTTATTCATAGGACTCCTTGGTGAGAAGATAAGGCCTCCACTCCTCTCGACGGCAAGACGCCTCCGGCGTGCTCGGCAGAGAGACAATCGTGGAAACTCAGGCGTAGAAGCGGCGACGACCGGGGAATCAGACGCGCAAGAACGGTATGGGAAGGAATCGCGCGAGGGATATGATAGTCAGCGATGGCTCAGTACGTCATTGCCTCAGCCTACAAGGCAAACGCAGACTCTGTCAACGGAGACAAAGCGGGAAGCACAGGCCCTTGACCGGTCTACCATCGGAGCGTAGAGTAAATATTGCGTTTCCAACCGCCTTCGTCTCGGAGGTGGTGACCATGACCTTCCGTCGACCTGAGATGCAATTGAATGAAGAGGGTACACGTGCCCTCTTCTCCGGTTCGTCTCTCGCCAATCATCTCGTAAGACTCTTCTCACATACTGTCCTCGGGCTTGTGAGCCCGCGGACCCTATTCCAATGTGACATGTCGCAAACCTGCGTTTGTCCTATATGGCAAGGAGTTCTTTTTGTCCTACCTTTACAACACCATTCCAAGAACGACTCGGGACGGCTCT
>JBQTJA010000063.1:0-21610 GCA_052387595.1 Nitrospiraceae bacterium | reverse complement strand
GGCCTGGCAGTCATCTCCCTACTATGCAAACTTAGGATCCATTGCCGAACAAGTTGCTTGCTATGACGACTCCACTCCATCGGGGCCTCCGCCACTTGGCACTGCGTGTGACAAACTTGCCTCGCTCACGCCAATTTTATGAACAGCTCCTCGGCTTCCAGCCCGTGTGGGAACCGGACTCAGAGAATGTATATTTCAGCTCTGGGATCGACAACCTGGCCCTCCATCAGATCTCGAAGACAGAGTTAGATTCCTACGATTCTTCGAAGACCCAACTCCTCGATCACATGGGCGTGATCCTCGACAGCCCAGGAGCGGTCGATCAGCTGTACCAACACATCGCCCCCAAGATCGCATCAATGGGCGGGCGTATCACGAAAGAACCGAAGCAGCACCGGGACGGTAGTTATTCATTCTATTTTGCCGATCCTGACGGCAACGCGATCCAAGCGCTCTATGAACCGACAATCAGCAAACTGCGGTTCAGTACCAACCTTTAAACCCCATGTGGACCGGCATTCCCAATAATCATTACGTGAACCTCGCCCCCTGGTGTTGGGTACAGTTAGAAAGCTCGGAAGCGCCTGGGCCTTTCCCTTTCATCGGAGGGGTTGCCCCTGAAATCGTTGCGAGTCTCCAGGAGGCTCATAGTCTCCTCTCCAGCGCGATCGATACGGCAATCAGTGATGTCTTCTCCAAACGTGCGCCGCTTGATGACCCCGATCGTCAGCGCCGTCTAGAAGATGCGTATGCCGAACTAGTCAACGCACGGCCTTACCTGAAACAATACATTCACTGTGGACGTCGACCAGACGGAACCTTTCAGTGGGACTTCCCGACTGATCCAGCCAAGTCCGCAACTGTGACCAACGGTGGGCTCCGCATCTTTCATGCGATCAATCACCAAGCGATCCCTTTTGGGTTCGATCAACTTCCCCTAGGCCCCGACGTTGGGAGATTGCTCGGCCAGCTCGATGGGACGCATACGGCCGACGAGATTCGCGCCGTGGTGTCAGCACTACCACCTGACTCACAGCGCCTGCTGACGAGACTCCTCGATCTCCTGCAGCTGCATGGATGCTTGATCACATCGGCCACCGCTTCGATAAGCCGACACTGGTTCGATGTCATTCAGGATCAGGACACGGTCCACCTGGGGCACGCGGCCCTGCTCTACCGGCAACGTGAGACCATATTCCTCTTCGACCCATGGCTTTTGCCGTGGTTCGCCGAATCATCGACACCATCGCTTTGGGGAGGGCTCCTACCAAAACCTGCCGCGGTGTTCTTGACTCACGATCACGATGACCACGTCGATCCCCGTACTTTGCTCCATTTGCCGAAAGACACACCAATCATTGTGCCCAGTCGGCGTAATCGAACGCGGTTGTTTTTCGACTACCACGGACTGCTTGCAGAATTAGGGTTTAAACAGGTCATCGAGCTCGCGCACGGCGAAAGCTGGGCCTTTGAAGGCGGCGCGGTCGTGTCCGTGCCGTTCTATGGCGAGGACCCTTGCGATTTGAACATGCCACGAAATTGCTACCTGATCTCGGATCGGGGATACAATGTGCTTGTTCATGCGGACAGCGGCCCGACGAACGACGGTCGATCTGCCCTCAAAGACAATGTCATTCAACAATTGGTCGGGCGATATGGACCGATTCCGCTGGTGTTCGCCTCACAACAGCAGCTGCGTGAGATCCGGAGCCATGCCGCCCATGCCCCCCTCTCCCACCCAGGCACATGGTTGGATGTCGGCGAAAATGGTTATCTCACGAATGCGTATCTGGCCGAGATCTGCGTGGCCGCCCACGCGCGGCTGTTCGTGTCCTATGCCACCGGTGGAGCCGACTGGTACCCCGATCACTTGTCGTTCATGTTCAGCCGCCGCAATCCCGCCAGAACTGCGCTCTTGACGGCACACTGGGAGCCACCGGAGGAATTGAAAGACCTTCTTGCGTCGCAGGAATGTCGATATCATTATACTCACGCGCTGGATCTGTACCGGGCGGCGGGCAACCGCGAGGTTGAAGTGATTGCCGCAAGGGATGCCCTCGCTCCACTGACTCTGTATCGGTTGGATCACGGCGATCCACCGTTTCTAAAGTCCGGCAAGAGACGGTAGCATCTTTTCTTTCTTAAAGGAGTCGATATGACTGGAACGCAGCCGCCGATTCTTGTCACGGGCGCCGCGGGGTTCATCGGATTTCACGTGGCCAAACGCCTCTTGGACCGTGGCGATCAGGTGATCGGCCTCGACAATATCAATGACTACTACGATGTACGATTGAAACAGGCTCGGCTCGCCCAATTGACGCCACACGAACGATTTAGCTTCGTCAAACTCGATCTCGCCAACCGACAAGGGATGCGAGACCTCTTTGCCAATACACCCATACGGCGGGTTGTTCATCTCGCAGCCCAAGCAGGCGTGCGCTATTCCCTCATCAACCCCCATGCCTATACAGAAAGCAACATCGAAGGCTTCATGAATATTCTGGAAGGCTGCCGGAACAGTCAGGTCGAACATCTCGTCTATGCATCATCGAGTTCTGTTTACGGCGGCAATACGTCTATGCCGTTTTCCGTGCATGATAATGTGGACCATCCGGTCTCACTATATGCCGCCAGTAAGAAAGCCAACGAGCTGATGGCTCACTGTTATGCGCATCTGTATCACCTGCCTTGCACCGGCCTTCGCTTTTTTACCGTCTATGGACCTTGGGGACGCCCCGATATGGCCCTCTTCATCTTCACGAAGGCCATTTTGGAGGGCCAACCGATTGAAGTCTTCAATCACGGCAAAATGAAACGCGACTTTACCTATGTGGACGACATTGTCGAGGGAATCATTCGGACGCTGGATCATCCTGCGACGGCCAATCCAGCGTGGTCAGGAGAGAAGCCAGATCCCGGAACCAGCTCAGCTCCGGCGCGCATCTATAACATCGGCAACCATCAGCCGGTCGAGCTGCTGCACTTCATCGAGGTCTTGGAGCAATCGCTAGGGAAGAAGGCGGAGAAGAAACTGATGCCGTTACAGCCGGGAGACGTCCCTGCGACGTATGCCGACATTGATGATTTGACCAACGACATAGGCTTCAAGCCGACCACGCCGATCGAGGTGGGTATTCCCCAGTTTGTGAAGTGGTATCGCGAGTTTTACAGAGCGTGAGGGATTCGACCACGTTGTATTAGGTATTAGAAACACCCCACCGGGACAAACCCCCTGCCGAAGAGCTTCGAGAGCGCCATATAGCGAGTGTTGTCGTAAAACGAATGGCTTGGCCCTCTCTGATTCTGTCCCGTAATATCCCCGCCATAGGATGGATCCGATCCGAAGAACATCCCTCCACGGGTCTTCTGCACAAGTTGTATCCACTCCATGTATAACGTGCACACTTCGGCCTGTGTCGACCCAGAAGACAGGTTGCTCGCATGCCAGTCGCGCGCCCAATCCGGCACTTGGCGTCCTGCTGTTCCAGACGTGCGTTCCTGGTAGGAAGGAATCTGATACTGAGGTTCGGCGACGATCGCGGGTCGAGGAATGGTCAGCATATGCTCCAAGTCAGGCACAACGGAAAGCGGCTTCAGCGCCATGGCACGACAACCAGCCCGCTCCTTGTTCGTGTAGATTGAACTGCCATCCATTTGGGGACAGTCCCAAGTCATCCCCGATCCGGACTCGGTACTTGAGAATGCCGGAGCAGTGGAAAAAACCGCCAGTAGTGCAGCGAAGAAAGGAAACACCTGTGTCGGCCGCATGGGGCACCTCCAAATCGTGTGGCGAAGGCACCAATACCTTGTCACTCGGAATTATTCCTGTGAAACCGTACCGACACACCCTACTCAATGCTTTATTCTTTGGTCTATGCCTCTTTAGGGGGAGAACTCCATGACTGGAGCAGCTTGGCCACGATTGCTCAACAGCTCAGGACCAGCAAGAAATACGGCGGATTCATGATTCGGACATTCATCGCCACGCACCGGAGACCGGCGGAATCGCCCTCACTCCAAACGCCGAATGAGTGCCTTTCCAAAAAAAAGCATAGGAACATGCGGCTTTGCCTTGTCCAGTATACAAACCTCAGGTATCCTGCGTATCTACCGATCAGCCGAAAGAGCTTGCTGAGACGATGACCGACCCCATCCTCAACAGATCATCGGATCGCCTGATTCAGAGGCGACATCGGGCAAGACGAACAACGAGATACAACTCGTTATGACCGACTACAGCGTACTCGGCAATCTACTGCTGATCTATACCGTCTCCATCGCCGTGGTGTTTCTGTTTCATCAATTCCGACTGCCGTCCATCGCCGGGTTTCTCGTCGCCGGGGCGTTGATCGGCCCTCATGGACTTAATCTGATTTCTGACATCGCGACGGTACAAGTGTTGGCGGAAATCGGGATTGTGCTGCTTCTGTTTACCATCGGAATCGAATTCTCGCTGAAACAACTGACCTCCCTTCGGCGACTGCTCTTGATCGCCGCTCCGATCCAAGTCGGAGGAGTCATCGTGATCGCGTGGCTCGGCGGAATGCTGGCTGGGTTACCGGCATCGCAGGCGATCTTCTGGGGCTTTCTGCTCTCGCTCAGCAGCACGGCCATCGTGTTGAAAGCATTGGCCGCCACCGGAGACAGCGATTCGCCTCACGGGCGAGCCACGATCGGCATCCTGGTCTTCCAAGATCTGGCCGTCGTCCCCATGATCTTGCTCACACCCATTCTGGCCAGTCCCGATGGTGGCGCGCTGGCGCCCGTGCTGTTCTCGTTGGGCAAATCTCTGGCGGTGGTCGCTTGTATCGTCGCGGCCGCGTGGTACGCGGTTCCGAGACTCCTTGAACACATCGTTCGCAGCCGAAGCCGGGAACTCTTCCTATTGACCATCATTGTCATGTGCCTCGGCATTGCGTGGCTGACGTCTCTCGGCGGGCTCTCGCTTGCCCTGGGAGCGTTCATCGCCGGACTCGTAATTTCCGAATCAGAATACAGCCACCAAGCTATTGCTGAAGTGCTGCCCTTTCGTGACAGTTTCAACAGTCTCTTCTTCGTCTCCATCGGCATCCTGATGGATTGGCGCATCTTGCTGGAGTATCCGCTCGTCGTAACCGGTGTATTGCTCGTCGTCCTACTCGTCAAGTTCGTCGCTGGCGCGGGAGCTGTCTTAGCGGTCTCCATACCTCCCCGCTCCGCCGTCATGACCGGCATTGCCCTCTCGCAGGTGGGTGAATTCAGTTTTATCCTGGCACAAGTCGGCCTGGAGGATAAGCTCTTGTCCGGACCGCCCTACCAGATCTTCCTGGCGGTCTCGGTCTGCTCCATGATCATCACCCCGTTCCTCATGCAGTTGTCCCCCCATCTCGCGCGACGCGTTGAGGCCGTGCAACGCCTTCGCCACTGGTTTCCTGGTCAGACAACCGCCCATGTGCTTGAGACAGAAGGACGGCATCTCCGCATCAAGGACCATGTGATTATCGTGGGGTATGGGTTGAACGGGCGCAACCTCGCTCGCGTCTTGAGTGAGACGGAAGTGCCGCATATCGCCTTAGATCTGGACGGTGACACAGTGCGCCGAGAGGCTGCCCATGGTTTGCCGCTCTATTATGGCGATGCCACGAACCCGAATGTGTTGCGGCATGTGAAGATCGACGATGCGCGAGTCCTGGTCGTCGCAATCTCCGATCCGTTCATGGCTCGCCGGACCGTACAGGTAGCCCGAGCCTTGAACCCGAAGATTCATATCGTCGTGAGAACCCGCTATTTGCGGGAATTAGAAGAACTCCATCAGCTGGGTGCCGACGACGTCGTGCCGGAAGAATTTGAAACGTCGATTGAAATCTTTGCACTTGTCCTTCGCACGTACAATATGCCGCAAGACTTCGTCATGCGAAAGGCGGAACAGGTGCGTCGTGAGGGGTATGCGCTCCTCCGCCGAAGCGAGCTTCCCGAACTGGCTCACCACCTTCGCGGCGGAACCCTCGCTGACGTCGAGGTGGAGACCTGTCGAATCGAGGAGAGCTCACCGGCTGCGGGAAAGACGATCGTCCAATTGGCGCTGAGGCCACGGACAGGCGCGTCCATTATTGCCTTGACCAGAAGCGGCGTGACGGAATCCAATCCGTCGGAGAAAACCACGCTTCTTGCCGGTGATATCGTGGTCCTGCTCGGAGCGCGCGATGAGATCAGACGGGCGATGGGATTTATTGTCGCGACTGAGCGTGAAGGCTAGCGCACTGTCATGGCTTGGTAGGCCTCATCCAGCGTGCCCACTTGAATGAGCTGGACCCTCCTGCGAGAGGCCACATCCGTCGAGCTGATCCAGTCCGGCGTGAGGACTTGATCCCGAGGGACGAGGATGGCTCGGTAATGCGCGTTCGCGGCGGCTTCGATTTTCACGGGCAACCCTCCGACTACGTCCAAACGACCGTCTGGTGTGATCTGGCCGGACAACGCCATATCCGATCTGAGCACGCCTCCTCGATGGGCCGCCATAATCGCCACGGCAACGGCGGCGCTGGCGCTCATCCCGTCGGTCATGGACGTCGCGGAGCGATTTTTGATCGTAATCATCCAATCATGACCGCTGTCGCCCACGGCATGGAGCACAGCCCGCACGGCTCGACGGGCTCCCTCCTTCCATTCTTCACCGACGAGGGATCCTCCCCCCAAGTTGACTTCATTGAACTGAATGGCAGGGCCGCCTTGCGAAGCAACGCGATCGAGCTGGACTAAGATGTAGTTCACGACACCGGGAAGACCCTCACCCTGTACGCCCAAAGCCGGAACGGAGACGATGTTGGAGTTCCCGGCAAACGCGGACATCGCAGGCATGGCCGCCAGCATCAGCAGGCACACTAGTCGAAACAACACAGTCAGCTTCGCCACCTCAGCGTCACTCGCTCCTTGAGAGGATGATCAAACGGCCGTCCTGTTTGGACCGATGCCTGATGAGCGGCCTTCAGTTTGTAGTACCATTTCGCCGGCATATCGGCATCACCGAGAAACATCGACGAGGGCTTGTGCCGAAGCCCCACGGCCAGGTGCTTCATCGCCCGCTCATCCTGGCCAAGAAACATCTTTGTCAGCGTGCGAAAAATCAGGTTGCCGAACGGCAGCCAATGGAGCCCCCGCCAATAGGCTGAAAAATCGATGCGACATTCCATATCGGACACTGGCGTGGCCATCAATCGATTGGCCATCCACATCCGTCCACATTGCATCAGCTCCACCCGCTGATTCGGCAGCACAAAATCGATGGTGGTCGACAGTGGTCCTCCATAGATTCGCTCCACCCAATGGAACGGTCCACTATTCTTGGCGGGACGATGAGGAATCATCCGGAAGCCGTTCGGGATCGGTTCAAAGATCTTCGCCTTCTCATGCATACGCGCATCACTGCGCCACCATGAATGGACGTACGGTCCATGTACCGGATCGATGAGACCGATAATGCCGTCGTCCGCGGTACACGTATACGTCAGCGAAATATGGAATGACTGCTGAGGTTCCGATGGAAGCGGCAGGCGAGGAGCAGGCGGCAGCGGATCGATGTTCCCGCGTTCGTCGGCCAGGTACAGCCAAATCATGCCGTCCGTTTCTTCAGTTGGATAAGTCGTGACGCCGATCTTGTCGGTTTGTAGATTCCCCTGTTCGGGAAGGGCAGGAATGCACCGGCAGCGCCCCTTCATATCAAACTGCCATCCGTGATACGAGCATTCCACCCGTTCGCCGTCAAACCGGCCGAATGACAAAGGCATGCCACGGTGCGGGCAGATATCGCGCATCGCCGCGAGACCACCGGTTCGATCGCGACAGAGGACGATCGGCAGCCCCAACATCTGCAGCCCCTTCATCGTGCCCTGGCGCAGAGTATGGCTCGGGACAGCTGGGTACCAAAAGCCAAGGAGCGGAGCGCTCCTGGAAGACACGACTTCGGGTGATGGCTGTTCGATCATGAGGGTCATTCTAGATCGGGAGGACACTCGCAAGACAGGTCCAGCACAATGGATTCCGACTATAACGAGGGGATGGAGATAGGTCAAGCAATGCGTACACCGTCGCGCATTGGCTCAGTTCCTTGACACCCCGAAGGATCACATACTATTCTGTTCATGCGCGGAATTTGAAAGGGTCACGAGGTGAGATCATGATTGCCACACAGATAGAGCCAACGGCGACGTTAGCACAACTGCGGGAATCCAAGCCCGATCGAGTGACGATCGTGTTGTTGAGTGGTGATCTCGATAAGGCCATGGCGGCTTTTATTATCGCCACGGGTGCCGCTGCAATGGGCATGCGCGTGACCATGTTTTTTACGTTTTGGGGACTGAATGCGATTCGACGAAGGGGTGCCACGAGTTCAGCCAAAGATTGGCTTCGGCGGATGTTCGGGCTGCTCAACAGAGGCGGGGCCGATGCGCTTCCGTTATCCCGATTCCACTTCGGTGGGTTGGGGACGAGAATGATGCAGACGGTGATGAAGCAAAACCGGATGCCCGGTGTGCCTGAACTGATGCAAACGGCCCTTGATCTGGACGTGCGGTTTATCGCCTGCACGACGACAATGGGTCTCATGGGTATTACCAAGGACACCTTGATCGACGGCATCGATCAGTTCGCCGGCGTGACCACCTATCTGGCGGAAGCCAAACAGGGCAGTGTCAATCTGTTTATTTGAATCGTCCACTGAAGCAGAGGGTATTTTCATGATGCAGGCCGATGTCAAACTCGATACATTGGGGTATTTTTGTCCCATGCCGATTATTCTCACGTCCAAGAAAATCAAAGAATTGGCCTTGGGACAGGTGCTGGAAGTCGTCTCCGATGATGAGGGCATCAAGAAAGACATGCCGGCTTGGTGTGACACCACGGGGCATCAAATGATGGGACTGGAAGAGGAACAGGCCAAATCTGGCCGTATCTATAAGGCATTCGTGAAGAAGACGAAATAGCCAGCTCCCGTCAGAGAACGACGATTACGCCAGAAGCCGGATGATCGGTCATCGATCCTCCGGCTTTTTCATTGACATGTGCTGGACCCGCTATGGATCGACTCGTCGAGTGCGTTCCTAACTTCAGTGAAGGTCGGGATCAAGGAACGGTTCACGCCTTGATCGATACCGTAGCGGCGACAGCCGACGTGACACTCCTCGACCACTCGATGGATGCGGACCACCACCGGTCGGTACTGACGTTCTGTGGCCCCCCGGACGCAATCGTTGAAGCCGCTTTTCGTGCCGTACGGCTCGCGACTGAACTCATCGACCTGCGGACACATGCCGGCGTACACCCCCGCATAGGAGCCACGGATGTGGTACCGTTCATTCCAATCAGTGGGACGACAATGCAAGACTGCGTCCAACTTGCGAAGCGCCTAGGAGAACGAGTTGGGCGCGAGCTGGAAATCCCCGTTTTCTTGTACGAACGTGCCGCAGGTCATGCCGACCATGCCCCGTTGGAATCAGTCAGACGTGGAGGGCTCAAAGGCCTCGCGTTCCGGATGGAGTCAGACCCTGATTGGATTCCCGACTTCGGTCCCGCTCGACTGCATGAACGCGCGGGAGCAATCGCCATCGGCGCCCGGCCTCCGCTGATCGCCTACAACGTGAATCTCTGCTCGAGGGACGTTGAGCAAGCCCGGTCCATCGCCAGAGCCGTCCGTCACTCAAGCGGCGGGTTGCCCTCTATCAAAGCAATTGGTGTAGAGCTATCCAGTCGCGGTATGGTGCAGGTCGCCATAAATGTGACCGATTACCGCGTGACACCGATTCTGACCGTGTTTCAGCGCGTTAAGGCCGAAGCCGCGACACGTAATATAGATGTGGCGGGGAGTGAATTGATCGGCCTTGCTCCTCAAGCGGCATTAGACCAGGCAGCCGCTGCCTCATTGCAGCTCGATCGATTCGATTCCAGCCAGGTCTTTGAAACACGAATCGCCGAGGCGATGCGCAGCAAGCACGAACCAGCACACCCCCTCTCACATTTCCTGGCCGCCATTGCTGACACCAAACCGGCACCAGCCGGTGGCAGCGTCACGGCCTTCGTGGGTGCCCTGGCGGCTTCCTTGGGGGTGATGGGAGCACGCTTCGCTGGACAATCGGATAGAGAACAGCGCTTACTCGAATTGAGCCGGCAGCTTCATCAACTCGTTCAAACAGATGCAGAGGCCTACAATGGACTGCTGGATGCTTACAAGATCCCAAAACACCATCCTGATCGCCATCAGGCGATTTTGATTGCACTCCAACGGGCTACGGAAGCACCGTTAGAAATCACGGAGCTGTCCTGCGAGGTTGCGCGGTTGCTCCATGCGTTACGCGAGGGAGCAAAACCGACCATCCACTCAGATCTTACAGTAGGACTGACTCTCGCTATTGCAGCGGCCCAAGCAGGTCTTGTTACGGTTCACGCAAATACAAATGTGCAAGAAAATCATAACCTTATAGATTCCATACGACTCAGAATTGTAAAGGCCACAGAAAGCCTTGAGGAACTCAGGGTGTTGTGCTAGACTCCGGCGCCGAATGATTGAAAACCGTAAGCAGCAGGCCCACTTGGCCTGAGAAAGTCGAAAATCACGGGGATGGAAATCAAGGTCTTCAACAACAACGTTGAAAAAGCACTGAAGGTTGCCAAGAAGAAACTCGCGGGAGAAGGTCTGTTCCGTGAGCTGAAACGTCGCCGTTTCTACGAGAAGCCCAGCGTTCGAAAGAAAGCGAAGCAACGCGAAGCTCAACGGCGCCGTCAGAAGTGGTTGTCAAAGCGGAAGCCTGAGTAGACACGGTCTTCCGCTCCTCCCACCAGCCTCCTCACGTTTACGACCATTTACATGCGTGAGCAGCAAATCCATGCCGCTATCCGCATAGTCAAGCGGGAGATTTGTCGCTGGCAAGAACCGGTCGTCGGGGTTGTAGCCAAGGAATCGAACCGCGATCCCTTTCCCATCCTCATATCCACCCTCCTTAGTTTGCGAACAAAAGATAAAACGACGAGGGAGGCGGGCGACCGACTCTTCGCCCTGGCTCGCACACCGGCAACCATGTTAGAGCTGCCGCTGAAGAAGGTCGAACAGGCTATTTACCCGGTCGGGTTCTATCGGACAAAAGCCAAATCGATTCACCACATCTGCCACCGCCTGATCGATGAGTATGGCGGGAAGGTCCCGGACTCCATCGATGAACTGCTCACCTTACCAGGAGTCGGTCGGAAAACGGCGAATCTGGTGGTGACGCTTGGATTTGGCAAGCCGGGAATCTGTGTCGATATTCACGTCCATCGAATCAGCAACCGATGGGGGTATATCAAAACAAAGACCCCAGAAGAGTCTGAAACTGTTCTTCGGAGAACACTGCCGAAACAATACTGGATCATCTACAACGATCTCCTCGTCCCCTATGGGCAGAACCTGTGCCTTCCGGTCTCACCGTTATGCAGCACCTGCAAGTTAGCCCACATGTGCGATCGCGCGGGAGTAACAAAATCACGTTAGGAGTAAGTAGTGAGGGGTGAAGTCGGGGCTATATGAAGAGCTTCGTTTCGGCCTCAGCGGTCAGGGAAAGAATAGCGGGCAACCCCAGCACTTCATCGACGTTCCTTTCGACTGCGCTGGCATCGACGCCCATATATTCCAGGCCAGCGCTGCAAGCGATTAACCGCAGCGTTCCAACCTGCTTGGCATCCTGGAACATCTCCGAGATCTTCGGCACTTTCTTCTCTTTGAGCAACCGGGTAACCTCCTCGGCTGATTCCGCATATTCCGGCGGGAAATCGATCTGATCGATCTTCCCTTCGGCGAGTTTTTTGATCGTCCAAAATAGCAAGACGATGATCACGTCTTTGCCCATCGCCGAAGCCGTCATGCCAAGCGTCGCGACCTGATGCAGCTTATCGTACGTGGCGTTGTGGGCGAAGATGACGAATTTCGGCTTCGTCGACATAGTCATTTCTTGTCCGCTCTGGTTTTCACGCTATTCACGTAGTCGGCAATCGCAGCATCAACTTCATCCGACGTCATGGGGCGAGGAGGTATACCGATTCATATCGGAGCTCCATGCGGGGTGATTATAACGTTCGGGTACGATCGCGTAAACCCAAGACTGCTCCTCGGTTCGCCTTGAGGGGCGCAGAAGCCCATGCTAGGATGCCGACCGATGGATGGGCTCCTTTCAACGGTTCAGCAATACGTCTCGACGGAAACCCTCGTGACCCTGACGGCCCTGTCGATTGTCTTCTTTGTTGGGTCATTGATCGCCATCCCATTCATCCTTGTTCGGCTCCCGACGGACTTTTTCGACATCCGTGTGCCGCGCCCCTGGATGGAGAATCATCACCCAGTGCTCCGGTTACTTGGCCACCTGGCCAAGAACGTGGTCGGCGCCATCTTTCTGTTTGCTGGCTTCTTGATGCTGTTCCTGCCTGGCCAAGGCATCCTCACGATGTTGATTGGAGTGACGATGCTGGACTTCCCAGGCAAGCGCAAGTTAGAAGCGAAAATGATCGGACAGCCAGCCGTCCTGAGCACCATCAATGCCATGCGTCAGAAGTTCGGAAAGCCGCCGCTCACGATTGCACCGGATCCTTAGCCAGGGCTGAGATGAACGGACTGAGGACTACGACCTCTTATGGACTGACGCCCCTACTCGCCCTTGGTCCTCAGCTCTTAGTCCTCTAGAAGACGATTTCAATAACCGGCAACACCCATGACATCGCTGCAAATCGACAGACGCCCCACCCTCTATCTTATCGACGGCAGCGCCTACATCTATCGGGCGTTCTTTGCCTTACCGGCGCTGAACAATTCGAAGGGGCTCCAGACCAACGCGGTCTATGGATTCACGACCACGCTGCTCAAAATCATCCGCGAACACAAGCCGGATGGGCTTGCGGTGGCCTTCGACGAGAAAGGCCCCACGCTCCGGCACGAGGAATTCAAAGACTACAAGGCCCAGCGTCCCCCGATGCCGGACGGGATGAAGGCCCAGATTCCCTATATTCATCGCGTGGTGGAAGCGCTGAATATTCCCGCGGCCAGACAGGCCGGCTACGAAGCTGACGATTTGATCGGCACGTTGGCCCGGCAGGCAGAGCAGGCCAGCTACGACGTCGTGATCGTCACCGGTGATAAAGACATGCTTCAGCTCGTGACATCACATATCCGCATCTACGACCCGGTCAAGGATAAGTGGTCTGGCGACGCGGAATGCGTCGCCAAGTTCGGGGTCGAGCCCGGCCGTGTCATCGAAGTGATGGGTCTAATGGGCGACGCAAGCGACAACATTCCCGGCGTGAAGGGCATCGGCGAAAAGACCGCAATGAAGCTGATTGCCCAGTTCGGCACGATCGACGAATTGCTCAGCCGCCTCGATGAGGTCACCCCTGCCCGTGTGAAGACGCTGCTCACTGAACAGGCGGACCAGGCGCGGCTCAGCCGGAAACTGGCAACCATCGATACACAAAGCCCGGTGGAGTTTCATCCCGAATCCTACCGGATCAAGCCGCCGCATGAGGAGCAGCTTTCCGAGCTGCTGCGTGAGCTGGAATTCACCTCTCTCCTCAAGAGTCTCCAGCCATCGCCGAAGCCACTGGAGACGATGACTCATGCCACCGTCATCATCGAAGATGAAACAGCCGCAAAGCGATTCGTCGACGGTGTATCGAAAGGCGGGCCACTCGGTGTGCACTGTTTGCTGGCCGGCCAACCAGGCGTCCATGCCGACGTCCTTGGCCTGGCCCTCTCGACCGGCAACCAGACGGCGTTCATACCGATTGACGTCCGTGCCTACATGCGAACGATCATCGAGCTGCTGCACGATCACACTCACACCAAGACCGTGCACGATCTGAAATCGACGTTGCTGGCGTTCCATCGCATCGGGATCACCCTGGCACCGCCATACGTGGACACCATGATCGCGGACTATTTACTCAACCCAAACCGCCGCGACCATAGCCTCGACACGATCATGCTGGAACGGCTCGGTGAACGGCTTGGATCAGGCAAGCAGGAAACGGCCCAACCACAGTCCCTGTTCGAAGTCGATACCGGATCTCGCGAGGAAACCACGGAAGCCGCTGCTGCTCTGGCCAAGCTCGAACCAATCCTCATTGAACGGTTGACGGATCAGGGGAGCGTGAAGCTCTTCACCGACGTTGAGATGCCGCTCGTCCCGGTCTTGGCCGACATTGAGCGGAATGGGTTCTTGCTGGATGTCGACGGCCTCCACGGGTTGAGTCAAGAGCTTGAGCGAGAACTCGACCGCATGATGGAAACTATTGCCAGAGTGGCCGGAGGCGAATTCAACATCAATTCGCCAAAACAACTCGCGACGGTCCTCTTTGAGAAGCTCGGCCTGAAACCCTTGCGGAAAACGAAGACCGGCTCTTCGACCGATGAAGACACCCTTACCCAACTCGCCACGCAGCACGAATTACCGGACCAGATTCTCAGCTATCGAAGTCTGAGCAAGCTCAAGTCAACCTACGTGGATGCGCTGCCGGAACTGGTGCATCCGGAGACGAAACGGCTCCACACCTCCTTGAACCAGACCGTCGCCGCCACCGGACGCCTCTCCTCCACCGATCCCAATCTGCAAAATATCCCGGTCAAGGGGGATTATGGTCTCCGTATCCGCGAAGCCTTCGTCGTCCCCAAAGGCCATGAACTCCTCTGCGCCGACTACAGCCAGATCGAGCCACGCATCCTTGCCCATCTGTCACAAGATCCTCGCTTGCTCTCCGTCTTTGCCAAAGGCGAGGACATCCACATGGCCACGGCCACGGAAATCTTTGGCCTGCCCTCCAGTCAGATCACCAGAGACATGCGCCGCGCGGCCAAGACCGTCGTCTTCGGAATCGTCTACGGCATCAGCCCCTTCGGTCTCTCGCAAAACCTGGGCGTACCCCAGGCCGAGTCGAAGAAATACATCGACACCTTCTTTGAGCGATTCGCTGCCGTCCGAGCTTTGATGGATCGAAACATCGCCGAAGGACGAGAGAAGGGCTACACCACCACGATCCTCGGCCGCCGCCGTCCGATTCCTGAGTTGCAGAGTGGCGATCCGGCCCAACGAGGATTCGGCGAACGCATGGCGGTGAACAGCCCCATCCAAGGTTCCGCAGCAGACTTGATCAAAGTGGCCATGATCAACGTGCACAACAAACTCCACGAGGAGCTGCCGCACGTAAAAATGATCCTTCAAGTCCACGACGAATTGATCTTCGAAGTACCCGATCATGATCTGGAGGAAGCAAAGCGGCTAGTGAAACAGGAAATGGAAGGCGTCGGCAAACAATTGGGCCTATCGGTGCCGCTCAAAGTAGACTTAGGCGTCGGCAAAAACTGGCGCGTGGCGCATCCCTAATTCCAATCACAACGAGGTGACATATGTTGACCATTCGCATTTCAGTCGCGTGGACGATAGCGGTCGTCAGTCTTGGCGCACTCGGGCTTTTGCTCCTCATTGGCCAACCGTTCTCGGTAACGGCTCAGGAGCCGAAACGTTATCAATACCAAATCATCGAGGTCCTTCCTGACACAAAGAATATGCAAACCAAGCTGAATGAGTTCGGGGCCAACGGGTGGGAGCTGGTGGCAGTCCCGATGGGAAGCATGACCGAGCCGAGGCTGATTTTTAAGAAGTAGTCAGCCTGATTGGCTGAGAACTGATCGCCGCTGACTCTAATCAGCGGGTGGAAGCTAAGGCCGCATCGGTGCGTCCGTGTTAAGATTTGCGTCACCTTCAGCCAATGGAGAATCCTTCTATGAAGGACGAGAACTTCCATTCCGAACTCTTGGTTCTGTTGAAACACGCTTACGACGATATTGAGCGCGCAAAGCAGATGCAATGGCGCGACTTCTATTACGTACTCATTGCCATCGGTGCTGTCACTGGCCTATACACAGCTGTATATGAGGACTTGCACCATCAGTTGTTTCACTGTCTCTTCTTCATTATGCCTTCGCTCCTTCTGATTGTTGGTTTTATGTTAATTGAGTCATCTCAAGAGACATTGCAGCAGAGACGAAACCTGGTTGAAGAAGGGTATTATCCTCATTTGGATAAAAACATTCTGGATGTTTTGAACGGTCGGCTAGGCAAGCCTACGCACAGGTCCACCTACCCCTGTTTATACAGAGTTGTTATCGTTGCCATGACTGCATTTGGAACGGTGGTCATGGTCGGACTGAAGTTTTCAAAGCCATGATTTCCCTCGTTAAATAGGCACACTTGGTGCCAAGCTGGTGCCAAATGCAGTGAACCAGGCCAACAAAGATGAGGTACTTTCATGCCTCATCCTCGCTGATCGATGGAAATTCTATGTCTTGGGTATCCTGAGTGTTCTCAGGTTGGATAGGGGCGGGACTCTTAATCAGCGAGCCGTAGGTTCGCCCCCTACGCGGCCTATCTGGCTCAATGAGGTAGGCCTGTAAAGCAAGGACCTTGCTCTTGTTCGACCCAATTTGGCCTTGCGAAACCGATAGATTTCGGCAGGTTAGCCAGCAATCTCTTCCAGTTTTTTGCCTCTTCTCCTCCTGACTATCCCCCGCCGCCTTCCTCCTGAAGCCTCGCGAACCGTCAGTTCTACGTCTCGCCCTAACAACGAAAGGAAATGAACCAGTCGCTCGATAGAAAACCCCGCCATCTGAACGACCACAAGCTTTTACCCCTCAGCTTGGTTACTCCCCAACTGAGCCGCCGCTCCGACCTGTTTCCACCCATCAATCCTTGATGGGTGTCGGCAACGTAGCTGGATGCTATTCTTGACTCTCTGCCAAGTGGGGCCTACACTTTGGGCCAAGTATTGAGAGGGCACATATGCCGACAGTGAAGAAGCAAGCGCTGGAGATGATGAAGAAGTTGCCGGAGAAATCCACATGGGACGATATCATGTACGAGATTTACGTCCGGAAGAAAATTGAAACTGGTATTCAGGCGGCGGATGAAGGGAAAGTGGTGCCGCACGATGCGGTAAAAAAACGCTTCCTTAAAAAATGACCCGCATCGAGTGGACTGCGCCCGCCGTTTCTGATCTCGAGAATATCCAAGACTACATTGCCAGAGACTCCGCTGAGTATGCTGATGCCATCGTTGAGCGTCTCATCCTCTCGGTTGATCGGCTTGTTTCATTCCCTGAAAGTGGCCGACTTGTTCCTGAAGCCTTCGATCCAAAGATTCGTGAACTCCTTGTCCAAAGCTATCGAGTGATCTATCGGCTAAAGAAAAGTGTTGCCCAGATTCTGGCGGTCGTCCATGGCGCGAGAAATCTCTCCGGTATGCAGCCCAAACCTTGGGCAAACAAGTAATCAACATCTTTGTAGAAACCAAAAGTTGCCGATAACCTTACAAAATAATGGCCAACGAACCAACGTCAGGCAGGCCTATGAAGCCAATGGAAGCTTGTGATCTGATGCTGTACTCAGCAATCATCAAACATCCGAAGTTGGTCCGGATGTGGGGTCCCTCGTCTCCACGCCAGGAGCGCGGGCTCTTTCTTTCGTTTGGAAGAAGGTGGGCTTGATGCCAGCAAGGTCTGCGCAGAGATCCATGGTCCAATCAGGTCGAAGTGGGCCAGATCTGTTTCGCGAAGATTCAAGCTCCATTCCGAACCTGGCCTCTTCCTCGTTCCCGCTGGACAACCAAGGTACCGCAACTGAAAGAACCACTCTCCTGACAAGCTTGTCCCGACCCGGTGGACAACCGCGATAATCCCAGGCCGGTCACCGGCTGTTTGCCGGAGGTAGACCCCGAGGGCAATCTCTTCACGATTTATCATGTATCCGATGGTTACATGAGTATTGACCGAAGGTCAAGCGAGAGTGTTAGAGGGTGGTCACGCAAATCTGGCAGCAGGAGCTGAATTCTTGACTCTCTGTTGGGCAAAGCCTACGTTACCCTCGATGAAACAAGTCTTCGTGTCTCAGGACTTGATTGAGGTTGAGATGCACAAAGAGCTGCTTGAGCAGGCCGGCATCCGGTGCATGATCAAGAACCAGCGCTCCTCAGGACTTGCCGGAGAGATTCCCTTTGTGGAGATTTTCCCCGAGCTGTGGGTACTCCAAGAGCAGGATTACGATCAGGCACGTCAGCTACTTGAAGAAGAAACTGAGCTGCCGTCAATGAACCAAGACTTCTGGACATGCTCAGGATGCGGCGAGCGTCACGAAAATCAGTTTGGCGTCTGCTGGAAGTGTGGACAAGACAAACCCTCGTTGTGATTTTCGCTGCAAGCTTCTTCCCCATTCACCGCTTCTTCTTGCAGACGAATTTCCAGACTGATTGGGCTAGAGTCCCTCGCGGAATTGGTGCCCAGGCTGATTCGCCTGATTTCCGATACACCACGTCACCAGTCCCCATGTTCCCAGCAAAATGTTCTACTGCCAGCAGCCGAAATCGCCCGTTCGCACAGTCGTGCTCTTCCTGGGCGCGCGAAGACAAGTATGTCGTGAACCATCGTGTCTGAGCGGTCCTCAAATCATCCAAGACCCGCACACTCACCCGCTCACCATTTTGGATGATGGTCTCAGAATCGACATAGATCCTTGCCTTGTTGTTTCCATCAACCAAAAGCCATTCCGCAAACGCAGGAGCCTCACTCAGCGATTGGAACGCAACCAGGAGCGAGAAAATCAGAGGAACAGCGCGGAAGAGACAACCAGTGGACAATAACAATCCGTCACGAAAGAGGAACTTGTCGAGAGTGGAACACCACGGCTTCGCTCGTCTGGTCCCTTTACACCTTCGGCCAAACCTCATCGACGACTGTTCCCCATCGCCGAGACTCTGGCCAGCTAGTTGTTGGAGGGCAGCCACAATTCCTTGTCGGCATGAGAGCCGTGACGCCACGCATGGGCCGGTGAATGACTGAAGCTCAAAAGCTTATTGTTTGGAGCACGGCACTGGCACGCATGCCGCGCAGAACACGAGGACCATAGGCGGTCGATCGCTTTAGGGTTTCTGGCCGTTTTCCTCTATCCTTTTCAAGCAATCGTTAAACGCCCCTCGCCGTTGGACAAACGACCAGAAGAGTTTGTAACGATTGAGCATTTCCAACTGCTCCACGTATTCGTTACATTGCTTCTCCTTCGAGGGTTCTATCTTGTCCGGAGGCGCAGTAATCACCCATGCTCCTCCGACCAGGGACAAAATACCCAGAACCACGCTCCCGACGAGCACAAGTCCTTTCTTGACGTCCATAAATCCTTCTTTCGCTATGTTGAAGGTCAAAGAACCCGCTGAGTCTTGTCTGCCTGAACCTTACCCGTTGATCATGGTGCCGGAGACCGGGATCGAACCGGTACGGGCCTTTTGAGCCCGAGGGATTTTAAGTTCCCACAAACCGCCGGGGCTACTGTACCCCATTGGTGGTCATGTGCGTCAATCCCAGCGGTTCTCAGCTTTTGACATGAACGAACAGACCTATAACTACCCATCCCGACCAATAGGACTTTCACAAAACCGTTACAGGCTGACGGTGGAAGATGTTCGCTGTGTGCCCGGTCTCAGCGGGTCCAATCCTACCAATGGACGCAAGGGATTACAAATTCCCGACCTTCTTGTAAGTGCGCAAAAGTGTGGATCTTTTTTAAAGGCTGTAACGGAACTGTGAAAGTACCACGATGACCACGACACCCCCGAAACAACCCAAGAAGCGTGACTACAAACAACACCAGCTCCATACCCTGAAACAAGCCCTGGCCCTGGTCGGGTCTATTGATGAATGGCCTCCAGAGTTGATGGAGGTAGCCGAGGCGCTACGGGCCAAGCGGGGCCGGATGATTCAGGAGCAAGGCGGCGAGAGCGTGATTACCGAGGTTGAGCGAGACGCCATCGATGCCAAGCTACAGACGACGGTCCTTCGTGGATGGGTTTGGAACTACGTCAAAGGCATGGGCTGCCCGATCAACCGAGTGAAGAGAAAACCCTTTCAAGTCGTCGAGAATTTTATCAGCCTCGTCCGGGCTGAATCAGAAGCCGGTGAGAGGTTGAACACCTTGCGGGAGAAACGACCGAAACCCGAACCGCTGTCGCTCAACGACTACCTGACTAACGGGAAGGCTAAGCCATTGGCTCCGGCTGCCTCGTCCGCTCCTCCAGCACATGGGACAACCGAGACAGCCGATAAGGCCGGTGAGGCATGACCATTCTCGACGCCATCCATGACCCGCTGCTGTTCTGTCCATTGTTCAAGAGTCTGGATACCTGGCGGGCCTGGTTCACGGTGCTCAAGGCCATCTTTGCGCTGGAGATGACCGAGGAGGAACGAAGGCTCTTCACCCAGCTCACAGACCGGGAGACTCCCCCCGTCCAACAAGTCCAAGAATGTTGGTTGGTCTGTGGCCGACGTGGCGGCAAGTCATTCATTGTGGCCTTGGTTGCCGTCTTTCTCGCCTGCTTCAAAGACTATCGGCCCTATCTCGGTCCTGGGGAACGAGGCGTCTTGATGATTATCGCCACGGATCGCAAGCAGGCCCGCGTCATCATGCGGTACATCCTCGCCCTGATTGAACAAGTCCCGATGCTGAAACACATGGTGGTCCGCCAGGATTCCGAGAGTCTTGATCTCGACAATATGGTGTCTATCGAAATCACCACGGCTTCATACAGAACGATCAGAGGCTATACGGTGATTTCGGCCTTGTGTGATGAAATCAGTTTTTGGCGGTCGGAAGACTCAGCGAACCCAGCCGATGAAATTCTAGCGGCACTCCGCCCCGCGATGTCTACCATTCCCGGCGCATTACTGATCGGCTTGGGCACACCCTACAAGCGCAGCGGGCCTTTGTATGATGCGCATAAACGCCACTATGGGCAAGACTCCCCGGTGCTGGTCATTCAGGCGGATACCCGAACCATGAATCCCACCGTGTCGCAGTCGGTCATTGATCGAGCGATAGAAATTGATCCAGTCGCCGCACACTCGGAATACCGGGCGAGCTTTCGGTCGGACATGACCAGCTTCCTGGATACCGATCTGATCGAACGAGCCATTGAACCGAACCGACGGGAACGAGCCCCGGTCAAGAATATCTCCTATACGGCGTTCTGTGATCCCAGCGGGGGAGCCCATGATTCGTTCACGTTGGCCATCGGCCATCAAGACGGGGAACGCTCTGTGCTCGATGCCTGCCGTGGTATCAAACCGCCATTTTCGCCTGAGAGTGTGGTCAAGGAGTATGCGGCGCTGCTGAAGTCCTATCGGTGTTCCAGTGTCGTAGGTGATCGCTATTCTGGGGAATGGGTCGTCGAAGCCTTCAGCAAAGAGGGCATTCACTACCGGCATTCTGAGTTGACGAAGTCGGAATGCTATCTGGAAAGTTTGCCGGTGTTCTCTCAAGGCGTCGTCGATCTGTTGGATGTGCCCGTGTTGACCACAGAATTGACGCAGCTCGAACGACGCACCAGTCGAAGCGGCAAGGATTCAGTCGATCATCCCCCACAAGGCCGTGACGACCACGCCAACGCCTGTTGTGGCTGTCTGGCGATGTTGGCAAGTCGCACGAATGCGGCCCCTTGGCGCTTCAATTTTCTTACTGGTGAACTCATCGAGGAAGTGGATAGCGAAGAAGTACGGTTGCTGAGGAAGGAATCGTACCTGACCGGGGTCG